>CAMVRT010000008.1 GCA_947169975.1 uncultured Oscillospiraceae bacterium
CTTTTTCCACCGAATATTCGCAAGAACCCCCGTTTTCGCTGCTTGAAAACAGGGGTTCTTTGACAGTCTGAAAAAGCTCCCCCTCCTGTTCGGAGGGGGAGCTTTTTCACATTTCCGTCATTCATCGACGATGTCCACGGAGACCTTGACGCCCTTGCGCTGGGCATAGGAGCGCACCACGGTGCGGATCTCCTTGGCGATGCGGCCGTTGCGGCCGATCACCTTCCCCATGTCCTCGGGGGCCACGCGCAGCTCCAGCGTCAGATCGTCGCCCTCGCCCACCTCGGTCACGGTGACCTGATCGGGCCGGGTAACGAGGTTCCTGGCGATGTAGAGCAGCAGTTCCTTCATGGCACTGCTCCGCTTACAGAACGTCGACCTTCTTCAGCAGGGCGCGGACGGTTTCGGTGGGCTGAGCGCCGGTAGCGATCCACTCCTTGGCGCGCTCGGCGTCGATCTTGATCTCGGCGGGGTTGACGCAGGGATTGTAGATGCCCAGCTCCTCGATGAAGCGGCCGTCACGGGGATAGCGGGAATCCGCCACCACGACGCGGTAGTAAGGAGCCTTCTTGGCGCCCATTCTTCTCAGACGAATCTTGACCATTTTGTTTTCCTCCAATAATGTATTTTAATTTGTGTTTATGATAAATGCCGTTGCGTAATTGCTTTTGCACTTATTTCAATGTCGTTTCTCTGTCATTGTGAGCCGCCAGCGGCGGCGGAACTCTGCGAGGCTTCCGTATCCTCCTCCCAAGCCTTCTCCCTGGGGAAATCAGCGAAGCGCCGCCTCGTCGACAGAAACTTCACATCCCTCGCCGCGGTGTGCGACACCACGGCTCGTCCGTTTCGTTCTGTCTCCTCTCCCCACCGCAAACACTTCGTTGGTTTGCGGCGGGGACCCCATTAGAAAGAAGCGAGCTGATTTCGAGGAAGTGTCCCGGTTTTCACGACCAACGGGAGCGAAAACCGGTTGACACGACGGTGGGCAAAGAAGGTGGCGCGAAGCGCCGGATGAGGTGTCATTGCGAGACCCCACAGGAGCCGTGGCAATCCGTATTCTCTTTACCGTTTCTTTTTCTTCTTGCTCTTCATCATCTTCCGGGCGACCATCTTGCCGGCCATGCCGCCCAGACCGCCCATATTGGGCATCCGGCCCCGGGTCATGGACTTGGTGAGCTGCTGGAGCATCTCAAAGGACTTCAGCAGCCGGTTCACGTCCACCACCTGCAATCCGCAGCCGGCGGCGATGCGGCGCTTGCGGCTGGCGTTGAGGATCTGGGGATTCTCCCGCTCCAGCGGGGTCATGGACTGGATAATGGCCCGGTTCCGGGCGAACTGCCGGGGATCGATCTGACTGGGGTCGATGCCCTTTGTCATGTTGCCGGGCAGCATCTCCATGAGCTGGGTGAGATCGCCCATGCCCTGAAGCTGCTCCATCTGCTCTAAGTAGTCGGTGAGGGTCAGGCGGTTTTTGCGGAGCTTCTCCTCCAGCTTGGCGGCCTGCTTCTCGTCGTACTGCTGCTCGGCCTTCTCGATGAAGCTGAGCATGTCGCCCATGCCCAGGATGCGGGAGGCCATGCGGTCGGGGTGGAAGACCTCGATCATGTCCAGCTTCTCGCCGGTGCCGGCGAACTTGATGGGCTTGCCGGTGGCGGCCCGGATGGAGAGAGCGGCGCCGCCTCGCGCGTCGCCGTCCAGCTTGGTCAGCACCACGCCGTCGATGCCCAGCGCCTCGTCAAAGGCGGTGGCGGCGTTGACGGCGTCCTGACCGGTCATGGCGTCCACGACAAGCAGGATCTCGTTGGGGGTGACGGCCTTCTTGATGGCCTTCAGCTCATTCATCAGGGCCTCGTCGATGTGGAGGCGTCCGGCGGTGTCCAGGAACACCATGTCGTTGCCGTGGTCGCGGGCGAAGCGGATGGCCTCCTGTGCGATCTTCACGGGATCGCCCTGGCCCATCTCAAAGACGGGCACGTCCACCTGCTTGCCCACCACCTGCAGCTGTGTGATGGCGGCGGGACGGTACACGTCGCAGGCCACCAGCAGGGGGCGCTTGCCGAACTGGCGGCGCATGAAGGCGGCCAGCTTGGCCACGTTGGTGGTTTTACCGGCGCCCTGCAGACCCACCATCATCACCACCGTGGGGCCTTTGGAGGCCATGGTGATGCGGGAGTTGGTGCCGCCCATGAGAGCGGTGAGCTCCTCATTGACGATCTTGATGACCTGCTGGGCGGGGGTCAGGCTCTCCAGCACGTCGGCGCCCACGCACTTCTCGGTGACGGAGGCCACAAAGTCCTTGACCACCTTGTAGCTGACGTCGGCCTCCAGCAGTGCCAGGCGCACCTCCCGCATACCGGCGCGGACGTCGGCCTCGGTGATGCGGCCCTTGCCCCGCAGGCGGCGGAAGGTGGCATTCAGTTTTTCGCTCAGTCCCTCGAATGCCATGGTTTACTCCTTCAGGGCGGCGGCGGCGCGCTCAATGGTATCGGCGATGCGGTCCAGCTCGGGGTTCTCGTAGCGGCGGACGTTGATCTCCTTGAGCTCCCTGGCCGCGTCCTCGATGGCGGTGATCTTGTCATACAGGCCCATAAAGCGCTTGACGATGCCGGTCTTGTCCTCGATCTCGGTCATGACGGCCTCGGCGCGGACGATGACGTCCCGTACGCCCTGGCGGGTGATGCCGTAGTTCTCGGCAATCTCGCCCAGGGACAGGTCCTCGTTGTAGTAGAGGTCGTAGAACTCCCGCTGGCGCTCGGTGAGGATCTCACCGTAGAAATCGTAGAGCATGGTCATGCGGAATGTCTGGTTTTTCACGGGGATTCCTCCTTCGATTGGCTTCTGTAAAGTCATATACCTTTACAACACCAACTATGATACACGAAAGCGGGGAAAAAGTCAAGGCGAAATTGGGCGAAAGGCCAAAAAATTTCCCCCATTTTTGGTAGATTTGATGGAGTAACCGCCTGTCATTGCGAGCCGCCGCAGGCGGCGCGGCAATCCGCCGCCAACCGGGAGGGCGCAGAGGCCCTCCCCTACGCCATCCCCGCACTGATTCCCACCGTAGGGGCGGGGCAGCTAACGCATAAGTTCGCGCAGCCAAATCGGAGATTTGGGCGCTCACTTATCTGTCCCCGCCCCAAGCCGCCCAAGCCGCCGCGGCAATCCGTCCCCTTGTCCGCGCAGCAAACGGCCCGGCATGGTGACATACCGGGCCGTGGACTTGCATATGGTAAGACAAACGGGGTTATTCCACCACTTAAGCCTTCCCCTTGAGGGGAAGGTTAAGTGAGTGCCCAAATCTCCGATTTGGCTGCACGAACTTATGCATGCGAGCGAAGCGAGTCGCAGCCCCCAAAGGGGGCGGATGAGGTGTCGTCACTCCCCCATTTCCGCCGCCAGCTCCTCCTTGGCCGCCGCCAGCACCTTCCGGTCGTGCTTGGTGGTCAATTTGCTCTCGTCGAACCGGGCGAACAGATCCGGCCGCCGCACCATGGTACGCTTATAACTCTCCTTGCGCCGCCAGTCGGCCACGTTGCCGTGATGCCCACTCAAAAGCACCGCCGGCACGGCCCGATCGTGCCACACCTCCGGCCGGGAGTACTGGGGGTACTCCAGCAGGCCGTCCCAGTGGCTCTCCTCGGTGTAGCAGCTCTCCTCCGGCAGGACCCCGGGGGCCATGCGGCACAGGCAGTCCGCCACCGCCATGGCGGGGATCTCGCCGCCGGTCACCACGAAGTCGCCGATGGACAGCTCCTCGTCCACGCACTCGTCGATGAACCGCTGGTCCACCCCCTCGTAGTGACCGCACACCAGAATGATGTGGTCGTGCTCGGCGTACAGCTCTTTTGCCACCTGCTGGTTAAACGTCCGCCCGCAGGGGGATAAATAGATGGTATACCCCTCCCCCGCCGTCTGGCGCACGTGCTGCCAGCACCTGTAAAGGGGATCCGCCTGCATCACCGCGCCCCGTCCGCCGCCGTATGGGTAGTCGTCCACCTGCATCTGCTTGTTGGTGGTGAAGTCCCGGATCTGGTGGGTCTGGATGGTCACGAAGCCCCGCTCCCGTGCCCGGCCGATAATGGACTGGCCCATCATGGCCTCGATGGCGTCGGGGAACAGCGTCATAAAGTCAATCCTCATCGGTGGCCAGTCCTTTCTGCATATGCACCGCCATGGTGCCCGCATCGGCGTCCACCGCGGCGATGAACACCTCCGGCACGGCGGGGATCAGATACTCCCGCTCCCCCTTCACCTCGTAGACGTCGTGGGCGGGATAGTGGAGCACCCGCCGCAGCGTGCCCAGAGTCTCGCCGCTCTCCGCGTCGGTGACGGTCATGCCCTGGAGCTCCTCGTCGAAGAACTCGCCCTCCGGCAATTCCGCGTCGGTGCGGCGAATGGCAACGGACCTGCCCTTCAGCGCCAGAGCGGCGTCCATATCCTCCACGCCGGGGAGCGTCAGCAGCACGGTGTTCTTGTGAACGCGGGCGGCCTTGATCTTCACGGCCTCGCCGCCGATGTAGAGGGTCTTAAAGTCGGCGATAAAGGCGGGATCGTAGCCCAGAGGGTTCACCTTCACCTCGCCCCGGATGCCGTGGGCGTTGACGACGGTGCCCACGGTGATGAATTCAGGTCTCATGGCGCCATGCCTCCATTGTAAATCGGTGTACCTATTGTATCAGAAACACCGCCTCCGCGCAAGCCCCCCAAGCCTTCCCCCGCTGTCATTGCGAGGGCACGCAGTGCCCGCGGCAATCCGTTCTCTCCCCCGTCATTGCGAGCCGCGCAGCCGCCGCGGCAATCCGTATCCTCCCCCAAGCCTTCCCCCTGGGGGGATTTTGCCGAAGCGCCGCCTCGTCGACAGAAACTTCACATCCCTCGCCGCGGTGTGCGACACCACGGCTCGTCCGTTTCGTTCTGTCTCCTCTCCCCACCGCAAACGCTTCGCTGGTTTGCGGCGGGGACCCCATTTTCGCATCCTCCTAGGAATGACAAAACCGGCAATCTCTGATGCGTTCCCCACCGTAGGGGCGGGGCTCTGTCCCCGCCCGCACCCGTCATTGCGAGCCGCCGCACCGCCGCGGCAATCCGCCGCCAACCGGGAGGGCACGGAGGCCCTCCCCTACGGCATCTCCGCACCGCAGCCCACCGTAGGGGCGGGTCTCCGCGCCCGCCCAATCCGTCATTGCGAAGGCCGCAGCCGCCGCGACGATCCGTCCTCCATCCCCCCCATCCGTAACAAAACCGTATCTTGCTCCGTAACTTTATGTAACCTTTTCCCACCCATTCCGCCGGGAAATCCGTGGAGTTTCCGTCTTTTTTCTCGGTCAATTTGCCGAAAAATGCGCAGAAACTTGACAAACCGTTCCCCAAGTGCTATACTGCCCGTATCATTTCAAAGTGTAACAAAAAGTTACATTTTGGTATCAGCCGGTTGCAGGCAACGCAGTCCCTCCCGGCGCAACAACGAAACAAGGAGACTTTGATATGTTCGAAAAACTGTTTTTTGGCTCGTCCGGACGGCTGCTGGCGGTCAGTCTGCTGCTTGCCGCCACGCTGTCTCTGCCCGCCCCGCTGGTGCGGCCGGAGCAGGCCCGCCACACCTATCTCATCGAGACAGGCGAGGAGCCCATTGTGATCAACGGCACGGCCTATGAGGCCATGGACTACGACCATCTCCATGTTCGCACCAACGAGAATGCGGTGATCCATGACGCCCAGCTTCTGCTGCGGAACGGCCAGACCGTGGTGATTTCGGTGAACGGCGAGGAGACGGAAGTGACTGCCGGGAACGAGACGGTGGATCATCTGCTGCGCCGCACGAAGGTGAATGTGGCGGACGATGAGATGGTGGTGCTGGACGTGACCGGCGACCAGCTGGTCATCACGGTGACGGACGTCTGGGAGCGCACCTGGGAGAAGGTCACCCCCACCTCCTACACCACGGAGCGGGTAGCCAATCCGGCGCTGACCAAGGGCAAGGAGCGGGTAAAGCAGGCCGGTCAGGACGGCGAGTATGTGGACACCTATTCGGATGTGTATCGCTGCGGAGAGCTGCAGCGCACGGTGTATATGGGCCGCAGCGAGGAGCCGGCGGTGAATGAGATCATTGAGTACGGCACGGCGGCGTCGTATGTGGAGAGCGGCGACCGGATCGCCGAGGTGGTGCCTGCCGAGGACGGCAGCGGCGGCGGCTATCTGGTGTTCACCTCCGGCGCCACCATGCCCTACACCAGCGTGGATACGTACAACGCCACGGCCTATGACATCCACGGCATCACGGCCACGGGCTACCCCACGGAGATCGGCGTGGTGGCGGTGGATCCCAAGGTAATCCCCTACGGCACGCGGATGTTCATCCAGACGCCCAGCGGCAGCTGGGTGTACGGCATGGCGGTGGCGCGGGACTGCGGCGGCGCCATCAAGGGCAAGATCATCGACCTGTGGTTCCCGGACTACGAGACCTGCTGCAAGTGGGGCCGCCGGGACATCACAGTGTATTTCCTGGGCTGATCACTTTATTGCATCAACGAAAACAGAGGAGACGGTTTTCCGTCTCCTCTGTTTTTGCTATCTGTCACAGGCTCCCTGTCACTCCTCCCCGGTCCCCCGGTGGGCGAGCTGGCCCGAGATCCGGTAGGCGCACAGGACCACCAAGCCCGCCAGCAGGATCAATCCCCAGATGATCAGCAGCTCATATCCGGGGGTAAAGCCCTTCAGCACGGCGCCGCCCACCAGCAGCAGGACGGTATAGATCACCATGGAGAGCGGGATGAACCGAGCCCGCAGGGGCTCCTCCCGCCGCCGGCCTTCGCCGCGGCTCTCCGGGTACAGAAGGCCGTTGAGGTCGGTGTCAAAGACCTGCCCCAGCTTTTCCAGCATGGGAAGATCGGGATAGGTCAATCCCCGCTCCCAGCCGGAGACGGTCTGTCGGGTCACGCCCAATCTGTCGGCCAGCTGCGCCTGACTCATATCCCGCTGCCTGCGCAGCCGTCTCACGTTGTTGGAAATATCCGCCATAGCTCGTTCCTCCCTGTTCTTTCTGCCGTCATTGTATCAATTCCGGCGCGTACCGGCAAGCAATGCGTCGTTGCATCCTGTCAAATCTGCCCGACAACGGCTCCCAGCAGACGGATGGGTCTGTCATTGCGAGCCGCGCAGCGGCGCGGCAATCCGCACTCCCCCGTCATTGCGAGCCGCGCAGCGGCGTGGCAATCCGCACTCCCCCGTCATTGCGAGCCGCGCAGCGGCGTGGCAATCCGTTCTCCCCGTTCCCGATGTACGGATTCCCACGACAGTGACGTCGGTCACTGTCTCGGAATGACGGTAGTGGCGGTCATTGCGAGGGCGCGAAGTGCCGCATCCCCTCATTCCCACGCCAGCCGCTCCCCCGCGATCACGGCGTCGGCGATGGCGCGGTAGTCCGCCAGACGGCGGCACTTGCGCATCCGCTTCAAGGCGTCACCGGCCTCCGGGAAGCTGTCGATGAGGTAGAACCAGATCTCCCACATCCGGTGCAGAGCGGCGTCCTGCCCCACAGCGGCCTCGTAGCCCTCGGCCAGCTCGCCCATGAACGCAGCCAGCTCCGCCCGGGCAGCCGCCTGGCCGCCCCGAGAGCGCCGCAGCAGCGCCGGATCGGCGATGAGCCCCCGGCCTGTCATGACGCTCACGTCCCATGATGCCGCGTCCTCTGCCGTCCACACGTCGCCGTTGTAGACCAGCGGCAGCGCCGTATGCTGCCGCGTCCACGCGAACACCTCACGCCGGGCCGTGCCCCGGTACATGTCCTTCCCCACCCGGGGATGGACGATCAGCTCGTGGATGGGATAGCGGTCGTAGATGGCCAGCAGAGCGGGCCACTCGCCGTCGTCGTGGCGGCCGATGCGGGTCTTGACGCTGATCTTCATGTCCGGCAGAGCGGCAAAGATACCGTCCAGCAGCCGCTCCAACTGGTCAGGATAGCTCAGAAGCCCGGAGCCCTTCCGCTTGGCGGCCACGGTGCCGGAGGGACAGCCCAGATTCAGGTTGACCTCGCCGTACCCCATGTCGCGGAGGGTCTTGGCCGCCCAGATGAAGTGGTCCGGCTGGTTGGTGAGCAGCTGGGGCACCACGCAGAGGCCCTCATTGTGCTCCACCTCCCGCCGCTCCTTGACCTGAAAGGCATAGGTGGCGTTGGGCGAGAGGAAGGGCGTGAAGAACTTGTCCGCCCCGCCGAAGACGCGGTGGTGTACCTGCCGCCACAGCCAGGTGGTCATGCCCTCCATGGGCGCGGCGTAGTATTGCTTCTCCATGGTTGTCCTCCTGTCATTGCCAAAAAAACGCATCCTCCAAGGGAGGGCACGGAGGCCCTCCCCTACAACATCCCCGCACCGTTCCACATCGTAGGGGCGGGGCAGCTAACGCATAAGTTCGCGCAGCCAAATCGGAGATTTGGGCGCTCACTTATCCGTCCCCGCCCAAGGGGTCATTGCCTCCCGCGGTGATCCATCAGTCCCCGCGCAGGGACGCCAGCGTCACGCCGGGCACGTGCTGAAACTTCTCCGGCTCCAGTCCCGGCAGCAGCTCCCACAGCCGCTCCGGCGCGGCAATGAGGCCCAGCTTCTCCGCCCGGGTGAGCCGCTTCTTCACGGCGTACTCCAGCCGCATGGCGTCGGTTTTCTCCTCCGTGCGCCACAGGGCCTCGATCTCCTCCGGCGGATGGGAGCGGGTGTATTTGGCGCCGGTTCCCGCACAGTGGGCGGCCATGCGGCGGCCCAGATCCGGCGTATAGCCGGTATACAGCGTGCCGCCCCGGCACCGCAGGATGTAGACGTAGTACATGGCGTGACCTCGTATCTTTCTGTCATGGCCAGCCGCCAGCGGCGGCGCGGCAATCCGTTCATTTCCCCCATTTTACCATCCCCCTCTTGCAAACACAACGGCGATATGATACATTTTCAGGTTGAAAAGAACAAAACCCACAAGGAGACCGATATGAACGAATCCAACGCCATTTACCACGAGATGGGCCTTTCCGACGCGGTGCTGTCCTTTGCCGACGCGGTGGAGGCGACGCTGACCGCGCCCTTTGCCCGCACGGACGCCATTGCCGCCCGGAATCAGGCCAAGGTGCTGCTGGCCATGCAGCGCTGCCGGGTGAACGCCACCCACTTCAACCTCTCCACCGGCTACGGCTACGACGACGAGGGCCGGGACAATCTGGAGCGGGTCTACGCCGCCTGCTTCGGCGCCGAGGCGGCGCTGGTGCGGCCCCAGATCACCTGCGGCACCCACGCCCTGGCGCTGGCGCTGGGCGCCAACCTCCTGCCCGGCAACGAGCTGTTGAGCCCCGCCGGCGCGCCCTACGACACGCTCCACGGCGTCATCGGCATCCGCCCCACCCCCGGCTCCCTGGCCGAGTACGGCGTCACCTACCGTCAGGTGGATCTCAAGAGCGACGGCAGCTTCGACTATGACGCCATCCGCGCCGCCATCAACGACCGCACCAAGCTCATCACCATCCAGCGCAGCAAGGGCTACGACACCCGCCCCAGCTTTTCGGTGGAAGAGATCGGAGAGCTGATCGCCTTCTGCAAATCCGTGAAGCCGGACGTGCGGTGCATGGTGGACAACTGCTACGGCGAGTTCGTGGAGGACAAGGAGCCCACGGAGGTGGGCGCGGATCTCATGGTGGGCAGCCTCATCAAGAACCCCGGCGGCGGCCTTGCCCCCACCGGCGGCTACGTCTGCGGCAAAAAGGACATGGTGGACCGCTGCGCCTACCGTCTCACCGCCCCGGGTCTGGGCGCGGAGGTAGGCGCCAATATGGGATTGCTCACCAGCTTCTATCAGGGCTTCTTCCTGGCCCCCACGGTGGTGCAGAGTGCTGTAAAGGGTGCTATCTTTACAGCCGCGTGCTACGAACGGCTCGGCTTCCGCGTGGTGCCGGAGAGCGGCGCGGTGCGCCGTGACATCATCCAAGCGGTGGAGCTGGGCAGCCGGGAGCGGATGTGCGCCTTCTGCAAGGGCATCCAGGCCGCCGCGCCGGTGGACAGCTACGTGACGCCGGAGCCCTGGGCCATGCCCGGGTACGAGGACGAGGTGATCATGGCGGCCGGTGCCTTCAATCAGGGCAGCTCCATCGAGCTTTCCGCTGACGGTCCCATCCGGGCGCCCTACGCCGTCTATTTCCAGGGCGGCCTCACGTGGTATCACGCCCGCCTCGGCGTGCTGATGAGCCTGCAAAAGCTGCTGGACGCCGGATTGATCGAATTGAAGTAAGGGAAAAAAAGCCTTCTCCTTGAGGAGAAGGTTAAGTGAGCGCCCAAATCTGTGATTTGGCTGCGCGAACTTATGCATGCGAGCGAAGCGAGTCGTAGGCTGCCCGAAGGGCAGACGGATGAGGTGTCTTCACGGACGAGGTGTCAAAAAAGGAG
Organism: uncultured Oscillospiraceae bacterium; assembly: GCA_947169975.1. Classification (GTDB taxonomy): domain Bacteria; phylum Bacillota; class Clostridia; order Oscillospirales; family Oscillospiraceae; genus Vescimonas. The sequence continues at coordinate 10,413 of CAMVRT010000008.1, forward strand.
TCCCCTATGGACAACACATTGCTGGACAAGTTAAAATCCCACTGCCCCGCCATGCTCCCCATGCACATGCCGGGCCACAAGCGCAACGCGGCGCTGGCCCCGTACCTCGCCGATCTGGGCGCAGCGTGGGACGTGACGGAGGTGGACGGTCTCGACGACCTCCACCACCCGGAGGGGGTGCTGCTCCGCGCCATGGCGCGCGCCGCCGCCCTGTGGGGCAGCCGCCGCGCCTGGTTCAGCGTGAACGGCAGCACCGCCGCTCTGCTTGCCGCCATCTGGGCCTGTACCCGGGACGGCGACGAGCTGATCATGGCACGGAACTGTCACAAGTCCGTCTACAACGGCCTTCTGCTGCGCCGTCTGCGTCCGATCTATCTCGCCCCCGCGCCGCTGGAGGCCGGACTCTCCGGCCCCATCGACCCATCTGACGTGGAGCAGGCCCTCGCCGCCCATCCCCACGCCCCGGCGGTGCTGCTCACCAGCCCCACCTACGACGGCGTGTGCAGCGATATCGCCGCCATCGCGGCCATCGTCCACCGCCACGGCAAGGTGCTGGTGGTGGATCAGGCCCACGGCGCCCACTTCGGCTTCGGCCACGGCTTCCCGGAGAGCGCCGTCACACAGGGCGCCGATCTGGTGATCCACAGCGTCCACAAGACCCTGCCCAGCCTGACCCAGACCGCCCTCCTCCACCTCTGCTCGGAGCGGGTGGACCCCCAACGGCTCCAAAACGCCATGGCCATCTTCCAGTCCTCCAGCCCCTCCTACCTGCTGATGGCCTCCATGGACGGCTGCACCGACCTGCTGGCGCGTAAAGGGGATTCCCTTTTCACCGCTTGGCAGCAGGCGCTGGACGGCTTCTATGACCGCTGTAAAGGTCTCCGAAACCTCCGCCTCTTCACCGCCCCCTGCCACGACCGCAGCAAGGTGGTGATCTCCACGGAGCACGCCGCCCTCACCGGCACGGAGCTGTCCGATCTCCTGCGGAATGACCACCGCATCGAGCTGGAGATGGCCGCGCCCCGGTACGCCACGGCCCTCACCGGCCTGGGCGACACGGTGGAAACCCTGAACGCCCTGGCCGACGCCCTGCTGGAGATCGACAAGTCCATTGCCCCGGCGGAAAAGCCCCCCTTCCCGCTGCCGCCCATCCCCCGGGCTGCGATGACCCCGGCAGAGGCGGCCGACCGCCCCGGCGAACACGTCAGCCCCGCGAAAGCCTTGGGCAAAACGTGTCTGGAGTTCGTCTGGGCCTATCCCCCCGGCGTGCCGCTGCTGGCCCCCGGCGAGGCGGTAGACGAAGCCGTGATGGAGCTGCTGACGGCCTACGGCGCGGAGGGCGTGACGCTCCACAGCACCACAGGTGCCATGCCGGACAAAATATTTGCGGAAAAATGACGCCAAACCCTTGCAATATCGGCGTTTATCGGTTAAAATAGTTGTCGCGAATTTGAAAACACAAGGAGATTTTTGATATGAATCGCATTCAGACCCTGAATACCCGTGATCTCACCGCCATGGACGGCGGCTGCGGCGAGTGCCAGACCTCCTGCCAGAGCGCCTGCAAGACCTCCTGCGGCGTGGCCAACCAGCCCTGCGAGAACTGCTGAGGCAAAAAACACAGTAAAAAAGCCTTCCCCCTGGGGGGAAGGTGTCACCGAAGGTGACGGATGAGGGGTTTCCCCTCTCCCGTCTCCGCGATGAACCTGCAACCGCAGCTCGGCCGCCGGTCCTATGGCCGGCGGTCTTTTTTGTATCGCTTTAGCAAAGGAGAATTCCCATGATCCACGGCTACGAACTCAACGGCTATCACATCATCATCGACGTCTACAGCGGCTCCGTCCACAGTGTGGACGCGGTGGCCTACGACGTCATCATGCAGTACGAGAACACCCCCCGGGAGGACATCGTGAAGAACGTCTCCGCCGCCCACGGCATCGCCGAAGCCGAGGTGGAGGCCTGCCTCCGTGACGTGGAGCAGCTGAAGGCCGACGGCCTCCTGTTCGCCCCCGACACCTACGGCGACAAGGCCGGTGCGCTGAAGCAGCGCACCGGCGACGTGGTGAAGGCCCTGTGCCTCCACGTGGCCCACACCTGCAACCTGAGCTGCTCCTACTGCTTCGCCAGCCAGGGCAAATATCAGGGCGAGCGTGCCCTCATGTCCTTCGAGGTGGGCAAGCGGGCGCTGGACTTCCTCATTGAGAATTCCGGCACACGGCGGAATCTGGAGGTGGACTTCTTCGGCGGCGAGCCGCTGATGAACTGGGACGTGGTGAAGCGGCTTGTGGCATACGGAAGATCCCGGGAGGCCGAGACAGGCAAGCATTTCCGCTTTACACTCACTACCAACGGCGTTCTGGTGGACGACGAGGTCATCGACTTCTGTAACCGCGAGATGCACAACGTGGTGCTGAGTCTGGACGGCCGCAAGGAGGTCAACGATCGGTTCCGTGTGGACTGGGCGGGCCACGGCAGCTACGAGCGCATCGTGCCCCGTTTTCAGCACTTCGTGGAGCGGCGGGGCGACCGGAACTACTACGTCCGGGGCACCTTCACCCACCACAATCTGGACTTCACCAACGACCTTTTCCACATGGCGGATCTGGGCTTCACGGAGCTGAGCATGGAGCCGGTGGTCTGCGCCCCGGAGGATCCCTGCGCCATCACGGAGGAAGATCTGCCCAAGGTCTTTGAGCAGTATGAAATTCTGGCGAAGGACATGCTGCGCCGGGAGCGCGAGGGCAAGCCCATCACCTTCTACCACTACATGATCGATCTGGAGCACGGCCCCTGCATCTACAAGCGGCTCTCGGGCTGCGGCAGCGGCACGGAGTATCTGGCGGTGACGCCCTGGGGCGATCTGTACCCCTGCCACCAGTTCGTGGGCGACGAGGCCTACCGCATGGGCGACATCTGGCAGGGCGTCACCAACACGGAACTCCGGGACAAGTTCGCCGGGTGCAACGTGTACGCACGTCCCCAGTGCGCGGACTGCTGGGCCAAGCTCTACTGCTCCGGCGGCTGCGCGGCCAACGCCTACCACGCCAGCGGCGACATCACCGGCGTGTACGAGCTGGGCTGCCAGATCTTCCGCAAGCGGATGGAGTGCGCCATCATGATGAAGGCCGCCGAGGCCGACATGGCGGAGGAAGCGGCCAAGGCGTAAGCCCCCCATAAGACACAAAACGATCCCTCCGGCGTTTGCCGGAGGGATCGTTTGAGACTGTCAAAAAACGGCAATGCCGTTTTTTGACAAAAGGCTTGCAGCCTACTGCGCGCACTCATTGTCCGCCAATGGCGGACAATTCGCACACTTCGTAGTCTGAGAGGTGTATTTTGCCACGTACTACGACTCGCTTCGCTCACATGCATAAGTTCGCGCAGCCAAATCGGAGATTTGGGCGCTCACTTATCCGTCCCCGCCCGTTCCTGTCATTGTGAGCCGCCATGGTTGCCGCGGCGATTCGTTTCTCCCCCAAAGCCTTCCCCTTGAGGGGAAGGTGTCTGCCCGGAGGGCAGACGGATGAGGTGTCATTGCGAGGCCCCACCGGGGCCGCGGCAATCCGCGCCTCCCCACACACACAAAAGCACCCTCTCCCATCCGGAGAGGGCGCTTTTTCCCTTGTCAGCTGCGGCGTATGTCAGCCCTGCTTCGTCAGGGCGATGCCCTGAAAATACAGCGTATCGCCGTCGATGAACCAGGACGTCTCCTTGCCGTCCACGGCGTTTTCGGCATGTCTGTAGGTGGTCTCGTTTTCCTCAAGAACCACGGTCAGTCTCTCGTAGCCGTCCACAGACCACGTAAAATCAAAGGATTCGCTGACGCCCCCGGCGTCGGCAAAGGCGGCGACGATCTGGCCCTTGCCGCCGCTTCGGAAGGAGACCTCCACTTTATCTCCGCCCTCCTGGGTGCTCCAGGTACCTGTCAGCTGGGCAGCCAGGATATCCTCGATCTTCGGCTCTTCGTCCTTTGCGTCGGCGGCGGGCTTGCTGTCTTTTACCGTGTTCTTTTTTTGGCTGCTGCCGCAGGCCGTCAGCAGGCTCAGGCACATCATGGTCGCCAGAATGAGGCAGATTATCCGTTTCATCCTCTGTTCCTCCTTGCTCTCCGGCGGATCACCTGCGGGGTGCCTGCCGCCGGAAGTTTCATCGGTGGGTATGGCAGTATTCTACCAGTTCCCCGCCACCCTGTCAAGAATGGCCAAACATCGGCGCAGGCTGCGAGTCGAATACGCCGCCATTGCGAGCCGCGCAGCGGCGCGGCAATCCGTAATCCCCCGCGCAAAAGCCCGCCCCCTCCGCAGCGGGAGGGAGCGGGCTTCGTTCACTTGTCAGATGCGGAGCGGGGTCATCAACCCTTCTTCAACTCCATCTCGCCCAGATACAGGGTCTTGCCGTCGATGTACCAGCAGTCCTTTTCGCCGTCCTTGGCGTCCTTGGACCACTTGTAGGTGGTGTCGCCATCGCCGTCAGTTGTTTTGATCGTCAGCTCGTCGTCGTCCACTTCCCACTTGAAGCTCTCGGACTCGTACTCTTCGCCATTCAGTGTCATCTTCATCTCGCCCTTGCCGCCGGACTTGAAGGTCATCTTTACCTCTGCCGTCATGCCTTCTGCTGTTTCCTTGACGCTCCAGGTGCCCTTCAGCTTGGATTCCTTGCTGCCGCAGGCCGTCAGCAGACTCAGGCACAGAACTGCAGCCATCACCAGGCTGACAATACGCAGGATACGCTTCATGTTCTTTCTCCTCCTTAAATCTTCTGATGATTGTGGGGGCTTGCTTCGTTTTTATCATATCATGCCCCTGTGCGCTCTGTCAAGAAGAAGCCCGGAAAAGGCGGTGTTTTCTCCCACCTTCCCCCTCATCACCCGCTTCGCGGGAGCTTCTCCCCAGGGAGAAGCCTTTGATGCTCTGCTGTCGCACACCGGCGTGACGATCTGTAACCGCCCGTTCCTGTCATTGCGCGCCAGTTCGCAAACTGCCGCGGCAATCCGACCCTCCCCATCTCTGTCAGGAGATAGTTCCGCTCCCCCGGGAGCGGGTGACTTTCTGAACGCACAGAAAGTCACCAAAGATGCGCTCAGAAACTACGTTTCTAAGGACTTCCTCCCGCGCTGAAAGGATCCTTCGCCGAGACGCAATACCGCGCGATTGCGGATAGCGGCTGCAGATTTGCTTTAAGACTGAATCGGCGCTGCTTCTCTTCTCGCTATCGCTGCGCTCTGCTCTATCATCCGCAGCAGCGGCGCCTTTCCCCCTCCAAAGTCTTCCCCCTGGGGGGAAAGGTGTCACCGCAGGTGACGGATGAGGGGTCGTCCGTCATTGCGAGCCGCGCAGCGGCGCGGCAATCCGTAATCCTCCAAAGCCTTCCCCTTGAGGGGAAGGTGTCTGCCCGGAGGACAGACGGATGAGGTGTCATTGCGAGGCCCCACCGGGGCCTCGGCAATCCGTACCCCCACGCACAAAAACCCGCCCCCTCCGCAACGGGAGGGAGCGGGCTTCGTTCACTTGTCAGACGCAGGGAGCGGGGTGATCACTTCTTCGTGAGCTTATCGCCGTTGATGTAAAGCTTTTTGCCGTCGATGCACCAGTAGCTGTTGTTGTCATCTTCGTCCGCTTTATCGGGATCCTTTGCCAGCTTCTTGTTGTACTTAAAGTTCTGCTTATACATCACATCACCGTCATCATCCAAAACCTTGATGACCAGCTTGTTCTTACTCTTCACTTCCCACTTGAAGTCAGTGGTATCTACTTTTTTGTCACCATCATAGTCCTCATAGGAACGCTTCATTTCACCCTTTCCGCCGGCCTTGAACACATAGGTCACCGTCACGTTATCACTCACCTTGCGGACCCAGGTGCCCTTGATCCTGTGCTTGGTGCTGGTCAGCACGAGGATCAGGATGAGGCCCACGATCAGGGCCAGCGCCACGGCGGCGATAATGATGATGGTCTTCTTGTTCAGGCCCTTCTTGGCGACCGGAGCCGCGGGAGCCACGGGAGCCGGGCCCAGAGAAGCGCCGCACTCGGGGCAGAATACGGAGCCGTCAGGAATCTGTTTGCCGCAACTGGTACAAAACATGTGTTTTCCCTCTCTTTCTCAAATTAACGCTTTTTGGTAAAAGCTTACTGCATCAAGAATAGCAGAAACCGCCGTCACTGTCAAGACCGGGCGGGATGGAACCGCGCCCGATTGGGGAAGCCATTTCGCCGTTTTTTTAACTTTTTTGCATCTGTCCCAACGTCGGCAGATACTTCCCCCTGTTTCTCCCTCCCCAAGCCTTCCCCCGCCGGGGGAAGGTGTCACCGGAGGTGACGGATGAGGGGCAAAGGGGATCCCCGCCGCGATGAACTTCCCAACGACGTGCCGCACCGCACCGCCATGGCGGGGCGGCGGGATCGGCTTACCCCCTGCGCAGCGCCGCTCCGCCGATGTAGAGGACGTCGCCCTCCACGTACCAGCAGACGCCGCTGCCGTCCACGGCCTGTCTGTCGTGGGCAAACACATCGTCATCGTAGCCGCCCTCGTTGTAGTGCATGGTCAGGGTCTGGTCGTCGTCCAGGGTGTACTGCCCGTCCACGGTCTCGCTGAAGTCGCCCAGGGACTTGGTGGAGCGAAAGGTGCCGTCCTCCTCGAAGGTGATCCGTATGTCGCTGTCGCCGGGATTTGCGGGGGCTGCCGTCCAGGTGCCCACCAGCTGCTGTGGGGAGGCTTTGCTGCCGCAGGCGGTGAGCAGCGCGAGGCACAGCGCCGCCGCCAGAATGCAAATGATACGTTTCATATCCGGTCTTTCCTTTCCCTTTCCGCCGTTTCGCGCGGACCTGATACTCTGATGATACCCCACTCCCCCGCCGCTGTCAACGCAAAAGAGCGCGCTGCAGGATGCACCCTCCTGTCATTGCGAGGCCCCCACGGGGCCGCGGCAATCCGTTTCCTGCGCATCAGGAAGGGGATTCCCACGCCGGCGACCGCGGTCACCGGTCCGGAATGACGGTTGCGGTGCATTTTGCAGCGCGCCATCAATTCACGTTTTCACTTGTCCCCGGGATCAGCCGGTGTAGTCGGGTTGTCAGCCCATGCGCTCGTACAGCTCCTTGTCGGTCAGGTTCTCCAGAGCGCCCTCGTCGTAGAACCGGGTCAGCAGGGTGGCGATGGCCTTGCCCTCGTAGACGAACACGAAGTCGTAGTAGCCGGCCTCCGCCTCCTCCGGGTTCAGATAGAACGCGCCCCAGCCTTCGCCGTCAATGTGCTCCATGTTGTAGACGGCGGCCAGATCCGGCATATCCCCGGAGAACGCGGCGGTCTCGTAGTACTTCTGGTCCGCCCGGTGGGGCAGCACGTAGACCAGAATGCCGGAGGTCACGTCGGTGTCGGGCATCGCGGCCACCCACTCGTTCATCTCAAAGATGCAGCGGATGCCCGATGTGGCGGGCGGCTTGCTGTTGAACTCATCCGAGCCGGAGCGGTTGCCGGAGAAGCGCACGCCCCGCAGAACGGAGCTGTCCCGGTCGTCCCGGTCGATGAAGTGGAGTGCGCCGTCCAGTACGGCGTCGCCGCCGCCGGGGTTGGTGCCGGGATCGGTCTGGGACTGTCCACCGGGATTGTCGGTTGGGTTCTCGGCGGGTTTGTTGGCGGCGCAGCCGCAGGCCGTCAGGCCCAGGATGAGCGCCAGCGTCAGTGCGATGGTCAAGAGCTTTTTCACGGTGATCCTCTCCTTCCGTCAGGTCGCGTTTCCGGTTGGTTTGTGTTTTTCCAGTTCCTGCCAATCATTTTACCAGTTCCCCGCCGCCGTGTCAACGGTGAGGGTGCCGATCTGTTCGCGGCGAAAAGCATCGCAGATTTCGCGGCGCGCACGCCGCGAAAGCCTCGCAGATAAGTGAGTGCCCAAATCTCTGATTTGGCTGCACGAACTAATGCGTTAGCTGTTCGCGCCGCGCACGGCGCGAAGACATTTAATCGTATTTTGCCGCGGCGTTAAGTGAGCGCCCAAATCTGTGATTTGGCTGCGCGAACTTATGCATGCGAGCGAAGCGAGTCGTAGTACGTGGCAAAAAACACCTCTCACCCTGCCAGTGTGCGAACTCCTGGGGTCCCCGCCGCAAACCAACGAAGTGTTTGCGGTGGGGAGAGGAGACGCAACGGAGCGAGTGAGACGTGGCGCTTGCGCCGCGGCGAGGAATGCGCAGTCTGCGTCGACGAAGTGCGCGCAGCAGGGTGCAAACCTTCTCGCCCGAAATCCGCAGATTTCGGGCGAATTATTTATGTTCCTGTCATCACCGTCATGACCTTGAACTCCTCGGGGTTCAGGGTCTTTTTCATCTGCAGGGCCTCGGCAATGTCCCGGTCCACGATTTTGTCGCCCTCGGCGCAGATGATCCGGTTGGTCTTGCCCTCGGAGAGCAGGCGCACAGCCTCGTAGCCCATGCGGGTGGCCATGACCCGGTCCTTGACGGTGGGTGCGCCGCCCCGCTGGATGTGGCCCAGGATAGTGACCCGGGGATCCAGGCCCAGCTCGGCGCGGATCTGCTCACCCACGCTGACGGCGCTGACAGCGCCCTCGGCCACCACGATGATGAAGTTGGTCTTGCCGCTGAGCCGGGCCCGGCGGATCTTCTCGGCCACGTGCTCGTCGAAGTTGTAGGGGTACTCCGGCACCAGCACGGCGGTGGCGCCCACGGCCACGCCCACATGGAGGGCCAGATACCCGGCGTGGCGTCCCATGACCTCCACCACGGCGCAGCGCTCATGGGACTGCATGGTGTCCCGGAGCCGGTCGATGCAGTCCACGGCGGTGTTGGCGGCGGTGTCGAAGCCGATGGTGTAGTCGGTGCAGCCGATGTCGTTGTCGATGGTGCCGGGGATGCCCACCACGCTGACGCCGTACCGGGACAGATCCAGGGCGCCGCGGAAGGTGCCGTCGCCGCCGATGGCCACGATGCCCTCCAGTCCCAGCAGCTTGCAGGTAGCGGCGGCCTTCTGCTGTCCGGCCTCGGTGCGGAACTCGTCGCTGCGGGCGGTGTAGAGCACGGTGCCGCCCCGGTTGATGATGCGGCTGACGTCGGACCCGGTCATGGGGGCGAAGTCGCCGCTGATGAGTCCGGCCCAGCCCCGGCGGATGCCGATGCACTCGATGCCCCGGCGATAGGCCGAGCGCACCACGCTGCGGATGGCGGCGTTCATGCCGGGGGCGTCGCCGCCGCTGGTCAGCACGCCGATGCGCCGGACGGCGCCGGTATTCTCGTTTTCCATATTCGTTCCTCCCTTTTTCGGGTGCATTTTTCTGAACTGATTTTACCACGGTTTTCCGCCTGCTTCAAGGTTTTTCGTCCCCTGGGGGATCCCCCGTCATTGCGAGCCGGTGCAGCCGCCCAAAACGCCGCGGCAATCCGCAACTCCCCCAAGCCTTCTCCTTGGGGAGAAGGTGGCCGCGCCAGCGGCCGGATGAGGGGTCAGCATCGCGGGCCTCTGCGCCCGCCCAATCCGCCGCGGCAATCCGCACTCCCCCCCCAAGCCTTCCCCCTGGGGGGAAGGTGCCCCAGTGCGCACACTGGGGCGGATGAGGGGTGACGCCGCCGCCCCTACCGCCGCGGCAATCCGCAACTCCCCCTCACATCCACCGCAGCAGGCCCAGGATCAGCAGGTGGGCCGGATAGAACACATAGAAAAACCACTTGTGGAAGGGATTTCGGCTGCCGCTCCGTCCGCTGTAGCCCAGAGCCAGCAGCAGCGGCGCCGACAGCAGGCCCAGATTGTGCAGTCCCGTCCACCACGGCCAGCCGTAGCGGATGTAGAGCCAGATGAGATCCCCTGCCGCAATCACGCACAGCCCTGTAAAGGCGATCCACTTTACCTTTGGTCTGTCCCGGAGCATGACCAGCGCCAGCGGCCACAGCACATCGTAGCAGGCCCAGTCGCCCCATTGGGAGAGCCACACCAGCCCCGCGATAAGCGCCAGCCGCAGCAGCGGATGGACGGGCAGCTTGTCCCAGATCCACACGGCCAGCAGCCCCAGCAGCAGGGTGTAGATGACGCCGAAGGAGGGGCTGAACCACTTTCCCGTCTCGAAATAGCTGAAGGCGGGCCAGGACAAAAGCGCGAAAAGCGCCAGCCGTGCGGCATAGCGCTTCACGTCCCGGGTGTGGAAATACCCCTCCGCGATGAAAAAGGCCATGGTGGGGCCGGTGAGCCGGCCGATGAAGTGCATGGCCTGTCCGGTGCGGGACAGCAGGGGCACGAAGGCCCACGCCACGTGGTCGACGACCATGGCGAGGATCACCAGATATTTCAGTTGATTGCGGTTGAGTCCACGTTCCATGGCGTCCTCCTGTGTGCAGGGTACCCACCAAAGCCTTCCCCCTGGGGGAAAATCAGCGAAGCGCTGCCTGCGGCAGATGAAGCGAGGCGGAATCGAGGAAGTGTCCCGCTTGCCGCGACCGATGGGAGCGGGAAGCGGCTGACACGACGGTGGGCCGGTTCGCAAACCGGCCGCGGCAATCCGTCCCCTCCCGCTGCGATCCGTCCTGTTCTTTTTTCCATCATACCACCCCGCTCCCCCTTTTACAAGTGCCCGCCGATGTGGTATAATGGGGCAAAGCGCAAAGGAGTGGTGTTATGCATCCCCAGTTTCAGGATTATACGGTACAGTGGTTCAAGCGGGCCCACGTCTACACCGGCAGCATCGGTGACTTCCGCTATCGCTACGCCCAGCAGGGCGAGGAGGCGCTGAAGGCCTCGGTCTACAGCAAGATCTGCTACGAGCTGGCCGACGATGTGGAGGAGGAGACCTTCCCCTGGACGGAGGAGGGCGTCAAGGCCCTGCAGGAATGGGTGCAGGGCAAATACGAGGCGTTCTGCGAGAAGAAATAACGGACAAGGCGGGAGCAAACGCTCCCGCCTTTGGTTTTCGTTCTGTCATTGCGAGGCGGCTTCGCCGCAGCTGCAATCCGTCATATCAAAGAGCGGATTCCACGTCGCTTCGCTCCTCGGATTGACTGAAGCGGTGTCATTGCGAGGGCACAAAGTGCCCGCGGCAATCCGTATCCCTCCGTCCAAAGCCTTCCCCTTGGGGAAATCAGCGAAGCGCCGCCAGCGCCAGCGACGCCCCGCGAGGGACGAGCGGATGGCGGAGCAAGTGCCCTTGGGGTATGGCGGATGAAGCGAGCTGATTTCGAGGAATTCGGCGAAACGCCGCCTGTGGCGGATACAGTGAGCCGAATTCGAGGAAGGCCCCCGCTTGTCGCGACCGATGGGAGCGAGAAGCGGCTGGGCCGACGGTGAGCAAGAGTGTCCCGGTTTTCACGACCAACGGGAGCGAAAACCGGTTGACACGACGGTGGGCAAAGAAGGTGGCCGCGCAGCGGCCAGATGAGGTGTTGCCGTGTCTCCTCATCAATCCGTCACCACATAGTACCAGTGGTCCTTCAGCCTTTCGATGGACATGATGTAGGGCTCGTTCTCCCGGATCAGCTCCTCACCCCCGGAGGAGTAGATCAGCTGGATGGAGCCGTCCGGCGCACCCCGGAAGATCCAGAAGCCGACAACCTGACCTTCCCCGTCGTTCTGATAGAGGAACACCTCTCCGTCGGAGGAGAGGCGCCGATACCCCATGGGCAGCCGGATGTTCCCGATCCCGTCATTGGGCGACAGCTCCCCGGTGCGGATCATCTCCAGCACCTCCTGTCTTGGCGCATCGTACAGGTTCAGCTCCAGCTTCACTTTTGCGTCTCTGAACGGGAAAAAGACCACCAGCGCGGCCAGCAGCGCCAGGACCGCCAGGCCGGCGTATCCGCGTCTGTCCCTTCTGATCTGCCGAACGGTCAAAACCAGCAGCGCGATGAAGCAGCCCAGCAGGAGCAGATAGACATGGAACACAAGGACCCAGAACATGGAAAACAGATGGTCGCCGAACCAATGCACGGTGAAAGACACCGCCAGCAGCAGGATCGACAGAAGCAGCAGGCCGTTCTTTTTCATAGCGGTCTCACTCCCCGTCGTCTGCAAAGGGGGTCACGCTCTCCGGCACGGCGCCGGTGTCGTTCAGCGCCCGGTACACCATGGGCTGCTCCATGACCCCGCCCTCGTAAAAGCGGATGAGCCACGCCCCGTTGGGATCATCGCTGAGGGCGTAGACGCGGTCGTTTTCATCGCCGGACACGTAGCCCAGGCAGTCGCCGTAGGCGTAGCTCAGGTCCCGCCGCACCCCCCTGGGCGCGATAAGGCCGTAAGGCATAAATACTTTATCCCCGTTCTGCAGCACGGTGCAGCCGGTGTTCTCCCCCTCCGGAACGTACTCCCCCCGGGTAAAGACCGCCGGGTTTTCCGGCAGGGGCTTTCTCCCGTTGCCGCACCCGGTCAGCAGGTTGGCGCACAGCACCGCCGCCAGCACGAGATAGATGGTTTTCTTCATCTTCCTTCTCCCTTCTGTCATTGCGAGGGCACGAAGTGCCCGCGGCAATCCGCAAGCCAACACGCGGATTCCCACGACAGTGACGTCGGTCACTGTCTCGGAATGACGACGGTATTTGTCATTGCGAGGCGGCTTCGCCGCCGCGGCAATCCGTCTTCCTATATCTCCGGCCGGCGGGGCAGCTCGCGAACGGGCGTCCAATGCTCCGGCAGCGGGATACCGTTTCCGGCGCAGGCGTCGGCAAAGCCCGCCTCGTCGTACGGTCCCAGCACCTGCTCTCCGTCCACCAGAAAGATATAGTAATCCAGTTCCCCGTGGGGCTCCCGGCTGTAGTCCGTCTCGTCGGGCTCCATGGTCTCGTGCTGCAGCAGAATATAGTCGTCGTCCCAGGCAACGGCATAGATCTCCGCATCGATGATGATCTCACCGCCGCCGGGGGAGTCCCGCTTCAGCAGCACGATGTTGTGGGCGCTGAGCCGCCATATCTCATAGTTCTCCGTCAGCGGCCGGGAAGCCCAGTCTCCCATCCCGGCGCACCCGGTAAGGCACAGGGCGGCGCAAAGCGCTGCCGCGCAGATGGCCCGTTTCATGTTCGGTTTCTCCCTCCTGTCATAGGGTTGGATTCCCACGACCAGCTTGCCAGCTGGTCTCGGAATGACGACGGTATTTGTCATTGCGGGGGCACGAAGCGCCCTCGGCAATCCGTCTACTCCGCAGTCCCTTATCCTTCCCGCCACTCCAGCAGATCGCCGGGCTGGCAGTTCAGCGCCGCGCACAGCTTATCCAGCGTGTCCACCCGCACCGCCCGGGCCTTGCCGGTCTTGAGGACGGACAGGTTGGCCAGGGTGATGCCCACCTTCTCGCTCAGCTCCGTCAGGGTCATCTTCCGCCGGGCCATCATCACGTCGATATTGAAAACGATCATACCTTCCCGCCTCTCTTTCTAACACCCTCCCAAGTCTGCATGGGGTGGGTCCGGGAGGGGAGGGTATGCCCCTCCCGGCTATTTTCAATCCATCCCGCGAAGCGGGAAATCTGAGCCCGCGGGCTCTTGAAAACGATCATCAGCCCACCCCCTTAAATGGTCAAGTCCTGATCTTCCTTCATCTCCGCGGCGTCGTCCACCAGATGGCTCAGCACCAAGGCGGCGATGCCCACGGCGGCGCAGACGAACATCACCGCCGGGGTACAGACCACCGCCAGCGGCGCCGAGCCTGCCCCCATGATGGCCACAGTCACCATGCCCGCCGGGAAGATCACCGCGTCAGCGAAGGCCAGAATGGCAATCACCCGCAGGCACACGGCGTTCTGCCGGGTAAAAGCGCCCTCGCTCCGGGAGATGCTGGAGAACACCAGCCACGCCGGATAAACGGCGGCGAAGATCGGCAGCGCAAAGATCCACGCCCAGATGAGGCAGGGCCAGTAGGCCCAGGCGAACTCCGGCTCGGCGGCCGCCATCTCTCTGCCCATCATGGGCAGCCACGCGAAGAAGAACAGCCCCGCCAGCAGCACCGCCGCGATGAGCACGGCGTGCAGAAGACGGGTCATTGTCGTTTTTTTCATGGAAAACCACTCCTTTCCTTTGCCGCTATCCTACCACGATACATATTGTCTGTCAAGTATAATTTATCGTTTTTCAATAAATTATTCATGTACTGCGGAAACTGCCGTCCGTAAGCGCAAACGGCGGATGCGGGGGTGTATGCTGCGCAAAAAGCCCGCCCTCTCCTGCTTGGAGAGAGCGGGCTGATGTTCACTTGTCACATGTCAGACGGTGCGGCCGCGTCAGTTCTTGTGAAACACAAGCTCGCCCAGATACAGGGTGCTGCCATCGAGATACCAGCAGTCGTCATCAGACCCGGCATCTGCGGAGTATCTGAATGTCACCTCGTCGTCGTCCATATCCAGCGACAGTTCCTTGTCGCTGTCCACGGACCACTTGAAGTCCGCGCTTTCAATCTCCTCGCCACCATAGATGTACTTCAGCTCGCCCTTGCCGCCGGACTGGAAGGTCATCCTTAACTCGATCGTCCCTTCGTAAGAATCTTCCTTGCAGCTCCATGTGCCCACCAGGTCGCTGTCTTCCTTTTTGTCAGTGTCGGGCTTGTCAGTGTCGGGCTTGTCGCCGCCGCTGTAGCTGTAGCTGCCGCTCGTCATCTTCGAACCGCCCATATACAGGGTGTCGCCGTCCACGTACCAGAAGACGTCGTCCCCGTCAGGTTCTTCCTTGGCCTTGTTCTTGTCGAACGTGAGCGTCTCCTTGTCCCCGTCATGATCCAGCGTCAGCGTCTTGTCCTCGTCCACAGACCACTTGAACGCCTCGTTTTGGACCTCTTTGCCGTCGTAGAACACCTTTGCCTCGCCCTTGCCGCCGGACTGGAAGGTCATCTCAATGGCGTACTTGTCCTCCTCATAGGACCAGGTGCCGACCAGCAGCTCGGCGGGTTCCTTCTTCTTTGCGGTATCCCCGTCGGACTTCCTGTCGTCCTGTTGGGTGGTCTCCTTTTCGTCGTCTTTCCCGCTGAGCCTGTCCTTGATGTTGCCCACGTTCAGCACATAGAGCACCACAGCCACCGCCGCCAGCAGGGCCAGCACGCCGGCAATGATGCCGATGACGGCGCCGGTGCTCATCTTCCGCTTGACGGGTGCCTCCGGCGCTGCGGGTGCCGCCGGCGGGGCATACGGCTCCGGCGCGGCATACGCTGCCGGCGGGGCATACGGCTCCGGCGTGGCGGGTGGTGCTGCCGGCGGAGCATATGTCACCGGCGCTTTGGGCGTCGCCGGTGCGTCAGGCGCAGAAGACGCGGCGGGCTTGAAGGTGGACGACATCTTCAGCGTCTGGGCAGGCGCTGCGTCCGGCGTCCGGGCAGGCGCCGCGCCCAGCTTGGCGCCGCACACAGAGCAGAAGGCGGCGCCGTCTGCGATCTGGTTTCCGCAATTAGGGCAAAACATAAGGATCCCTCTCTTTCTCATTCTGATGGTTTTCCGCCATCCTGTCGGAATCTGTCATGTTTATCTTATCAGCCCCGCATCCCGCTGTCAAGCGATCCGTGAAGCAAAAAGCCCGCTCCCTCCTTCTTGGAGAGAGCGGGCTGATGTTCACTTTGTCACCGCGGCGGATCAGCCACGGTTGATGAGCTGGTTGCCGTCTATATACAGCGTATCGCCGTCGATGTACCAGCAGTCCCAGTCGCCGTCCATGGCCGCCTTGGAGTAGAAGTATACATAGGTGTGTTCATCAGATCTGATCCACTTCAGTATGTTGTCGCTGTCCACTTCATACCGGAATTCCCGCTCGTCGTCATATGCCGTGACGGCATCATACTGTCCGCTGCCGTCGGATGCGAAGCTGTAGGTGACCTGATTGCCGTCGCTGTCATAGCCGACCCAGGTGCCGATCAGCGCGGTTTTCCTGTTGCTGACCGTGATCTTTTTATCCTGCGCCAGATTATAGTAGCCGAAAACCCCGTCATCCTCGTAGGCGGAAACATTCAGCTCCGCCCGGACCGTGTCGGAGATCCAGCAGCCTTCGCCGATGTCGAAGGTCCCGGAGCCCATTTTCTCATAGGGCTTCATGCTCTTCTCGCTCTTTCCGCCGCCCAGCGTCTTTTCCAGGCCCAGAATGATGGCCCGTTTGCAGTTGTATTCGGCGGGAGTCGTCTCATAAAAATTGATGTATATGGCCTGCACCTTTTCCTCATCATCGTCCGGATTGAAGTAGAACGTCACATTCCGGGCGTCCTCACCCTTCAGCTTGATCTTCAGGATGGCTGCTATGTTTTTCTCCCCGGTCTCCTCGTCCTCCTCTTCCTCTACATCCACCACCTTGACCGACTCCGCGTCGATGTTCCTGCAGACCTTGTCCAGGAACTTTTCCGCGTCGGATGTGGTGAAGTCGATGTCAAAGGACCTGGCGCCGATCTTGCCGCCCAGCACCAGGATCAGCACCACCGCTGCCGCCGCGATCAGGGTCACGCCGCCGGCGATGATGCCGATGAGCGCGCCCTTGCTCAGTTTCTTTTTCGCCTTGCCGCCTGTGCCGGCGGCGGGTGCTGCCGGCACGTTCTCCTTCACGTCGGCGCCGCATTCCGGGCAGAACACAGAGTCGGCGGGGATCTCCTTGCCACACTGGGGACAAAATCTCTTTTCCATCCGTTTTTTCTCCTTTCTGTTTCCCGCGGAAGCGTCGTCCGCAGACTATAACTGTACTATACCACATTCTTTTGCAAAATGTGTGGGCTTTTGGCCCAATTTCGGCGCTTTTTTCACTTTTTTGTTTGTTTTCCGGTCAGGTCGGCGGTTTTCGCCGGGCGGATCGGCCGCGCAAGTCCCAACAATCCAAGCCTTCCCCCGAAAACTCCCCCTTGCCAACCGCCGCGCATTGTGCTATCATACGCGGTGGAAACAACTGAATCGTTTGTCTTCGGGGCGGGGTGAAAGTCCCCACCGGCGGTACAGTCCGCGAGCGGCCAAAAGCCGCAGGAACCGGTGTGATTCCGGTACCGACAGTCACAGTCTGGATGAGAGAAGGCGTGTACGGCATTTTTGTGATGCTCTTTTTGGATGCGTGCACCTTGGAAGGCAGATGTCTTTCAGGGGTTATCACATCGAAAAGGAGCGTATTTTTTATGTCCAAAACCAACAAAAAGACCCACCGCCTGGCGGTGGCGGCCATGCTGACGGCGGTAGCCTTCGGCTTGCAGTTCGTGGAGACAGCCATCCCCATCATGCCCGGCTTTGTGAAGCTGGATATCTCCGACCTCCCCGCCCTGCTGGGCACCTTTGCTCTGGGCCCGGTGTGGGGCGTGGCGATCCAGCTGGCCAAGAACCTGCTGCACCTGCCCTTTGGCAGCTCGGCGGGCGTGGGCGAGCTGTGCAACTTCCTGCTGGGCGGCGTGTTCGTACTGGTGGCCGGTCTGCTCTATCGCCGCCGCAAGACCCGCTGGACAGCGCTGATCGGCTCTATCCTGGGCGCGGTGGCCATGGCGCTTGCGAGCCTGCCGCTGAACTACTACTTCGTCTATCCGGCCTATATCAAGATCCTCCATTTCCCGCTGCCGGCCATCATCGGGGCGTATCAGGCCATTCTGGGCTCCATTGCGGAGATCCCCACGAAGGACGCCCTGCTCAACTGCCTGCTGGTGTTCAACGTGCCCTTCACGCTGGCCAAGGGACTCATCGACGTGCTGATCTGCTTCTTCATCTACAAGCCCCTGAGCCCCCTGCTGCACAAGTAAAGAAAAGCCTTCTCCCTCCGGGAGAAGGTGCCCCCGAAGGGGGCGGATGAGGGGCAAAACACCCCGGAAAGGACTATTCCATTATGAAGCATCTGCTCATCACCGGCTTTGATCCCTTCGGCGGCGAATCGGTCAACCCCTCCTGGGAGGCGGTCAGCGCCCTGCCGGAAACCATGGGAGATATCGCCATCCATAAGCTGCAGCTGCCCACGGTGTTCGGCAAGGCCCCCGCCGCGGTGCTGGAGCGCGTCGACGCGCTGCAGCCCGACGCGGTGCTGTCGGTGGGTCAGGCCGGCGGACGCACCGGCGTGACGGTGGAATACGTGGCTATCAACCTGCGCCACGCCCGCATCGCCGACAACGCCGGCAAGGCGCCCCAGGATCAGCCCATCGTCCCCGGCGGCCCGGCGGCGTATTTCGCCACCGTTCCCGTACGGAAGATGACGGCGGCGGCAGAGGCGGCGGGGATCCCCTGCGCGGTCAGCTACACGGCGGGCACCTTCGTGTGCAACGAGGTGCTCTACTCCCTGCTGCACCGCTTCACCGGCGGCCCCACGCTGGCCGGGTTCATCCACCTGCCGTATCTCCCGGAGCAGGCCACCGGCGGCCAGCCCTCCCTGCCGCTTTGCGACATGGTCAAGGCACTGGAGGCCTCCATCGCCGCGATATCTGCGGAGTAATAATGCCTTCCCCCTCCGGGGGAAGGTCAGTTTGTCAAAAAAGCCTCGCAGATAAGTGAGTGCCCAAATCTCTGATTTGGCTGCACGAACTAATGCGTTAGCTGTTCGCGCCGCGCACGGCGCGAAGAGTTGAGATCGTATTTTGCCGCGGCGTTACGTGAGCGCCCAAATCTTTGATTTGGCTGCGCGAACTAATGCATGCGAGCGAAGCGAGTCGTAGTACGTGGCAAAATACACCTCTCAGACTACGAAGTGTGCGAATTGTCCGCCATTGGCGGACAATGAGTGCGCGCAGTAGGCTGCAAGCCTTTTGTCAAAAAACGGCATTGCCGTTTTTTGACAGTCTCGCCTTCCCCCTCCGGGGGAAATCAGCGACGCGCCGCCAGCGGCGGGAGAAGCGAGCTGATTTCGAGGATGGCCCCCGCCTGTCGCGACCGACGGGAGCGAGAGGCGGCTGGGCCGACGGTGGGCAAGAGGTGGCGCGAAGCGCCGGATGAGGGGGCAGATACAACCCAAAAGCGGAGAGCAGCTGCTCTCCGCTTTTTCTATTCCGCCTTCCCCTCCATGGCCTCCTTCAGCTTTTCCAGTGCCTTTTTCTCGATGCGGGAGACGTAGGAGCGGCTGATGCCGTACTTCTTGGCCACCTCCCGCTGGGTCAGAGGCGCACGGCCGCACAGCCCGTAGCGCAGGCGGATCACGTCGGCCTCCCGCTCGGTGAGGCAGGCGTTTACCAGCGCGCGCACCAGCACCCGGTCGTCCCGGTCCTGCAGGTCGGAGAGCATGGTGTCCTCGGTGCCGATGACGTCCATGAGGTAGAGAGAGTCGCCGTCCCCCTCCCCCTCGATGGCGTCGTTGAGGGACACCTCCCCCTGGAGCTTGCGCTGGGAGCGGAAGAACATGAGGATCTCGTTTTCGATGCACCGGGCGGCGTAGGTAGCAAGGCGGATGTTTTTGTCCGGCCGGAAGGTGTTGACGGCTTTGATGAGCCCGATGGTGCCGATGGAGATGAGATCGTCCTGATTGTCGGCCTGGGTATAGTACTTCTTGACGATGTGAACCACGAGGCGCAGGTTGTGCTCCACCAGCTCGTTGCGGGCGTCCAGATCGCCGTTGGCGCACCGCTCCAGACACGCGCGCTCCTCGGCGGCGGACAGAGGCCGCGGGAACGAGCCGGGATTGCCCGCCAGACGAAGCGAGAGAAAGAGACTGTTGGCCAGCAGCAGAAGTGCCGCAGAGATCATTTGGAACCCCCTCCTTTGAAGGTATCCTATGACGCCATGGGAAGTCCCTATACCGTCGGCGGAGAAGACGGATTCCCACGTCGGTCTGTCGCCCTCCTCGGAATGACGGATGCGTCTGTCATTCCGAGCCGCAAAGCGGCCGTCTCCACCGGGAGGGGACAGAGCCCCTCCCCTACGATATCCCCGTTTCATTTTCACCGTAGGGGCGGGCCTCTGCGCCCGCCCAACGCGGCAATCCGTCATTATTCCCCCTGTCATTGCGAGCCGCAAAGCGGCGCGGCAATCCGTCATGCCCCTCTGTCATTCCGAGCCGCAAAGCGGCGCGGCGATCCGTCATACCTCCCTGTCATTGCAAGACCCCAACGCTGCCGCGGCAATCCGTCATTATCCCCCCAAGCCTTCCCCCTGGGGGGAAGGTGGCACGGCGAAGCCGTGACGGATGAGGGGAAATACGACAAAAGGCGGAGGTCACCCTCCGCCTTTTCGGCATCGCAGATTTCGCGTCCGCAGACGCGAAGGAATATAATCATTTTTCGCCGCGGCGTGTACGTGGCGAAAAATACCTCTCGCCCTGCAAGTGTGCGAGCGTCTCCCGCAAGCGAGTGCGCGCAGCAGGGTGCAAGCCCTTCTCGCCCGAAATCCTCAGATTTCGGGCGAAATCAGTTCAGTATCCAAACCCCCAGATTCAGATACAGGGCGAAGGTCACCCACACCAGATACGGGATCTGGAGCCGTGCCGAGAGCGGGTCGATCTTCCGCCAGGAGAGGATCATCAGCACGATCAGCGCCCACAGGGCCAGGAGCCACACAAAGGCGAAGCCGAAGGCCTGGAGGTTGAAGAAGATGATGCTCCAGAAGAAGTTGAAGATGAGCTGCAGCCAGAACAGCCGCCGGGCCCGTGTCCGCTCCGGTGATGGCTCGGCGTCGAAGATCCGGGCCGCACCGAAGCCCAGCAGGGCGTAGAGGACGGTCCACACGATGGGGAACACCGCGCCGGGCGGCGACAGCGGCGGCTTGACAAAAGTCTTGCCGTAGAGCCGTGCGCTGTCCCGGGTCAGGAATCCCGCCAGCGCGCCTACCGCCTCGGTCAGTCCGATCCAGAAGAGGTAGTTCTGCCACGTTGTCTTCTTCATATCGTTCTCCCTTTCCTGTTTTTCCGGCGTCACGCTGCGGCGGGACCACCTCATCAGTCAGCCTGCCGGCTGACAGTTTCCCATTGAGGGGAAGCCTTTTCTGCACCGCAACGAAACGGTGATCCCCCCAAGCCTTCCCCCTGGGGGGAAGGTGTCACCGAAGGTGACGGATGAGGGGTATCTCCCCCGCTCGCCTTCAGCATATGCGCCGTGCCTTCCGATCATGCCTCCAGCTCCGCCACGGTGTCCACGGCGGCGCGGCAGGCTCCGTCACGGCACAGGTAGTATTTGGCCCCGGTCTCCGGGATGGGGTACTCCGCCGTGAATGGCGCGATCTCCGCCAGCTCTGCCGCCGTGTCCGTCGTCTTGACCAGTACCGTCAGATTGGGCCGCTCGCCCCGCCGGAGCAGTTCCGTCAGCTCCGGCGGCACGTCTCCCGCCGTACAGACCAGCTCCTCCCCGGGCCACAGGGCCTCCAGCATGGCCAGCAGGCCGAAGCTGTGTCCGCTGGGATAGTCAGCGGCGGCTCCCGCCACGAAGGCCAGCTGCTTCTCCGACGCCTGACGCCATCGCTCCTCCCCGGTGAGCCGCCACAGCCGGTGGAGCACCAGGGCCGTCACGCTGTTGGCCGACGGCATGGCGCCGTCGTAGGTCTCCTTGTTCCGTGTGATGAGAGCTTCACCGTCCGAGGCGTAGGGATAGACCCCGCCGTGGTCCGCGTCGAGGAACCGCTCCAGCAGCTCCCCCGCCAGCTCACAGGCCCGGCGGAAATAGCGGGGGCGGAAGGTGGCGCCGTACAGCTCCAGAAGGCCCCAGACCAGCAGGGCGCAGTCCTCCGCCTGCGCGTCTACGGCAGCCTCCCCCTCCCGCCAGCGGCGCAGGAGCCGTCCCTTTTCGTCCCGGAGGTTTCCCTCCAGAAAAGCCGCCGCCTGTTCCGCCGCGTCCACATAGTCGCTCCGCTCCAGCAGGAGGCCGGCCCGGGCCAGGGCGGCCATCATCAGGCCGTTCCAGCCGGTAATGACCTTGTCGTCCCGCCCCAGCTCGCTGCGGCGCACACGGTAGGCCGCCAGCTTCTCCAGTTCCCCCGCCATCTCCTCGTCGGACGTCTCCCAGTCCCCGTCCACCGGCAGATGAGGGATGGGACAGGTGTCGGTGACGCCGAAGCGGCGGCAGAAGTCCCTACCGCCCTCCTCCAGCACGGCCTTCACCTCCGCCGGAGAAAGGCGGTAGAACCGCCCCTCCTCCCCGCCGCTGTCGGCGTCCTGGGCGCAGGCGAAGCCGCCCTCAGGGAGCCGCAGCTCCCGCAGCACGTAGTCCGCCGTGCGCCGTGCCGTCTCCCGCCAGACCTCCCGGCGGCTCATCTGCCACGCCTCGGCGTAGGCCAGGAGCAGCAGGGCGTTGTCGTAGAGCATCTTTTCATAGTGGGGCACCAGCCACTGCCGGTCGGTGCTGTAGCGGCAGAAGCCGCCGCCGATGTGGTCGAAGATGCCGCCCCGGTACATCCGCTCCAGCGTGGTCTCCGCCATCCGCGCCGCCCGCTTTACCCCGGTGAGCCGGGCATAGCGCAGCAGGAACAGCAGGTTGTGGCCCGCCGGGAACTTGGGCGCGGCGCCGAAGCCGCCCCACACCTCGTCAAAGGCCCGGGCGAACTCCGCCGCCCCCCGCTCCGCCAGAGCCCGGTCAGGCGCTCTGCCGTCCTTTTCCGCCCGGTGCAGCAGGGCCGTCAGCTCCCCGGCGGCGTCCGTCAGCCGCTGCCGGTCGGTTTTCCACAGCTGCTCCACCTGCTCCAAAAGGGAGATGAGCCGGGGCTTGGGCAGGTATGTCCCCGCCCAGAAGGGCTTGCCCTCGGGCGTCAGCAGCGCCGTCAAAGGCCAGCCGCCGGAGCCGTTGATGGCGAGGCAGGCGTCCATATAGGCCGCGTCCACGTCGGGCCGCTCCTCCCGGTCCACCTTCACCGCCACGAAGGCGCGGTTGATGACCGCCGCCGCCTCGTCGTCTTCAAAGGACTCCCGTGCCATCACATGGCACCAGTGGCAGGCGGCATAGCCGATAGAGAGGAAGACGGGCCTGTCCTCCCGCTTGGCCATGTCGAAGGCCGCCTGCCCCCACGGCATCCAGTCCACCGGGTTGTGGGCGTGCTGGAGCAGATAGGGCGATTTTTCATATTGCAGTTGATTCACGGTGACCACCTCCGTTTGTACCGTATATTTTCCGCCTCCCGCCGCCAAACTATACACAACTTTTTTCCGGGAGGTCACGCGTATGTTGTCCATCTGGCAGCAAAACTGTACCATTCCGCCCCGCCGGCCCCTGCCCGGCGACGTCGAGACGGAGATCGCCGTCATCGGCGCCGGTTTGGCAGGGATCCTCATCGCCGACGCGCTGCAAAGGGCGGGCCACCGCGTGCTGGTGCTGGAGGCCGACCGGATCGGCTCCGGCCAGACCGGGCGCACCACCGCCAAGATCACGTCCCAGCACGGCCTCATTTACGGCAAGCTGATCCGCGCACTGGGCCGGGAGCGGGCGTCGCAGTACGCCCGGATGAACCGGCAGGCCGTGGAGGAGTACGCCGCCGTGATCCGCAGCCGGGGCATCGACTGCGATTTTGAGGTGGAGAGCAATTACGTCTACGGCTCCGATCCCGTTGCCGTCCGGGCCGAGGCGGAGGCCGCCGCGTCGCTGGGCCTCCCGGCGGCGTACACCGAGGACATTCCCAAGCCCATTCCGGCGCTGGCGGCGGTGCGGTTTGACGGACAGGCCCAGTTCCACCCGCTGAAGTTTTTGGCAGCGGTGGCTGCGGATCTGACCGTTTATGAGCATACCCGGGTGCAGGCGGTGGACGACCGTTTGCTGATCACGGACCGGGGCATGGTACGCGCGGAAAAGATCGTCTTCGCCTGCCATTTCCCCATCGTCAACTTCCCCGGCCTCTATTTTGCCCGGATGCACCAGGAGCGCTCCTACGTCATCGCCCTGAAGAACGTCAAAGCGCCGGAGGGCATGTGGGTCAGCGCGGAGAAGGGTGGTTATTCCTTCCGCACGTGGGGCGATACGCTGCTGCTGGGCGGCGGCGGACACCGCACCGGGCAGAACAAAGAAGGCGGACGGTACGACGACCTGCGGCAGAAGGCGGCGGCGTGGTTCCCCGGCAGCCGGGAGGCGGCCCACTGGTCGGCCCAGGACTGCATGACCCCCGACGGCGCGCCCTATATCGGCGTCTTCTCCCCCAACCGGCCGGACTGGTTTGTGACCACCGGCTTTCGCAAGTGGGGCATGACCTCGTCCATGGTGTCGGCGCTGCTGCTGCGGGATCTGATGGAGGGCAAGCCCCATCCCGCGGCCGCGGCCTTTGATCCCGGGCGGTTCAACGTGGCCACGGTGCTGGGCGTGGCGGCGGAGACGGGCCATGCCGCCGCGGGGCTGGGCAAGAGCGTGTTTCACATCCCCTTTACCGCCGCGGACAGTCTCGGTCCCGGCGAGGCGGGGATGGTGCGGCTGGACGGCCGGAAGGCCGCCGTCAGCCGGGACGGCGACGGCAGCTTCCGGGCCGTGTCCCCCCGGTGCCCCCATCTGGGCTGTGAGCTGACGTGGAACGCCGACGAGCAGACCTGGGACTGTCCCTGCCACGGCTCCCGGTTCGACCCATGCGGCAATCTGCTGAACGATCCCGCCCAGACGCCGCTGAAGCAGGTGAAATAAGCGTTTGTCATTGCGCGGCCAGTTCGCAAACTGGCCGCGGCGATCCGTATGCCCCGGGAGGGGGCAGAGCCCCTCCCCTACGATATCCCCGTTTCGTTTTTCACCGTAGGGGCGGGCCTCTGCGCCCGCCCGACACGTCACACAAAAAACACCCCCGGGACACGCGTCCCGGGGATGCCAAATTACATTTACAACAGCTTCACTTCCCCGCCCTCTCCGGGTGGTAGGTGGACACCATCCGCTCCACCAGTTCCCGGACATCGGCGCGGTTGGCATAGGCGGCGTCCATCAGCTCTCCCAGCCGGGTGAGGAACAAATCCACATCGAAGGGGATGGGATTGCCGATGTGGATCATCTCGTTGTCGGTGCTGCGCAGGCCCTCCTCGGCCATGAGCTTCTCCTCGTACAGCTTCTCGCCGGGCCGCAGGCCGGTATACTCGATCCTGATATCCACGTCGGGCTTGAAGCCGGACAGGCGGATCAGGTTCCGGGCCAGGGTGTCGATCTTCACGGGGCTGCCCATGTTCAGTACAAAGATCTCGCCGCCGGCGGCGTAGGTGCCGGCCAGCAACACCAGGCTCACCGCCTCGGGGATGGTCATGAAGTAGCGGATGATGTCGGGGTGGGTGACGGTGACGGGACCGCCCTTGGCGATCTGCCGCCGGAAGATGGGGATGACGGAGCCGTTGCTGCCCAGCACGTTGCCGAACCGCACAGCGACGAACTCGGTCTTCGCGTTCCGGAACACGTCGCCGGAGCCGTCCTTGTCGGCGTTCTCCATGCCGGCGTGGGTGAACAGCTGGGGGATCTCATGGGCCTTGCCGGCCTTGATCTTGGCGTCGAAGCTCTGGACGATCATCTCGCACAGCCGCTTGCTGGCGCCCATGATGTTGGTGGGGTTGACGGCCTTGTCGGTGGAGATCAGCACGAACCGCTCGCAGCCGTGTACCATGGCGGCATAGGCGGTCTTGTAGGTGCCGATGGCGTTGTTTTTGATGGCCTCGTTGGGGCTGTCCTCCATGAGGGGCACGTGCTTGTGGGCCGCGGCGTGGTAGACGATCTGAGGCCGGTAGTCGTGGAACACCTGGAAGATCCGGCGGCTGTCACGGACGGAGCCGATGAGGGTCACCAGATTCAGATAGGGGTACTTTTCCTTCAGCTCCAGCTGGATCTCATAGGCGCTGTTCTCATAGATGTCGAAGATGATGAGCTGCCTGGGGTGATGGGCGGCGATCTGGCGGCACAGCTCGCTGCCGATGGAGCCGCCGCCGCCGGTGACCAGCACCGTCTTGTCGTGGAGGAAATCGTAGACCTCGGCCAGGTCGGTCTTCACGCTCTCGCGGCCCAGCAGATCCTCCACGGACACGTCCCGCATGGCGCTGGCGGTGACCTGTCCCAGGACAAACTGGTACATGCCGGGCAGGTTCTTCAGCTCGCAGTCGGTCTCCTTGCAGATGTTGAGGATGTCCCGGCGCTGCTGGGCGGTGGCGCTGGGGATAGCCACCAGGATCTTGCGGATATGGTATTTGCTGACGTTTGCCAGGATGTCGTCCCGTCCGCCCACGATGGGCACGCCGTCGATCTCTCTGCCCCACTTGTTGGGGTTGTCGTCGATGATGCACACCACCCGGTCGCCCACCTGCTCGGCGCTGTGGAGATCCCGCAGGATCAGCTGACCGGCGGCTCCGGCGCCAACCAGCATGACGGGCACGCCGGGCTCGGCCTCCCGGTCATGGCGGCGCAGCAGCAGGACGAAGCGGTAGGAGAACCGCACGCCCAGCACCAGCACGAACTGGATCAGCGCGCCCATGAGGTAGTAGGAAATGGGCATACGGCCGAAGAAAACGGTGATCCCCACCGCGTGGAGCACGGCGGTAATGACGGAGGCCCAGGTGACCCGCACCAGCTCGGTGTAGCTGGCAAAGCGCCACAGGCTCTTGTAGAGCTTCAGCACCCAGAACACCGCCAGACAGATGACGGCGTAGATGGGGGCAAAGTGGCTGCCGCGGTAGAAGTACTCCTCCGGAATGGCGGATGCCTGCAGGTCGAACCGCAGCCACAGCGCCATAAAGTAGGCGAGATTGACGGCGACCACGTCGTAGAGGATCAGCAGCAGGGCGATGCCCTGCCAGTGCTCCAGGCGGAAGCCCCGCTTTCGCTTATTGCTGCTGCTGTTGTTATGGAGGATGTCAGCCATGATATCTTCTCCTTTGATCAGCCCCATACCGGGGGAAAATGAAAACCGACCGGAAAATCGAAAAAAGTGCAAAGTCCTGCTATTATGGTCAGTATACCACCCTTCCGCGGCAAGTGCAACCCTCATTCGACGCGATGCGCGCCTTCCCCATCCCCCGACGTCAATGCGTCCGTAGGGCGGGACCTATGTGTCCCGCCGTTGTGTGTCCCGCTGCGGCGGGGACGGGGGTTGGGGGTTGGTTTCGCGTCTCCGGACGCGAGGTACTTTTGCCATCAGCGGCAAAAGTACCCAAAAACGCCGCTTGAAACCCATGGTTTCAAGACTTCCTTCCGCGCTGTTCGTGTCTGTACTCGTTACACTGTGCCGCGCGATTGCGGAAACCGGGTAATCATCGTATGGTTGACGATGCGCCATGCTCCTGTTATCGCTGCCGCTTCGCTGCGCTCGGCTCAATAGATGAAACCGGTGCGTCTACCCCCCCTCCCCGGAGGGTCGAGTCCAGAGGAGGGAACCGCCGCAGCGGTGCCCTCCTTTGGCCGTTTCAAGGGAGGGTTCCCCAAGGGAGGGGATTTCGCCGAAGCGCCGCCTCGTCGACAGAAACTTCACATCCCTCGCCGCGGTGTGCGACACCACGGCTCGTCCGTTTCGTTCTGTCTCCTCTCCCCACCGCAAATGCTTCGCTGGTTTGCGGCGGGGACCCCATTAGAAAGAAGCGAGGCGGAATCGAGGATGGCCCCCGCTTGTCGCGACCAAAGGAAGCGAGAAGCGGCTGGGCCGACGGTGGGCAATAATCGGAATCCCCTCCCTTGGGTGGCTTCTTTGCCCACTTTCTGCGCCATGGCAGAAAGTGGGTCGTGCCCGAGGGCACGAAACCATCCTCCATCTTCCAAAAGCACAGCCCCGGAGCGTCTGCTCCGGGGCTGTGGTTGGGTTATCAGCTTGTGGGAACGCGATTACGGCATGGTGGGCGTCCAGTACTCCTGGCCGTACATATCGGTGAGGCAGAAGCAGGCCGCGGCGCGGAAGTCGCTGATATCCACGTCGCTGACGACCTCGTCGCCGGTCCAGGTCATCTGCTCGCCCAGCTTGTAGCTGTTCTGATAGGTGCCGTCATAGGTGTAGTAGTCGCACAGGAAGTCGATTTTGTCGCCGGGAGACAGCTCGATCTCGTTCTTGGGCACGGTGTCGGTCTCGCCGCCGGTATACACGGCCCGGGCGCCGGTCACATAGCCGTAGGGGTGGTCGTTGTCGAACACGATCAGCAGCTCGGCGCGCTGTGTGACGGGATCCGCGTCGTACTCCTCGCCGTTCTCGGTGTCGCTGAAGAGCTCGGACTTCTCCTCCGTGTGGGTGATCAGGCAGGGCACATGGCCGCGGATCACGTATTCGTCATCCTGGAAGGAGCTGTCGTCGTAGTAGTAGGCCACCACCTGCTCGTCGATGGCCAGCCAGGTGCCGTAGTACAGGCCCAGCAGGTCGCCGTCGCCGGTGAACTCATAGGTGCAGTCCATGCCCAGGTCGATATAGCCGCTGCCGTCATCCACCCAGACGTTGAGCTGCAGGTCGTTGACCATGGCCCACTGCTCCTCGCTCAGGTGCAGCACGGGCTGGTTCAGGTCGTTCCGCGTCCACTGCAGGGCGGAGCAATCGAACTGGTTGTCGGCCAGATATTCCTTGACCTGGTCGGCGTTCAGCTCCACGAAGCGCCCGTTGTCCATGAGCCCGCCCAGCAGGCCCAGGATGGCGTCGGCGCCCAGGGCGCCGCCGGAGGAGCCGGAGCCGGTCTGTCCGCCGCCCTGAATGGCGTCCAGCGGGGAGAAGCTGCCCAGGATGCCGTTGGTGGCCACAGCCTGGCCGCCGCTCTCCATGCTGGCGAACTGCTGGATGCAGCGGGCGTAGTCGCTGTCCATGCCGATGGCCTTGTAGGTGGCCACGGCGGAGCTGACCTTGCCGGCGTTCTTATAGGGGAAGTAGATGGACAAGCCGTAAGCGTTGGTCATGGAGTCGGAGGTGCGGTTGTACTTCACCGCGCCCAGCAGGGCGCCGGCCAGGGCCTTACTCTCCCTGGTGTCCATATTGTAGGCCAGATGCACCAGATCCACCTGGTCGATCTTGTTGGAGGCCGCGAACTCGCGGGTGGAGCTGCGGGCAGTGGAGACCTTCTGGTACTGCTGGCCCTGCATCAGCTTGGAGGTGCCGGAGGCGAAGGCGGAGAGCTTGTCGGGCACGGTGTGGCTGAGCTCCGCCAGATCCACCACGGACAGCGTGGTGGCCTGACCGCGGCACTTGCGCGAGCACTCCTCCACGAAGCTGTCCACGATCAGCTTGCCCAGATCCAGGGTGCTGATGGAGGTGTCCTTATCCAGGGCGGTGAGCCAGTCGGTGTAGTACCAGCCCACGCCGGGCTCCGTCTCCTCGGAGGCGATCATATAGTCGGCATAGGGCTCCAGCATGAGGCCGGTCTCCAGCGTGGCCATCAGGCAGGCGTCAAAGCCCACGAAGTCGAACTTCACGCCGCCGTCCTTCAGCGCCTTGTTGACGCCGGAGAGGTTCATGGAGCCGGCTCTGGCGTTCTTCTCATCGTAGCCGTAGCCGGAGAGGGAGCCGCCGCCGTGGTCCCACAGGATCAGCATGTTGCGGTTGGCGGGGTATTTCTGGGTGCAGTAGCGGATGAAGGCGGACAGGGTGTTGGGGTCGGTCATGACCTTGGCGCCGTCGTCCTTCAGCTTGGTCAGCTGGCCGTTGCGCACCTGCCAGATCTGGTTGGTGCTGCTGCTGACCACGTTGTTCTGCCACTGCTTGCATCCGCCGGTGTAGATGATGACGTTGAGCCGGGAGTTCTTCACGCTGGCATTGAGGATCTCCTGGAGGTCCATGGTGCCCATGCGGCTGCGAGACTCCAGATCGGTGCCGCACATATAGATCATCAGGGTCACGGTGTCTCTGCCGTCGTTCCGGATCTCGGTGAATTTGGCCCGGGAGCCGCTGGCCACGGATGTGCTGAGCCGCCCGGTGTTGGGCGTGGTAAGCCAGCTGCCGGAGGCAGCGCTGCCGCCGCTGTAGGACGAGCCGCCGCCCAGCAGACTGCCCAGGATGTTCAGTCCGCCGCTGCCGTATGCGCCGGAGCTGGGGGTCTGCTGCTGGGTCACGGTGCTGGGCGCGAGGGCGCTGAGCAGCGAGCCGCCGCCGCTGTTGCCGCTGCCGCCAAAGAGGCCGCCCAGCAGGCCGCCCAGATTGCCTTTGGTCAGCAGCAGCACCACCACGATGATGATGAGCAGCCCGCCGCCGCCCTTGGCCGCGCGGGTGAGGTTGGCGTTGCCGCCGGAGCTGCCGGAGCCGCCGGTGGGTTTGAAGCCTTGGGCGGGGCGGTTGGCCTCTTTCCGTCCTTCATAGCCGTCCTGACGGCCCACCGGACCGGTGTTCAGGCCCTCGCCCCGTCTGTAGAGGCCCTTGCCCTTGCCGGTCACTTTCTTTTCCCGACCGTTGGGTCTGTTTTCCATTGATACATCCCTCCATACACGTCTGCGTGGGAAATTTCCTTCTTTTATATCATATATATCATAGCAAATATTTTTCCATAATGCAATTTTTTTTGCATCGGCTGCATTATATTATCGGACGACAGCGCGGCATCGGTCGAAAAATGCCGAACAGGCCGGCGTCCACCCTCCGTTTTCACCGCAGGGAGGCTCTCCGCGCCTGCCCAGAAGCCTTCCTGCCCCGGGGAGAAGGCGGCGCGCAGCTCCGGATGCGGGACGGCATCGCCGCCGTAACGGATGCAGGGTCATTGCCGCGCCGCCTCGCCGACTCCTCCGCCAGATTGCCACTTGCGTTCGGAGCCCCTTTGCCCTATAATAATGCTCGGAAAAACAAGAAAAAATACAGGAGGGCTTCCCATGGAACGCTTTGACCGCGCGTATTTTGACGCACCGCAGGATCGCCGGAACACCGGCTCCATTAAATACGGCACCCCTCCGGCCGGCGCGCCGGAGGACGTGATCCCCATGTGGGTGGCGGATATGGACTTCCCCACGCCTCCCGCCGTGGCCGCCGCCCTGCGCCGGGCCGGTGAGCGCACCATCTTCGGCTACACCGCCGTGGACGGGAGCCACTGGGACACTGTGGCAAGCTGGTATCACCGCCGCATGGGCTGGAAGACGGAGCCGGACTGGTTCTCCTCCGTGCCCAGCGTTCTCTCCGGCGTCAGCGCTGCCGTGCGCACCTTCGCCGCCCCCGGCGAGGGCGTGGTGCTGTGCCAGCCGGTGTACTACCCCTTCGCCCGCATCATCAGCGGCTGCGGCCGCAGTCTGCGCGTCGTTCCCCTGCGTCTGGAGGGCACGCGCTACACCTTCGACTACGAAGCCATTGAAAAAGAGCTGCGGCGCGTGGATTGTAAAGTATTTCTCCTTTGCAACCCTCATAACCCCGTGGCCCGTGTCTGGACGGCAGAGGAGCTGCAAAGGCTGGGCGAGCTCTGCCTGAAAAACCACGTGGTCATCGTCTCCGACGAGATCCACGCCGACCTGATCCTGGACCGGCGGCGCCATGTGCCCATGGCCTCCGTGTCGCCGGAGATCGCGCAGATAACCGTCACCGCCATGGCCCCCACCAAGACCTTCAACATGGCGGGCATTCCCGCCGCCCATCTGATCATCCCCAATGCCGACATGCGTGAGCGTGTCAGCGCCACCTGCTGGGCCTCCGGCATGGCGGGCTGGGGCGTGGCCTCCATGATGGCGGCCCGCGCCGCCTACGGTGAGAGCGAGCCGTGGCTGGAGGGTCTGCTGGACTACCTGCGCGGCAGCCGCGATCTGCTGTATGAGGCCTTCCCCGCCGGCTCTCCCATCGCCTGCCTCCCGGTGGAGGGCACGTACCTTGCGTGGCTGGACTGCCGCGGTCTGGGCCTCACGGAGGAGGCCCTCCACGACCTGTTTCTGAAAAAGGCCGGGGTCTGGCTGGACGACGGCGACATGTTCGGCAAGGGCGGCCAGGGCTTCATGCGATTGAACTTCGCCTGCCAGCGCGATACGCTCACCGAGGCCGTCCGCCGCATCAAGACCGCCGCCGGCATGAACTGACCGAAGAAAGGAATCCGAACCATGCTCAACGAACTGTTACACACCAATCTGACCCTGGGCAAGGTGGCCGCCGTCTGCGGGGCGACTCTGCCCGCCGGTCTGGACGGCGACGCCTCCTGCGGCCGCGTGCTGACCCAGGCGGTGTATGTCAAGCCCGGCGACGTGGTCATCAGCGCCGGCTGGTATTTTGACCAGCGGATCATTCCCCCCGCACTGGAGAAGGGGGCTGCGCTGGTGATCTGCTCGGCCAAGGCCGCCCAGCAGTATCCCGATCCCCGGGTGACGGCGGTGGACGACCCCCAGGAGGCCGTGCGCCGGTTCCAGCGCTGGTGCGCCGAGGGCTGCCGCGCCAAGCGCATCGCCATCACCGGCAGCGTGGGCAAGACCACCACCACCGGCCTCATCAACTCCGTGCTCACCAAGTGCTATCCCACCCTGACCCATCACACCATGGCCAACAGCCACGGCGCCATATTGCGCAATGTCCAGAAGCTGCGTCCCAACCATCAGTACTGGGTGCAGGAGGTGGGCGGCGTCCAGCCGGGCTACATTGAGAGCACGGCTAAATTCCTCTGCCCCGACGCGGTGGTGCTGACCAACATCGGCGAGTCCCACCTGAACCTCTACAAGACCAAGGAGGGCATCCTCCGCGACAAGGCCAGTCTGGAGCGCTATGCCAAGCCCGACGCGGTGGTGATCATCAACAGCGACGATGAGATGCTGCGCAGCGCCTCCTACACCCACCGGGTCATCACCTGCTCCTATGCCGATCCCGCCGCCGACTACCACGCCGAGGACGTGCGGACGGAGCTGGACGGCGTGGTCTTCACCGCTGTGTGCAAGGACGGCGAGAGGTGCGAGATCCGCCTCCACCTCTACGGCGAGCACAATGTGTACAACGCCCTGTCCGCCGTGGCGGTGTGCCGCTGGGCGGGCGTGCCGCTGGAGAAGATCGCCCGGCTCATGGCGGACTATCACCCCGACGGCATGCGCCAGAACATGATCCACGTGGGCGGGTACAACCTGCTGGTGGACACCTTCAACGCCGAGCCCAAGACGGTGCTGCTGTCGGCCCAGACGCTGGAAAAGCTGCCGGTGCCGGAGGGCGGCCGCCGGATCTTCGCCACCGGCCATATCGACAAGCTGGGCGAACACTCCCCGGAGATGCACGCCCATCTGGGCCACGATCTGGCGAAGCTGCAGCTGGATCAGGTGCTCTTCTACGCCGGGGACAGCCGCTATGCCTATGACGCCATGGTGGCCGACGGCTGCACCAACGCATTGATGTTCACCGACCGCGGCGAGCTGGACGACTGGCTGCGGCGGAACGTGACGCGGCAGGACGTGGTGTTCTTCAAGAGCGGCCAGTTTGAGGCGGCTCTTGCCAAGACGGTGGACCACGTGTTCGGCACCAGCTTCCAGAACGAGCAGCAGTTCAACAACGGCGATCCGGTCACCACGCCGGATGGCTTCAAGCTGCGGCTGCGTATGGACGGCATCGCCGAGGTGGAGGGCTACACCGGCGCCGCCGCCGATGTGGTGATTCCCGCCACATACGGCGAGCACACGGTGATCCGCATTTCCCCGGAGGCCTTCAAGCGGAACAAGACCATGACCTCTGTTGTGATCCCGGACACGGTGGTCAGCATCGGCGAGGAGGCCTTTTACTCCTGCTCCCATCTGACCTCCCTCCGCCTGCCTGCCGGGCTGAAGATCGTGGGCAAAAACGCCTTCAATTACTGCCGCTCCCTGAAAACGCTGAACATTCCGGAGGGCGCCATCCATCTGGATCGCCACGCCTTCTACGACTGCAAGCGGTTGGAGATCGTGACCATCCCCGCCTCGGTGGGCTTCATCGGCGAGGAGGCCTTCGGCACCACCGTCCAGCGCAGCCGTAAGGTGCATTTCCACTGTGTCCCCGGCTCCGTGGCGGCGGAGATGGCGGCCCACCTTCCCCCTCCCCGCCCCCTGTCCCAGGTGGTCGAGGGCAAGGTCAGGCGTGTCGCCAAAGTGGTCACCAAAAAACTGGCCGGACAGTGATGCCCCCGCCCCGTCATTGCGAGCCGCCAACGGCGCAGCCGACGGATGAGGTGTCATTGCGAGGGCTCAACGGGCCCGTGGTAATCCGTAATCCCCTGCGTAAAACAAAAGAGGAGAGGCAAGCGCCTCTCCTCTGAGACTGTCAAAAAACGGCAATGCCGTTTTTTGACAAAAGGCTTGCAGCCTACTGCGCGCACTCATTGTCCGCCAATGGCGGACAATTCGCACACTTCGTAGTCTGAGAGGTGTATTTTGCCACGTACACGCCGCGGCAAAATACGATTAAATGTCTTCGCGCCGTGCGCGGCGCGAACTCTGCGAGGCTTTTTTGACAAGCTGAGAGGAGAGGCAAGCGCCTCTCCTCTTTTCATCATGTAAATTGCAGGTCAGCTTCTGGGGTTGTTGGCGTTGAGAGCCTCCCGGGCCTCCTTCAGCTCGTCGGGCGCCGGGTTCTTGCCCAGCACGGCGGTCTCCCACTTCTCGCCCCACCACCACCAGCGGGTGGCCAGGCGGCCGATGGTGCCCACATTCTCCACACGGCCCTGGCTGTCCAGGGTCATGCCGTCCCGCCAGTACACCTTGTCCGGCATGTCGGTGAGCATCACGTACTCCACGGCGTAGATGTTGATGGTGCTGTCATCGGTCTCATCCGTGTAAGAGTGCAGATACTCCAGGCGGGTGATCTCCCAGCCGGTGTAGGGCTGGCCGTTGCCCACCTCGTCCTGATAGATCTCCTCGATGGCCGCGCCCAGTACCTCGCTGTAGCGCTCCATGGCCTGCTCGCTGATGACCTTCTCCTCGTCGCGGTAATGGCGCAGGAGGGTGTAGAGCTCCTCTCCCTCCACGAACACCCGGCCATACTCGCCGCCCTTGTAGGCGGTGATGCGCACCAGATTCTCCGTCAGGCCGCAGGTCAGCTCCAGCCACAGGTCGCTGTCATCTCCGGCGGCATTCTCCATGTGGTAGGTGCGGCTCCAGTACCCGTTTTTGCCCTCGCCCAGATTGGCGGCCTCGCCGTCGGCGACGGTGCGTACGTTTTTCGCGGCGGCCTGCAGCGCCTGGGAGAGCTGGAAGCGCGTAATGCGCCTGTCGGCAAACTCCTCGTCCACCGGGAAATTGATGGGCTCCACGTTCCGGATCAGGTTGATGACCTTGATGGAACCCTGTTCCGTGGGCTGCTGCTCCTCCTTCTTCTGCTGCCAGGGGAGGCCGCAGCCGGTCAGTCCCAGCGCCAGCACGGCGGCCAGCAGCAGGGTGATGATTCTCTTCAAAACGATCAACTCCTTTCGGTTTGGCATGCTCCTTTGAACCGTATTGTAGGACAAAACCCGGCACAGGTCAATATGTTGTGCCGTATTGTAATCAAAGCTGGCCCCAATTCGTCGCTTCTGTTACCGATTCGACACTCCCGACGGACAAATTACGGCTTTCCCCGCCGAAATACGGCGCTGCCCCGTCATTGCACACACTGGCGGCGCGGCAATCCGTAACACCCCCAAAAAGCCTTCCCCTTGAGGGGATTTCGCCGAAGCGCCGCCTGTGGCGGATGAAGCGAGGCGGAATCGAGGAAGTATCCCGGTTTTCACGACCAACGGGAGCGAAAACCGGCTGACATGACGGTGGGCAAAAAGGTGGCTGCCCGCAGGGCAGACGGATGAGGTGTCATTGCGAGGAGCGCAGCGACGCGGCAATCCGTATTCCCCCGCAAGCCTTCTCCCTTGTTCTCTCCAAGCCTTCTCCCTCGGGAGAAGGTGGCTGCCCATCAGGGCAGCCGGATGAGGGGCGTCACACCGCGCCGCCCTCATCTCCATCGTTTAAAGTCCGCATTATGTAAACAACTATGCCTCCACGGCCACGTAGCCGCACAAGCGCAGGGTGTCGGCGGCCACATAGCGGGGGCGGGCAGCCCAGCCGTCTGCCAGCAGGAAATAGAGCCGGGGCTTGCTCCGTCCGTCCACGGCCACCCGCACGGCGCCCAGCGCCAGTACCAGGTGAGAGCCGTAGCAGCGGTGATGGGTCATGGCCAGCACCAGCAGTCTCCCCCGCTCCAGTTCCTCTTCCATGCGCTCCGGCTTTGCCTGAACGCGCCAGGTCAGCTTCGCGCCGTCGATGCCGCAGCTGCGCAGGCAGGCGGCCACATAAGGCCGCAGCAGGAGATAGGATGTACCGCCCATGTGGAGCTTCTCGTCGATGTTCCAGTAGGTGAGCCGCCGCTTGCCGATGGCCGCCGCCCGCTGGAAGATCTCGTCGGGCTCCAGCGGCGCAAGGCCCCGTTTGCGGCGGATGGCGCACACCAGGTTGGTCATGGCGGTGGGGCCGCAGTGCTGGTGATAGCCCCGGCCCAGCTTTCCGAATTCCCCGGTGGTATGGAATTCCGCATTCTTCCGCCACGGCTCCCGGCGCGACAGCTCCTCGCAGGGGTAGCCGGTCACTGCCACAGCGTCGGCCACCGGATCGCTCACCGGAAGCAGCTCTTGTCTCTTGGCCATGTTGCGTCCCCCCTCTTTTTTGTCATTATACCACATTTTCTGCCAAATGCCACCCCTCCGGCGCAAAAACGCCCTCTCCCGCAGGAGAGGGCGTTTTTTTACGTGTCAAAGTCTCACTTCACCGTCAGCACGGCGGGATCGGATTCGGTCCGGATGCCGCCGCCGTCGGTGATGACGCAGCGGTACTGCTGGCCGTTCCGGGCGATGGTGGCGGGGACGGACAGCGCGGCGGTGTCGGCTCCGGTCATGCCGGAGTTGACCCAATTGCTGCCGGTGTAGTACTGCCACTGATAGGCAAGCTCCACGCCCTGGGCCTCCACGGTGAAGGTGGCGGTCTCGCCCACGGCGGCGGTCACATCCTGAGGCTGGGCGGTGATGACGGTCTCCACCAGCAGCTTGGCCGCGTCGGAGGTGTACTGCTTGCCGTTGGCGTCCCTCACCACGCAGTGGTATTTCTGTCCGTTCCGGGCGGCGGTGACGCCGATCTCCAGCGTGTCGGTCCGGGCTCCTGCGGCGGTGGAGTTCACCCACTTGTCGGAGCCGGGGGCCTTGTACTGCCACTGGTAGGTGAGGCCCACACCGGTGGCCTCCACGTGGAAGGCGGCGGTCTCGCCCAGCGGCGCCCGGACGGTCCGGGGCTGCTCCGTGATGGCGATCTTTACCGTCAGCCTGGCGGCGTCGGAGGTGTACTGCTTGCCGTTGGCGTCCCTCACCACGCAGTGGTATTTCTGTCCGTTCCGGGCGGCGGTGACGCCGATCTCCAGCGTGTCGGTCCGGGCTCCTGCGGCGGTAGAGTTGACCCACTTGTCGGAGCCGGGTGCCTTGTACTGCCACTGATACGTAAGTCCCACGCCGGTGGCCTTCACGGTGAACTTCGCCTTGTCGCCCAGCACGGCGGAGACCGCCTTGGGCTGCTTCGTGATAGCGATCTTCACCGTCAGCCTGGCGGCGTCGGAGGTGTACTGTTTGCCGTTGGCGTCGGTGATGACGCAGCGGTACTGCTGGCCGTTCCGTGCGGCGGTGACGGGCACCTCCAGCGTGGCGGTCTTGGCCCCGGTCATGGAGGAGTTGGCCCACTTGGAGCCGGTGTAGTACTGCCACTGGTATTTGAGGCCCACGCCGGTGGCCTTCACGGTGAACTTCGCCGTGTCGCCCACCGTGCCGCTGGCGTTCTTGGGTTGGGCGGTGATATCAGTCTTGATGTACAGCTTTACCCAGTCGGTCATGATCTCCTCGGTCGCGTCGCTGTAAAGAACGCAGTAAAACACAGCGCCGTTGTACTCGGCCTTAACAGGCACCTCCAGGGTATCGGTGTTGTAGCCGGTAAAGGGGCAGGGCTCGGTGCCGTTTGTGCTCGAGGAGCTCCAATACCACAGGTACTTGCTGCAGTAACCGTCTGTCTTGACGGAGAAGACAGCGGTTTCTCCGATGGCTGCGGCAACGTCCGTGGGCTGACCGGTGATGGTGAGCAGCTTGTGCCAGAACAGATCGCCGCCGTAGTTACCCATACCCGTCCATGAGCTGTCACCGCCGGGATAGAAGGCCGTGGCGGACACGCCGTAGAAGGCGTTATCACCGATGGCGGGCTTGCTGCCCTCGAACCACATCAGCTCCATCCCCGCGTTGTAGAATGCAGCCTCACCGATGGTCTTCAGCGCGGCGGGGAAGCGCACCTCCGTCAGGTTGTCGCAGTGATAGAAAGCGGCCTCGCCGATGGTGACCAGCTTCCCGGGCATGTTAATGCTGTACAGATACGTGCAATAGTAGAACGCCCCGTCGCCGATCTTCGTGATGTTGTTGGACATCGTCATTCTGTACAGAGAGGTGCAGTTGAAGAAGGCCCCCTCGCCCAGGGTCATCACGGAATCTCCCATAGCGACGCTGTAAATGTTCGTGTTGGCAAAGGCATAGTCGCCGACGGCCGTCACGGTGGAGGGGATCTTGTACTGTCTGGTGCCCTCGGCGCAGTACTCGATGAGCCGGGTCTTGGCCTTGTTCATCAGGGCCTTGCCGTCGGTGGCGTAATAGGGGTTGCCGCTGTCCACCACCAGGGTGGTCATGGCGGTGTTGGACACGAAGGCGTCGGGCTCCACCTTGGTGACGCTGGCGGGAATGGTGACGCGGGTCATGCTGAGCCAGCCGCAGATGGAGTTGCTGCCGATGGTCTTGACGGTGGAGGGAATGGTGTAGGTAGTGTGGGCCTGGGCGCAGTACTCGATAAAGCGGGTCTTGTCCTTGTTGAACAGGGCCCGTCCGTCGGCGCTGTATTTGGTGTTGCCGCCGTCCACCTGGAAGCCGGTCATAGCACCGCAGCAGGAGAAGGCGGCGGTGCCGATCTCGGTGACGGAGGCGGGCACACGCATGCTTGTCACGCTGACGCAGCCGAAGAAGGCCATAGGACCGATCTTCTTCAGGCCGCCGGGCAGGGTGATGCTCTCCAGGCCGTAGCAGTAGGAGAAGGCGCCCTCGCCGATCTCCGTCACGGTGGAAGGGATGGACACGGACGTGGCGTTGGCGCACAGAATGAAGGCCACGTCGCCGATCCTCGTCACGCCGGAGCCCACCACGATCTTCTCAATGCTCTCGGCGCTCTCGATCCAGGGCGGCAGATTCTTGTCGGTAAAATCCGTCATGGCGCCCTTGCCGGAGATGGTCAGGGTGCCGCCGTCCAGCTTCCAGGTCACGTTGCTGCCGCAGGAACCGCTCTGGGCGGCCTCGGCGGTGGCAGCCCCGAAGGGCACCATCACCAGCACCATGACCAGGATGAGCAGCAGGCTTGTCAGTTTACGCTTCATGATTCATCCTCCTTTGACTCATTGATCGCTTCTTCGTTTATTATTTATCATCATACGCCTTCATGCCGGTTTTGTCCAGTCCTTCCCGCATGAGGGTAATGTATGACCGTATGGATGATGACGCGGTTTCCACCGCTCACGGCTCATAGGGCACGCAGGTAAAGTCCGCCCCGTGCTCGCTGAACATCTCCTCCAGCTCAGCAGGGGTCGTCTCCGCCCACTCCCCTGTGTCGGGGTAGTAGACCGTAGCCGTCATGCGGTCACTCCACGGATACTGCTCGTTCTCTCTTCCAAATTGCGGGATCCTCTCACCGAGAAACGTGATGGTCGACAGATTGCTGCACCTTAAGAAGCATTCGCAGCCGATGGACTCCACCCCGCGGCCGATGGTGACCTCCCGCAGACTCTCGCACCCGATGAACGCGCATCCGTTTTCGGTGCCGATCTGCCTGACGCTGTCAGGGATCTCTACTCTCTCCAGCGCCTCACAGTACCCGAATGCGCCATGGTCGATGGTTTCCAGCCCGTTGCCCAACTCCAGCACGCGCATATCCTTAAAATCCATAAAGGCCTGCTCGCTGATGCGCTGTACGCCGGGAGCGACGACCACCTTACGGACCCTCTCGCTCCACTGTTTGTAATTCCACGCCCGCCGTGTATCGATATTCCCGGCCTTTTCCTGCAGCTCCTTGTCATTCCACATGGCTCCGGTGCCGGAAATCGTCAGGGTATCGTCGGCGTCCAGCGTCCACTCCAGGTCGTCGCCGCACCTGCCCCGCGCTCTGTATCGCGTCGCTGTCAATGTGGCCGGCTCTGTGGTCAGGGTGTCGCCGTTGGCGTCGGTGATGATACAGCGGTACCGATAGCCGCTGCGCGCCTCCGTCACCGGGACGGAGAGCGTGTCCGTGTCCGCCCCCTCAAAGGAGGAATCGCACCAGTGGCCGCCATCCGGCTCTCTGTACTGCCACCGGTATCTTAATGCCGGACCGGCTGCGTCCGCGATAAAGGCTGCCGTATCACCGAGACATACGGTCTGGTCACCGGGCTGGTGAAATATTTTGCTCCGCACGGCCAGCTTGGCCGCCTGGGAGTAGGTCGGTCTGCCATAGGCTTCGTAGATCTTACAGCGGTACAGCAAGCCGTGATAGTTGGGATCAGCTTTGACGGTGATTTGGGGCGTCCGAATGCCTTTATGGTCCATCCCCTCCCACACGAGAGTGTTCCATACCTTCCCGCCGTCGCTGCTCTTTTGCCAGTAATACGACAGCCCGTCGCCCTGGGCCTCTACAGTGAAGGTCACCTGCTCAAATGCCTCGGCGGAGGCGTCCTCCGGCTGGCGGGTGATCTTCACCCCCGCCGCCGTCGGCGTCGGCTCGGGCTCAGGCTCCGGCTCCGGCTGGGGTTCCGGTTCCGGCTCCGGCTCGGGCTCCGGCTGGGGCTGGGGTTCCGGTTCCGGCTCGGGCTCCGGCTGCGGCTGCGACTGGGTGTAGCGCTCCTTCTCGATGCCGGAGTGCAGCTCGCCCTTCTTGGCAGCCCACCGGGCCACCGTAGCCCGGAAGACCGGCGAGGCGGCAAAGGCCACCGACAGCGACAGCACCAGCACCATGGCCACAATGGCCACCCGGCTGACGAGGCGCAGGGTCTTTCTGCCCGCAGCGCGTCTTGTGCCGGCGGATGCGCCCCGGCGGATGATCCGCTCACAGGCGCCGCGCAGGCTCTCCGGCAGTGCCGCGCCGCTGATGCGCAGCCGCTCGCTTTCGGCCTGAGCCGCTTCTCCCTCCGCCGCCGCCACATCCTCCATCAGCAGGGTCAGCAGAGCGTTTTCATAGTCCTCGTACAGGCTCTCCCGTCTTGTCATCTTTTCACCCACTCTCCATAGGCCTCCATGGCCCTGCGCCGGGCGCGGGTCAGCTTCATACGCACGCTGTCCGTCCGGCAGCCCAGCTCCTCGGCGATCTCCTCGTTGCTTTCGCCCAGAATGTACTTCTTCTCCAGGATGGTCCGGTCCGCCTCCGGCAGCGTCTGCCAGATGGCGTAGAAGTCCGTCCGCTCCTCGCCGCGCACCACCACCCACTCCGCGGAGCACTCCGTGTCGCAGAGCTCGGCGGCATCCTCCGGCGCCCGCTGGTCGGTGTGCTTCGTCCGCACCTGCTGGGCGCGGAGCTGATTCCGCGCCGTGTTCTTTACAGTATTAACGATATAGCCCGCCAGATTGCAACGGGGCAGGCCCATAATTCTTCGAATATGG
This sequence comes from uncultured Oscillospiraceae bacterium, assembly GCA_947169975.1. Taxonomy (GTDB): domain Bacteria; phylum Bacillota; class Clostridia; order Oscillospirales; family Oscillospiraceae; genus Vescimonas. Next base: position 51,656 of record CAMVRT010000008.1, read on the forward strand.
CGGATCAGCCTGACAAAGGACTCCTGCACCACGTCCTCGGCGGCCTCGTCCTCGTCCACGAACCGTCTGGCTGTGCTGTACATCAGCGGCCCGTATTCATCCAGAACGGACTCCATAAACGAACGCTCCTCGGCTGTCTGCAGGATCAGTTGAAATGGCAGCACACTTATACACTCCTTCTCCCTCAGTTGCCTGTGTTTACCAGTCTATATAACACCCTTCCCCCGAAAAACGCAACATTCGACACACGCTCTGCCCCGAAAAGGCAAAAAACGCACCCCCCTTGCGGAAGGTGCGTCTTGTCTCTGTTTGTCCGGTCAACTACGCTGCGCCAGGGCCAGCACGTCGGTGCCGATGTCCTCCACCGTGCGCATTACGCCGTTCCGGGTGCAGTCCACGGTGTCCCAGCCCAAGGCGGCGGCGCAGTACTCCGCCGCGGCGCGGGAGCGGTTCAGGTAGTCCAGATCGTGCTCGTGGATGTCCTTTTTGCTCTCATCGCCGTGGTAGCGCCCGGTCATGAGCCGCTGGCTCACCGCCGGATCCACCTGCAGATAGATGACCCGGTCCGGCGCGGGGATGCCCAGCAGGTCGTACTCATAGTGGAAGAGCCAGTTCAAAAACGCCTCCCACTGCTCCCGGGGCAGCTTGGAGCACTGGTGCACGGCGTTGGAGGTGGTGTAGCGGTCCGCCACCACGATGCCGCCGCCGTTGTAGAAGTCCGCCCAATCCTTTTTGAAGCTGGCATAGCGATCCACGGCGTAGAAGCTGGAGGCGGCGTATGCGTTGACGTCGTCGGGTTTGCTGCCGAACTCGCCCCGGAGATACATTTTCACCAGGGCGGAGGAATCGCTTTCGTAGTCCGGGAAGGATACCTTCCTCACCCGCTCTCCCCGCTCCGTGAGATGCCGCACCAGCGCCTCCGCCTGGGTGGCCTTGCCGGAGCCGTCCAGCCCCTCGATGACGATCAGTTTCCCGCTCATATGGTGCCTCTTTTCCTCGTTTTCTTCCCTGTTATCATATCATCCGCCCCCCGCCTTGTCAACGACAGCCCCCAAAGCCTTCTCCTCCTGCGCCCCACAAGCCTTCCCCTTGAGGGGAAGGTGCCGAGCGCAAGCGAGGCGGATGAGGTGTCAAATTCGATGAGGCGTACATCCGTCTCTTACTCCTCGAACCCCACCACCTCATAGTCCTCCGCCTCCACGGCTTTTCGCATGGCCTCCCGGTCGGTGGGAGCGTTGAGGGTCACGACGGCAACGCCCTTTTCGTGGCTGGCGCTTGCGCTGGCCACGCCGGGCACGGCCTCCAGCGCGTTTTTCACCGCCCTCTCGCAATGCTCACACATCATGCCCTGGATGCGGATGGTGACAGTCTCCTCGGCGGAACTCTCCTCCGCCTTGACGGCGGCGTGAATACGTCGCTTATCCTTGGAAGGGTCATATACTTTACACCAGTTGAGCCGCAAGGCGTTGGTCACCACAAAGAAGCTGGAAAGGCTCATGGCGGCTGCGCCGATCATGGGGTTGAGGGTCAGCCCCAGGGGGATGAACACACCCGCCGCCAGAGGGATGCAGATGGCGTTGTAGAAGAAGGCCCAAAACAGGTTCTGGTGGATGTTCCGCACGGTGGAGCGGCTCAGCCGGATGGCAGCTGCCACGTCGGTGAGGCGGCTCTTCATCACCACCACGTCCGCCGCGTCCACCGCCACGTCGGCGCCGGCCCCGATGGCGACGCCCAGATCGGCCCGGGTCAGGGCAGGCGCGTCGTTGATGCCGTCGCCTACCATGATGACCCTGCCCTCCTTCTGCAGCCGGCGTATGACGCTCTCCTTGCCGTCGGGCAGGACTTCGGCGATGACCTCATCCACACCGGCCTCCGTGCCGATGGCACGGGCGGTGCGCTGGTTGTCGCCGGTGAGCATCACCACCCGGATCCCCATATTCCGCAGCTCCCTGATGGCCTCCGGGCTGTCGGGCTTGATGACGTCCGCCACGGCGATGAGCCCCAGCAAATGACCGTCCCGGCTGAACAGCAGCGGCGTCTTGCCCTGGGCCGCCAGCGCTTCCGCCTTCTGCCGCACGTCGTCCGGCACGGCTGCGTGCTCCGCGATGAAATCGAGACTGCCGCCCAGCAGCTTGGCCCCGCCGCACACGGCCTCCAGACCGTGACCGGGCAGAGCCCGGAAATCGGTGACATTTTGCGGCTCGATGTTCCTCGCCTCCGCCTCGGACAGGATGGCCCGGGCCAGCGGATGCTCGCTCCCCTGCTCCATAGACGCCGCCATGGTCAGCAGCGCCGTCTCGTCCACAGCGACGATGTCCGTCACCTTCGGCTCCCCGGCGGTGATGGTGCCGGTCTTGTCCAGCACGGCGATGTCGGTCTTGCCTGCGTTTTCCAGGGAGACCGCCGTCTTGAAGAGGATGCCGTTCCGCGCGCCCACGCCGCTGCCCACCATGATGGCCACGGGGGTAGCAAGGCCCAGGGCGCAGGGGCAGGAGATCACCAGTACGGAGATGCCCCGTGCCAGCGCAAAGCCGAAGGGATGGCCCAGCAGCAGCCAGATGACCGTGGTAACCGCAGCGATGGAGATCACCACCGGCACGAACACGCCGGAAACCTTGTCGGCGATCTTGGCGATAGGCGCCTTGGTGGCGGCGGCGTCGCTGACCATGCGGATGATCTGGCTGAGGGTGGTGTCCTCTCCCACCCGTGTGGCCCGGCAGCGCAGCAGGCCGGAGGTATTCACCGTTCCGGCGGACACGCTGTCGCCGGCCGTCTTGTCCACCGGCAGGCTCTCGCCTGTCAAGGCACTTTCATTGACAGCACTTGTGCCGTCAATGACTTCGCCGTCCACCGGGATATGCTCGCCGGGCCGCACGATGAAGGTGTCGCCCAACCGTACCTGCTCCACCGGGATCTCGGTCTCCTTGCCGCTGCGCACCACGCTGGCGGTCTTGGGGGACAAACGCATCAAACTCTTGAGGGCGTCGGTGGTCTTGCCCTTGGACCGGGCCTCCAGCATCTTGCCCACGGTGATGAGGGTCAGGATCATGGCGGCGGACTCGAAGTAGAATTCATGCAGATACCGTGCCGGCTCCGCGGCGGCAGTCATGGCAAAGAGGGCGTAGGTGCTGTAGCAGAAGGCCGCCGCCGAGCCCATGGCCACCAGGGTGTCCATGTTGGGTGCCCGGTGCCACAGCGCCTTGCAGCCGCTGATGAAAAACCGCTGGTTGATGACCATGACGATGGCGGAAAGCAGCAATTCCACGAGCCCCACGGCCACGTGGTTGCCCTCGAAGAAGGCAGGCAGCGGGAAGCCCCACATCATGTGTCCCATGGACACGTACATCAATACGATGAGAAAACCCAGGGACCAGAGGAGCCGCCGCCGCAGCTTGGGTGTCTCAGTGTCCTTTAGCTGATCCTCCGCAGCGGATGACGTTTTCTGCGCCGCGCCCTTTTGGCTGGCGCCGTAGCCCGCGGCCTGCACCGCCGCGATGATGGCCTCGGCATTGGCAGTGCCCTCCACGCCCATGGAATTGGTCAGCAGACTCACCGAGCAGCTCTCCACCCCCGGCACCGCGCTGACCGCCTTTTCCACCCGGGCGCTGCAGGCGGCGCAGCTCATGCCCGTTACGTTGTACTGTTCCATCCCTTTACACCTCTTGTGTCTCAATGGCTGTGACCTGATAGTCCAGCATGGCCACCGCCAGCCGCAGCTGTTCCGGGTCCACCGGGCGGTCACAGGTCACGGTCGCCGTCTTATGCTTGAGATCCACCTCGCTGACCACGCCCTCGAACCGGTCCAGCCGCCGCTCCACGGCGCGCTTGCAGTTCTCGCAGTGCATCCCCTCGATGTGGAAAACGTACCGGCCCACGACAGGTCCCTCCAGCGTCTTCTTCTCGCCGGAGTCGATGACGCCGCCTCCGCCGCCGCAGCAGGCGCCCTTGCCCTTGGCGTGCTTGATAACGCTGACAACGCCGCCCGCCACGCCTGCGGCGATAACGGCGATCAAAACGTAGTTGATCCATTCCATATTGTCTGTACCTCCCAGTCTGTTTATTTCATCAGCTTCTGTACGGTGTTCACCAGCTCGTCCACCACGCTGTCGTCTCCCTCCCGGAGATCCCGCACCACGCAGGTGCGGATGTGGCGGGCCAGCAGGTCGCGGTTGAAGGCGTTGAGGGCCGCCGCCACCGCCGCCGATTGGGTGAGGATGTCGGCGCAGTAGGCGTCCCTCTCGATCATGCCGCTCAATCCCCGCACCTGCCCTTCGATGCGGCGCAGGCGGTTGATGAGCTTTTTCTTCTCCTCCTCCGACCGCTCCGTCACCTTCTGGCAGCAGATGCACCTTTTATCGCAGTCCATGGGAATCCCCCTTTCGCAGCCGTCTTGTTAGGCTGTTCTAACTATATACCCCCACCGGGTATTTGTCAAGAGCAAAAAGAGACGGATTCCCACAGAAAAAGCCGCCCACCGGGCGGCTTTTTCTTCGGAATGACAGGTGGGGTGTTCAGTCGTTGTCCTCGTCATCGTCCTCATCATCGTCATCGTCATCGTCATCGTTATCATCGTCGTCATCGTCGTCCTGCTCCTCCCGGGCAGGCGGATCATCCTCGTCGTCACTGCGGTCACCACCGACCGGTGCGGCGCGGCGATCATCCTCGTCATCGTCATCGTCGGGATCATCCACGTCATCGTCATCGTCGGGATCGTCCACGTCATCGTCATCGTCGGGATCGTCCACGTCATCGTCATCGTCGTCGGGATCATCCACGTCATCGTCATCGTCGTCGGGATCGTCCACGTCATCGTCATCGTCGTCGGGATCGTCCACGTCGTCGTCATCGTCATCGGGATCGTCCACGTCGTCGTCATCGTCGGGATCGTCGTCATCGTTCCGGTCATCGTTGCCCGGTGCGGTGTTGCGGCGTTCGTCGGCATCGTCGTCATCATCGTCATCATCCGCGTCGTCGTGATCATCGTCGTCGCGGTCATCCGCGTCGTCGTGATCGTCATCATCGTCATCATCCGCGTCGTCGTGATCATCGTCGTCGCGGTCATCCGCGTCATCGTCATCGTCATCGTCGTCGTCGCGGTCATCCGCGTCGTCGTGATCATCGTCATCGTCGCGGTCATCCGCGTCGTCGTGATCATCATCGTCGTCGCGGTCGTCGTCGGGCCACTCCAGCTCCCACTCCTGATCGTCGGCGTCCCACTCCAGGTAGTCCCGCAAATTCACGTTCTGGTCCGTCAGCAGGCGCACCAGATCGGTCATGGACAGCTCCGCCAGATCCTCCAGATCCAGGTTGGGCCAGTCCCGGGCCAGCTCCATCACCAAAACGGCCTTGCCGGGCGTGATGCCGTATTTTCGTGCCAGCGCGGCGGCCTCATCGTCCACATGCACGCTCTTGCTGAGCACCAGTCCCGATCCCGTGGCGTCCTGGAGGGACTCGCCCAATCGTGCGGACAGCTCCCGCTGCAGCTGGGCGGCGTAGTCCCCGTTCTCGCTCTCCACGCTCAGCAGCACCACGTTCTTCGTCTCGGTCAGATAACCGTTGCGAACCATGGAGCCCAGAATGGCGTTGAGCGCCACGTCCACATCTGTCTGTTCCAGGTCCATGCCCTCCAGGATCTTCTCGCCGTCGGAATTATCGGCCCGGGCAGAGATCACGCGGCGCTCGCTGTTGACACGCAGCTCCACAGACGGGTTCACATCCAGATAGACGGTGGCCTCCGGCTTGGGCTTTACCAGCATACCGGGCAGCAGCGCCAGGGCCAGCAGGGCGGCAGCGGCGGCGAGGGCGGCAGCATAACGCCATACCCGGTTTTTCTTCTTCGGAGCAGCGGTGCCCTCCAGATACCACTCGTCACCGGTAGCAGGTGTAAAGGGTCGGCTCCAGATTTCCTCCGCACGATTAGGTGCGGCATTCTCCGCAGCCCGGCGCACACGGGCCTCGGCGGCGGCATTGGTCAGTTGAATCATTGCATTTCCTCCAATTTACGGCGGAGCTTGGCGATGCCCCTGCTGTACTTGCTCAGCACAGTGGACAGCGGACGCTCCAGCAGTTTGGCAATTTCTCTGTGCTTCAGTCCGGACACGGCGTGCAGCACCACGATGCGGCACTCCTCCTCGGACAGTGCGGAAAAGGCGGTCTCCAGTGCCATGCGGTCGTCCCGGTCGGAGATGCGGGACAGATCCGCGATCTGCTCCCCCTCCGGCAGCGCGGCGGTGCGTTTTCCGCTGCGCAGCTGCATCAGACACACGTTTCTGGCGATGGTCAGGATCCACGCTTTGGGTTTCCCCTGGGGCTTGTAGAGATGGGCGGCCTCCCGGATCCGCAGGAAGGTGTCCTGCACGGCGTCCTCGGCGTCAGGGGTGCTGCGGAGCATGGAGAGCGCAAATCCGAACACCATGCCGCGATACGCCTCGTACAGCGCATGAAAGGCGTCTCTGTCGCCACGGGCGATCCTCTCCAGCCATTTCTCGTCGTCCCTCTCCGCCGTATCCCCCTGGGACACAGCAAGGGCGGTGTTGCCAAACAGCAGCATGGAACTTTCACCTCGATTCATGGAAAGTACTCCGGTTTGTTCCATTATATCCCACCATCTCCTTCGCTACAAGCATCAAACGCGCCCGGCCGGCGCAGATACCGGTCCGTCTCACGGCAGCCGTTCCCGTTTTCTGCCTCTATAATGCGGCGGAGCCCGGTTTTATCGCAGAGCGGAGAAAAAAAGCGAAAAAGATCCGGAGATCATTCGATCTCCGGATCTGCGTTTATCGGATATCAGCCGTACAGGAACTCCTGCAGGATCTTGGCATTGGCGGTGAAATCCACCGCGTAGAGGGAGCGGCCGCCCATACCCCGCATGCCGCCGTAGGTACCGGAGGCGGGGATGGTCATCTGCTCCAGGGTGACGCCCTGGAATTTGGGAACCAGCTCCAGGATCTCGCCCTTGGTCAGGTTGGTCATGACCAGAGGCAGCACCCGGTTGAGCGTGCTGTCCAGCTGAGCGGGATTGAGTCCCTTTGTCTGGTTGATGGCGGCCTGGATGACGGTGCGCTGGCGCTTGATGCGGGTCCAGTCGCTGTCGATCTTGCGGATCCGGGCATACTGCAGGGCAGTGAACCCGTACAGGTGGTTGGTACCCGCGGTAACGGGATGCTCGGGATCCATGTTGTTGAGGTAGTCGGCCTCGGCCTGGGTCAGGGTGATGTCCACGCCGCCGATGGCGTTGATGCCGGCGCGGAAGGTGCCGAAGTTCACGCGGACGTATTTATGTACGTCCACGCGGAAGCACTCCCGTACCTCCTGCATCATCAGGTCGGCGCCGCCGTAGCAGAAGGTATGAGTCAGCCAGTCCCACTGGCCCTTGTACTGACCGGACAGGATCGGCACGCCCATGCCGCGCTCCAGGCTGACCAGCTTGGCCCGGCCGGTGGACTTGTTCAGGGAGAGGATCATGCAGCTGTCGCCCCGGGCGAAGTTGCTGAAGCCCTCGGCGCGCTCGTCGGTGCCGATGAGCAGGATGTTGACGATGTTGTCGTCGTGCTTGATCTCCATGGTGGGAAGGGCGGTATAGGAAACGGACTCCGTGACCTCGATTCCCTCCTGCTCCATAGCCTCCTCCATCTCCTCCTGCTGCTTCTGCACGATGGGATCCTTGCCGTGGGCGATCTGGCGGTCCACCTTCTCGATGTGTTCCTGCTCCTCTTCCGCACTCTCGAAGTGCAGTCTTCCGTCGTAGGGATCATAGTGGATCTTGTCCAGCTTGGAATTGACATACAGGGCAATGGCTGCGGCGATGACCAGCAGCACGGCAAGGATGATCAGTACGATCTTCCAGCCCTTTTTCATCCGCCGTTTGGGTTTTTGGCTCCCCTTCTTTTCTGTGGGAGCGATTCTCGTACCTTTCTTCACGTCATTTCTCCTTTCTGAACCGGTCAGCCTGCTCCAGCATCTTACCATATGCCTTCTCGCCCCGGTTTTGCCAGGTATTGTAGTCGTAGGTGCCATGGCACAGGTCCTCCGCCAGCGCGATGAGGTCGCGGCGGGAGAGCATGGTGATGGCGATGGGCTCGGCGCGGAAGATGGCCTCCACCGTCTCCGGGCGGAAATGCTCCGCCAGGCGGCGAAGCCCGTCGGCGATCTCCGGCCGCACGGTGAGGCCGCGGTAGGCCTCCTTGGCGGCGCTGCGCTTGACCCGGCCGTGGACGTAGCCGGTCAGCTTTTCGTAGCAGTCCAGCCCGCTGACGTCGTAGTAGAGCGCCGTGAGATAGTGTTCCATAGCCGCGTCGGCCTGTCCGCTGCGCTCCAGCAGCGCTGCCACGTCCAGATGGATATCACGCACGGCGATGAAGTTGTCGTCCTCCTTCATCCGGGGCAGCTTCCCCAGCAGCAGGGACGCCATGGTCTCCTCAAAGGACGCGCCGTCCTTCTTTTTCCGGTCGTATTCCGTCACGGACACGTAGGGATCGGCCAGATCGAACAGCCGCAGGTCATCCTCCCGGATGGCCTGGCGCCCCCGGTCGGTGAGGTTCAGGCAGCCGTTCTCCCCTTTTTTGACATAGCCCTGGCGGTGCATGCGGCGCAGATAGCCGTAGCAGTCCGACAGATCCAGCTCCCGCTGGAAGAAGGGCGGGAAATAGGCGGTCTGGAAGGTGGCGGGGTGATCCGCCACATAGCGCAGGAACACGGAACGGACATAGGCGTTCCAGTCCCTGCTTTTGTTGTCGCTGCGCTGCATCATGGAGTCTCCCCCTTGGGCTCGGCGCTCTCGGCCTCGGAACTCCCGGGTGCGGCGCTCTCGGCCTCGGCGCTGAACACAGGCCGGAAATAGACGCTCTTTTTCTTCTCCCGCCGGCTGCGGCGCAGCAGATAGTAGGCGGCGGCGGTGGCAATGGCGCCCCATGCGCCCAGAGCGATGACGATGGGCCAGTTGGGAGCGTTCTTCTCCACCACACTGGGGATCAGCTGCACGGACAGCTCGTCATAGTCCTTGGTCTGGTAGGTGATCTCACCGGTGTCCGGGTTATATACGTAGAAGGTGCCCACGCCGGCCTCACTGCCGTAGAGCAGCTCGCTGCCCTCCTCCATCCGGATAAAGTGATCCCGGTCGACCTCCACGATGGACACGGGGTACAGCTTCCCGCTGGCCTGCTCATAGCGGTACCAGTGGGAGCCGCTGCCGTCGGCCTGACTGGTGAACTGGACCAGCAGCATCTGGCCGTCGGTGCTCTGGGCAGCGGAGACCTTTTCCCCGTTGATGGTGATCTGCCCCACGGTGAAGGTGCCGGGCAGCACGGAGGTGTTGGGCCGGTCGGTAATGGAGTACAGCTCATCGTCCCAGATCCGCTCCCGGAAGGTGAGCACATGGACAACCACGGTGTACTCGGCATAGCGTCCGCCGCCGGCCACACGCACCTTGCGCACCACATCGGTGCTGCCCACGGTGCGCGGACCCTCGGCCTCCACCCGCGCCTCATGGCTGAGGGTGTCGCAGAGGATGCGGCAGGAGCGGTTCTCCTGATCCGCGGTGACGTACACGGTGTAGGAATAGATGTCCGGCGAGAAAGCGGGATGCAGCTCGCCGCACTCGATGGACAGATAGCTCAGCCGGATATCCACGCTGGTGGGCGTCACCGGCTGCACGGAGATGGGCTTCCACCGGGCATACACGGTGTTGTTGCCGGTGACGGGCTTGCTGAAATCGAAGGCAATGGCGAGACCCGAATCGGTGAACCAGCCGTCGAAGGTATAGCCGTCGCGGGTGGGATCGGCCGGCCGGACAGGGGTGTTCCCCTCGGTGACAATCTGGTCGCTGACGGTGCTGCCGCCGTTGGTCTGGAAGGTGACGGTATAGGTGACGTCGGGCTTGTCCTCCTCCCAGACGGCAAGGAGCGTGATGTTGGTCTCCACCGGCTCGCTGAAGTCGTAGCCCACGCCGTCCAGTTCCCAGCCCCGGAAGGTGTAGCCCTCCCGGACGGGATTGGTGGGCGGGATGGCCTTCTCTCCGCTGCGGATGGTCTGGGTAGCCACGGGGCTGCCGCCGGCGGAGTCGAAGGTGACGGTGACGTCAACGGCCACAGGCGCCGCGTTTTCCGTCCACCCGGCGTAAACGGTCAGGTCGGCATAGACAGGCACGGAGAAATCAAAGGCGGTCTCCCGTCCGGCGTCGGCAAACCAGCCGTCAAAGACGTAGCCCTCCCGCACGGGATCGGCGGGCTGGGCGGCGGTTTCGCCCTCGGTGACGGACTGACTGTCCACAGCGCTGCCGCCGTCGGTGTCAAAGGTCACCGTGTATACGGCAGGCTCCGGCTCCGGTTCCGGCTGGGGTTCCGGCTCTTCGGTCTCCGTGCCGGGCTGCTCTGGCTCGGCGCCCGTGGCGTAGGCCACGGAGGCGGTGCCCAGCACCAGCATGAGCGCCAGCAGCAGAGCCATAATCTTCTTAAACATGGTCAGTTCTCCCTTTTAAGTCGCGTTTGCCAAGCAGATAGTCCTTGACCTCCCGGGGATACTCGGGATAGCGGTGCAGATCCTGATGGGTGTTGATCTCCAGGATCCGGAAACCATCCGCCGTAATAACGATGTCAAAGCCCAGATACTCCATGGGCGTGAGATACGCGGTGACCTCACAGACCCGGCGGCAAACCAGCTCCCAGTTGGGCAGCGTGCCGCGGAGAGGGGCGCCGGAGTCGGGATGTACGTCACAGGGCCGGAACTCGTGGCCCACCAGCATCTCGGCGCCGTAGTACTCGCCGGTGTCGGCGTTGACCCGGGCCACGATGCCGCCGGTGGCCAGATTGTCGGTGTGTCCGGTGCTGCCGGAGGCGATGCGGAAATAGGCGTGCTCCACCCTGGGTCCGCTGCCCCGGTCGATGACCATGACGCGAATGCTGCAGGCCACCTTGTCGTAGATCTTCTTCAGCTCCGGGTGCATCTCCACGAACTCGGAGATGAGATAGGGCTTCTCCAGCCCCTGGATGCGCTGCCGGAACTCCTCGGCCGTCACGGTCTCGCCGTCGATGACGGGCTGATCGGTCTCGGTGTCCCAGCTCAGGGGCAGGAAGCCGTCGCCGTGGGAGGCGATGGCGGGCTTGGCCGCCAGCTTGCCCTTTTCACGCAGGCAGGTCAGCACGTCGTCCGCCGTGGCGGTGCCGCCCTCCGGGCGGAAGGGGTAGATGACGCCGTTCTCTGTGCGGAACCAGTAGGCCGGGAAGCAGTCCCGGAAGGGCGCCATGACGTAGTAGGTGGAAATTTTGTCCCACAGCCACTTCTGATACTTGCCGTTGATGGGCCGCATCCGCTTGTAGTCGTAGTCGGAGAGCAGCTGCCGCCAGTTCTCCTCCGTCAGGCCGTACTGCCGGATGCGGTAGGAGTAAAAGCCCCGCTGATGGGCCCATTTCTTCTCCGCGGCGGTGGTGAAGGTCAGCTTGTCGTCGTCCTTCAGGCCGCGAAGCCAGTTGCGGTACATGTAGTCCAGAAAGCCTCTGCGTTTGGCCCGCAGGGCGAAGATGTACTTGCCGATCCGGTGCAGGGCGCCGCCCTCGGCGCGTCTTTCCCGTCTGCGCCGCCGGAGCATCTCCTCCACGGCAGGGCAGCGGTCCTTCATCCATACCAGGTCGCGGCCCATATCCACCTGCCACAGGCGCAGTCCGTTTTCGCTCCGGATCACGGCCACGCCCAGATAGGGCGCCTCGGCGAAACGCCGGCCGATCTGTTTGGCAAGGGCCACGGCGTCGGCGGCCTCCGCCTCCGTCAGCGTGCGGATGATCCGTCCGCTGAAGAGGGCGCGGCTGTCCTTTTTGGCGCCGTGGTCGGCCAGATAGACGTAGGCCGCCTGGTGCTCCCCCGCCTCGCCGCGCACCAGCCCCACATGGAAGACGGCGCTGCCGTTCTCCCCGGCCGCGGGGATGTACTCGGTGATGAGGGTGTCCGCCGGCAGCTTGGCCAGCTTTTCCGCCAGTGCGGCGCTGTCCAGCTTCTGCCCGTCCAGCGTATAGCCCGCGCCGTCAGCGCGCAGCACCCGCTCCCGGCTGTCCAGCTCGTTTTTACCGGGCCGGACGGCGACGGCGCCGTATCGTCTGGCCAGCGCGGCCACGTCCTCCGGCGACAGGATGCGCTTTTGCGGATCGAACAGGGCGCGGATGACAGTCCTGCCGTCCTGCTTTGCCGCCACGCCGCAGATCCGGGGCAGCGTATCGCGCAGCTCCCACAGCACATGGTGGGTGGTCAGCAGGTCCTCAAAGAGCTTGTCCAGCTCCTTGTGGAGGGGCAACAGTCCCATGATCCGCCGGGCGTCCGGGTTGTCGATGATGCGCCGCGCGCGGAGGTACTCCCCCGCCGTGCGGTAGGAGAAGCCCCGCAGCACCAGAGCCGCGGTGGCGGCGGTCTTGAAAAGTCCGTTCATGAAAGTATTGTCCGGCTGTCCTCCGTCACCGGGCGGTATAGGACAGGGCGTTCTCCTTGCAGTATTCCTCGGCGTAGGAGCCGGGGGTGACGCGGATCACCAGATCCGGGCTGCACTGGCCGAAGGCCTCCTCGCCGATGAAGCCCACGGAGGCGGGAATGACCGCTTCTTTCAGGCTGTGGCAGTCGAAGAAGGCGCGGCGGCCCACATGTACCACGCCGTCGGGCAGCTCCACGCGCTCCAGGGCGGTGCAGTAGTTGAAGGCGCTGTCCTCGATCATGCGCAGGCTCCCGGGCAGCGTCAGCTCGGTGAGCTTGGGGCAGATGTAGAAGGCGGCGGAGCCGATATTCAGCACGGTATCGGGCAGCACCACCCGCTGCAGATCGCGGCAGCGGGAGAAGGCGCTGGGCGACACGCGGTACACCGGCCGTCCGTACACGGTGTCGGGCACGGTGATGTCGGTGGCCTTGTCGCTGACCAGCTTGGCGTACTCCACCTGATCGCCTACCCGCTTATAGCGGTTGACGATCTCCTGGGTGGCGGTGGGCACGCGCTGACTGTTGAGATAGAAGGTGGTGCCGTACACGGCGTCGATGGTCTTGGCCAGAGCGCCCACCAGCTGGCTGCTCTTATAGAGCGTCACGTCCTTTGTGGTGACGTTCTCCCGGATCCAGCGGTTGAGCTCTTCCCGGTCGTTGGTGTAGAGGATGTTGGCAAAGCCCCGGCGCTGCAGCTCCTCATAGGTATAGCGCATGCCGTCGCCGTAGCAGTACAGCAGGTCGAAGCGGCAGTCGGCCACGCTGGCGCCCACCCGGGTGTAGGCCTCCTCCTCGATGCCGGTCATGTGGGCGATGTCGCCCAGGATGACGATGCGGCGTCCCCCCTCGGGCACGGTGATGGTCTCCAGCGCCTTGATGGAGCCCACCACGGAGTCGGGGGAGGAGTTGAAGCAGTCCACCAGCATGTGGTAGCCGCCGATATCCACGTAGTTCTGGCGCATGCCGGAGGAACGGAACTTCTCCAGCGACAGGATGATCTGCTCCTCGTCGATGCCCAGGTGACTGCCCACGGCGAAGGCGGCCAGAGCGTTGCGCACGTTGTACTCGCCGAAGATCTGGATGGCGGCGGGGCGGCGCTGATCAGAGCCCTTCCGGCAGATGTCAAAGCGCAGCCAGCCGTCCTGACTCTTCACGTTTTCGGCCCGGTAGTCGGCCTCGGCGTCGTCCACGGCGTAGTGGCGCACGGTGCGCCCGGTCTTATAGTCGTGGAGATAGCGGTTGTCGCTGTCGAAAAAGGCCACGCCGCCGGGGGCCATGTTCTCCACCAGAGACGCCTTATCCTTGAGGATGTTCTCAATGGAGCCGTACAGGTCAATGTGGGGCTCGGAGATGTTGGTGATGACCACCACGTCGGGCCTGAGGCCCAGGGCGCTGCTCTCCACGTAGCCGGGCTGGGCGGCGCCCACCTCCTGCAGATAGACCTCGTCGTCATCGTGGAGGCGCTGGATGGTGCGCAGCACGCCGTCGCGGCTGTTGGTCATGCTGTGGTGGCTGTGGAGCTTGAAGGCGTCGCCCAGGACGCACTTGAGCATATCCACCGTGGTGGTCTTGCCGATGCTGCCGGTGACGGCCACCACCTTGGCCGGGAACAGGGAGCGCAGCTTTCCGAGATACCGGCTGCAGCAGGCGATGGGATCGTCCACCGCCACCACCCGCTTGTCGTTGGGCCACACCGCTTTGCACTCGGGGTGGACGAACACCGCGGCGGCGCCCTTCTTCAGGGCGTTGCGGCAGTGATACTGCTCGGCCTCGTAGTAGGTCACGAACACGGCGGAGCCCTGTTCGCTGTGCTCCGGGTGGGCGTAGACCTTGTTGATGGGCGTCTTGGCGTCCAGTCCCTCGGGCAGGGGGATCCCCACCACGCTGCACAGCTCGCCCAGGGTCAGGTTTCTGATATAATCTTCACCGCTGATTTGCATCATGTGTTTTCCTCCGTCCTATGTCAGCAGAACTCCGGATAGAAGTTGTTGGACTCGGCCACGGTGTTCTTGGGTGCCGGATCCAGCTTTCTGCCCTCCAGATGGAGGATCTTCTCCGGCTGGACCCAGGGGCGGTTCTGGATCTGGCTGGTCTCCTCGTGGGTGAGGTAGCCGTCATAGGTGACCAGACCGCGGCGCAGGAAGCCGTCACGGGCGCAGGCCTCGGCCACGCCGTTGTTGAGGATGCTGCGGATGTGCTTTTCCACAGAGGCGGCGTAGGCGATGGAGGTGGTGCGGGCGATGGCGCTGGGGATATTGCTGACGCAGTAGTGGACCACGCCCTCCTCGATATAGATGGGATCGTCCAGGGTGGTCTCGTGGAAGGTCTCGATGACGCCGTAGTCGTTGCTGATGTCCACGATGACGGAGCCGGGGTGCATGGTCTTGACCATATCCCGGGTGATGAGGAACTTGGTGTTGCTCTTGTCCCAGCGGACGCAGTTGACCACCATGTCCACCTTGGGCAGGATGTTCTTGATGTTATAAGTGTTGGAGATGATGGTGTTGACCTTGCCGTCGTACTTGGAGCTGATGGCGCGGAGGTGTCCGATGTTGGTGGCAGCCACGGTGACCCATGCGCCCATGGACTGCAATACCTCGATGGCGGCCTTGCCCACGATGCCGCAGCCCAGGATCAGCACCTTGATGCCGGGGGCGGTGCCCAGGCCGCTGACGAACTTGCCGCAGCCGCCGTTGAAGGTCATCATGGCGTGGAGTCCCAGCAGCACGCCGGCCTTGCCGGCTGCCTCGCAGTTGGGAGAGCCGTGGCGGTGGGTATCCTCGGCGGCGAAGGAGGTGACCTTCTTGGCCAGCAGGGCGTCCACCTCCTGGCGGTGAGCGGCGGGATGGACGCAGGTATAGACGATCTGGCCCGGGCGGAGCTTGTCGTACTCGGAGGGCTCGATCTCCTTGACCTTCACCACCATGTCGCAGGTGTTGTAGATCTCGTCCTGAGTGGAGATGGCTGCGCCTACCTCCACATAGGCCTCGTCCGGGAAGCCGGCGGACTTGCCGGCGTCATGCTCCACCAGCACCTCATGGCCGTCGTCCACAATGCCGGACACCTCGCCCGGGGTGAGGATCACGCGGTATTCGCCCTTCTTGATGTCTTTCAGTACGCCTAACTTCATGGTAAAACCTCCTGTTTTTTTCAGCTCTTTTTCCGCTCGATGACGTGGCGGAAAAACTCGTTCATTTCGTCGGTAAAGGTGGCCACCTTGTGCAGATCCTGATGGATGTTGATTTCGAGAATGGTAAAGCCCTCCTCGGTGATGGCCACGTCAAAGCCCAGATACTCCAGCTCGCAGAGGTAGCGGCAGATGTCCAGCACGCCCCGGCGCACCATATCCCAGTGGGGCAGGAAGCCGGCAATGGGGGTGCCGGTGTCGGGGTGGTTGGGACAGGGATAGAAGACGTGATCCTTGATGGTCTCGGGCTGATAGAGCTCGCCGGTCTCCTTGTCCACCATGACGCAGATGCCGCCGTACCCCACGTTGTCGGTAAAACCGGTGCGGGAGGAGCCGATGCGCATGTAGGTCTGCATGATCCTGGGGTCATAGCCGTGGGCATTGACCACCATGATGCGGATGGTGTTGACGCTCTTGGCGTAGATCTCCTTGAGCTGGTGGTGCATCTCCAGATACTCGGTGACCACGTAGAAGGACTTGCGCTGGATGACGGTGTCCATCATCTCCTGCTCGGTAACGGCCTTGCCGTTCATGAGGTAGGTGCCGTTGCCGTTTTCGTCGGTCTCATAGGCCAGGCAGTAGAAGCCGTCGCCGTGGGTGCCGGCGGAGGGCTTGAAGGCCAGCATCTTCTCCCGGCGCAGCAGGGCGAAGAGACCGTCAAAGTCCTCGCTGATGCCCTCGGGGCAGTCCCACATGCGCTTGAACTCCACCTTGCCGTCCCGCTTGAAGACGGACAGGTAGTATTTGGGGATGTACTCCCTGAAGGGATCGAGGATATAGCGGAAGGTGGTCTTGTCGTTGACCCACTTCTGATAGTCGTTGTTGATGCGGTTGAGCCAGTGGTAGTCGTAGTCGGAGAGGAAGTTTTTGTAGTTCTCCTCGGTGAGGCCGTACTGGTAGCTGCGGTAGGACAGGAAGCCCCGCTTCCAGCACCAGAGCTTCTTTTTCAGGCTGACGCCCTTGGTGTGGAGGAGATCGCTTTTGACGGACTGGTTCCACAGCTTCTGCATATACGGGCGGATGCCCTTGCGTCCGTGCTTTTTCGCCCAGCGGATAAACAGACGCTCCCGCATACCGGCCCAGTGCTGGGCAAAGGTGCGCTTGGTGAGCTTCCCGGCCTTGGCCTTCAGGTAGTCGTTGAGCTCCGGGTGGAAGGGGATGCCGGGCAGCACCGGCTTGGCGGAGAAGTAGAGGAAGGAGAAGGCGCTGTTCATCTGCAGGGCGATGGAGGCGGAGAAATAGGTCAGCTGCTTGAGCTGTCCGCAGATCTCCAGCATCTGCTTTTTGATGTTCTTCCAGGCGGGCACCGTCATCTCGCCCTGGGGAGCGGTAAAGGCGCCGGTCTCCAGATCCACGCTCATGATTTTGTGGATGCGCTCCCGGGTCATGGTATCGGTCCAGTAGAAGTTCATCATGGCCGACAGGATGGCAGGGCCGCCGTCCGTGTCGTTGGCCATCCAGAACTCCAGGGAGTGGTCGCAGCCGAACTCCGGGGTGAAGCGATAGTAGATATCCACATGCTCGGCGATGACGTAGTTGGCGGTCATGCGGCCGAAGATCCGGACAAAGTCGTTTCTGGTGGCGCTTCTGCCGTTGATGTAGAGCCGTCCGCCGATGCAGGTCATGTTATAGCGGGGGCTCTCGCTCTCCCAGTGAGCCGGCCGGGCCTCCAGATGTCCCGTCTCCCGCAGGAGGTCCATGACGTCGTCCACGGTGTACTCCCGGTCCTCCCGGTCCACGCGCAGGAACAGGGGCTTGCCGTCCCGGCGGATGACGCTGAAGAAGACCCGGCGGAAGAAGCGCTTATAGGGCGCCAGAACCCGCTCGGTGGTGATGATATCGCTGATCCACTTGGACATGGAGCTGTTATAGGGCGAGAGGTTCATGTAGTCCCGATCGGTGATATAGTCGCAGTCCGGATGGTTCAGGAGATCGTAGCGGCTGACGCTGCGGCAGAGGTAGCCCCTCTCGTGCAGCGCCTTGATGGTGGACTCATCGTAGACGCCCTTGTATTTGTGCAGATCGCTGCGGGTGGCCTTGTACCAGGAATTGCACATGGCGCGGCTGTAACCCCGCAGCATCATGGGCAGAACGGCTTTCTCCTTGCGGAGTCTTCGTTTCAGCTTCATACTGTGCTCCCACTCCCTTACTTTGTGCTGTCTATGTTTGTTTTATTAATTCTCATTTTTTGATGACGCCGTAGTGGCGGTAGAAATCGCCCAGCTCGCCGTGGCGCTGACCGCCCCAGAGCTGGATGATGTTGACGCCGGAGGAGGTGTTGGCCTCGATGATGCAGTTGGTGCCGTCGGGCAGCATCACCACGTCCCAGGCCACGAAATGGAGGTACGGGAAATGCCCCACCAGAGCCAGGATCTCCTCCTTGAGGTGCTGCCAGCCGGGGATGGTCACCTCATCGAACCGGGTGCCGGAATCGGGGTGCGTCTCGTAGGTATTGCTGTTGTGGAGGGATTTGGCGTGACTGAGGCGTCCCGTCTCCAGGTCGATCCGGCACACCAGGCCGCCCTGGCTGGCGTTGTCCACCGGGATGGTGGCGCTGGTGCCCACGCGCTGCACGGCGAAGAAGACCTTGAACTGCCCGGTGGCGGGCTCCTTCATGGTGATGATGCGGATGGTGTTCACGGTCTTGTCGTAGAGGGTGTCGGCGTAGGCGTGCTGATGCACGGTCTCGGAGAGGTACCAGTCGTGGTTCTTCTCCAGGATGCGCCGCAGCGCGTTCTCCTCGGCGGCCCTGTTGTCCAGCAGCCATGTGCCGCCGTTCCATCCCATGCGGTGCACGCCGTTGCCCTTGCCCTTGCCGAAGGGCTTT
Organism: uncultured Oscillospiraceae bacterium; assembly: GCA_947169975.1. GTDB lineage: Bacteria > Bacillota > Clostridia > Oscillospirales > Oscillospiraceae > Vescimonas. The sequence goes on from CAMVRT010000008.1 coordinate 70,117, forward strand.
AAGATGGCGTCGCCCTTTTCCCGGATCAGGGCCATGGCGCCGTCCACGGTGACGGGCCTGCCGTCCAGATCGGCCAGGAAGCCCTTGCTGTCCACCAGATACAGCTCCGGCACCCGGATGTACTGGCGCAGCACCTCGGTGGCCACCACCTTGTTGTTGAGCATGTAGTCGAAGGGCTCGTTGATGTAGCGGGAGCGGTACCAGTCGAACTCGGACAGGTACTCCCGTTTCTTCTTCATGTTCAGATCGTACAGGGCCCACTGGTCGGCCAGAAAGCCGCCGCAGATGTTGGCCTTGATCTTGTTGTAAAACGGAACCTTAAAGTGATCCTTGGCAAACACGATGCGCCGCCAGTACAGCACGAACAGCTTGAGCTTCTGTTCTGCGCGGCGGTACAGCTCAAATGCGTCCACAGGTCTCTCCCCTTTTCTCCAGAAATTCCTCGTATTCCTGCCAGGTGTTGAACCCGCAGGTGCCGTCGTGCAGCTGGGTAAAGGCCGGCCCGATGCACGGATTGCCCATGGGCAACCCGGCGTAGGACTGGTAGACCTGCCAGCCCCGGCAGTCGGTGATCCGGCCGTCCAGGAAGGCGTCCTTTGCCCGGTCCACGTGGTTTTTCAGCAGTCGGCCGTCGTGGGCGATCACCGCCACGATGGAGCGCTCGTTGCCCACGAACCACAGCCCGTCGGTCTTTTTCCCGGCGATATATGCCACGGCCTCGTCGGTGTAGCAGGTGTCACCGTAGAGGAAGCACACGTCGTCGGAGATCAGCTCCCGGGTGAACCGGTCGATCTCCAGGTGGTTCTCCAGCGGCTCGTGGCGCACCGCGCCGACGACCTCGTAGGCGGGATTGTGGGAGGTGATGAACACCTCCGCCTCGCCGTCGGCGGTGCGGATCTGGCGCACCAGCCGCTCCAGCAGCGTTTCGCCGTCCACGGTGAGCAGGTGCTTGGGGATATGGCTCTGGGCGTGCCAGCGCTTCATGTCGCCGTCGGCCATGATGACGTATCTCATACGGTTTCCAGTTCCTTTTCATTCACGTCCGCCCCGGTGATAAGGGCGGCGATGTTGCGGGTGGAGCTGCCCAGCTCCTCCGGCAGATAGCCCTGCCGGAAGCTTTGGAGCTCCTCCTCGGGATAGGCGCCGCTGTCGATGGCGGCGAACAGGTCTGCCGCCTTCTCAAAAGAGCAGCGGGGCATCATCTCCGCCGGATCCACGTTGAGTCCGTTGTCCCGGAGATATCGGTCGTGGTCAAATAAGTAGTAGTAGATGCGTTTATTCAGCACCGCCGCCTCCAGCGACAGGGACGAGTAGTCGGTGATGACGATGTCGCAGCAGGACATCCACTCGAAGGTGTCGCCGTCTTCGTACCGCTTCACGGCCTCGGGCAGAGGCGCGGCAAACTTCTGGTTGGGGTGGAAGCGGCACACCAGGGCGTATTTGTCGCCGTCGAAGAGGGGCAGCAGCTCGTCCTGGGGGTTGATGTCGTAGGTGCGGTAGGTGGGGGCGTACAGCACCAGGGTCTTGCCCTTGAGCTCCGGGTGCTTCTCCTCCATGGCGCTGCGCAGATCCTCCTGCTGCAGCAGCCAGTCCAGCCGGGGCAGACCGTAGTGGCGCAGATGCTCCGGCGTGGTGTCGAAGGAGGCCAGATAATAGGGCGTCCAGGCGGTGCCGCCGGAGATGATGTAGGTATAATTGCGGTGCATTTTCAGCGCCCGGGCCAGCTTTCCGTTCCGGCCGGAGGGCGTGTCCAGGGTCTGGTAGCCGGATTTCTTGATCTTGCCCACGGAGTGCCAGATCTGCACCACGGTCAGCTCCTTGCGGTGATGCAGCAGGGACACCACGGGCCAGTAGCCATCAATGATGCAGGAGCGTGACGTGGCCAGCAGGCTCATGCTGCGCAGCTGATCCAGAGCGAAAGAGATGAACTTGTCCCGCCCGGTGCGGAACTGATGGCACATGGTCACCTGCTCCATGTCCGGCGCGGTGCGCCCCAGCTCGGCCATCAGCATCCGGAAGTCGATGGAGGGCTCGTCGCCCTGTCGGCTGAAGAAGCACACCCGGTTTTTCACGGGCGAGAGCTTCATCAGCGCGTAAAGCCCCTGCAGCAGCCAGGTTCCCACGCGGATGATCGCGCAGAGGATAGCGGTTTTCATGGTCTCATTCCTTGTCCAGCATTTTCTCGTAGAAGGCGGCGGCCTCATTCACCGGGCCGTCGAACTGTATCCGTCCCTGTGACAGCACCACGCCCCGCTTGCACAGGCGCTTGGCCTCCGGCAGGGAGTGGGTGACGAAGAGGAAGGTGGCGCCGGTTTTCAGCACGTCGTCCACCTTGGCCCGGCACTTGCGGCGGAAGGTGGCGTCGCCCACGCTGAGCGCCTCGTCCACGATGAGGATCTCCGGCCGGATGGAGGCGTTGATGGCAAAACCCAGCCTCGCCTTCATGCCGCTGGAATAGGTGCGCACGGGCTGATCGATGTACTGATCCAGCTCGGCGAAGGCGATGATCTCCCCCTCCAGCTGGCGGATCTCCTCCTTGCCCACGCCCAGGATCTCGCCCAGCAGGTAGATGTTTTCCCGTCCGGTGAGGCCGGGGTCGAAGCCGGCGGTCAGCTCCAGCAGGGCGCTGACGCGGCCGTTGACGCGGATGTAGCCGTCGGTGGGATAGGTGACGCCGGTGATCATCTTCAAAAGGGTGGATTTACCGGCGCCATTGCGGCCGAAGAGGGCCACGGCCTCGCCCCGGTAGATGGTCAGGGAGATGTTCTCGATGGCCCGCTTCTCCCCCACGCCGGCGCCCTGGAGCAGCATGCCCTTGAGCCGGGCCTTGTCGTTGGGAAAGAGGCGGAAGGTCTTTCTCACGTTTTTCAGTTGAATGGCAATGACTTTCTCGCTCATGTGTTGCTCCTTACAGGATATCGGAGATGGAGCGGATGGTGCGGCGGTAGACCCACAGCGCCAGCGCCAGCAGCACCGCGTACACGATGCCGATGTTCAGCAGATACCGGGGATCCTCCCAGAACCAGATCTTGTAGACCAGGCTGTTGCGGTAGCCGTAGACCACGTAGGTGACGGGGTTGTAGCGCAGGAAGGACAGCAGGATGGCGTTCTTGACCCGCAGCACGTCGTACATGACGCCGGAGAGCCAGAAGAGGGCGGTGGTGACGGACTTCACCAGATTCATGAAGTCCTTGCTGATGACGCTCAGCATGCCGGCAAACAGGGACCAGGTGGTGAAGAAGAGGAACATCAGCAGGGCGTAGAAGGGCAGCTGCGCCCAGTAGATATCGGGCTTGTGGCCTGCGATGAGGAAGATGGCCAGCACGATGGCGGTGAGAAACAGGTTCACCACGAAGTTGGACAGGCTGACGATGGTGGGGATGGTGGACACAGGGTATCGCACCTTTTTGACCAGGTAGCTGTACTTGCGGATGGAGCCGGCGCCGCCGGTAAAGGTGTTGGAGATATAGAACCAGGGCACGAAGCCGGAGATGAGCCACAGGAAGTAGGAGTAGTCCCCGATGGGTTTGCCGTGGCGCAGGCCGATGGAGAAGGTGACGTAGTAGATGAGGATGGTGATGGTGGGACGGATGACGGCCCAGGCCCATCCCAGTGATGCGCCGCGGTAGGTGCGGACCAGATCGGACTTGGCCAGCTTCAGGATGTGGCCGGCGTACCGGGAGTGGTCCCGTATGATCTCTCGAAATGTATTCATTGGCAAACTTCCTTGTTCTTACCGCGCGCCCTTCTGGGATGCGGCGAAGGGAATGGTTTTCAGCAGGCAGTAAAGATCCAGCTTGATGGATCTTGTGGCGGCGTACTCGGCGTCGATGCGGGCCTTCTCCTTGTAGGAGATGTCGTCCCGTCCCCGAATCTGGGCAAGGCCTGTGATGCCGGGCTTGCACGCGAACACGCCGTACTTCTCTCGCAGGGCGTTGAGCTTCTTCTCCGTCAGCACCACGGGGCGGAAGCCCACCAGCGACATCTCGCCCTTGAGCACATTGATGAGCTGAGGCAGCTCGTCCAGACTGGTCTTGCGCAGAAACCGTCCGAAGGGCGTGATGTAGGAGTCGGCGTTCTTCAGCAGCGACGTGGCCACGTCGTGAGGCGCGTCGTAGACCATGGTGCGGAACTTGTAGATGGTGAACACCTTGCCGTGCTGTCCCACCCGCTCCTGCTTGATGAAGGTAGGCCCTTTGGTGCTGCACCACACGCAGGCGCCGATGATGAGCATGGGGATGCAGGCCAGCAGCAGTCCCACCACGGCGGCGAACAGGTCGAAGGCCCGCTTCACGCAGGAATAGAGGCGCAGCCGTCGGGGATCCTGTGGCGGATACTCCGGCAGCGCAGGCTGATTCACTTCAGGCGCGGTCACCGCAGGGTTGACCTGCTCGTCCCGCTGGATCGTTGTCATTTCCATATCTGTAACCCCCGTCCCGTTACCGGATCGCTCCGGTCCAATGGCCCTGATGGGCAGATGGGTGCAATCTACACATTATCTATAGCATCATACCTTTTTTGCCGCCATTCGTCAAGCATAATCCCCATATTTGGTCTACTGTTTGACAGGAAACCTGTTTTTTCTCCCCTCTTCCCTGTGACAGTGCTCTTTCCCCCTGTCATTGCGAGGAGCGAAGGGTTGCGGCAATCCGTATTTCTCGTGCCGCCGCGCTCGCCGTGCTCCATTATATCAGCGCCGCCGTCGCCGGACAAGTGAACATCCTGCCAACTCCGCCTGATTTTTCCCGCCGCCGAAAGCAAAGCGAAAAGCAAATCGAAAAGCAAAACAGCGGCCGCCGAACGACCGCTGTTTTGGAATATTCTGTCAATTTTATCCATTCCTGCCGATACGGGAGAATGTGGCGGGGAACGTCACAAACCCCGGCAGGCCGTCGGTGTCGCCGCCGCTGAGCGTCAGCGTTTTGCCATCCAGCTGATAGGGGGAGCTCCAGCCGGCAGCGGCAGCCTCCGTCGCCGCATCCCCGGACAGGCACAGCAGGCCGTCCTTCAGGGCATACTTGCCGGTTATGCTCTCCGTTTCAAGCAGAGCGGTCAGGTCGATCGCTTCCAGCCGCTCCAGGCACATATCCTCCCAGGTGCCGTAGCCGATCATGCCCACGTAGCCGTCCAGCTGCTCGTCGCCGATCTCCTCCGGCTTTACGTGCTGCTGCTCCGCCAGTTCCCGGCGCGTCTGTTCCTTCATCACCACAGCCATGCGCGCGGCGGCGTCCCGGAGCAGCCGCTGGGCGCCGTCGGCGGGGATGCCGGCGGTATAGGTGCCGTCGGCGTTGAAGGTGATCTGATACGGCAGCCCCAGGCCGGTGAAGTCCGCGTCGGCGAACAGGTTGTCCAAAGCCGCCGCCTGCTCCTTCACCGTTTCTGACACGTCAAAGGCGGTCTCCCACCGTCCGGTGATCAGCTCCACGTCGGTTTTCTTTCTCTCGGGCTCTTTCTTCTCGCCGCAGCCCGCCAATGCCGCCAGCATACACACGGCTGCCAGTACCAGCGCCGCCATCTTCTGAATCCGGCTCATTGAGACCCCTCCCGATGCTTCGGTGTTTTCGCCTTTGTTATCTCCTATCATACATAACCTGCGCCGTCTTGTCAAGAACGACAAAACGCAGCGATCCCCCGGCATCTGCTGGGGGATCGCACGGTATTTGTCAAATTGTCATTTGTCAATCTGTCAGATCGCGGTCAGCTCCATCAGCCCGCGCGCTTGAAGGACAGATCCAGCTTCGCGCCGTCCTTATCCAGCTTAAAGGTCAGCTTGTCGCTGGTGACGGTGTAATTGGTGCCGTCGTCCTCATCGGGATCAGTGTCCTCATCGTCGGACATATACAGCTTGCCGTCCTTGAGCTCGTATTTGCCCTCGTAGGTGCCGTCCTCGAGCTTCATCTGATCGGTGCCCGCCTGCTCGAGAATCATCTCGCCCACTTCCTTCCAGGAAGCTGCGCCGGCCTGCTCGCGCACCTGCTCCAGCATCTCGTCGGTGATCTCGCTGGGATCCATGCCTGCGCCATCGGCAATCACAGCACGCAGAAGCTTTTTGACGGCTTTTTCGTCGCTTGTCAGCCGGGTCATGAGTGTCTTCATGGCGGACTGATAGCTCTTCTCGTCCATTTCAGCACGATAAGTACCGTCATCCTTGAATTCGGCACTCATTTTGATGGTGAGATCGGAGGCGTCGATTGCATCCATGATGTCAAGAAACATCTCTGCGTCGGCGCCGGCTCCAGCCTCGCTCATTGCATCAAACAACTTTTCGAGTTCGATCGCGCCCTCCCACTTGCCGACGATCAGCTCGGCGTCGGACTTCTTCTCGTCCTTGTCGTCCTTGCTGCCGCAGCCTGCCAGAGCGCCCAATACCATGGCCAGCATCATAATGACAGCCAGCACACGTGTCAGATGAAACTTCTTCATAGTATCCCTCCATGTTATTTTTTCGACCGTTCACCCGGGCCGATGTTATATAGATTGTATTCGTTTCTCAATTTCCTGTCAAGAAACAGTTTGCCCCTGTTCGCGCATCTCCCGTCCGGCGATGTTCTAATCCAGGTAATCCAGCTCGCTCAGGTCCACAGGCTCCCTGAGATAAGGCAGCTTCTTCACATATTTGATGGGAATGACGATATTCATGTTCTGCCCGTCGGTATATGTCGCCGTGGTGACGCCGATAGCATTTCCGTCCTCATTCAGCAGAACGCCGCCGCTGCTGCCGCTGGAGATGGGCGCTGTCGTCAGGATGATATCAACGCCGTTGTCCCGGTACAGCGCGCTGACAACGCCGTCGGAGAGCGTGTTGGCCTGTCCCAGGGGATAGCCGATGGCCACCACCTTGTCGCCCTGCTCGACCTTGTCGGAATCGCCCAGGGGGATGGGCCTGCACCCCAGATCGTCCTCACACCGCAGGATGGCCAGATCCAGATCCCGGTCAAAGGCCAGTACCTCATCTGCCCGGGTGTAGTCCTCACCGTCAGCCGTATACGCCCTGATGCGGTACACGCCGTTGATAACATGGAAGTTGGTGACCAGTGTTACCCCGTCCTTGATCAGGAAGCCGCTGCCCGTTCCCACCATGTTTCCGCGCTTGTCGTACAGCTCCAGGAACAGGACGGATTGGGCAGGCAGCTTCGCTGCCTTGTCTTGCTCCGCTTCAGGCTGTTTGTCCCGCAGAAGGATGACGGCGAGGATGGCGGCGACAGCCAGCAGAGCGATCACGGGAATGACCCAGAGGAGGGCTTTTTTCTTTTTGGGCGGGGTTACCGCGCTGGGTGCGGCATATCCGGCAGGGGCTTCCATTCTCTGGGGTGATACGGCCGCAGGCTGAATGGGACGAGGGGTCGGCACGGCTGCGTTTGCCGCGGCGGGCTTCTGTGGGGATTGAAAGCTCGGTGCGTGGAAATACCCGCCGTTTTCCCCCCCGGTCCCCGTATCAGAGCTTCTTCTGCCGCAGGATGGACAAAAAGCATCGCCGCTCTGTAGTCCTTCTCCGCAAAACGGACAGTATTTCATCCGCCGGCTCCTTTCTCCGCCGGATGCCGATCTCCCGCGGCATCCTTGTCCGGATATTCTGTAAAAAATGGGTCAGTGTCTGGTATTTACGGAAAAAGTATAGCTCACTTTTCGGAAAAACACAAGTGGTTCATGCTCTCCCCAGGCGTCTCCGGTACAGCAAAAGGCGGCGGCCTTTGCAGCCGTCGCCTTTTGTAAACTGTCAGTGTTTGTCTGTCAATCAGCCCATGCGCTGGAAGGTCAGGTTCTTCATGAAGTCGGGCATATCATCGGAGGTATCCTCCGTATGGAGCACCAGCTTGTCGCCGTTGAGCTCATAACGCATGGCCTCGCTGTCCTCTGTAGCCTCGCCGTTCCTGTCGGAATAGAGCTTGCCGTCCTTGATCATATAGCTGCCGGAGAACTCGCTCTGCTTGAACAGGGAGTCCACGTCCATGGACTGACGCATCAGATTGCCGAAATCCTCCCAGGAGGAGAGGCCCATGCTGGTCAGCGCCTGCTCCAGCACGTCGTCAGTGACCTCGCTGATGTCCACGCCGGCCTGCTCGGCGATGGCCTTGCGCATGATCTCGGGCATGGCCTCCACGATCCGATCCACAAACTGATCCATAGCCGCCTGAGCGCTGTCCTTATCCATCTGCAGGGCAAGGGTATTGTCGTCCTTAAACTCCGCGGTCATCCGCATGGAGATGCCGCTGAAGTCAATGTCCTTGAACATCTCGCCGCCCTCGGACTCGGTCAGAGCCTGGGCAAAAGCGTCTTCCAGATCGATATTGGTCTCCCACTTGCCGATGATCAGCTCGGCGTCGGTCTTGACGACCTCGGCGGGCTCTTCCTTCTTGCCGTCATCCTTCTTGCCGGTGTCCTTGTCGCCGGACTGGGTGGTGGGCTCGTTCTTCTTGTCGTCCTCGTCGTCGTCCTTGCCGCCGCAGCCTGCCAGAACGCTCATCACCATGGCCAGCATCATGACGATGACCAGCATGCGGGTGAAAATGTTTTTCTTCATTTCATAATCCTCCATTTTTTGTCGGTCATTTCCGGCCTGAAGCCGAAGTCCGCTTTGTTTATCATATCCGGTTTTCCCCTCCCTGTCAAGCAGAACATCCTGCCGCCCGTGGGCGCATGGTCACGCTCCGTCCACCGCGTCGTTGAAAAAGGTCAGGATCTGCTCCATAAAGGGCTGATCCAGCTGGTTGGCCCGGGCCTTGTCCACCCGCTGTCCCTCCTTAAGGCCGCCCACATACTCCGCCGCCGCCGGGGAGAGCCACGGGGTGTTGTGCTCGTTGCGCCAGGCGGTGTCCACCGTCATTACCGTCACGTTGGGGTTTTGGTATGCGCCGCGTCCGGCCAGTCCCAGCTCATGGGGCACCAGATCGTCGGAGCTGCTCTCCACCGCCAGCACGGGGACCCGGCTGCGGCTGACGGCGTCCACGGCGGACACATCGGCGTCGGCGCCGAAGAGGAAGTAGCTCTCCAGCAGCAGGAAGGGGTACTGTGCGTCGGCCAGCACGCCCACGCGCTGCCGGGCGTGGTAGAGCATGACGGCGGCGGGGGAATCAAAGGCGCACAGGCACACGGCGGCCCGTACACCGTAGTCCCCGTCCAGCACGGTGGCGGCGGCGTAAGCGCCTGCGCTGTGTCCGTACAGCACCAGCGGCAGCGTCTCCCCTGTTCTCTCGCGGTAGTCCAGATAGGCCAGCAGATCCAGCCGGATCTGCTGCAGGCCCATGATTCCACGCCCCCCACTGCCGCCCAGGCCGGTGGCGTCCCAGGTGACCACGGTCCAGCCGTGATCCACGAAGTACATGATTTCCGCCAGATGGGAGTCCATGCCGGCGCCGATGCCGTTGATGACCGCGATTTCGCCTTTGGCGCGGCGGGCCTCGTAGCGGCAGGCGCTGATGGCATGTCCGCAGGAGTCGAAGGAGAACGCGGTGCGGGGATAGGCGGCGCTGTCCACGTCGGCATAGGTATAGCGGATGTCGCTCACCCCGTCCCTGCGGGGGAACAGCACCCGGAACATGACGGCGGAGAGCAGCATGGAGCCCAGCGAGTAAATCAGCAGTACGGTCACGAGGATCTTCAGACCTTTCCGGATCGAGATTCCGCGCCGGCTGCGGGAGCAGCGGTCATTCACTTGTGTCATCAGGGTGTTCCCCCCTCTCCGGCGCAATGCCAGTATTTCCCATCCGGCGTCCGTTTATACCGGGAAAAAGGAGACGCGCGGCGCCGCAGCGGCGTCGCGCGTCCGATGTCTTACAGAATCAGAATGAGGAAGTCACTTCCATCGCATCGTTGATCTCTTCAAATCCGCCGCTGGCGACGCCGGCGATAATCAGGATCACCCAGATCACCACAAAGATGGTGCCGATGATGCCGAGGATCAGGCCCACCTTGCTGAGGATGTAGCCCACCTTGGCCGCGCCGGTCAGGGTGCCGCCCTGTGCAATGTACTGATTGCCCTTCTTGCGGCCGATGGCGCCCAGAATGATGCCGGGGATCGTCTCCAGTACCAGGCTGAGAATGCCGAATACCAGCAGATTGGGCTGATTGTTTCTCTGTTCCATAGTTTTTCCCTCCCTCAAATTTCGCTGCGATGAGGCAGAGGTTCCTTCCGCCTCCCGCATCTCTTCTGTCATTATAGCAAGTTAAAGTGAAGAAAGCAAGGAAAAATCGTAAAATGTGCGTTTACGCCAGCTCCGCCAGGAACTGCCGGATGGCCTCGTCGTAGGGCTCGGGGGTGTTGATGCGGATCCGGGAGTGGGCTCCCCGGTCGAACCACACGATGCGCTTGGGCGCGGTGCATTTGTCGTACAGCTCCTGTGCCTTCTCCGGCAGGGAGAACTGATCCTCCCGGCTGTGGAGGAAGAGGATGGGCTTTTTCAGCCGGTCGATGCGCCACAGCGGCCCGTCGGTGACCACGTTGGCGCCGGAAAAGACGCGCATCATCAGCATGGTCAGGGGGATCACGGGGAATCGCGGGGCTTTGGGCCGGTCCAGCTTGATGTGGTTGAGGAAGGACTCGTAGAAGTTGACGTACATGCCCTCGGCGCTCATGCCCGCCACGTAGTCGGGACAGTTCTCGTCCACGGCGGCGAACAGGGCGGTGGACGCGCCGATGCAGATGCCGTGCATCATCACCTTTTGGTTGCCCAGCTCGTCGTGGAGCAGCCGGCACCAGCCCAGCACGTCCCGGTACTCCCGGTACCCCAGGGATGACACTCTGCCCTCGGACAGGCCGTGGGCCCGGTTGTCGATGACCAGCACGTTCCATCCGGCGCTGCGGAAGGGCTCGGCGAAAAAGTAGGAGTAGAGCAGGCACTCCGTCCGTCCGGCGATGATCAGGGCAGCGTTTTCCCCGCCGAAATCGAAATACTCGCCCACCAGACGCAGTCCGTCGCTGACGATGCTGACGTCCCGCTTGTGATCCTTCCACTTCTCGCCCCAGGCAAGGCCCTTGTTGTACAGGCGCACGTACTCCTCGTCGTCGGGAAAGCTGCACTTTCTGCCGAACTTATCCGGCTTGGTGCGCACCAGCAGGATGATGTAGATACCGGCTGACACCACCAGCGCAGGCAGCACGAACAGCACCGCAACTGCCAGCAAAACATAGATCCACCAATCCATAGCAGCCTCACATCACGCCAAGGACCCAGTGATAGATCTCCTGGCCTGCGTCCACAAATTCCAGCTCCAGCATGGGCAGCCGCTGGGCCACGGCCTCGGCCAGCTCCTCCTCCCGCTCCGCGGGGATGTCCTTCCCGCGGAAAACGATGCAGGTCTCCTTGTCCTCGATATCCTCCAGCATCATCAGCGCCTCGGTGACGGCGGTGCGCCAGTCGCGGCTGACGCTGATCAGCTCCCCGTTCAGGAAGGCGATCTCCTCCCCTTTCCGGCAGCGGATCTCGTGGTAGGAATAGTCCCGGGAGGCTGTGGCCTCGCCGATGGTGGCCACGCCCTCCCCGCCGCGGCGCATCTGCCGGATGCGCTCGTCGGTGTCGGGGCTGTCGGGGATGTCCATGGCCAGGGCGAAGTAGCCCTCGGCGAAGCTGGCAGTGGGCAGCACCGTCACCTGCCGGCTGCCGGAGAGTGCGGCGGCCTGCTCGGCGGCGGGGATGACGTTCTTGTTGTCGGGCAGGATCACGATGCGGTCGGCGTTCAGCTCCTCGAAGGCGGAGACGAACTCCTGGGCGGAGGTGTTCATGGTGGCGCCGCCGTCGATGACGCAGTCGGCGCCCAGACTGCGGAACAGCTGGCACATGCCCTCGCCGTTGGCCACGGCGATGATAGCCAGCGGCTTGTGCTCCGGCTGCACTGTCTGCCGGTCGTACTCGTTGTGCTGCACCTGCATGTTCTCCAGCTTGAAGGTGAGGAACTCGCCGTACCGCTGGGACAGCAGGATGACGGGCGACGGCTTTTTGGTGTGGATATGCACCTTGACCCGCCTGTCGTTCTGCACGCACACGATGGAGCTGCCCAGCTCCTTCAGCGCGGCCAGATAGGTCTGCAGCCGGAAGCTCTGGTCATAGGCCCTGTCGTTCATGAGCTGCAGCAGGAACTCCATGCAGTAGCCGTCGATAAAGGCGCTGTCCTCGTCGAAGAGGCTCAGATCCGGTCCGGCGGGTGCGGTCGGGGCTTCGGCGGTCAGGGGCTGGTCGGACTCCACGGGCTCGCCCCGCAGGTAGCTGAGCATGCCCTCGAAGATGAGGATGAATCCGGCGGCGCCGCTGTCCACCACACCGGCCTCCTTCAGCACGGAGAGCATCTCCGGCGTCTGGGCCAGCGTCTTGCGCATCTCGGCGATGTACATGGAGAGGATCACGTCGACGCCGGTGCTGCGGGTGATCTGTCCCCGGATATGCTCGATGCCCTCCCTTGCCACGGACAGCATGGTGCCCTCCACGGGCTGCAGCACGGCCTGATAGGCGGCGCGGTAGCCGCGGATCAGGGCGCTGCGCAGCTCGCCGGGTCCGATGAGGGCGGCGCGGCTGAGCTCCTGGCTGAAGCCGTAGAAGAACTGGGAGAGGATCACGCCGGAGTTGCCTCTGGCGCCCAGCAGCATGCCGGCGGACAGGGTTTTGAGAAACACGTTGACGTCGGTGTGGCTGGTGGCGTTGCGCAGTCCGTGGGCCAGCGTCATGCACATGTTGGTGCCGGTGTCCCCGTCGGGCACGGGGAACACGTTGAGGCGGTTGATCTCCGTCTCCCGGCGCTGCAGGTTGGCAAGGCCGCTGCGGAGCATCTGTTCGGTTTCAATGCCGTTGATTCGTCTGATTGCCATAATGTTTTCGATCCCTTTCCGGGTATTGGATTACTTCTTCTCCTCCCGACCCATGTCCAGCACCTTTTTAGGCAGCAGGAACGAGAGCAGCAGGGACACCAGGATGCCCGCGGCGCAGATGGGGGTCAGGTAGCGGATGGCGTCGGAGTGCTGGCCCTCGGTGCCCTTCAGGGCGGTGAGCACCACGGCGCTGCCGATGCCGGTGGCCACACCGGCGAACAGGCCCTGCACGGCAAAGTACATGGCGGAGTGCGACACGCCGTTCTTCTGCTCCTCCTCGGCGGCGAACTGGGAGGGCAGGGAGTATGCCACGGCGAACATGGCGCCGATGGCGAAGGAGCTGATGAGTCCGGTCACGATGGACAGCACGGTCTTTGTCATGCCCGGCGCCAGATAGGACACGCCGAACATGGCCATCATGCCGATGATGTAGGTGACGAGGATGTAGCGGTAGGCAAAGCCGAAGCCCCGCCTGCGCAGGATCTTATCGTAGAGCATCAGCGTAAAGGGCACGGGGGCAAAGGCGGCGATCATGACGAAGATCATGCTCATGCCCACGTGGGAGAAATACTCGTTGATGCCGCCCAGGAACAGCTGCACGCCGAAGGTCATGAAGGCGTACACGCACATCCACAGGATGAAGGGCTTATCCTTGAAGGTAAAGGCCAGGGATTTGGTCAGGCTGAGCCGGGGCAGCTTCTGGGCCGCCTTGCCGCTGCGCATATCCGGCTCCTTGATCATAAAGAGGGGGATGAGCATGGTCAGGGCGATGGGCAGCACGATGAGGGCGACCCTGGTGATGTTCATGCCGTTGAGCAGCATACGCACCACCACGTAGCCCAGGATGAAGTAGACGATGTCGAACACGGACTTGGCGTTGGAGAGCAGGTTGCGCTCGTGCTCGGTCTCCACGATCTCGGTGAAGGTGGCGTAGTAGTTCACCATGGTCAGGGTATAGAAGCTGTAGAAGATGCACAGCACCACGCCGTAATACACGGTGTTGAGCATGGTGGCGCCGGCGGGATTGGGGATGATGAGGAAGGCGGCGTAGGCCAGCACCAGGGGGATGAGGCCCATGAGCAGGGCGGGACGGCGGCGGCCGAACCGGGTGCGCAGGCCGTCGGTAAAGGCGGCCATGGGGATGTCGATGACGCCGTCGAGGATCTTGGCGATGAGGCCGAACACCGCCCACACGCCGGCGATGACCAGGTCATGGCCGGCAAAGGTCTGGAACGGCACGTCCTTTGCCGCGAAGCCGCCCACCAGCAGCGCGCTGCAGAGGTAGGAGCCCATCATCAGGTTGAGCATATTGATGCCCATGCCGGACAGGGCGTAGAGGATGATTTTCCCCTTGCCGTGGATCTTTTTCATGTCGTTACTCTCCCTTGTTCAGCTGGCGCTCGATGATGGCGCGCTCCTCGGTGAGGCCCTGTGAGATAGGCTTGCCCATGTAGTAGGCGGCCATGAGGCCCGGGCCGATGTTGATGCCGCAGGCGGGAAACACGTCGTTGATGAGGATCTCCTTGGGGTGGAACCGCTCCCGGATCATATCCCGGAAGGCCTCCGCCTGAGGCAGGCGGCTGGTCTGGGCGATGAAGATGGTCTGCTCGGCGGGGTTCTCGATGGTCTGGGCGATGTACTCCATCAGCACGGCGTAGGCCTGCTTGGCGCCCTTGGCCTTGCCGATGACGGTGGTCAGGCCGTTGTAGTCAAACTCGCCGATGGGCTTGATGCCGGCCAGGGTGCCGAAGAAGGCTTTGGCGTTGGTGAGCCGTCCCTTCTTGGCCACGAAGCTCAGGTCATCCAGCCATCCGGCCTGATGGAAGCGGTTTTTGTTCTCCTCCAGCCAGGCGGTCACCTCGTCCAGAGATTTGCCCTCGTCCCGCAGGCGGGCGGCGTAGGCCACCATCAGGCCGAAGCCGGGTCCGAAGCGCATGCTGTCCACGCAGGTGATCTTTGCGCCGGGATGAGCCTCCATCACCTGCTTGGCGGCCAGGGAGGCGAACTGGAAGGCGCCGCTGATGCCGCCGGAGATGGTCATGGTCAGCAGCTCGGTGCCGTCCGAGACGATCTTCTCCATGGCGTTGGCGAACTCCTGGGTGTTGGCGGGGGCGGTGGTATAGCTGTTGGGATCCTTCTTCAGCTTGCTGTAGAACTCCTCCCGCGTCATGGTCTCCCACTTCAGGGGCGAGGGGATGTCGGTCTTGTCCGGCAGGATGACGTGTCCTGGCAGCACATGGACGTCATACCGCTTCTGGAGCTCCTCCTGGAGGTCGCATGTGGCGTCGGCTAAAATGGCAAACTTCTTCATCTTGTTTCCTTCTCTCCTTCCGGTGTAGTTGAAAAATACGGCGACAGAAACGCGAACAGAGCCTTCTCCGCTCTGTCCGGCTCCGCCGGGAAGCACATGGTGTGTCCGGCGCCTTCCCCGGTGAAGAACGCCTTGGGGGAGGCGCAGGCCGCGAAATTGGCCTGCCCCTGCTCATAGGGCACCGTGAGATCGGCGGTGCCGTGGAGGAAAAACGCGGGTATGGTGGTGCGGGCGAGGTGGCGCTTCGTGTCCTCCGCCAGATCCTCCCCGTAGAAGATCCGCGCCATGAGGCGGATCAGGGGCATCAGCAGCGGCGTGGGCAGGTGCCGTCTCCGGCAGTCCCCGCTCATCTGCTCATAGGGCGAGGTGAAGCCGCAGTCGATGATCAGGGCCCGCACCCGGCCGGCGTCCAGCTCATCCGATGCGTAGGCCACAGCGGCGGCGCCCATGGACACGCCGTAGATGGCCAGCGCCTTCACGCCGTGTCTTTTTGCGGCCCAGTCGGCCCATGCCGCCGCGTCCCGCCGCTCCCGCAGTCCCAGCAGGGTGTGGTCTCCCCCGCTGCGTCCGTGGGCGCGCTGATCCACGAGCAGCACGTTCCAGCCGCGGCGGGCAAAGGCCTCCGCCTGCACGCCGCAGTTGAGCATGGCCCCGGCCCGGTAGCCGTGGAGCAGCAGCACCGTTCTGTCCGCGCCCCGGTCAAAGTAGTCGCCCCGCAGGGTGACGCCGTCGGGTGCGGCGATCTCTGCGGTCTCATGGGGCAGGCCCATCAGAGCGTCCCGGGCGGCACGCATGGTGTCCGCCGCCGGCGCGAACTGCTCCTGGCGGCAGGCGGTGTCGAAATCCGTCCCCTCCCGCCGGGCAAACACCGTGGCGGCGGCGACGACGGCCGGGCCTAACAGAAAGATGACGAACAGGCCCAGCAGGATCAGCAGGATCCGGATGATCAGCATGGTCGGCTCCTCACGATCCGGCGTTTTTATTCCGCCGCAGCGTCCGGATCCACCGTCTGCGGCGTGTCATCAAAGCGGGGCGTCACGGGATGTGCGCCGTCGCCGTCCATCAGGTAAAATCGCGCCTGGGCGCTGTGCCTGCCGCACAGAGCCAGCGCCAGCTCCGTGTCCCCTGCCATCACGCGGCAGGAGCGCACCCCGGCGTCGTCTGCGTCCGCTGCGGCGGGGCGGAAAGCCCCTCTGCCCCGGCACTTGAACACGGCTTCCTTCCGCGTCCAGCACGTGAGAAAGGCCGCCGGATCGCCGCCCCAGCGGCGATGCTCCGCGGATGTCATGGCTCTTTTCGCCATCAGCCGGATCTCTTCTTCCGTGCGCCTTGCGAAAAATGCCTCCACGCCCTCCATGTCCACGCCCACCGGGGCGCTGGACACCGCCGCGGCGGCATAGCCCCCGGCGTGGGACAGGGAAAAGTACAGCTCCTCGCAGCTCCACTTCCCGTGGCGGGAGCAGCGGAAGGTCAGGCTCTCCGGCTCCCGTCCGAAGACCTGCTTCACGGCAAGTTCCAGCAGTGCCCAGTCGGCGGTCTTGGCCGCCCGGAGCCCCGGATCGGTGCAGCGCCGGATCTCCCGTGCCCGCTCCGGCGGGTACACGGCGTCCTCTTTGGCCATGTCATCCACGGCCGCCAGATACACGGCGCACACGGGCCGCTCCCGCCAGCGGCGGACGGCGGCCTCCTCCAGCTCGCAGCGGTGCTCGCCGAAGACGCACTCCCGGGCGAAATGCTCGCAGTTGTTGTGCAGGAGGTTGTAGCCCGTCTCCCCCAGCCGCGCTCTGGCGTCGGCCACGGCCTTTTTGGGCGGCCGCCGCTTCCTCCGCTCCTGGCGGTTCTCCGCGTGGGCGATCTCCACGATGCTGCCGCAGGCGAAGGTGTCGATATCGGTGCTGCACACGATGAGCCGCCGGGGATCGTCCCGGTACTGCTCCACCGGCGGCAGGCCGAAGGCGATGACCTCGTCCTCGGAGACGAACACGCCGTAGTGGCAGACGGAGCCCAGGTGCACCCGGATCAGGTCTCCGGTGCGGCACCGTCCGGGCAGCCACTTCATGGGAGCTTCGCCTCCAGATAGTCCACCACGTCGCCCAGGGTGCGGAAGTCCGCCGCGCCCACGCCGTCGAAGCGGATGCCGAACTCCTCCTCGATGGCGATGACCATGTAGAGCATGCCGATGGAGGAAAAGCCCAGGTCGTAGGTCAGGCTGGAGGCCTCGGTGCAGGCAGCCACGGCGTCCCGCTTGCGGTCGTCGGTGGCCAGCAGGATGTCCTTGAGCTTTTCAACGATTTCAGTTCTTTTCATAGCGGTATCTCACAATCTTCATGGCCGGGGACCGCTGGAAGTCGGTATCCCGGATGGTGATTTTACTGACCTGCTGGAAGGGCGGCAGGGTGCGGTTGACCTTTTCCAGCTCTGCGGTGGCGTAGGCCTTGCGGGCCTCCGGCTCCATGTCCGTCAGCTCGGTGGGCCGCAGCACCACCTCCAGCGCCAGGATCTGGGCGCCCAGCTCGCTGCGGTCCTCAAAGACCTGGGAATCCTGCACGAAGGGCAGGGCGTTGAAGGCTGTCTCCACCTCCGCCGGCGAAACGTTCTCGCCGCTCTGGAGCACGATGATCTCCTTGATGCGCCCGGTGATGTAGAGATAGCCCTCCTCGTCGAACCGGGCCAGATCGCCGGTCTTGAACCAGCCGTCCTCATAGGCGTCCGCCTCGGCCGCGCCCACGTAGCCGTCCATCATGTTGCGTCCCTTGAGCCACAGCTCGCCGTTTACGATCTTCAGCTCCTGATGGGGATAGGGCAGGCCCACGGACTCGGGCTTGGCAAGGCTCTCCGGGTTGCCGGACACCAGATTGGCCGACTCGGTAAGGCCGTAGCCGGCCAGCAGCTTCACGCCGATCCTGTCGTATTCGCCGATGAGGAAGGGCGAAACAGGCGCGGCGCCGCAGATGATGACCTTCAGGTCGTCGCCCAGCATGTTGCGGCCGAACCGCTTGGAGAGGGTCAGGGCCATCTCGGCCAACGCGGGCACCATCACCATGATGGTGGGCCGGAACACGGCGATGTCCCGGAACATATCCTTGTTGTTCCGGCAGATGAAGAGGGTGCTGCCGGTGTAGAGCGACGTCATCAGATTGCGGATGAGTCCGAACACATGGGACAGGGGCAGCACCAGCAGGTACCGCTGTGAGAACACGTCGGCATAGCCGTAGCAGCCGTTCACCGTGCCTTGCATCACCGCGGCGTTGGACAGCAGCGCGCCCTTGCTCCTGCCGGTGGTGCCGCCGGTGAACACGATGGCGCAGGGCGTTGCGCCGGTGCAGGCTGTCATGTCGGTCTTCTCATCGCACAGCGCGTCGGCGGGGATGAGGGTGATGTCCGGCCTGCGCTCCTTCACCGGTGCCAGCCGCTCCTCGAAATCCCGCTGATAGACCAGCTTCTTCACGCCGAACATCATGCAGCAGCCGAACACGGCGGCGGCGTCCAGATGGGCCGGGAAGATGACGGCGGTGCATCCGGCGGTGACAACCGCCAGATAGGCCTTCACGAAGTCGTAGGAGTTGGCAGCGAAGATGGCCACCCGCGTTCCCTCCTCCGGCTGCTCCAGCAGCGTGCGGAAGCCCCCGGCGTCCTCCTCCAGCTGACGGTAGGTGTACTCCTTCCCGTCGTCGGCGATGGCGACGCTGCCGCCGAACTCGCGGAGGCACCGCTGCCACATCTCGGACACGGTTTCCATGTCCACGATGCGGGCAAAGGTGGCCTCGTCGGTATATTTACGGAACAGGTCTTTTGTTTCAGTCATGGTGTTTCAGCTCTCCCTTTCTTCTGCGATGGCTTTCAGTTCCTCCACCCTGCCCCGCAGCAGGGTGACGATCTCGTCGATCTGACTCATGGTGGGGTGCGTGCCGTAGGTTTCGATGATGTCCAGCTTCTGTCCGATGACCACCCGCAGCCGGCTGTACCAGTGTTTGCGGGGCTGGAAGTAGACGGGCACCACAGGCGCTCTGCCCTGCAGCGCCATGAGGACCATGCCGGGCTTGAAGGCGGCGATCTCCTCCCCGCCGTCGGCGCTGATGTGTCCCTCCGGGAACATGGTCACCACCGAGCCGGCGCGCAGCTCGTCGGCGATGAGCCGCAGGGAATCCAGGCCGAAGTTCTCCCGGTCGATGGGGATGCAGCGGAAGGCCCGGAAGAACCACCGCGCCTTGCTCTCGAAGAACTCCTTGCCGCACACGAAGCGGTGGCGGCGGTACCAGATGGCATACATCAGGTACACCGGGTCGAGGAATCCCACGTGGTTGGCGATCACCAGAGCGCCGCCGCGCAGATACTCCCTCGCCTCCGGCGCGGCGTAGATCCACCTGGGCCGCAGCCAGATGAGGCCGGGCAGTGCGGCGGTGACCTTGATAAAGTCGTATGCCAGATATTTCAGGGCAAACAGCGGCTGTTTACCGCTTTTCTGTTTCATCATGCAGCTTCTTCTCCAACTCTATGATCCGCTCCCGCAGCGCCTCGCTGACGGCGCGCACCGTTTCCCGCTCTCCCAGTCCCTCCGGGGCCAGGTCGGCGGCGTACAGCGGCCTGCCGATCATCACCCGGGCTCGCTCCCGGCGGAAATAGGAGCCGTTGGTCACCACCGGGATCACCGGCACGCCGGTGAGCAGCGCCAGATAGGCGGCGCTGGTCTTGAAGGGCAGGGGCCTGGCCTCCCCCGGCCTGGGCAGGCGGCTTTCGGGGAAGATCCCCACCACGCCGCCCCGCTCCAGGATGGCGCGGGATTTGTCCAGAAAGCCGAAGTCCATGTTCTCCCGGTCCACCCGGATGCCGCCCAGGGCGCGGAGCAGGCTGCCCAGCGGCTTCTTGCGGAACAGCAGCTCCGCCATCTGAAAGCGCAGCAAGCGCGACCAGAACACGAACAGATACACCGCGTAGTCGTACACGGCGGTGTGGTTGGAGATCACCAGCGCGCCTCCGCGGATGCGGCGTCCCTGGGCGCGGCGATCCTCATAATAGATCTTGGTGCGAAAGCACAGGAACTGGACAGGCCAGCCCGTCAGCTTCACAAAGAGGTTCCAGAAATGGATCATGTCTCACTCGTTTCCTTGATTCCGGCGAATGTAATCCGCGATCTCCCCCACGGAGCGCAGATTGCCGCCCTCCTGGGGGAAGGGCAGGCCGAAGGTCTCCTTCAGCGCGGAGATCACGGCGAAGTAGTCCAGGCTGGAGCCGCCCAGATCGGTGAAGAAATCGGCGTCCAGCCCGATCTCCCCGGCGGATCTGTCCAGCGCGGCGGCAAAGCAGCTGCGCACCTTCTGCTCCAGCTCCCCGGCTGCGGTCTCCTGCCGCTTCTCGTTGGGGTCGAGGACCCGGAGCCGTCCGCCGGCCAGCTCTCTTGCCAGCCGCACCCGGTTGGGCTTGATCTCCTCCGGATGCATCAGCGGCTCGCCCAGCAGCACGATCCGGTTCACGGCGCCGGTGAGCCCCTGCTCTGCCAGCCGCCGCTTCAGGCCGCTCTCGATCTCCTTGAGCCTCTGCTGCGGCAGATAGCGGTTCACCTCCGCCAGCAGCACCGGCACGGTCTTGCCCTCCTGCCGCAGGGCGATCAGGCACACCGCGGCGTCGTCGCTGCGCAGCCGCGGCTCGATGAGGTTGGGGTTGATGTTCTCTCCGTCCGGTCCCACGATCAGATCGTCCCGCCGTCCCCGGAGCAGATAGTGCCCCTCCCGGCACTCCGTCAGATCGCGGGTGCAGAACCATCCGTCGTTTTCCGTGCGCACGCCGTCGCACAGGATGTAGTCGGAGGTGATCTCGCCCCGCACCCAGAGCTGACCCTCGTCGTCCAGCCTGTATTCCGCGTGGGTCATGGGCTTTCCGATGTAGCCGCCCCACAGCCATTTGCGGTCGTTTGACAGCTCCACCGACGTGATGCCGATCTCCGTCATGCCGTAGCCGTTGGCCAGCCGGTAGCCGATGCCGTTGAAAAAGTCCAGGATCTTCGGATCGATGAAGCTGCCGCCGGTGATCATGAAGCGGATGCTCTCGCCGAACAGGTTTTCCCGCACCTCCCGGAAGGCCAGGCGGGAAAAGGCGTCGCCCATGGCCCCGGGCAGTCTGCGCCGCAGGTCCATGGCCTTTTGAAATTTGTTCCAGGTGTCCTCTCCCCGCTCCCGGATGCCGGCCAGAGCGCGGGTGTAGACCTTTTCCCAGAACAGCGGCACCGCGAAGATGTGGGTCACCTTGTGGCGCCGGATGGTGTTGAGGATGGTCTGGGGCTCCAGATCCGCAAGATGCACGAAGGTGCGGGAGAAGAACCCGAACCACAGGTACATGGCGATGAGCCCGAAGACGTGGTAGAAGGGCAGAAAGGCCAGCAGCTTCAGCTCGCCATCCCAGTGCTCCTTGACCTTGGCGCACTCCTGAATGATGTCGTAGCTGTCACAGATCTGGTAATAGAACGCCTTTGCCGTAAAGGCGCATACCTTTACATGCTCGCTGGTGCCGGAGGACATGACCAGCAGCTCCGTGCCGAAGGCCCGGTCCGGCTCCTCCGGTGCGCCGTCTGTCAGCTCGTCGGCGATGACGGTGGGCACGTCAAAGCGCCTGCCGTCGGACACCACAGCCCGGCATGAGCAGGCGGCCATGGCCTCGGCCAGCAGGTCGGGGGGCAGGCGCAGGTTCATCAGCAGCGGCCGGTATCCGGCGGCCAGAATGGCCCAGAAGCACTCGATCCACGCCAGACTGTTGTCCATGTAAAGGCCCACCACTTCACCGGCGGGGATGTCCGAAAAGCGCCGGCGCAGGGCGGCGGCCATGGCCAGAATGGCCTCCCGTGCCTCGCCGTAGGTGGTCTTGCGGATGCGGTAGCCCTCGCTTCTCTCATAGAGTATATTCTCCCGCTCCCGGAACATCAACGAAAACAGGGTCTCAAAGGAGAGTCCCTGCGTTGAAAAGCTTTTCAGCTTGTCCGCCACGAAGGCGTTGATGGAGTGAAAAGGCCCCAGATGGTAGTCTGTCATAAGCCGCCTCTTGAAGTGGGCATAAGCGCCCATAGTGTTTTGTTGATTGTATCATGTTTTGTCGAACATTGCAACACGCGCCCTTCCCCGCTCACGAAAAATTGCGCACCCATTTTTTCCCTCCTGTCATTGCGAGCCGCGCAGCGGCGCGACGATCCGTATATCCCTCTCCCGCGCAAAAAAACACCGGGACGCTTTCCATTTGGAAAGCATCCCGGTGGCAGCTTGTCAGAAAAGCCTCGCAGATAAGTGAGTGCCCAAATCTCTGATTTGGCTGCACGAACTAATGCGTTAGCTGTTCGCGCCGCGCACGGCGCGAAGACATTTAATCGTATTTTGCCGCGGCGTTAAGTGAGCGCCCAAATCTGTGATTTGGCTGCGCGAACTTATGCATGCGAGCGAAGCGAGTCGTAGTACGTGGCAAAATACACCTCTCAGACTACGAAGTGTGCGAATTGTCCGCCATTGGCGGACAATGAGTGCGCGCAGTAGGCTGCAAGCCTTTTGTCAAAAAACGGCATTGCCGTTTTTTGACAGTCTCGCACCGGGACGCCTCCTCTTTGGGAGGGCATCCCGGTGGATGTCAACGCTCCTCAGCCCAGCTTTGTGCCGCAGTGCGGGCAGAACCGCATCCCCGGCTGCAGGGCTTTGCCGCAGATGAAGCAGAATTTCGGCTGGGCAGCCGGCTGCTCCGGCGCAGCGGTCCGGGACTGCGCATTCCCGGCGGGGAGTCCGTTTTCCAGATACCGGAAGATCACCTTCACGTTGGAGGCGTTCTTCCCATAGTCGATGATCTGGGTGGGCATACCGCACTCGGAGAGAATGTCCACCCGTGTTCCCCCGTTCACATCGGTCAGGGTGACAGTGATCTTCTCGCCGTAGGAGAGCATAGTCATCCCGTGGTGGATGCGGAACCAGACGCCGCCGGCCACGGGGTTCTCCGATTTCAGCGCCAGATTCAGTCCTGCGCTCTCGATGTTGCGCAGCTTCTGGACGAAGAAGTCTCTGGGTACGCTGTAGTTTTTCGTGTCCTGTGCTTTCTTTCCCATGATATCCTCCCTCAAACCGGCGCCATGCGCCTTTTATTCTCTATCTGTATCGCCCTCTGTCAGGATCTCGCGCTGCCGGGCCGCGATCTGTTCGGCGTCATAGCCCTCTGCGTCCGGCATCTCTGCCCGGATAAGCTCCGCTTCAGTACGCGATCTCCTCCACGGTATAGCCCGCGTCGGTGAGCAGCTGCACGAGTCCCGCTTCGTTGGCCATATGGGCGGCGCCCACGGCAAAAAACACGGTCCGGCCGCCGGCAAGATACTCCATGGCCCGATCCCGCATGCCCAGGTTGCGCTCGTCCAGCAGAGCGCGGTTGTAGTCCTCTATCATCGCCAGCTGCTGTTCCGTATAGTTTCCGTCGTCCTCATCGTTCTCACTGGCCAGATACGTCCAGAATGCGTCCCTGTCTCCGGAGAGCCACAGCTCATACAGCCTGTTCAGATCAGCGTTGTAGGTCTCCGTATTCTCCAGCGCGTCCTTGATCATCAGCAGGTAAAGCTCATTGTCGAAGCTGTTGAGCAGCGCCATCTGGAACGCGGAGGATTCCACATCCAGCACGGGTATGTCTCTGTCGTAGGCGCGGTGGATCAGCAGGCTGTCCATGGCCTTCCCGCTGTCCAGCTCGGTGTAAACCGTCAGGATCGCCGACTCCACCAGCTGCGACCACCAGGCCAGATTGTAGTGGGTGAACACCCCGGGCATCAGTCCCGCCTGCTTCAGCAGCTCATAAGACCGCTGATACAGATCCTCCGGCATATAGTCGGAGACGGTGCTTCCGTCTGTCAGCACATACTGTTCCATATCCTTCATCATCTGCTGCATATCCCCGGCGTAGGCCACCGCGTCAAATTCCACTGCCAGCGCGTCGCAGCCGTCCAGCACCGGCGCAACGCGGGCCATGACGGCGTCGTTGCGCTCATCGCCCACATGGATGGTGCCGAAGAGGTACAGGGTGTGGCCGTCCTTGTCCGTAACGCGCCACATCAGCGGCAGCGGACCGGCGTCCTCCGCTCCGGGTTCATCCGGCTCAACCGGTTCATCCGGCTCAACCGGTTCATCCGGCTCAACCGGTTCATCCGGCTCAACCGGCTTGACCGGCTCCCCGGCAGAAGCGGGCTTCCCGGGAGCGGCGGGCTTGTCGCTCTGCCTGCCGCAGGAAACGGCGGTGAGCGTCAGCGACAGGATCAGAAGCGCCGCCATAAGCAGCGAAATGGTTTTCTTCATTTCGTAATCTCCTTTATATTTATATTACGATTATAATACGCAGCTTAGCGATTCTCAAGTCATTGGCGTAACGATTCGGTTACACGGCGGTGAAAAAACTGCCCCTTGTCATTGTGCGCCGGTGACCGACGTCACCGGCGCGGCTATCTGTCTCCCCCTGTTCCGTCATTGCGAGGGCCGCAGCCCCGCGGCAATCCGTGTTCTATCTTGCCGCTCTCGCCAAGGCTTTCCTCTCATCGCGCAAACGATCCGCCCCCCAAGCCTTCTCCTTGAGGAGAAGGTGGCACGGCGTAAGCCGTGACGGATGAGGTGTCTCTTTGCCGCCCTTGGAGCTCGTTTCAAGTCCGCATTTGTTCAAAACAAAAAGACACCCCAACGGGGTGCCGTCTTTTTTGGTGCGTGAGGGTGGGGCAGCAGCGGCTCTTAGGCGAGTCGCTGTTCAAGTCCTGCCTCGCGCACCAACAAAGAAACCTCTTTTGTCTACCGGGGCAAAAGAGGTTTTTATTGTTGTACATCGGAGTCAAACATGGTATAATTATCTTCATAAATCTTGCTAATGTTTGTCAAGTCCCTTTTTCAGGCTTGATGGAATAAAAAT
>CAMVRT010000009.1 GCA_947169975.1 uncultured Oscillospiraceae bacterium
TGGAGCCGGTGGACTCGCCGGAGCCGAAGAAGCCGCCGGACTTCTTGCGCAGCTCACGCAGGTCCAGACGCAGGCGGCAGCACATGGAGCGCACGTCGCTGGGCTCCATATCGGAGTTGATGTAGTTGGAGAAATAGGGGGTGCCGTACTTGGCGGTCATCTCGAAGAGGAGCTTGTTGTTTTCGGTTTCGCTCCAGTCAAAGTTCCGGGTGATGGAGTAGGTGGGGATGGGGTACTGGAAGCCACGGCCGTTGGCGTCGCCCTCGATCATGATCTCGATGAAGGCCTTGTTGACCATGTCCATTTCCTTCTGGCAGTCGCCATAGGTGAAGTCCAGCTCCTTGCCGCCCACGATGGCAGGCAGATTCTTCAGGTCATTGGGCACCACCCAGTCCAGGGTGATGTTGGAGAAGGGAGCCTGGGTGCCCCAGCGGCTGGGGGTGTTGACGCCGTAGATGAAGGACTGGATGCACTGCTTGACCTCCTTCTGAGTCAGGTTGTCCACCTTGACGAAGGGAGCCAGATAGGTATCAAAGGAAGAGAAGGCCTGTGCGCCGGCCCACTCGTTCTGCATGATGCCCAGGAAGTTGACCATCTGGTTGCACAGCGTGGACAGGTGGCTGGCGGGAGAGGAGGTGATCTTGCCGGGCACGCCGCCCAGACCCTCCTGGATCAGCTGCTTCAGGCTCCAGCCGGCGCAGTAGCCGGTGAGCATGGACATGTCGTGGATGTGGAAGTCGCAGTTGCGGTGGGCGTTGGCAATCTCGTCGTCGTAGATCTCGCTGAGCCAGTAGTTGGCGGTGATGGCGCCGGAGTTGGAGAGGATCAGGCCGCCCACGGAGTAGGTGACGGTGGAATTCTCCTTCACGCGCCAGTCGTTGATCTTCAGATAGTTGTCCACGATGTCCTTGTAGTTGAGCAGGGTGGAGTTGATATTGCGCACCTTCTCCCGCTGGCGGCGGTAGAGGATATAGGCCTTGGCCACGTCGGCGTAGCCGGCCTCGGACAGCACCTTCTCCACGCTGTCCTGGATCTCCTCCACGGTGATCTGCCCGTTGTGGACCTTGCTCTCAAAATCAGAGGCCACGCGCAGGGAAATGAGGTCGATCACGTTGGGGTGATACTCCTTGTTCAGCGCCTCAAAGGCCTTGGTGATGGCGGCGCTGATCTTCTCGATGTGGAATTCCACGACCTTCCCGTCTCTCTTGACGACCTGATACATAAAAAAGTCCCCCTCCTCGGTGTAGTTATCATGAAGGCAGGCCGACAAAAGCGGCCAAAATCTGCATGCTATTATCATACACCGGGAAGGGGAACGTGTCAACTATATATTTGGGCTTCTTAAAAAGTTAGCCACAACATATTGTGTTATATCAATCTACACCGCGGAGGCTGACCTCACCCACAAAGGGCCGCACGGCGTCGGCAAAACGGAGCATATCCTCCTTGGCGGGAGCGTGGAAGCCCTCATAGGGCACGGTGTCCCGGTCGGTGAAGGCCTGAAGGAAGTAGCGCCTGGCGCCGCGGATCATGGCGCCGATCTCGGTGAAATCCGTCGCCTCGTGGAGCTCGGCGACCACGGTTGTGCGGAACTCATAGTCCGGGGCCGCGGTCATCAGCAATTCGATGCTCTGCCGGATGGGAGCCAGATCCACCGTGTCCATGCCGCAGGCGGCGGCGTACTTGGCGGGGCTGTTCTTGATGTCCATGGCCACATAGTCCACCAGGCCGCGCTCCAGCATGGTGCGCAGCAGCTCGGGGTGGCAGCCGTTGGTGTCCAGCTTCACGTCGTAGCCCATGGCGCGGATCTTCTCCAGCAGATCCGGCAGATCGGCGTGGAGACAGGGCTCGCCGCCGGTGATGGCCACGCCGTCCAGCAGGCCGGTTCTCTTTTTCAGAAAGGCCAGCAGCTCCGCCTCGTCCATCTGCGGCTGAGCCGTGCCGTCCACCAGCTCAAAGTTGTGGCAGAAGGGGCAGCGAAAGTCACACCCCCCCAGGAACACCGTACAGGCCACACGGCCGGGGAAGTCCAGCAGCGTCATTTTCTGCAAACCGTGAATTTTCATAGGATCCTCCTTATACGGCCGCCAGAACGTGAAGATTCCGCAGCTCCGGGTCGGAAATGTGATCGTTGACGGAGTAGGCGTGCTTTTCCAGATCGCCGCAGGTGGCTTTTGTGATGCCCTGTTCCATCAGCTCATCGATGATGTCGGCGGCGATGCTCTCCATGACGTCGTACTTGTCCTCGGCCAGATCGCCCTCATTGTCGGTAGTCAGCAGGTATTCCAGCAGCTCCGCCAGCAGGGCGAGCTTCGGCAGATCCCGCATGGCGCGGAAGCACCACTTGTAGTAGGGCTGATAGCGGCGGTTCAGCAGGAACACGGCGGACATGGTGCTTTTGACAAATCCCACCGCCGCCAGCTGGGCGGCGCCGTTTTCCCCGTGGCGGATGCAGCGCCGATAGTTGTACTGGCCGGACTGGGCCATCAGCAGCAGATGCCCCGCCAGTTTTTTGCGCCGCACGTCCTCGGGATAGCAGGCAAGGGATTCCCGGATGCGGGTGACGTCGCCCCGGTTGTCAAAATACAGCTCCCCGTTGATGCACTCCGCCAGCGATTGCTCCGGCACGGTGAGCCATTGGGAGAGGGTGAGGATGCCGTCAGCTGCGCCGATCTTTTCGGTGAAGAACTCCTCCGTCCGCAGCACGCCCCGGCGCGGGCCGCCCACCGGCCCCATCAGCGAGCGGCGGAAGCCCTCGAACTCCCGGGGAAGCTTGGCGTAGGCCCGCTCCAGAGCGAAGGCCGTTTTGCGGTCCACCACGTCCTCGCCGGGGAGAAAGAGACAGAAACCCGGCTCAAAATCGTGGTCCCGGGACACCTGGTCGTCATAGCCGAAGCACTCCGAGCCGCTGCCGAAAAAGCCGGCGGCCAGATAGGGGAGAAGGTCGGGGAACTGCTGGTCCAGCATGGGTTTTCCGTGGGCCTCAAAGTAGGCCCGTGACAGCTCAAGTCCGTTCATACAGTTGCTTTGCCCTTTCGTTCAATTCCTCCGCTGCGGCAAAGTAGCCGTAATAGGAGAAGGTGGGTGCGCATTTTTCACACACGAAGGCGTAGTAGCCGTCCCGGGGGGCGGAGGGATCGTTCAGCAGATCCCAGGCCTGATCCACCAGATCGAAGATCCGGTGCTCGCCGGCCTCCATGCCCTCCTGCGCTTCCACGGCGCCCGCCATATTGAGACAGGTGATGGCCTGCTCCAGCACGCCGCCGGGAACCCTGCTCATGGCGTCCATGGCCTTATCATAGAGATCAAAAGCCCGGTCAAATTGCCCCAGAGCCACACAGGCCAATGCCATGTTGTTGTAGAGTCCGCCCAGCAGCTCCGGCGCGGTGCGGGGGTTGGCTTCGTACACCGCCCGGGCTTTCTCAAAGAGGGCCAGCGCTCGGTCGTTTTCTCCAAAGGCGTTGCAGGCGGTGGCCACGTTGATATAGGTGGTGCCGGAGCTGATGGTGCCGCCGAAGTCCAGCTCGTCCAGCAGACGGAGGGCCTCGTCGCCATTCTCCAGCGCTTTTTCCCGGTTTCCCACCTTGCGGTAGTGGCCCACCAGCTCGTTGCGGAGGAGCAGCTCGCCCCGTTTGTCGCCGCCCAGCTGTGCCTCCGCCAGCCAGTAGAGGAGATGACGCTCCGCCCCGGCATAGTCCCGACGGCTCATGTACTCGTCCATTTTCGCAATGATCCGCTGCTGTGGGATGGGCTTGACCTTTGGCTGGGCGCCGTAGGGCTCGCCGCAGAGCACGCAGTTTGGTTCCATATAGTCCTCCGGGCCGATGATGTGGGAGCGATCGCTCATGGGCGCACCTCCGTTCCTCAATCTGGCGCCAGTATAGCACGATTTTTTCCCTCTTGCAAGGCGCCGCACAAACGCATATACTGTGGGAGAAACTGTTTTTCGGAGGGAGTCCATGTCCGCCATTCGTACATTTGTCAAACGGGAGCCGGTGCTGATCCTTGCGTCACTGGCTGCGTTGGTGAGCTGCTTTTTCGTGCCGCCGGATGCCGCCTATGTGGGCTATATTGATTTTCGCACCCTGGCCCTGCTGTACTGCCTGATGACGGTGGTGGTGGGGCTGCGGCAGGCGGGCCTGTTTTCCCACATGGCCCACGTGCTGTGCCGCAGAGCGTCCAGCACCCGCGTCATGGGGATTCTGCTGGTGCTGCTGTGCTTTTTCAGCGCCATGGTCATCACCAACGACGTGGCACTGCTGACCTTTGTCCCCTTTGCCGTGGTGGTATTGAGCATGGCGGACCGGGAGAAGGATCTCATCCACATCGTGGTGCTGCAGACGGTGGCTGCCAACCTGGGCAGCATGCTGACTCCGGTGGGCAACCCCCAGAACCTGTTTCTGTATTCCTATTATAATCTGTCCATTGGAGACTTTCTGGGTGCGACTTTCCCCATTTGGGTGCTGTCTTTGGCGCTGGTGGTGGCAGGATGTCTTCTGCTCTCCGGCGAGCCCATCCACGCCTTTCTGGGCGAGGAGCCCGGCATCCATCACCGGGAGCTGTGGCTTCATCTGGCCCTGTTTGCCGTGTGCCTTTTGGTGGTGATGCGGCTGATTTCGTGGTACGTGATGCTGGCAGTGGTGGCGGCTGTGCTGCTGATCTTCGACCGGAAGCTGCTGCTGAAGGCGGATTTCATGCTGCTGCTGACCTTCGTGGCCTTTTTCATTTTCGCCGGAAATCTGGGGCGGATGGGGGCAGTGGCGGCCCTGCTGCGCCGTCTGCTGGACGGCCGGGAGTATCTGACCAGCGTGCTGGCCAGTCAGGTCATCAGCAACGTACCCGCCGCCGTGCTGCTGGCGGGGTTCACCGACAAGGCCCGGGCGCTGCTGCTGGGCGTCAACGTAGGCGGTCTGGGCACGCCCATCGCCAGTCTGGCCAGCCTCATCAGCCTGAAGCTCTACTCCCACTCCCTCAGCGCCCGCATAGGCCGCTATCTGCTGGAGTTCACGGCGGTGAACGTGATTCTGCTGGTGATATTGTCTCTGATCGTGGCGATTCTGTAACTATTTTCGCCTTCCCGGGCATACTAAACCCGGAGGTGAACGTCTGTGGAATCGAGATTTCCCTATGACCCGACGCCGGATGTGCATCGCTTTCCCGGCGACGCGGACAACTGCTTTGATCTCATCAACAAATACGGCACCTACAACATCCAGCCCACCGCCGACAGCGACCACATCTTTCCCATGATCGCGCCGGGCATGCCCCGGGGATGGCGGAACATGAAGCTGGACAAGCCCGATCTGGAGCGGCGGTAAGCCGCAAAAAAGCACCGGAGGACGTCGTCCTCCGGTGCTTTTTTGATGGGTTGATTATTTGTTCAGCTTGTTTACCAGGTCGGTCAGCGCCTCGGTGAGGGCCTCCTCGAAGGTGGGATGGGGTCGCATGGCCAGCAGCAGCTGCTGGGCGGTCATGTGGTTGGCCATGGCCTCGCTGATCTGGGAGATCATGTCGGTGCTGCCCAGGCACATGAGCTGGGCGCCGATGATCTGGCCGTTGTCAGCCCGGGCCACCACCTTCATGAAGCTGCGGCCGGGGTCGGCGATCAGTGTGCGGGCGTTGCCGCCCATGACGCACTTGCCTACCTTGACCTCGATGCCGGCGGCCTTGGCCTCGGCGTCGGTCATGCCCACCACGGCGATCTCCGGGTGGCTGTAAATGCAGCTGGGGACCACGCTCATGTCGGTGTGGTTCTCCACGCCGCAGAGCATCTCCACGCAGGCGGTGCCCTGGGCGGCGGCCACGTGAGCCAGCTGGATCACGGAGGACACGTCGCCGATGGCGTACACGCCGGGAATGCTGGTCTCATAGCGCTCGTTCACCTGGATGGACTTGCCCCGCATCTCGGGCTGCAGGCCCTCGGCGAACAGGCCCTCACAGTAGGGCTTGCGGCCGATGGCGCACAGGACGGCCTCGCCGGTGACGGCGTCGTCCTTGCCCTTGGCGGTGAAGTTGACGGTGAAGCCGTCCTCGGCCTTCTCCACGTTTTTCACCATGGAGCTGGTGCAGACGCGGACGCCCTGCTTCTTCAGGATCAGCGCCAGGTTCTGGCCCAGCTCCCGGTCCATGGTGGGCAGCAGGCGGTCCATACCCTCAATGACGGTGACCTCGCAGCCCAGCTCGGCATAGAAGGTGGCAAACTCCACACCGATCACGCCGCCGCCGATGATGACGATGGAGCGGTACAGATGATCGGTACCCTCCAGCAGCTCGTCGGAGGTCATGACGCCGGGCAGATCCAGACCGGGGATGGGAGGCCGTGCCGGCACGGAGCCGGTGGCCACCAGAATGCTGTCGGCGGTGCAGGTGTTCACGTTGCCCTCGGCGTCTGTGATCGCCACAGTCTGGGGGGCGACGATCTTGGCTGTGCCGTGGAGCAGAGGCACCTTGGCAGCCTTCAGCAGGCTCTCCACGCCGGAGGACAGGGTCTGGGAGATGTGGCGCTTGTAAGCGAAGATCTCTTCCATATTGGCCGTGATGTCCTGGGTGTGGACGCCGATGCCGGCGCCGTTTTTGGCGCTGTGGTACACCTCAGAGGAGTGGAGCAGGGTCTTGGTGGGCACGCAGCCGCGATTCAGGCAGGTGCCGCCGGCCTCCCGGTTCTCCACCACGGCGGTGCGCAGGCCCAGCTTGGCGGCGCGGAGCGCTGCCGTATAGCCGCCGGGACCGGCGCCGATCACGATCAGTTGATAGTCGTTCATAGTCCTCTCCTGTCAGGCCTTCTGCCAGCGCACCACGGGGTGACGGGCAGCCAGCACCTCGTCGGGACGCCCGATCTGGGCGTTGTGGGGGGCGTTATGCATGTATTCGGGATCCTTGCGGCCCAGCTCATACATCTTGCGGAACACCTCGGCGGCCCAGTCCAGGGTCTCCTTGCTCTCCGTCTCGGTGGGCTCCAGCATCAGGGCCTCATGGACGATCAGCGGGAAGTACATGGTTGGCGGATGCATGCCGTAGTCGATGAGGGACTTGGCAACGTCCAGAGCGGACACGCCGGTCTCCTTCTTGTACTCGCTCAGATCCAGCACGAACTCATGCATGCAGGTGCGGTCAAAGGCCAGGTCGAAGGTGCCCTGGATCTTCCGCATCAGGTAGTTGGCGTTGAGCACCGCGTTCTGGGCGGCCTCGGGCACGCCCTCGCGGCCCAGGGTCATGAGATAGGTCAGGGCGCGGACCACTACCAGGAAGTTGCCGGCGAAGGACTTCACCTGCAGGTGGCCGGGCTCATCCATCAGCGCGGAGTGGGGCAGGAACTGCTCCAGGAAGTCCTTGCAGCCAACGGCGCAGGCGCCGGGACCGCCGCCGCCGTGAGGCGTGGCAAAGGTCTTGTGCAGGTTCATGTGGATGCAGTCAAAGCCCATGTCGCCGGGGCGGACAACGCCCATGACGGCGTTGAGATTGGCGCCGTCGTAGTAGCACAGGCCGCCTGCCTCGTGGACCAGACGGGTGATCTCCAGAATGTTCTCATCGAAGATACCCACGGTGTTGGGGTTGGTCAGCATCAGACCGGCGGTATCCGGGCCCAGAACGGCCTTCAGCGCCTCCAGATCCACGCAGCCGTCGGGAGCGGAGGGGATGTTCACCACCTGGAAGCCGCACATGGCGGCGGTGGCGGGGTTGGTGCCGTGGGCGGAGTCGGGCACGATGATCTTGGTGCGGCCCATGTCGCCCCGGGAATGATGGTACTGCTTGATCAGCAGCACGCCGGTGAACTCACCGTGAGCGCCGGCGGCGGGCTGGAAGGTCATGCCGGTCATGCCGGTGATCTCGCACAGATACTTCTTGGCGGTGTCCAGCACCTCACGGCAGCCGGCCACGGAGTAGGCGGGAGCCAGGGGGTGCACGCCGGTGAAGCCGGGCAGCGCGGCCATCTCCTCGTCGATGCGGGGGTTGTACTTCATGGTGCAGGAGCCCAGGGGATAGAAGCCGCAGTTGACGCCGTGGACGTGCTGATTCAGCTCCGTGTAGTGGCGGCTCAGATCCACCTCGCTCATCTCCGGCAGAGCCGGGGGTGTCTGACGGCGGAAGGACTCGGGCAGGGCCACGGCCTCCACGTCGCACTTGGGCAGCAGGTCACAGTGCCGGCCGGGAACGCTCTTCTCAAAAATCAGCTTCATTTTGCCAGCACCTCCTTCACGATGGCAATGGCCCGATCCATTTCGGCCTTGGTGGCCTTCTCGGTGGCGCACCACAGCACGCCGCCCTCGATGGGCAGGCCGCCCAGGATGCCGGCCTTCTCCAGAGCGGAGAGGACCTCGTCGGTCCGGGGCAGGGTGGTGACGAACTCATGGAAGAACTCGCCGGTGTAAACCAGATCCACACCGTCGATGGCGGTGAGGCCGCGGCACAGGTAGTGGGCCTTGGCCATGGACTGGCGGGCCACCTCGGCAATGCCGTCGGGACCCATGGCGGCCATGTACACGCTGGCGGTCAGGGCGCACAGAGCCTGGTTGGAGCAGATGTTGCTGCTGGCCTTCTCGCGGCGGATGTGCTGCTCGCGGGCCTGCAGGGAGAGGACATAGGCGCGGTTGCCGTCGTGGTCCACCGTCTCACCGACGATGCGGCCGGGCAGCTTGCGCATATGCTTGGTGGTGGTGGCCATGTAGCCCAGGTACGGACCGCCGAAAGCGATGGGCATACCCAGAGGCTGGCCCTCGCCCACGGCCACGTCTGCGCCGCAGTCGAAGGGAGTCTTCATGATGCCCAGAGCGATGGGGTTGCAGCCCATGACGTACATGGCGCCGGCGGCGTGGACCAGAGCGCCGATGGCGTCGGCGTCCTCCAGCTGGCCGAAGAAGTTGGGCTGCTGGACGTAGAAGGAGGCCACGTCGGCCGTCAGCATCTCACGCAGGGCTTCCATGTCGGTCTTGCCGTCCTTCATGGGCACCACGCGCATCTCGTCACCGGTGCCGAAGCAGTAGGTGCGGATGGTGTTGATGGTGTCGGGGTGAGCGGCGGCGCTGACCAGGGTCACGCGGCGCTTGCGGTCACGGCACATGGCGGCGGCCTCGGCGGCAGCCTCGGCACCGTCGTACATGGAGGCGTTGGACACGTCCATGCCGGTGAGCTCGCAGATCATGGTCTGGTACTCAAAGATGGACTGCAGCACGCCCTGGCTCATCTCGGCCTGATAGGGGGTGTAGGCGGTGAGGAACTCCTCTTTGTTGGGAACGGTCTTGACGATGCTGGGGGTGTAGTGATCGTAGGCGCCGGCGCCGCGGAGCACCGTGGGAAACACGGTGTTCCGGGCGGCCATGGCGGATACGGCACGACTGACCTCCAGCTCGCTCATCCCCTCGGGGATGTCCAGCGGGCGATCCAGGTACATCTCGCGGGGCACGTCGCGGTACAGGTCACGGAAGTCCTGCATCCCGATGGCCCGCAGCATCTCCTGACGCTGCTCGCCGGTGGAAGGTACATAGCTCATGGTTTTCCTCCGTTAGCCCTCGGTGGCGCAGAAGGCCTCGTAAGCGGTGGCGTCCAGCAGCTCCTCGGTGCCGGTGACGTTCTCAACCTTGATGATCCAGGCGCCGTAGGGATCCTGGTTCAGCATCTCGGGGGCGTCCAGCAGGTCCTCGTTGACGGCGCACACGGTGCCGGTGACGGGGCTGACCAGATCGCTGACGGCCTTGACGGACTCCACATCGCCGAAAGCCTCGCCGGCGGTGCACTCGTCGCCCTCCTGGGGCAGGTTGATGAACACCACGTCGCCCAGAGCGTCCTGGGCAAAGTCAGAGATGCCGATGACGGTGACGCCGTCTTCCTCGCGGATCCACTCGTGGGACTGGGAATACTTCAGCTCAGCAGGAAAGTTCATAATGTTACCTCCAGATTATAATGTGTTTTGGATTTGTTCGGTTGATTAGAAGCCGACCTTGGCGGCAAACTCCTCCAGCGCGGTCTCGAACTCGTCGTCGGAGAAGCAGTACTTCATCTCCGTGAAGTTGCTGCGCAGGCGGATGACGTCCTCCTTGACTTCCTTGCCCCGCAGGATGCAGTCGGCCATGATGGCGGCGAGCTGCTCAAACTCCTTCTTGCCGAAGCCGAAGCGGGTCATCTCGCTCATGCCCATGCGCAGGGCGCCGGAGGCGGTGAAGCCCTCCTCGTCCGGGGTGGCCTGGTAGTTGACGATGATGTTGTTGCGCTCCAGACGCTCGGCGATCTCGGCACCCTGGGCATAGCCCACGGAGACGATGACCTGGTGGGTCTCGGTGTAGTCGATGGCGGGATCGCCGCACACGTTGAGACCCTGGGCCTTCAGGCACTTGGCGAAGTACTTGGCGTTGTCGATGATGGCCTTCTGATACTCGTCCTTAAAGTAGTTCATCTCATAGGCCGCCATCAGCAGACCCAGCTGGGTGCCCAGGTGGTGGTTGGACACGCTGCCGGGGAAGGCGCGGCGCTCGATGGTCTCCCACAGGCCGTACTTCAGATCGTCTTCCTTGTAGTTCACAGCCACGACACCGCGCTGGGGACCGAAGAAGGTCTTGTGGGTGGAGCCGGTAACGATCTCGGCGCCCTCGGCGAAGGGCTGCTGGAAGTAGGGACCAACCAGACCCAGCACGTGGGCCATATCGTACATGATGGTGGTGGGGATCTTCTGCTCGTCCACGAACTGGCGGATAGCAGCCACGGGCTCCTTATGCAGCACCATGCTCTTGCCGAAGATGATGAACTCGGGGCGGTACTTCTCGATAACCTTCTTGGTCTCCTCCACGTCGATCTTGAAGATGTTGTCCTTGCAGACGGGGAAGTTCACCACGGCACTGCGCTCGGTGACGGGATCCACGGCGATGTAGTCGTGGAGAGCGCCCATGGGCTGAGCGGACAGGTGGCCGCCCTTGATGATGTGGTTGTTCAGCACGTAGCCAAGGCGCTTGGCGTCATGCTTGCGGTCCAGGCGGTTCTTCCAGTCCATCAGAGCGGAGAACACGGTCATGTTGGACATCTGGCCGCTGATGACGCGGGTCTCCACCTCGGTGCAGCCGAAGTACTTGCGCAGCTCCTCCACAGCCAGCTGCTCCACCTCGTCGATGAACTTGGTGCCCTGATAATAGAAGATGTCCTTGTCATAGAAGGGAACCACCTTCTTGTGCTCGGCGTAGCGGCAGGAGGGATCGGAGGAGCACAGCAGCTGCACGGCGCGGCTGGGAGTGTTCTCGGAGGGGATCAGGTTGATGCACTGCTTCTGACGCCAGATGTGGTTCTCCTCGGCCTTGCGCAGCAGCTCCAGAGCGCGGATGGGACGCTCGTCGGTGCTGATCTCGCGCTGATGCAGCTCCACACCGTAGATCAGGGGACGGGCATAGGGGGGCGCGGTGACGCTCATGTGGCGGGCGGGGATGGCGGCCTTCAGGCGCTTGCCGCGGATGTCCACCTCCACAACGTCGTCCACCAGCACGTCGCTGGCGATGTAGCAGGTGCCGATGGCGCGCTTGGCGATCTCGTCGGTGATGACGGTCTCCAGGCCCTCGCCCTCGGACTTGTAGTAGGGCACCATGGTGCCGCTGGTGACCCAGCCGATCTGCTCGTCACCGCGGAAGATGGGCATGCCGGCGCGCATGACGCCGCGGTCCAGCAGGACGATGGGCTTGATGACCTTGGGCAGGTCCTTGAGATCGGAGAAGTCGCGGTTCTGGATGCGCTTGAAAGCGGCGCTCTGCTTCTCCAGCGGAGCGCGGCCGACAAACTGGCCCTTGCGCTCGGAGAAGCTGACGGCAAACTTGGCCAGAGGCACGGCAAAAATGGGCATGGGCACGCCATCGGGATCGACGCCCATCTCATGGCCGTACAGAGGCATACCGGCCTCCAGACGCAGGGTGTCGCGGGCACCCAGACCGGCGGGCTTGGCGCCCAGCTCGATCAGGCGGTTCCACAGCCAGGCGGCGTCCTCGGAGCGGACAAACACCTCATAGCCCAGAGGCTCGCCGGTGTAGCCGGTCTTGGCCACGTGGACGAGATGCCCCTCGAACTCCAGAGTGTTCAGGGCGTTCTTCATGGGCTCGGTGACGGCCACACCGCCGGCAAGGGTCATCAGCAGCTCCTTGCTCTTGGGACCCTGGACGGCGATGGAAGCCCAGTCGGCGGTGATGTTGGTGATGGTGACATTGAACTTCTCGGCGATGGGCAGCAGGTGAGCAAGATCCTTGTCGGTGTTGGCGGCGTTGACCACCAGCAGGAAGCGCTCGGCCTCGTAGCGGTACAGGTAGGCGTCGTCCACGGCGCTGCCATCCTCGGCGGGGATAATGCAGTACTGGGCCATGTTCAGATCCAGCGCCTCCACATTGCTGCTGAGCACATGCTGCAGGAAGGCCACCCGGTCGGGACCGTCGATCAGCAGACGGCCCATGTGGGACACATCGAACAGAGAGCAGAAATGGCGGGTATACAGGTGCTCGGCAACGATGCCGGTGGGGTACTGGACGGGCATTTCCCATCCACCGAAATCCACCATGGTGGCGCCTGCCGCCACGTGGACATCGTAGAGCTGTGTGCGCTTCAGTTCACTCATATTTTTCCTCCTTGCGTTCCGCGAGTTTTTCCCCTGTGGGGACTACGCGTAATTTCACGCCCTCTATTATATAGGACAAGTATGCAAGAAGTAAAGAGCGAAATGGCAGACTTTTTATTTTGTTTTCCCCGCTAATGCGGTAAAAATCTATTCCCGCCCTGTTTCCTACGTCCGGGAGGAAAATCGCGCTCCCGGCGGCACGGAGGCGGTCACAAAGGCGTTGCCGCCCACCACGGCGCCGTCCCCGATCACGGTGTCGCCACCCAGAATGGTGGCGCCGGAATAGACGGTCACGCCGTTGCCCACCGTGGGGTGGCGCTTGCGGGAGGCACCCTTCCGGCCGGAGCGGGGAGACAGGGCGCCCAGCGTCACGCCCTGGTAGAGCTTCACCCCCGCCCCGATGACGGCGGTCTCCCCAATGACCACGCCGGTGCCGTGGTCGATAAAAAAGCGCGGCCCGATTTCCGCCCCGGGGTGGATGTCGATGCCGGTGCGGCTGTGGGCATGCTCCGTCATCATCCGGGGCAGCAGAGGCACGTCCAGCCGGTATAACTCGTGGGCCGCGCGGTAGACAAACACGGCGTACAGACCCGGGTAGGCCAGAATGATCTCCTGACGGCTCCGGGCGGCGGGATCGCCGTCATAGAGGGCCTCCACGTCACTTAAAAGCAGGGACTGCACCTGGGGCAGCGCCCGGGTAAAGGCGCGGATCACCCCTTCGCTGTCCCGGCCGCCCGGCAATACGGCTGCCAGCTGACGGTCCAACCGGTGCTCGATGCGGCCCAGCATTGCCTGGGCATATGCCTCCGGGGTCTGCGTCAGCAGGGCGCGGTCGCCCCAGAAAGCGGGGAAGAACAGAGCGCGCAGATCGTCCAGCAGGCGGATGAGCCCCTGCATATCCGGCAGACGCTGCCGGGCGCCGTACAGCGGAGCGGGGGAGGCCGACATTCCCTTTGCCAGCCGTGCCGCCACGGACGGGATATAATCTTTGTTCATGGAATTATCCTCCCTGAAATTGCTGCTCCATTATAAGGTGAGGAGCGGGAGGAGGTGCATAAAGAAAGAGAACGCCCCGGGGGGACGTTCTCTTTCTTTTGGAACAAGAAGACCGTTATGAACGGTGACACTGACCGTGCGTGGCGCATCCGCTGCAGCCGCCTCCGCATCCGCCGCAGCTTCCGCCGCAGGCGTGGCGGCCGGCGCGCTTGTCACGGACGATCTTGCGGATCACCAGAGCGATCACCGCCGTCAGGAGGGCGGCCACCAGCAGGGTGCCCCAGTTGGCGCTGAGCCACAGCATGCCGATCACTTCCTTTCTGAAATAAGGGGGAATTACTTGACCTTGACCTGGGAGGTCAACTTGGTGGCCTCCTTGTAGGGGCGGAACAGCAGGTACACGGTCAGCACCACGATGACAGCGGCCACGATGACGCCGATGATGCTGGCGCTGCCCACGAACAGGTTCCAGATCTGATAAACGCACAGGGCCACCAGATAGGCGAAGATGCACTGATAACCGATGGCAAACCAGGTCCACTTGCGGTTGTTCATCTCACGCTTGATGGCGCCGATGGCGGCGAAGCAGGGGGCGCACAGCAGGTTGAAGATCAGGAAGCTCATGCCGGAGGCGGACGTGAACTGGCGAGCCAGCTCGCCCCAGACGGACAACTCGCCGCCGCCGTACAGGGTGCCCATGGTGGCCACGATGTTCTCCTTGGCCACCAGGCCGGTGATGGAGGCCACGGCGGCCTGCCAGTTGCCCCAGCCCAGAGGCGCGAAGATCCAGGCGATGGCGCTGCCCACGCGGGCCAGGATGCTCATGCTGATCTCTTCCTCCTCCAGCATGCCGAAGGAACCGTCCACCCAGCCGAAGCGGGAGAGGAACCAGATGACGATGGTGGACAGGAGGATGATGGTGCCGGCCTTCTTGATGAAGGACCAGCCGCGCTCCCACATGCTGCGCAGCACGTTGCCCAGCGTGGGCCAGTGGTAGGCGGGCAGCTCCATGACGAAGGGGGCGGGCTCGCCGGCAAACATCCTGGTCTTCTTCAGGATGATACCGGAGATGATGATGGCGGCCAGACCGATGAAGTATGCACCGGTGGAGACCCAGGCGCTGCCGCCGAAGATGGCGCCGGCGATCATGGCGATGAAGGGCACCTTTGCGCCGCAGGGGATGAAGGTGGTGGTCATGATGGTCATGCGGCGGTCGCGCTCATTTTCTATGGTACGCGAGGCCATAACGCCGGGGATGCCGCAGCCGGTACCGATCAGGATGGGGATGAAGCTCTTGCCGGACAGGCCGAAGCGGCGGAACACGCGGTCCAGCACGAAGG
The DNA here is from genome assembly GCA_947169975.1 of uncultured Oscillospiraceae bacterium. Lineage (GTDB taxonomy): Bacteria > Bacillota > Clostridia > Oscillospirales > Oscillospiraceae > Vescimonas. The sequence goes on from CAMVRT010000009.1 coordinate 14,908, forward strand.
CGATACGGGCCATGTAGCCGCAGGCCTCCACGAAGGCCAGCAGGAAGAACAGCACCAGCATCTGGGGCACAAAGCCCAGCACGGCGCCCACGCCGGCCACGATGCCGTCCAGGATCAGACCCTTGAGCCAGTCGGCGCAGCCGATCTTGTCCAGCAGGCCCTCGATGAGCACGGGGATGCCGGGCACCCACACGCCGTAGTCGGCGGGATCGGGCTCGTCAAAGCCCTTCTCCTCGAAATAAGCGATGGCGTCGGTGAAGGTAATGTCGTCGGTCTCGACGCCGTCCTTTTTGGGAATATCCGCGGCGTCAAAGTAGACGGTAATCTCGTTCTGCTCCAGGGTCTCCTCGTCCTCCACGGTGTAGGAGACCGACCGCTCGTCGGGGGTAAAGGCCTTCATCTGGGCCAGGAAGGCGTCGGCGTCAAAGTCCTCGGCCTCGGTGTCGATGCCCATGAAGGCGTCGGCTGCCTGGATGGCGGCGGTGTAGTCGTCGGCGGTCTCGTTATATGCCTTGGAGCCGATGCCCAGCAGGTGGTAGCCGTCGCCGAACAGGCCGTCGTTGGCCCAGTCGGTGGCGGGGGCGCCCACGCCCACCATGGCGATCCAGTAGATCAGGAACATCACCAGGGCGAAGATGGGCAGGCCCAGCCAGCGGTTGGTGACGATCTTATCGATCTTGTCGGAGACGGACAGCTGTCCGGCAGCCTTCTTCTTATAGCTGGCCTTCAGGATGTCCGCGATGTAGAGGTAGCGCTCGTTGGTGATGATGGACTCGGCGTCGTCGTCCAACTCGGTCTCGGCGGCCTTGATGTCCTCCTCGATATGTGCCAGCTTGTCGGCGGGGATGTTCAGCTGGCTGAGCACCTTGTCGTCCCGCTCGAAGATCTTGATGGCGTACCAGCGCTGCTGCTCCTCCGGCAGACCGTGGACGGCGGCCTCCTCGATGTGGGCCAGGGCGTGCTCCACCGGGCCGGAGAAGGTGTGCATGGGCACGGTCCTGGTGCCCTTGGCAGCCTCGATGGCGGCCTCGGCGGCGGCCATGACGCCGTCACCCTTCAGGGCGGAGATCTCCACGATCTTGCAGCCCAGCTGGCGGCTCAGCTCCTTGGTGTTGATGGTGTCGCCGTTCTTCTTGACCACGTCCATCATGTTGATGGCCAGCACCACGGGGATGCCCAGCTCGGTCAGCTGGGTGGTCAGGTACAGGTTGCGCTCCAGGTTGGTGCCGTCGATGATGTTCAGAATGGCGTCGGGCCTCTCACCGATCAGGTAGTTGCGGGCCACCACTTCCTCCAGAGTGTAGGGGGACAGGGAGTAGATGCCCGGCAGGTCGGTGATGATGACGCCGTCGTGCTTTTTCAGGCGGCCTTCCTTCTTCTCCACGGTGACGCCGGGCCAGTTGCCAACGAACTGGTTGGAGCCGGTCAGGGCGTTGAACAGCGTGGTCTTGCCGCTGTTGGGGTTGCCGGCAAGGGCGATTCTCAGATCCATAACAAACGTTCCTTTCTCTCTCTGTTAGCAGATGCTAACCCTATTTCTCAAAAAACGGAGGGGGGACCCCTCCGGCGCGGGGGTGAATATTACAGCTCCACTTCGATCATCTCGGCGTCTGCCTTGCGGATGGACAGCTCGTAGCCCCGCACGGTGACCTCGATGGGATCGCCCAGGGGCGCCACCTTGCGCACGTAGACCTCCACGCCCCGGGTAATGCCCATGTCCATGATGCGGCGCTTGACGGCGCCCTCACCGTGGAGACGGACCACCTTGCAGGTGTGACCGATGTTGACCTCTCTCAGGTTGGTGTTCATATGCTTTCCTCCTCCTTGCTCTGTGTGGTTCAAACCATGATTTTCTGGGCCATTTCGCGGCTGATGGCGATGCGGGACTCCTTCACGTTCACGATCACGTTGCCGTTCAGTGTGGAGACCACCGTCACCGTACCGCCCACCACGAAGCCCATGTCCTCCAGGTGCTTCTTGACCTCCGGCAACCCGCCGATGCGGCGGATCACGTTTTCCTCGCCTGCGTTTACCAACGTCAGCGGCATCATCCCAGCGCTCACATCCTCTCGTCCTGTGAAAAATATTAGTTATAGCTAACCGACGGTAAAAAAACAACGCGGATTAGCCAACCCTAACTGCACAACACATTATAGTTAGCCGCGGGTAACTTGTCAAGAGGGACAGGAAAATTTTTTATCCCGGGTTTTGAGGCAAAAAGTGTATTGAAATCGCGGGAATGATAGGATATAATACATCTATTGCAAATATAAACTGGAATACTGTACGGTGCCGCTCTGATGCGACGGGCGCACCCTCGGGAGGGAACCCCACTATGGAAAAAATCAAAGTGACCTGCGACTCCACCTGTGACCTGACGCCGGAGCTGTATGAGCAATATGGCGTACAGGTGCTGCCTCTGGGCATCACGCTGGGGGAGGAGCTGCATTACGACGGCGTGGACGTGGCGGCGGAGGATCTGTTTGCCTTTGCCGACAGCACCGGCACGCTGCCCAAGACGTCGGCCCTTAGTCCGCTGGAGTATGAGAAGGCCTTTCGTCCCTTCGTGGAGCAGGGCTATACCGTAATCCACATCAACATTTCCTCGGAGTTCTCCTCCTGCTATCAGAACGCCTGTCTGGCGGCGGAGGAGCTGGGGAACGTCTATGCCATCGACAGCCGGAATCTCTCCAGCGGCTCGGGCCATCTGGTGCTGCTGGCGGTGGAGCTGGCCCGGGAGGGCAAGAGCGCAAGGGAGATCGTGGATATTCTCAATGAGCGCAAGGAAAAGCTGGACGTCAGCTTCGTGCTGCAGCATCTGAACTACCTGCGCATGGGCGGCCGCTGCTCCGGCGTGGCGGTGCTGGGCGCCAACCTGCTGAAGCTGCGCCCGGAGATTCGTGTGGTGGACGGCAAGATGGTGGTGGGCACCAAGTACCGCGGCAGCATGGAGCGCTCTGTGATGGATTACATCCGCGGCCGTCTGGCCGGCCGGGATGACATCGACACCGGCCGCATTTTCGTGACCCACTCCCCCATGCCGGAGGAGATCGTGGAGAAGGCCGTGGCGCTGGTGAAGGAGCTCCATCCCTTCCGGGAGGTACTGGTCACCAGTGCCGGCTGCACCGTGTCCAGCCACTGCGGCCCGGAGTGCATCGGCGTACTGTTCTTCAAGAAATAAGGGAATACATAGCAAGAACCCCGGAGGGCAGATCCTCCGGGGTTCTTATTGCGTTTTGGGTGCGCCGGGGGGATCAGCCCTTGACTGCGCCGGCGGTGACGCCCTCTACGTAGTACTTCTGCAGGAACATAAACAGCGTCACGATGGGGATGGCAACAATGACACACCCTGCGGCGAACTGCGTAAACAGGTTGGTGTTGGAGTACTGGCCGAACAGCATGGAATAAAGACCCACGGACACCGTCCAGTACGACGGGTTGTCCGCACCGATGATGACCTTGGCGAAGATGAAGTCCATCCACGGGCCGGTGAAGCTCATCAGCGCCTGATAGATGATGATGGGCTTGGCCAGAGGCAGGATGATCCGCCGGAAGATCTGGAAGTTGGTGCAGCCGTCCAGCTTGGCGGATTCCACCAGGGCGTTGGGGATCACGTCGAAGAAGCCCTTGGCGATCTGGAAGCCCAGACCGGCGCCGGCGCTGTAGGCCAGGATCAGACCGATGACGGAATACTCGGGATGTGCGGGGTTGCCGGTCAAACCGATGGACTTGAGCAGGAAATAGATGGCGATCATGCTCATGAAGCCCGGGAAAAGACCGATGACCATGGACAGGTTCATGAATGTCTTGCGCAGCTTGAAGCGCAGCTTGGACATGCAGTAGGCCACCGACAGCACCAGGAAGGTGGAGATCAGGCAGTCCACCACGGCGATGATCAGCGTGTTCAGCATCCAGCGGGGGAAGGCTCTGGGCACGGCGTAATACGTGGCCGAGAACAGATCCGCAAAGTTCTTGAGCCCGAAGTGCTTGGGGAAGAAGTAGCTGGTGACTGTGCCGATGAAGGTGCCGTCAGACTGGTAGTCGCAGCGGAACGCGGACAGCAGGATCCAGACGAAGGGAACCAGCCAGATAATGCCCAGAATGATCAGGATGGCGTAGGTGACGGTCAGACTGACCCGGCGGTTGCGGGACTGGCTGGCCACCTTTTTGGTCTTTGTCATACTCATTGGAACGTATCCTCCTCATTGTAGGCTTTGCTGCGGCGGTACGTGACCAGGGTGATGGTGGCGGTGATCAGGAAGGTCAGAATGCCGATAACGGCGCCGGTGTTATACAGATGCTGATCGATCGTCACCTTATACAGCCATGTGACCAGCAGATCCGTGCCGCCGGCCTGGTAGCCCGGGTAGGCGGGGCCGCCTCCCGTCAGCAGGAAGATGGAGTTGAAGGCGTTCATGTTTCCGATGAAGCTGGAGATCAGATACGGCGTCGTAATGAAGATGACATAGGGCAGGGTGATCTTGAAGAACATCTTCACGGTGGAGGCGCCGTCCACACGAGCTGCCTCGTACAGATCTGCGGGGATGTTCATCAGGATGCCGGAGGTCATCAGCATGGTGTATGGCACGCCAACCCACATGTTGATGATGATGACCATGACCTTGGCCAGCGACTCGCTGTCGCCCGTCCTCAACCCCAGGAAACCGATGGGATCTGCCGTCAGGCCAAGATCGATCAGAAGGGTGTTGATGGGACCGTACTCGCCCAGCAGGTTTCTCACCGCCAGCAGAGAGATGAACTGAGGCACCGCGATGGTGAGGATAAAGATCGTCCGGAACAGCTTTTTGCCCTTCAGACCCTTCTTGTTGATGAGCAGAGCCAGGATGATGCCGCCGAAATAGCAGGTCAGAGTGGCGAAGACGGCCCAGATGAAGGTCCAGCCCAGAACGGGCAGGAACCGGTTGTGGATCTCCACGCCCAGGGAACCCTCTCCGGTAAACACCGCCCGGAAGTTCTGCAGGCCGTTCCAGTGGAACAGATTGGTGCCCAGATCGTTCATGTCCTGCTGGTTATATGTGGTAAAGGCCAGAGCGATCATGAATACGGTGGGCAGGATGGTGAACACCGCCGCGGCAATGCAGGTGGGAGTCAGCATCAGCACGTGGAACCGGCCGTCCAGCAGCTCCCGCAGATCCTCCCGGAAGGTTGTGGGCTTTTTGCCGATCTTCCGGTCCATGTCCGCCTTGTAGGACGAGGCGATGTTCAGGTTCCACACCAGGAGGTAGACGATGATCATGGCGATGGTCACGAAGCCGAACAGGATCATCAGCTTGCAGTCTGAGGAGATGGTATCGAACTGACCGGTGACCGGGTTGAATCCGCCGCCCTCGACCGTGTTTTTCAGGGACAGATTCTGCAGCGCCTTCCAGCCGTAGGGAGTGTTGTTGATCGACGGACAGAGGATCATCAGCGCCAGAATACCCACCTGAATCAGCAGGAAAAGAAATCCCTTGATATACTGCTTGTGGTAAAAATTTCCCGCTCCGAAAATAAAGTGCGACAGCTTGGTTCCCAGAGACCCGTCGACGAATCGCTTGCCGAACGAGGAGAAGGCCGTGCCGATCCGCTCCGGGAAACTCAGCCGACTCTGTTTATTTTTCGGGGCTTTTTTCACTTTTGAACCCATAATCTCCTCCCAAAAAATGTTCAGGAATCAAATCGGCTGTCTGTTTATGCCTTTTCAGGCAGCTTGGCGGGGAAGCTGCTGGGGACGACACCGTGCATCCAAAGGTACTCGATGAGGTACAGACCCTTTCGGATGCCGTCCACGGACGTGGTCTCGGTGAGGATCTTGTCGCCGGTGGTGGGATAAGCGGTCCTGTCGATCATGGCGCGGAACACGGCGGGGGCGTTTTTGGAGTAGTAGTAGGTATTCAGCGTGCCGGTGATGAAGGGCTGGGGGATGCCCCACTCGGACATGGCCACCTGGGTGGCGGCCAGATTGTACTGGGTCTCGGAGATCTTGCCATCGTCAAAGCTCTGCTTGATGAACTCCGTGGCGCCCACGTAGGCGGGCACGTTCATGCACTCCAGGAAGGAGGCGTTCTGCACTTCCTTGCCGGACAGGTATTTGATGAGCTCCTGCTCCTTGGCGTATTTGCTGCCGGCGGAATGGGCGTTGATCATGAAGCACTTGCAGTCGGCAAAGGTGCCGCCGCGGTACACGTCGCCGGCGGACACGCCGGAAAGCCCCTGCACGGAAGCTGCGGTCAGGGTGAAGGTGGGGATAAGGGTGATGCCCAGATTGGTCTCGCCCAGAGCGGCCATGGCGGACTCATATTTCCATGCGCCGCCGATCACGGCCAGCACGCCCATGTTGTCCTTGTTCAGATCAGCCTCCCAGCCGTCGGGAGAGGCCCACTTGAAGCCGTTGGGATCCGCGGCGTAGTCCTGCAGCCAGCGGATGATGGCCACAGTGTCGTCGCCCTGGCAGTTGCTCGTGCCCTTGGCGCCGCCGGCCTTGGCCTCGGCACCCTCGTAGATCTTGACGGTGGTGCTGCGGTCGCTGACCTTCCGGGCCAGCAGGGCAAAGGACATGTTGAAGCCGTCGTCGCCGGTGACGGTGACGGCCTTGGTGCCGGCGCGCTTGGCGGCAGCCTGGAGGCCCTCAAAGCTCTTGGCCTCATCCTCGGTGACCACAGCCTTGTTGTAGTACAGGAACAGGGCCTGGGAGATGTAAGGCACGCCGTACAGATACTTGGTGTTGTCCATCGTGGAATAGATCACGTTCTGGTATGCCTCGGGGTTGTCTGCCAGAACCTGATCGATCAGAGCCTGATCGGTGATGGGCTTGGCGCACTGGGTGGAGGCCAGCTTGCCGATGTTGTCGTGAGCAACGGTGTAGATATCCGCCGCGGCGGTGGGGTCGTTGGTGATGGTGCCGGCCACGGAGCCGGTGTCCATGCCTTTGACCTCGATCTTGTAGCCGAAGTCGGAGTGCTTGGCAACGTATTCATCGCAGATCTTCTGGTAAAACTCTGCCGACTCCTCACCGACCCAAAGCCGGATGATGCCGTCGTCAGAGACACCGGGCCCGCCGTTGGCGCCGCCGTTGCCGCAGGCGGTCAGCAGGGAGGCCACCATGGCGATAGCCAGCAGGAATGCAAATATCTTTTTCATCGTTTTTCTCCTCCTTGGAATGAATTGATGCCATCATATGACAGTTTTTCTATCATCATGATGCCGGTTACATAGTCACATACGGTTTTGTTTTTCTCCCGGCTGATCAGCAGCTCCACCAGCCGCAGCACCGGCAGCAGCAGAAAGGTCAGAATCCCCGTGTAGAGATACAGGGCCAGGCTGTCGATCACCAGCACGAACAGGAACCGGGATACCACCTGATACCATGCCATCCGGGACTGCCGCTTTTCGCTGAAGGGGATGATCCCCGTCATCAGCTTGCCGGGCGTCGCCCGAAACCGGTTCAGGAACGGGCACACCAGCAGGATCAGGCTCTCCGCCAGAAAACAGGCGGCGGCCTTGAGCAGATAGCCGTGCAGATTTGCCGCGAAACGCTCGTCCTGATAGGCTGTGTTCCGGCTCAGCGCCTCGCCGATGGCTGCAGAGTCGCCGTCCAGCGCCGCGGCGGTCGTCTCCTCGATGGCCCTGTACTGCGCGTAATGGGCGTTGTAGGTATCTGCCAGAGGCGTTTTCAGCAGCAGCGCCGTGAACACCATGAACAGCACGAAAATCAGGAAGATGTCAAACCCGTCCGCTGCCAGCCTCTTGACGAGCAGGGGCTTGGAATTCGGCTCGAGCTCGATTTGTCTGCCGTGGACATCAACTTTCATGTCAGCAGATCTTCATGTCAATGGCGGTGGAGTATACGGAGATATCCTCGCTGTTAAAGGCGATGCGCGCCTGATCTGCCCGGAAGTCGGGCGCAACGTGAATCAGGAATTCCTGGCCGGCGGCCTCCACCCGTGCAAAGGCGACGTTGCCGTAGTCCAGCAGCTCCAGCACGGTGCAGTCCAGACCGGGCTCGTCGTCCCGCACCTGACGGATACACTGGCGGTTCACGGCGTAGCGGTAGGTGTTCTTGTAGCAGGCATCCCCGTCGATGGAGTTGATCTTGTAGCCCTGCTCCGGCGCAGCCTCCACGGTGTAGCCGCCGATGTTATAGAAGAAGTGGAGCACACGTGCGCCGTTCTCCCGCGTCTCCTTCTTGGAGAAGCTGCCGGTAATGGACACATCATCATCCACTGCCGCCAAAACCTCTGCGCCGTCCACAGAGACGTTGATCTTTTCATTCAGGAGCGAGAAGGCGTATTCATCGCCCTCCCGGACATTCTCGCCCACCAGGGCGAAGAGGTAGCTGTCGCCGTTGGCGAGGTAGGCAAGACGCTTGTCGTCAACCGCCTCGATGCGGGCCACCTTCAGCCGGAAATCGTTGCCCGGCACAATGGCCTGGGGCGGGATAATGAGCTCGAAGCGGCCGGCGTCCTTTACGGCCGCCTGAATGACCGGCGGGATGGCGACCCGGCTGTTCAGCAGATGCATTTCGCCGCCGGAGACTGTGGCCTCCACCGTGTTGTAGGGAGGGATCTTGCTCATCAGGGTGACCTCGGTCTCGGCGTCGAAGAAGTGGACCTTGTTGGGGTTGGGGACGGCGTAAACAACATCGTCCACCTCAATGTCATCCCGATCCACCACCTTGACGATGATGCTGTTGCCCTCGTCCTTCATGGTGAACTCGCCCAGCTGGTCGCCCAGCTTGCCGTAGACGATGGTCTCGTTGCCCAGCCGCTCCACGTTGGTGACGACGAACTTCAGGCCGCTGCCGTCCCTGGCCAGAGAAATGTGCTCGGGGCGGATGCCGAAGGTCACCGTGGTCCGGCCGTCCAGATAGCGGGGATGGATCTTGCAGACCTTTTCATAAGGAACGGTGACGCGGTCGCCGTTGACAAAGGTGACGGTCACGTTTTCGCCCTCGCGCTTCAGCGTTACGTCAAAGAAATTCATCTGGGGCGTGCCGATGAAGCCGGCCACGAACTTGTTGTAAGGCTCGTTGTACAGGTTCATGGGGGTGTCGATCTGCTGGACGTAGCCCAGCTTCATGACCACGATGCGGGTGCCCATGGTCATGGCCTCCACCTGATCGTGAGTGACGTAGATGAAGGTGGTCTGCAGACTCTTGTGAAGGGATGTGATCTCCGTGCGCATGGCGGCGCGGAGCTTGGCGTCCAGATTGGACAGGGGCTCATCCAGCAGGAAGACCTTGGGATCCCGCACGAGAGCACGGCCCAGAGCCACACGCTGACGCTGGCCGCCGCTCATCTCCTTGGGCTTGCGCTCCAGATAGTCCTCGATGTCCAGCATCTTGGCCGCCTTCAGGACGCGCTCTTTGATCTCGTTCTCGGGCATTTTACGGTTTCTCAAACCGAATGCCATGTTCTCGTACACGGTCATGTGGGGATACAGGGCGTAGCTTTGGAACACCATCGCGATGTCGCGGTCCTTGGGCTCCATGTCGTTCACCAGCGTGTCGCCGATAAACAGATCGCCTGCAGTGATCGTCTCCAGTCCGGCAATCATGCGCAGCGTGGTGGACTTGCCGCAGCCGGAGGGACCGACGAAGACGATAAATTCCCGGTCGGCAATGTCGATGGAGAAATCGTTGACCGCCTTGTGTCCGTTGTCATAGACCTTGTAGATGTGGGAAAGCTTCAGATTTGCCATATTCTCCTCCCTCTTATTTTAAATTTTTTCTTTTTTGATTCAATGCGCGGGAATCTATGCATCAATCAAAGTGGACGCCGCCTTGATCCAGCCGATTCAGGAGCCGGTCGATGCCGGTCAGCTTGGCGTTGATGGTCCCCAGCAGCTCACCTTTCGAGCCGTACACAGAGTATATGTCGTCCTTGTACGCGAGCCGACCGATCCTGTCCAGGGGAACCCGGGTTCTGCGGAAAAGATAGCGCATATATAGCGTGCCGTCCTTGATGTATGCCTGATCCGATACCATGGCGAACAGCACCGCGCCGGAGGCGGCGGCCACCACCGCCAGCAGGATCCCTGCGAACACGCCGAGAGCATGACCCCGGCTGAGGACAATGACCAGCACCGCGGCGGTCAGACTGCCGGCAAAGGCGATCAGCGTGAACCAAAACGGCTTTTTATCCGTTTCCGTACTGACGTCACCGTGTCGGAACATATCAGCCCACCTTCTTCAGCACGACGGACTCGTTGTTTCCGACCTGGAAGACGCCGGAAACGGCAGAGCCGGCATCGCGGACGTTGGAGTATACGATCACGTAGCCGCCGTCCAGCTCGAAGCTGCCGCCCGTCAGGGAGTGAATGACCAGCAGATCGTCCACACGGAAGGAGATGTTGCCGCCGTCACAAACCACATCTGTCAGCCGCTCGGCGATCTCCTGACGGCTGGAAAGCCGGAAGGAGTCGTGCTCGGCGCGGAGGGCGATCAGCTCTTGAACCTTCTCAAAGGTGTCCATGTGGTCAATCTTCAGGGAGTAGTCCATGACGTTGACAAAGTCGCCCGCGTTGTAGGAGTTGCCCTCGTACTTCCCGGTGTCGGGATCCAGCTTGCTGCGCATGAACTCCTCGCCCTCCTGAATGAAGGGCACGCCCTGGGACAGGAATACGATGGACTCGGCTTGGGTATAGGCAACGGGCAGACGATCCTCGTTCATGGTCTGCACCAGCTGGTCGTACAGCGTGTAATTGTCGTGGCAGGATACGTAGTTGAGCACCTGATTGGGATCGATGCGCTGGGTTTTTACCGTTCCGTTGGAGAACTTGCCCTCCAGGCACATGGCGATCAGCGAAGCATTGGCGGAGCTGCCCTGCACGTAGCCCTTGCCGGGATTGTTCTCGCCGCGCACGGCGTTGCGGATCACATCGTTGAACGCGCCGACCAGTACGCCGCTGCCGCAGAAGAAATCCTGGGCAAGGGATTCCTGCACGGTGGTCTGCTCTGTCAGCGCCGTGTCGCTGACGCCGGCCTTCAGCTTGGAGGCTCCGCCGGTCCACGGCTCGCCGTAAATCATGATATGGGGGCAGAGAGCCTTGCAGTCGTTGTAGATGTCGATCATGGTCTGGTTGTCGATGAGGCCCATCAGGTCGAACCGAAAGCCGGAGAGGTGGTACTCATCGATCCAGAACCGGCAGGAATCCCGGAAGAACCTGTTGACCATGTACCGCTCGGAGGCCAGCTCGTTGCCGCAGCCGGAGCCGTTGTAGAAGGCGCCGTTGGCCTTGGTGCGGTAGTAATAGTAGGGCACCAGCAGGTTGAGGTTGGAGTTTTCAGAGGCGCTGGTGTGGTTGTAGACCACGTCCATATTGATGGAGAGGCCTGCCTGATGCATGGCCATGACCATCTGCTTGAACTCGACAATGCGGTTGTAGCCGTCATAGGGATCGGTGGAGTAGCTGCCCTCCAGCACGTTGTAGTTCAGGGGATCGTAGCCCCAGTTGTAGTTGTCCTTCGACATCTCGCTGCCGGAGCGGGTCTCATCCACGGAGGAGTAGTCGTAGAACGGCTGGAGCTGTACATGGGTCACGCCCAGCTCTTTTACGTGGTCAAGGCCGGTGGACACGGTCACGCCATCCCTGGTGCAGGTGGTGCCGGACTCCGCAAGGCCCAGGAATTTGCCCCGATTCGCCTCAGTCACGCCGCTGGTGGGGCTGATGGTCATGTCCCGGACATGGGCCTCGTAGATCACCGCGTCGGTGCTGTTTCCGTCAAAGGGCCGCCGGTCCTCTGCCCAGCCGGGGAGGGAGGCGTTCAGCTTCGTAAAGTTGACCACCATGCCGCGGCGGCCGTTGACGCCGGCGCTCCTGGCGTAGGGATCCACCACCTCGTTGGTGCCCTTGGCATTGGAGACCACGTAAGTGTAGTACTTGCCGTCCAGATCCTCGTTTACCGTATAGCTGAACACACCCTTTTCGCCCTTCTCCATGGTATAGGCGGCGGCAGGTGCCGTCTCGGTCATGTAGTCGCCGGTATTGTAGATATTCAGCACCATCGAGCTGCTGGTCGGCGCCCAGACCTTAAAGGTGGTGGCCGTTGGGCTGTCCTCGTTGTCAAATGTCACGCCCAGATCGTCTCCGTCGTAGGCGTAGCGCAGATTGAATTCCTCGGTGTCAAAATAGTTGGTCATCATCAGCTCCACTTTGTTGATCCAGCTGCTGTCGAAGCGGTATCTGACCGCAACAACGTCAGAGATGTCGATATCGTCCTTCAGCGTCAGATCCACCCGGTTCAGGGAGGAATCGTACTCGCCCATGGTGAAATCGCCGTAGTCTTTCCCGTTCACCGTGAGGGAGAAGCGGGGAGCGTAGGACTTGAAATCCGCAGCCAGCGGCTTGAAATAAACGCTGATCGTTTTGGCGTCCCGCAGCATGGCATAGCTGATGATGGATTTCAGGGCGTTCTCCTGGGTGTCGAACACCGTGGATTCCGTGGTGCGGACGTAGACGTTCTGGATGCCGCCCGGGGTCTCGGGCAGGATGTCGATGGAGCGATCGCCGTCGGGATCCTTGGACCAGTTGTCCGTCCGGACGATAAAACCGATCCGGTCCGTCCCCTGCCCGTCGGAGATCACGGCCAAGTCCAGATCGGCGTAGACACCGTAGTCGTCGTAGCCGGTGAAGGGGTAGGCTGCGCCGCTGCCGCCGTTTGCCATATCCCATGCCCACACGTTCCAGGGCTGGTAGCAGCTCCTGTCGTTGGCGGTATCGTCGTTGCGCCGGTAGTGCAGGCGCACGGTTTTCGTGGCCTCCTGAGGCATGGAGTCATAGTCGGTATCGTCCTTTTTGTACTGGGCGATCACGTCGCCTGCCGGCTCCAGCGTAATGGGCTTGTCATCAGGTCCCTCGTCCGCGGGCTTGCTGTCCGGCTTTCTGCTGACGCTGCCGCTGCTGCCGCACCCTGCCAGCAGCAAAATAGCCAGAAGGAACGCGATCACAGATGTGTATTTTCTGCTTTTCATGGAAACCTCCCCCGGTTAAAATCCGGTCATGTCAAAGAAACCGGCCTTCAGAATATCGCCCTTGATGTCGGCGCTCTGCTTGATGACGTTGGGATCCCAGCTGTGTATATCCTGAACCTCGTAGCCCTTGGGGAACACGGCGATGAGGAAGCCCTCCATGCCGGCAGTGTCCACCAGCATGACGCCGTCCCGGATCTCATAGTTTTTGCTCCATATACCGGGCGACCAGCTCCAGATATATAGCTCGCAGTCGCCGGTAAGATATTTGTCCGGCAGGTTGACCACGTTGAAGCCGCCCGCAAGCAGCTGCAGCTGCTGATAGGTGAAGGTCTGCTCCCGGGTGTTGACGCCCTTGCGGAGACAGACGTGGAGCTGCACCGTTCCGTTCTCCACATGGGGGGAGAGCTGCACGGTGGCTGTACCGTCGATGGGATGGCGGTCGGACTGGCCGTTGAAATAGTAGTACGCCTCGTCGCAGTTGGTTGCCTTCAGGGTGATTTCCTTCTCCCCCACAAAGGAGCAGTCCCGCTCCGAGATCTCCAGCCGGGGATGCACGTCCTTCGAGCGGGTGATGACCGCCATGCCGTTTGCCTCAAACCGCACACTGGCCACGTGGTCGGTGACCGCCACCGGATTGCCGGTCAGGGCATCGTAGTAATTTCCGTTTTCCAGATGGGGCACGGCAACCCGGACCGTTTCCTCCGGATCCACGTCGCCCACGTTCAGGATCAGCACGCCCTGATCGTCCGCGCCGATCTTCTCATTTATGTAACAGCTTCCATCCACAGATTCGTAGGAATCGGCGGCATAAAAGCGGTTGTGAAAGCGGTTGGAAACCGCAACATATTCACTCTCAAAAGCATAGGAGCCAATCTGACCTACCGTCAGCTCCCCGGTGGGTCTTGCCAGATACAGTCCGCCCAGATCCTGCTTTGCCGCGATGACAGACCAGTATTTGGCCACCCGCACATCGGAGTAGTGGGTGTTGGTGGTCACGTACTCGTCGTGGCTCTCCACCCAGGCGATCAGCGCCGAGGCGCTGTCTGTTTTCAGACTGGCGTTCAGAATCTTGGAGGGATCCTTGGCAGCAAAGGCGTTTTTAAACTGAGCGGCGTAGCCGTCGTCAGTGATACGCATGATGTCGGTGTAAACCGACAGATCGCGCCCTGCGGGTGCGTTGAGGATTTCCCCGTATACGTACAGGTTTTTCCCCGTCTTTTCGCGGTAATATTCCTTGGCCTTCACCACAGTGTTTTCCCAGAAGTCGCTGGGATAGTCGGGATCGGAGGAGGTCTCAATGTGCTTGGCGGCGTCGAAGCGGAACCCGTCCACGCCGGCGTCGATGCATTCCATGAGCAGCGCAAGCACCCGCTGCTGCACATAGGGGTTGGAGGTGTCCAGATCCGGCAGGTTGCCGTAGGCGTAGTACTGGGTCTCCGCGCCGGAGCCGGCGGCGGTGCGGTTGTGGTGGAAGGTCACGCCGATGCCGTCCACGTCCTCGTTGCGGTTGCGGTAGATAATGGGCTCATACTCCTCCACGGCGGGGGAGACGGTGGGGGTGCCGTCCGGCTCCTTGCCCTCGTCGTCGGTGGTGGCCAGATGGTTCGCTACTACGTCCACCAGGATGCAGATGCCGTATTTCTCCGCCTCGCTGCACAGGGCGATCAGCTCGTCCTTGGAGCCCAGGGCGGAATTGTTCCCGATGGAAAAGCTCAGGGGCTGGTAGAAGGCCCACCAGGCGGAGCCGCCGCCCTTGGGCTGCTGCACCGGCATGGTCAGCACATTCTTGAAGCCGGCGTCCCGTATGCCCTCCAGATTCACCATGATCTCATGGTACGTCCAGTTAAAGGCGTGAAGCGTCAGTCCGTCCTCCGCGTTTTCGGGCAGAGCGTCCACATAGGTGTCCGGGAAATCCATATATTCCGTCAGTTGAGGGGCCTTGTCTGCTTCCGCAGGCTGCGGGTTATTGTTCTTGCCGCAGCCGAACACCGGCAGCACCAGCAGGGCTGCCAACAGGAGACAAACGATTCTTTTGGCTGTTTTCATACGCAGATCCCTCTTCTTGTCGATGATTTCCCGGATGAAGAAACAAAGGGGCCCCATAAAGAGGCCCCTTTGTCAAGGCAATTTACTTCGCGACAACGTTGACGGTACCGTCAGCACCGTCGAAGGTGATGGTGATGACATAGGTGCCGTCAGCCTCGCAATGGCAGTTGCCATCCTCGCTGTCAGGATCGCCCCAGCTGTAGTCCCAAGCGCCGTCAGCGCGGACCTTGAAAGCGTCGCCGGCAGCCAGCTCGACCTCACCGGTCCAGGAACCGTCACCGTTATCGGTCATAGCGACGTCTTTGCCGTCCTCCCAGTTGGAGCCCTCGAAGCTGCCCACGATGCCGTAGGTGTGATCAGCGGGGACGTACTCCACGATCTCCTCATAAGCCTGGCCGTCCTTGGCCTCCTTCAGCACCAGACCGATGCCGAAGCCGGCCTGCTCGGGAGTGGAAGCGTTGTTGTACTGGGCAATGACCAGGGTGTACAGGCCGGCGCCGCCGATGACGACGGGGTTGCTGGCCCAGGAGAAGCCGTTCTCATCGGCCTCTTCCTGCCACACGGGCATGAACATGGTGGCGGGAGTCAGAGACTCGGCATGAGCGGTGTGGGGATCGCTGATCCACTGATCCTCGGCGTAGACCTTGTTGTCGCCGTCCACGTCGACGCTGCACTGGGCGACCTTGAACGCATAGGAGCCGTTGGCACGATACAGCTTGCCATCCTTCAGGAAGTTGGTGGTCCAGCCGGCGTCGTTGGTGCCGAACAGCAGGTCGATGGTGTACAGGTACTTGACGTCCTTGCCGGACAGCGCGGTGTACAGGTCGTTGTCGATGGCCTTCACGTCCTCGAGGGCGATGGCCTTCAGAGCGGAAGCCTCATACAGGGCGGAATCCTTGCCGTTCCAGCCGTTCTCGGTGCCGTCAGAGAGCAGGAACTGGCCGTGGGCAACCCAAGCGGCGTGGGTCTCGTCTGCCAGAGGGGCGGCGGGCTGGTTGGGCTCGGGCTGGGTCTGGGGATCGTTCTTGGGCTCATTGGTGCCGCCGTTGTTCGTCTGACCGCAGGCGATCAGAGCGAAGAGCATGACGACAGCCAGCAGAGCTGCAGCAAATTTCTTCATGGTTGTGTACATCTCCTTTTTTCATCATTCTTGCATTTTATTACCGCAACGACACATCGGCGTCGCTGTGAGTAAACAATAAAAGGTGAATCAGCGGGTGATAATGCAATCCCGCTCCACTATAAAAAGAATTATAGTGCCGACAGGTGAAATTGTCAAGCAAACCGTGTGGCCGTTTCGGCAGAGACAAAAAAACGGCACGTGACCGGCGGTGAACGGCCGGTTCCGGGACCAAGGCCGCAGGCCTGTACGGAGGACGCTCTGCCCCATTGGAATATCCGGTAAAGGTAAGAGGGCCTGACACCTGAGATAAGCAGGTATCAGACCCTCCCGGTCACCTTATACAGGATGCTGTTTTTCTTTGCCGATTCGCCCCGACAGGACGGTCAATCCGGCAGACATCTGTTCAAATAAGTGCTTACGGATCCACCTTTGCCCCGCAATGATCGCAGAATTTGGCGTCGTGGGGCAGCTTTGCGCCGCAGTGCGTGCAGAAGACGAATTGCGGCTCTGTCGGCTTCACTTTCTTTGCAGCGGCGGGCTTGCCAGCGGCTTTGGCAATGGTGGGCGGCACAAGCAGGAAGAAGAGAACGATCAGCACGGAGAAGAGGATGAACATCGCCTTGTGCTGTTCCCACTTCGACAGGATCGGGGTAAACCAGTGCTGCTGCGTTGTTTCAACGGAGGCAGAACGACCGTCCTCTTTCACCTTGATGGATCCGCCGACCATGGTTTCCGGGCATCTCCAATCGTATGTGGCCGCCTCCATGGAATCAAGCTGGAACGCGCCTTCGTCATCTGTTTTAATGGAGAAGAGATAGGCGTCGTCCCGGTAGATATCGATGGTCTTTTCCTTCAGTGAATCGCCGAAATCTGCACGGACGGAAACGGTGGGGATGATTTCAATCTGCTCAATGGAGTCAATAATGGCATCGCCCACCTCCGAAGCGTCTGAAACACCGGAGTAGCTTCCACCGGTTTCGGTTGAAATGTTTTCGAAGAAGTCTGCCGCATCGCTGCTTGCATCCGTTCCGATGGAATAGACGGTTATCAGGCTGCCATCCATTGCCCCGGCGACTCTGCGGTCTGAATGATCGTAATCAAGGCTGATCTCGGCGTTGATCAGCGCGTTCAGAACATCATCAAAGGTGTATCCCGTTTCGGGTTCCGGGTCAAGAGGAGCAGCGTCTCCCAGAATGATGATGACTTTTTTCGCGTTGGGACGCCAGTCCAGCCCCACTGCGGCCATGAGTCCGGAATAAACGGTTTCTTCGGTATCGCCGCCGTGGCCCAGATCAAGTCCGTTAATGGCACTCTCGATGGCTTCGTTGTCGCTTGTAAATCTCAGCTGGATCTGAGAGGGATAATCATAGGAACGCCCCGTCCTGCTGGAAAAGTCGCGGTAATCAACCAGTGCCACCCGATAATCCGACGTTTTCTCTGACAGGTGGAGGAGGATCTCCGACATATTCTCCTTTGCGTTGTCAATATCGTCTCCCATGGAACCGGTCGTATCCACCACAAAGCAGAGGTCCAAGCCGTTGCTGGCTGATGTATGCAGCACCTTGCCGACGGAATTGTTCCGGGTCTGAAGGGCGTTTACCACAGCCATATTTGCATCGATCATACCGCTGTATCCGTTGTAGTAATAAAAACGTCCGGCTGTGGATGCAAGCAGGATGTTTTTCACATCAGGACCGCTTAAATCGGGATTGCACGCAAAGACCAGTCCTGCCACGCCGGCCACATGGGGCGTTGCCATGGATGTACCGCTCAATGAAGCGTATCCGCTGGCTGTACAGCTGTACACATGCTCTCCGGGCGCCACGACATCCACCCGGTCTCCCACATTTGAAAAGGCGGAATAGGAATACTTGGTCTGTGCGCTTGTGGATCTGTCATAATCAATGCCCACAGAGCCTACGACAATAACGCGATCCTTGACTTCGCTGGCGCTCATCAGGTTCAGGAAATTGTTGTAAAGGGCCAGGGAGTTGCCGATTTCACCGCGCCACCCGAATACGTATTTGATGGACTCCCCGGCAGTCGCGTCCTCGCGGTAACCGTACGGCGCGTCCTCGTCCTTATAATAATAAGTGCTGTTGCTGTTGCCCGCAGCCACGCAGATGACAAAGTCACCCTTGCCCGCAGCTTTTCTGGCAGCGATGATCCGCAGCAAACCTGCCTCCGTCAGCTCTGCCTGCCGGGTCAGATAGTCGATGGCGTTCTGATTCCCGTGACTTGCGGCGAAGCCAACCAGTCTGCTCGTGTTCTGGCTGATGTTGATGACCTGCACATCCTGATCGATAAGTGTCTTCAGGGCCAGCAGATAACTGTATGCGGTCCCGTATCTCGATGAAATGCTGCCGTTGGTATCATAATACACGGCGCTGTAATACAGGCTGCCCTTCCCGCCGGTTACGCCGGAAACGCCGATATCATTATTCCACTCTGCCCCCATGATTCCGGATACATGGGTTCCGTGATCCGCGGCTGAGATGGTATAGGTATTCGTGCTCGTTGAGCCGGTTTCGGTGTCAACAAACAGGCAGCTGGTATTGGCAAAAGACAGATCCGGATGCGAGGAATAGGGCATGGTATCAATCAGGCCGATACGGACGTTGCTCATCTGATCCAGGTAGCCCCAGGCTCCCGGTGCGTTGATGGCCTCCATGCCCCAGTTTTCTCCACTGGGGACCGAGGTGTTCCAGGCGTCTCCGCTCCAGTCATCCTTCGGATATACAGGGCTCTGATAGTCGAAGTCCTCATCGATCGCATCCGCCTCAAGGGGCGAGACGGTGTTAAAGTACGCGTCCGCAACAGACAGGTTTTCCTTGATCTCCGTAATGGTCGATTCCAGCTTTTTGTAGGACATCCGGGCCGGATAAGTAAACTTGTAGATGCCGATATCGGCCATCGTATCATCGATGGTCGCTCCCTGTTCTGCGGCAAGGGCGTTCATATCGCCGGATCCGGCGTCCGCTGCAGCGACCACAACGATTTCGTTGTTCACATAGAGCAGGCCGCTGCTTTCATTGAAATCGATCTGCTCATTTTCCTCGGCAATGGTTTCTATTCGGGCAGAGGGATCTGTGGAGCGGTACAGATCACTGTTTTGGAGCTTGGGGAAAATCAAATATACCCACGACACAAGGAAAGCGGCAACACAAAGAACAAGAACCGCAAAGGCAATCAGAAGATTTTTGAGTACCTTATTCATGCCGAAGCTCCCCCTTTCTTATGGGCGGTGATCAAGCCCAGGGAAATAAAGATCGAAGCGATCACAAAACACGTCAGAGCAATGACAATCAACAGATTTCCCAGCGCTGGCGCTGTTTCCAAAAGGCCGTCCCGCAATGCGCCGGGCAGGTGTCTGGCCGTTACAGGGCACAGCAGGCCGGAGACAAGTCCGATCCCGCCGGGGATGACAAATGCCATTCCGAGGGACATGAAAAGCTGCTTTGAAGACCTCCTGTTCTTAAGAACGATCATCAGCAGGAGGAACAGCAGGAGGATGAGGCAGATAATCGTCGGGAAAACGGTGGCGAAGAAGCCGCCGCCCGCGCCGCTGTCGGAATCTGAGGGTTGAATGATTGCGTCGCCCGCCGCTGCCTGATAAAAACTGACCGCAATGGTTATCTCCAGCAGCAGGCCGAAAAGAATGACAAGAAATCCGGTGAGAACCCGGGAGAAACCTGCCTTTTCGGGCTTGGGCTGAATAGGAACCTGTGATGTGTTGACAGAGGCCTGCGGTGATTGTTTTTCTTTTGCCATGGCGATCCCTCTCTTTCGTTATAGTATTGGCGTATTGACAAAACAGCGCCCGTGTCTTCCACTGAACGATGGCAGGCCGGGCTTTTCGTGGCCGCCCCTTTTTTCGGATTAACAATCTACTGTGTTAATAATCTATCATGTGTGCCGAATAAAGTCAAGAAACGCGAAAGATGTAAGGCCGCCCGCCAAAAAGAACAAGCACCCACCGAAGTGAGTGCTTGTAAAAGAGACCTTTTAGCGCTTGGAGAACTGAGGTGCGCGACGGGCGGAGACGCCGCCTCCGGCGGCGCTCCGGGGTTATGGCGTTTCGCTCGCCGCTTGCGCAGCAACCGCGAAACATGCCAAAAGGCCGCCCGCCAAAAAAAGTACCTGCCCCGTTCGGAGCAGGTACATAGTTTGAAAACGGTTAGCGCTTGGAGAACTGAGGAGCACGACGGGCGGCCTTCAGACCGTACTTCTTGCGCTCCTTCATGCGAGGATCGCGGGTCAGGAAACCGGCCTTCTTCAGCAGAGGACGGAACTCGGGATCCATCAGCAGCAGGGCGCGGCTGATGCCGTGACGCAGGGCGCCGGCCTGGCCGGACACACCGCCGCCCTCGACGGTGGCGACGATGTCCACCTTGCCGGTGGTGTTGGTGGTGTTCAGGGGCTGACGGACGACCATCTTCAGAGTCTCCAGACCGAAGTACTCGTCGATGTCGCGGCCGTTGATGGTGATCTTGCCGGTGCCGTTCTGGAACAGGTGCACGCGGGCCACGGAGGACTTGCGACGGCCGGTGCCGTACAGATAGGGATTCTTGGACTGATACATTCTTCTTTTCCTCCTTATTTGACCAGTTCGGGCTTCTGAGCCTGATGCTCATGCTGCTCGCCGGCATAGATGTGCAGGCGCTTCAGGGAGTCCTTGGTGATGGTGTTGCGGGGCATCATGCCGCGGACGGCCACGCGCATAGCCAGCTCGGGCTTCTCCTGCATCAGGATGCGGTACTTGGTCTCCTTCAGACCGCCCACCCAACCGGAGTGGGTGCGATAATACTTCTGTTCCAGCTTGTTGCCGGTCAGAACGGCCTTGCCGGCGTTGATGACGATGACGTTGTCACCGCAGTCGGCGTGGGGGGTGTAAGTGACTTTGCCCTTGCCGCGCAGCAGGTCGGCCACGATGACGGCGGTCTTGCCCATGGGCTGGCCGGCGGCATCCACGACGTACCACTTGCGCTCAATGTTGGCCTTGTTTGCCATGAAAGTGGACATGTTGTTTCCTCCATTTATTTCAATGTTTCTTGCTTTACTTTTCCGGACTCCCTTGTTACAATCGGGAGGGAGAAAGGCGCTCAAACGCGCAGGATTATTTATAGCACAGCATTTTTCCCTTGTCAACACTAATTTTGATTACGGGCAAAACATCTGTGATTTACTCTTAATTACTCCTGTTTTCTCTTGTTTTCTTCAATCACAAATTTGTTTTTTCAACGGAGGAGCCGTTATGCAGCACATTTTGGGGCTTGTCCGCCGCTGCGTGGAGGACTACCACATGATCGCCCCGGGGGATAGGATCGCCGTGGGCGTCAGCGGGGGAAAGGACAGCCTGCTGACCCTGGCCGCCCTGGTGCGGCTGCGGGAGTTTTACCCTGTACCCTTTACGGTGGAGGCCATCACGCTGGAAATGGGCATGCCCGGCATGGACTTTACGCCTGTGGCGGAGCTGTGCCAGAGCTGGGGAGTGCCCTACACCCGCATTGCCGTACCGGTCTATGAGATCGTCTTTCAGGAGCGGAAGGAGAAGAATCCCTGCTCCCTCTGCGCCAAGCTGCGCCGGGGCAGTCTCAACACCGCGCTGGTGGAGCGGGATATCCACAAGATCGCTCTGGGCCACCACTACGACGACGCCGTAGAGACGCTGCTGATGAACCTGCTGTTTGAAGGCCGCATCGGCTGCTTCCAGCCGGTGACGTATCTGGACCGCACCGGCGTCACCCAGATCCGTCCGCTGCTCTACTGCCGTGAGGACGAGATCCGCCGCACGGTGGAAAAACTGAACCTGCCGGTGGTGAAGAATCCCTGCCCCGCCGACGGCGCCAGCCGCCGACAGGAGATCAAGGAGCTGATCGCCGATCTGGAGAGGAAATATCCCAACCTGAAGCAGAAGCTGTTCGGCGCCGTACAGCGCTATCCTCTGTACGGCTGGAATCTGGAGGCGGAGGAACGATGAAAAAGAAAGCCACACCCCTTGGCGGACGCACCTGGGCGGCCCTGCTGATTTTCGGGCTGTTCGGCCAGATCGCCTGGGTCATCGAGAACATGTATTTCAACGTGTTCCTGTACAACACCATCTCCGGCGACACGGCCATGATCGCCGCCATGGTGGGCTGGAGCGCCGTCACCGCCACGGTGACCACCCTGATCATGGGCGCGCTCAGCGACAAGCTGGGCCGGCGCAAGGCGTTCATCGTGGGCGGCTACCTTCTGTGGGGCGTCAGCATCGCCGTGTTCGCCCTGGTGCGCACACCTGCCGCTGCCGCCGCCCACGGCACCGCCGTGCTGGTGGTGATCCTGGACTGCGTGATGACCTTCTTCGGCTCTACCGCCAACGACGCCGCCTTCAACGCCTGGGTCACCGACGTGACCACCGAGGACAACCGTGGCCGCACAGAGACTGTGCTGGCCATCATGCCGCTGATCGCCATGCTGGTGGTATTCGGCGCGCTGGACGGTCTGACCCAGAGCGGCAGCTGGCCCCTGTTCTTCCTGATCGTGGGCGGATTGACCGCGGCGGGCGGTCTGGTGGGCCTGTTCGTGCTGAAGGAGCCCGTTGGGCTGAAACGAGCCGACGGCAGCTACTTTGCCGATATTCTCTACGGCCTGCGGCCTTCGGTGGTGAAGGCCAACCCGCTGCTGTATCTGTCCCTGTGCGCCCTGGGAGTCTACTCCATCAGCCAGCAGGTCTATATGCCATACCTTATAATTTACATCCAGCAGTTCCTGGGCATCACCGATTACACCATGTTGCTGGCCGGGGTGCTGATCGTCAGCTCCGTTGTGTCCGTGGCTGTGGGTAAGACGGTGGACCGTGTGGGAAAGCTGCCCAGTTTGTGGGCGGCGGCGCCGGTGGGCGTGATCGGGCTGGCGCTGATGTACTTCGCCCGGAGCCAGTGGGCCGTGCTGGGCGCCGGCATCGTGATGCTGGGCGGCGGCATGGTGATCCTGGCCTGCTGCAACGGTCTGATCCGGGACTACACGCCGGAGCACATGGCCGGGCGGTTCCAGGGCATCCGCATCATTTTCCAGGTGCTGATCCCCATGGTCACCGGCCCGTATCTGGGCGTGCTGGCCATCCGCTCCACCGGCATGACCTATGACGACCTTGGCACCTTGAAGGAGGTGCCCACCCCCGGTATCTTCCTGATGGCGGCGGCTGTTTTGCTGCTGATCTTTATTGTCATTGCCCTGCTGGGCAGGCAGAAGAGAAAGGGGGCGGCGTGATGAACCGTTTGCTGACCCCCTGGGGCGAGACGCTGGACCGGGCACATCCCCTGCCGGAATACCCCCGGCCCCAGATGGTGAGGGACAGCTATCTCAATCTGAACGGGCCGTGGACCTATACCGTGGAGGACGGCGACGAGTATTCCCGCCGCCGCACCGGTACCATCACCGTGCCCTTCTCGCCGGAATGCCTGCTCTCCGGCTGCGATTTCCAGCTCCGGAGCGGGGAGACGCTGTGGTACGAGCGGACCTTTACCCTGCGGTCGGGGTTCCGGCGGGACCGGGTGCTGCTCCACTTCGGCGCTGTGGACCAGAGCTGTACCGTTCGGGTCAACGACAAGGCGGTGGGCGGCCACGAGGGCGGTTACCTGCCCTTTACGCTGGACATTACCGACGCGTTGACAGACGGGGAGAACCGGCTCACCGTGGCGGTGCGCGACCTCACCAACGGCGGCGAACACGCCTACGGCAAGCAGAAATATGACCGGGGCGGCATCTGGTACACCGCCACCAGCGGCATCTGGCAGACGGTGTGGCTGGAGAGCGTGCCGGCCAATTATATCAAAACACTGCGCCTGACCCCGGATTTTGACAACCGCTGCCTGCGCTGGGAGATCGAAGCCGACGATGCCGCCGGCGCACATCTCACCGTGTATATGGACGGCCGGGTCATTGCGGAGGACGAATCGGGCTGCTGCCCTGTCCCCGGGGACTGCTTCCGTCCGTGGACACCGGAAGATCCGTTTCTCTATACGGTGGAGTTTGAGCTGGGAGAAGACCGGGTGGAGAGCTATTTCGGCATGCGGAAGTTCTCCACGGTGGAATACAAGGGACACCGCGTCTTTGCCCTCAACAACGAGCCGTATTTCCAGACGGGGCTGCTGGATCAGGGCTACTGGTCCGACGGGCTCTACACCGCGCCCTCCGACGAGGCCATGCTCCACGACCTGCGCACGGTGAAGGCCATGGGCTTCAATATGCTGCGCAAGCACATCAAGATCGAGCCGGCCCGGTGGTATTACCACTGCGACCGGCTGGGGATCCTGGTGTGGCAGGACGCCCCCAGCGGCGGCGATCCCTTCCTGCCGCTTTACACCCAGTATCTGCCCTTTATCGGCGTCAGGGTGAAGGACAGGCCGTCCCGGAAATTCGGCCGGGCCGACGAAAAAGGCCGCGCCCGGTTCGAGCGCGACCTGGAGGAGATGATCGCTCATCTCTATAACTACGTATCGCTTTGTCTGTGGGTGCCCTTCAACGAGGGATGGGGTCAGTTTGACGCCAACCGTATCGCCGAGAAGGTGAAGAAGCTGGATCCCACCCGCCCGGTGGATCACGCCAGCGGCTGGCACGATCAGGGCGGCGGCGACGTGGACAGCCGCCACGTCTACTACAAGCCCGTCCGGCTGAAAAACGACGGCCGCCGGGTGCTGGCCCTGACGGAGTTCGGCGGCTACAGTCTGCCGATCCCCGGACACTGTGCCGAGGATAAGGAGTTCGGCTACCGGGCCTACCAGAGCGAGGAGGCGTGGATGGACGCGGTGGAGAAGCTGTACCGGGAGCAGGTGATCCCCCACATTGAAAAAGAGGGGCTCAGCGCCGCCGTCTACACCCAGGTCAGCGATGTAGAGGAGGAGGTCAACGGTCTCATGACCTTTGACCGCCGTGTGACGAAGATGGACGAGAGCCGGATGGCGGCCATCAACGCCGCGTTGAAATTTATTAAGTAAACGATGAATGAATCGAAGTGCGCGGATTGGCGAACTGATTTTTCGACTGATGAAGACGAAAAAACGCAGGAATACTTTGTGTATTTCAAGTTTTTGAGGCAAAATCAGACGGGAAAATATGCCGTCAAGACGTGTGCGGCGATTTGTTCAGCGTTTACTCAAGTAAGTACCCAGCGCACCAGCACCAGCAGAATGAACCCGGGCACGCCCAGGATCCCCACCACAAGGCCGTTGAAGAGGTTGAGGCCCAGGGAGAGACCGGTGTAGCCGGAGGTGAGGTTCAGCAGCCACATGGCGCCGAAGCCCAGCGCGGCGTTCAGCAGCACCCGCACCGCCAGCTTCAGCGGGGAGGAGAAGAGCCGCACCGCCGCCACCAGCAGAAAGAGCAGTGTGAGCCCCAGGGCGATCTTCTCTACGACAGACATATGCCGCCTCCGCCGGCGGCCAGCGCCGCCACATAGCCGTCCGCCGGGCCTTTTGCCAGGCGCAGCAGATAGTTGTATTTGGCCTGCAGGGCGTTGATCTCAAACACGCAGGACTCCACCAGCTCCGGGTCGCATACGTAGTTGAAGCGTTCATAGGCCCGGCGCAGGGCCTGGGCGGTGTCCTGCAGCTCCCGCTGCAGCTCCGCCGCGGCGGTACGGGCGGTATCGTTTCGTCTTTTCATGGGGGATCCCTCCTGTTCTGTCTTATATGTACTAGCTATTCTGGACAAATATGCCACCGATTAAACCGTTGGCGAGAAAGGAATGGATCATGCACGAGGAATTTATGCGTCAGGCGCTGATTCTGGCCCGGGAAGCCGCCGCCGCGGGCGAGGTGCCTGTGGGCTGCGTCATTGTGAAGGACGGGGAAATCGTGGGCCGCGGCCGCAACCGCCGGGAGGAGAAGCAGCAGGTAGCCTCCCACGCGGAGATGGAGGCCATGGCTCAGGCCAACGAGACACTGGGCACCTGGCGGCTGGACGGCTGCACCATGTACGTGACGCTGGAGCCCTGCCCCATGTGCGCCGGCGCCATTATCAACGCCCGGATCGACCGGGTCTACTACGGCACCCGGGACGAGGCCATGGGAGCCTGCGGCGGCGTACTGAATCTGTTTATGGAGGCCTTTCCCCACCGCCCCGCCCTGGTGGGCGGCGTGCTGGCGGCGGAGTGCCGGGCGGTGCTTTCCGCGTTTTTCCGGGGCTTGCGGGGATAAAACGGCGCTGCAAACGGATTTAATACTTTTGTAATAAAATTACGTGGGATTCTGTAACAACCTCTTGGTATTCTATAATCGCAAGTAACGAATCTTTTTTCATCAATCTTCCTACCTAATCAAGCGGAAACCGGGGGCACGGTTTCCGCTTGACGGTTTTTTTCGGGGAATGGAGCGGACGAGCCGGGCATACAGTGGACAGAAGGGGGACAGCCCCCCAATCCGCTGAAAGGAAGTGCCGCCGTGAAATCGTCTGTTGTGACCGGCCTGCTGATGACCGTTCTGCTGTTTGTGCCGCCGTTGCTGTTCGCCCCTGTCGATGCGCCGGAGAGCGCCGCTCCACGGGAGGAACCGAAGACCGTGGAGGAGTCCGCCCCGATCCGCCGGGACGCCAACGTGACTGTGCGGGTGTGGGACGGGGAGAAAATCGTGGAGACCACCATGGCAGAGTATCTGCCCGGCGTGGTGCGGGGTGAGATGCCCGCCGCCTTTGAGCCGGCTGCCCTTTCTGCCCAGGCGGTGGCGGAGCGCACCTATATATATTATCTCCGGGGCAGGCATAAGAGCAGCCACCCGGACGCGGACGTATGTACCGACCCGGCCTGCTGCAGCGCGTGGATGTCCGCGGACAGCGCCCGGGAGAAGTGGGGCGACCGGTTTGCCGAGTATGAGGCAAAAATCGAACAGGCCGTGGCGGATACCGACGGGCAGATCATTCTGTACGGCGGCGAGCCGATCATGGCGGTGTTCCACTCCTCCTCCGCCGGAGCCACCGCCGCCAGCGGCCAGGTGTGGACGGCGGATCTGCCCTATCTGCGCAGCGTGTCCAGCCCGGAAACGGAGGACACCGTGCCCAACTACTACAGCGTCACCGACGTTTCAGCAGAGAAATTCCGCTCCGCCGTGCTGGCGGCCTATCCCCAGGCCGATCTCTCCGGCGACGCCGCCGGATGGATCACCGGCGTCCGGCGGGATGACTCCGGCCGGGTGGAGGAGCTGACGGTGGGCGGCGTCACCGTGCCCGGCACGGCACTGCGCGCCATGTTCTCCCTGCGCTCCACTGCCTTTACCGCCGCGGCGGAGGGGGATACCGTCACCTTCCGCGTCACCGGCTACGGTCACGGTGTTGGCATGAGTCAGTACGGCGCCAACGAGCTGGCCCGGCAGGGCAAAACGTGGCAGGAGATCCTCCGGTGGTACTATTCCGGCGTCACCATCGGCCCGGCGACGTAAAGAAAACCTATACAAGACGGGAAAAATGTGCTATACTGCAAAGTGGTTTTCCGGGCAAATTTACAGAATGTTCAGGAAAACCGGGCTTTTACGGCTATAATGACAGACAAAACCACACCGTGGAGGGAGGCTTCGCGTATGGCACGAAATATTCTGGTGGTGGAGGACGACCGCAATATCTCCGACCTGATCCGCATGTATCTGGAGAAGGAGGGCTTTGAGGTCCGCATTGCCTACGACGGCGGCAAGGCCGTGGAGGAGTACGACGCCCAGGCGCCGGATATGGTGCTGCTGGACATCATGCTGCCCGTGATGGACGGCTGGGCGGTGTGCGCCCATATCCGGGAGAAAGCCCGGACGCCCATCATCATGCTGACAGCCAAGAGCGAGGTCAACGACCGCATCACCGGTCTGGAAATGGGCGCCGACGACTATCTGGTCAAGCCCTTCGAGATGAAGGAGCTGATGGCCCGGATCAACGCCGTGCTGCGCCGCAGCGAGATCCCCGACGACACCCGCAAGCGCCTGACCTTTGACAAGCTGGTCATCGACCTGGACAGCTATGAGCTGATCGTGGACGGTAAGAGCGTGGATACGCCGCCCAAGGAGCTGGAGCTGCTGTACCATCTTGCCTCCACGCCAAACCGGGTCTATACCCGCAACCAGCTGCTGGACGAGGTGTGGGGCTTCGACTACTTCGGCGACAGCCGCACCGTGGACGTCCACATCAAGCGCCTGCGGGAAAAGGTGGAGAACGTGTCCGATCAGTGGAGCCTGAAAACCGTTTGGGGCGTGGGCTACAAGTTCGAAGTGAAGTGATATGGCGCAGCTGAAGGAGAAAGGCCGGCGCTTCCGCAGGCTGTACTGGCAGCAGTTCTTTCTCACGGCCGGTATGGTGCTGCTGGCGCTGCTGCTGCTGGGAGCGTCCTTCTACGCGTTGAGCTACAACTATACGCTGAAGGAAAAAAGAAACGAGATGACAGATCGGGCGCGGCTCATTGCCAAGATGTCCGCTCCGTTTCTGACCCGGGAGGACGGGGAAGAGATCGACCGGGAGGGCACGCTGCGCAATCTGGCCGGCGTGGCGTCCCTGATGTCCGATGCGAATTTTCTCATCTGCGACGATCAGGGCCGGGTACTTTTGACCTCTGATGAGAGCCTGGTGGGCCGATCCGTCACCGTGCCGGACGACATCCTGACCGAGATCCTGCGGGGAGACGGTTCCTATGAAGGCCGTACCACCGTGGGCAATATCTATGAGAGCAAGCAGTTTGTTACCGGTGTGCCCATCGTGTCCGGGGGACGGCAGCTGGGCGTGGTGCTGGCGGTGATGGACACCAGCCAGCTTATGGAGATCTGGCGCTCGTTTATCGCCATCTTCTTTATGACTGCCGCCATCGTGCTGCTGGCTGCCTTTGTGGCCAGCTCCCTCATGTCCATGCGCCAGACCCAGCCCATCTCCGAGATGGTGCAGGCAACCCGGGCCTATGCCGCCGGCAATCTGGACGTACGGCTTCATGAGGACGGGCGGGACGACGAGATCGGCGAGCTGGCCGCCTCCTTCAACCTGATGGCAGACTCCCTGGCCGAGACGGAGCGGCAGCGCCGGGACTTCATTGCCAACATCTCCCATGAGCTGAAAACGCCCATGACCACCATCGCCGGCTATACCGACGGCATTCTGGACGGAACCATCCCGCCGGAGAAGGAGCGGCACTATCTGCAGATCATCTCCGACGAGAGCCGCCGGCTCAGCCGTCTGGTGCGCCGGATGCTGGATATCTCCCAGATCCAGTCTCTGGAGCTGAAAAAAGAGGAATTCGACCTGTGCGAGAGCATGCGTCTGGCCCTGTTGAGCATGGAGCGGAAGATTACCGGCCGGGGACTGGACGTGGACGCCGACATACCGGAGGATTCCGTGATGGTGCTGGGGGACAACGATCTCATTACACAGGTGATCTACAACCTGCTGGAGAACGCCGTCAAGTTTGCCGCCCCGGCGTCCCGGCTGTATCTGGGGCTTCACACCGTGGGGGACAAGGCGGTGGTGTCCGTGCGCAACAGCGGGCATACGATTCCTGCCGAGGAGATCCCCTTGCTGTTCGAGCGGTTCCACAAGTCGGACAAGTCCCGCAGCGAGGACAAGGACGGCTACGGTCTGGGTCTCTATATCGTCAAAACCATTCTGGAGCTGCACAAGGAAAAGATCGCCGTCACCAGCGAGAACGGCGTTACCACCTTCAGCTTTACCATGCAGACTGTCCGGCCGGGCCGGGCGGGCTGATTTGTCTACAAAAGCGAGGATTCATATGATGAGCGAAGACAACAACAACCTGTGGCATCCCCTGGCAGGTGTGCCGGTGGAGATCCCCATGCCCCCTGCGGAGCCGGACGAGGAGCCGGAGGAGATCGTATCCTGGTATATCTCACCGGAGACGCTGGATGAGGAGCCGGAGGAGATCGTATCCTGGTATGTTCCGCCGAAAACGCCGGATGAACAGCCGGGGGAGAACGGGATTACCCGGCGGGAGCTGCCGTCCGCCGGCAGCAAATTCGACAGCATCCGCGAGCCGGAGACGCCGCGATCCGTGGATATGTGGCACAAAGCAGCCCGGCGGGAGAAGAGACGGCGCCGTCTTGCCCTGTGGGGCTCGCTGGCAGCATGCCTGTTGATTATTGCGGGTATCGCTGCTGTCCTGCGCTGGCCGAAGCTTTCAGCTGACCACGGGAGAGACACGGGCGAGTTGAGGCCGGAAGCGGGCGACAGTGCCAGCAGTATCGTGGATGTGACCGGAGGGGACAAGACCTCCATCCCCCGATATGATAAAAAGAGGGGTGTGGTGCGCCTTGTCATCAAACCGCAGCGCGGCGACGAGTTGAGCGCTGTGGAGATCTATCAGAAGGTGAATCCCTCTGTGGTCACGGTGGTGACGGAGACGGACACCGGCTCCTCGGTGGGAACAGGCGTCATTATGACGCCGGACGGCTATATCATCACCAACGCCCATGTGATTTCCGGCGGTCGGAAATGCTGGGTGGCACTGGATTCCGGCGCAAGCCTGGACGCTATGCTGGTGGGATATGACGAGGACGAGGATCTGGCCGTGCTGAAAGCCGTTGCCGCCAAGAACCTTCCCCCTGCGGAGTTCGGCGATTCGGAGACGCTGCAGGTGGGCGAGCGGGTCTATGCCATCGGCAATCCTCTGGGCATCGAGCTGCGGGGCACCATGACCGACGGCATCATCTCCGCCGTCAACCGG
Organism: uncultured Oscillospiraceae bacterium; assembly: GCA_947169975.1. Taxonomy (GTDB): domain Bacteria; phylum Bacillota; class Clostridia; order Oscillospirales; family Oscillospiraceae; genus Vescimonas. Next base: position 45,719 of record CAMVRT010000009.1, read on the forward strand.
CAGGTGGAGGTGGGCGACGGCCGCATGACCATGATCCAGACCACCGCCGCCCTGAACAACGGCAACTCCGGCGGTCCTCTCATCAACAGCAGCGGCCAGATCGTGGGCATCAATACCCTGAAAATGGGCGGCAGCGGCTGGAGCGGCGAGGCCACCGTGGAGGGCCTGGGCTTTGCCCTGCCCATCAGCTCGGTCAGCTTCGTGGTCAACGACCTCATCGCCACCGGTGAGTTCCGGGGCGTGCCCACCATCGGCATCTCCGTCATTACCGCCATGGACGATCAGGGCGGCACCCGGGTGGAGGTCTATTCCGTGGAGGAGAACATGGGCGCTGCCGCGGCGGGTATCAAGGCCGGCGATATCATTCTGGCGGCGGACGGCACGGATGTGCACACCGTGGATGATCTGCAGGTCGTGCGCCGCAATCACGCCATCGGCGACACAGTAACGCTGACCATCCTGCGGGATGGCAAGACCATGGATATCGACGTGGTTCTGTACTCCAACAAGAATAAATAAGACGCATTGAACGCACAAAACACCGCCGGGCAGCCGCCCGGCGGTGTTCATATATGATCCTTTTTCAACAGCGTCATAAGCCCTGCGATCAGCAAAAAGACGCCGAAGGGACGGCGGAAAAGGCTGGGATCCACAGCGGTGGCAAGCCAGGCCGCTGCGGCGGCGGAGAGCAGCCCCCAGGGCACGGTCTGGCGGATCAGATCCCGATCCAGCAGGCCGTTTTTCCTGTGGCAGATCAGTCCCGCCGCGGCGGTTGGCAGAAAATACAGCAGATTGATGCCACGGGCGGTGGTCTGATCCACCCCCAGCACCAGCGTCATGATGAGCAGCAGCAGCGTGCCGCCGCCTACGCCCCAGGCGGACAGAATGCCGGTGAGACAGCCCACCAGCATCGGCAGCAGGATGTCCTTCACAGCAGATACCGCGCGGCGCCGTAGAGGAGGAAGGCGGCGAAGATCCGCCGCAACCACGTGACGCTGACCTTTCCGAACAGTTTGCCGCCGATCAGCCCGCCCGCCAGACCGCCCAGCAGATAGGGCCAGGCGGCAGTCAGATCCATCCCGCCCCGCCACCAATAGACGGCTGCCGACAGCACGCACAGGGGCAACACGATGGCCACGCAGCTGGCAAAGGCACGGCGCTCCTCCGCGCCGCACCAGCGACTCAGCAGCGGGACGAGCACCATGCCGCCTCCGCCGCCGAAGCAGCCGTTCACCGCGCCGCCCGCCAATCCCGTCAGCCGCAGCCTCCATTTTCGATCCATGATCTGCCTCCCGTGTAATGTATTGGGGCAGCCGAGCTGCCCCGGGTGAAAAAGCCGTTACCAGTTCTTCTTGAAGCTCTGGCAGTCGGTGCACTGATCCTGGGTGGGGTTGGTCTCGTGGGTGCCCACCTGGATGCTGTTCAGGCCGCAGCGCTGGGCGTCCTGGCAGTGATAGGCGCAGCTGGTCACGGTGCAGCTGATGGAGCTGTTGGGGGTGCAGGGCTGGCCCTCGTTGGTGCGGTCGCGGTTGGAATACTCGTTCATGGCACGTACCTCCTGAATGCAAAAATAGAGTCAGACCTCTCGGCCTGACTCTATTTTTGCCCGGTAAATATGAAAATATGAACGCAGCTTACAATCCCAGCATGTTTTTGGCAAACTGGAAGTAAATGAGCAGGGACAGAGCGTCCACGATGGTGGTGATGAAGGGCGAGGCCATGACCGCCGGGTCGAGACCCACCTTTTTGGCCAGCAGCGGCAGCGTGCAGCCCACGAACTTGGCCACGGCTACGGCGCACACCAGCGTCAGACACACCACCGCGGCGGTGATGGGCGCCAGAGAGGTGTTGCCCAGCAGCATCTTGTCCACCAGCATCATTTTGCCGAAGTTGGCGATGGCCAGCACCAGACCGCACAGCAGCGCCACGCGGATCTCCTTCCAGATGACCTGGAAAATATCGGAAAAATCCACCTCGTCCAGACTCAGGGCGCGGATCACGGTGACGCTGGCCTGGGAGCCGCAGTTGCCGCCGGTGTCCATCAGCATGGGGATATAGGCGGTCAGCACAGGCAGGGCGGCCAGTGACGTTTCAAAGCTGGTGATGATGAGGCCGGTGAAGGTGGCGGACACCATCAGCAGCAGGAGCCACGGGATGCGGGCCTTGAAGGTGTCGAAGGCGGAGGTCTTGAGGTACGGCTTGTCGGTAGGCGTGATAGCCGCCATCTTCTCGATATCCTCGGTGGCCTCCTCTTCCATAACGTCCATGGCGTCGTCAACGGTGACGATACCCACCAGACGGCCCTCCTGATCCACCACGGGCATGGACAGGAAGTCGTACTTGCTCATGGCCTGGGCCACGTCTTCCTTATCGTCCAGCGTGCTGACGGACACCACGTTGTCATCCATGATGTCCTCAATGAGATCGTCGCTCTCCGCCAGCAGCAGATCGCGGACGGACAGCACGCCCAGCAGACGGCGGGTGGGGTCGGTGACGTACAGGGTGTTGATGGTCTCCAGCTCGCCGCCGATGCGGCGGATGCGCTTGAAGGCGTCCTCCACCGTCATGTCCTTTTTCAGGGACAGGAACTCCATGTTCATGATGGAGCCGGCGGAGTCCTCCGGGTATTTCAGCAGCTCGTTGATGGACTTGCGCATCTCCGGCGTGGCCTTGTCCAGGATGCGGATCACCACCGTGGCCGGCATCTCCTCCACGATGTCCGCCACGTCGTCCAGATACAGCTCATCCAGCACTTCCTTCAGTTCGTTGTTGGAGAAGCCGTTGATCAGCATCTCCTGGCTGTCGGCCTCCAGCTCCACGAAAACCTCGGCGGCCAGCTCCTTGGGCAGCAGGCGGTACAGCAGGGGCATGGACTCCTCGCCGGATTCCTCCAGCATTGCGGCGATGTCTGCAGGCTCCATGGGGAGCAGCAGATCCCGCAGGGCGGCGTACTGCTTACTTCGCAGCAGCTCCTCCACCTTTTCCAGATTGGACTCGTAATCGAACATCTCCACGCTCCTCCTTTCAGCCAAAATAAAACAAAATCCACAACGCCCGGAACGGCGCTGCGGAATAATCTTCCATGAGGCCCGTGGCCCCCACCGTTTCAAGCTTTAGCATCGCCGGGCGGTGAAACTGCGTTAGATGATACCTTGGTTTCGATATCGCCTGTTCAAACCCTCTCATGGTGTCTCCACCACTTCGCGGCAGCAGTCCGTATCCCTGCGGTAGCCTTACCTACCGGACGTGATTTACTTCCCGTTTATAGTAAAGCAAAACGGCGGCTGTGTCAACCCCGGAGGCGTGGGAAACAGCCGGAAATTTCCGGGCGGATCGTGCTTGTGGAACGCAGCGATGTATGATATAATATATGCTTACAAAAAGCTGCATGAAGCGGAAAGCGGGGGAGATCGGATGGGGGTGCACGACGGGCACCGGGCACGGATGAAAGAGAGATTTCTGGAGCAGGGACTGGGGAGCCTCGCCGATCACGAGGTGCTGGAGCTGGTGCTCTACTATGCCATTCCCCGGCGGAACACCAACGAGACGGCCCACCTGCTGCTGGAGCGGTTCGGCACGCTGAAAAACGTGCTGGCGGCCGATATCCGGGAGCTGCAGGAGGTGCCCGGCGTGGGCAAAAACGCCGCCGCGCTGCTGAAGCTGCTGCGCGCCGTCATCGACCGGGCGGATATGCCCGCTCCGCCCAGAGAGCCCATCCGCACCGGCGAGCAGGCCGGCGCGTATTTTGTTCAACTGCTGAACGGAGAGCAGCATGAGGTGCTGTATCTCATGTGTCTGGACGGCAAGGGGAAGCTGCTCTCCTGCCAGACGGCGGCCAAGGGCGGCGTGAACGTCACGGCGGTCAGCGTGCGGCAGGTGGTGGATCTTGCCCTGCGCAGCGGCGCCACGGCGGTGGTGCTGGCCCACAACCATCCCAGCGGCGTGGCCCTGCCCAGCCGGGCGGATCAGTTTATGACCCGGCAGGTGGCCGACGCCCTGCGGCCGCTGGGCATCCACCTGCTGGATCACATTGTGGTGGCCGACGGGGACTACGTGTCCATGGCCGACAGCGGCATGGATCTTTCCTGACAGAGAAGAGAGGAGGGGCGCAGGATGCCCGCTTTCAAAGTTGTTTCCGAATACCAGCCTGCGGGCGACCAGCCCCAGGCCATTGAAAAGCTGGCCGAGGGTATCGAGAACGGCCTGCGGGAGCAGGTGCTGCTGGGCGTCACCGGCTCCGGCAAGACCTACACCATGGCAAAGGTCATCGAGAAGGTGCAGCGCCCTACGCTGGTGCTGGCCCACAACAAGACCCTGGCGGCCCAGCTGTGCGAGGAGTTCCGGGAGTTCTTCCCGGACAACGCCGTGGAGTATTTCGTCAGCTATTACGACTACTATCAGCCCGAGGCCTACATCCCCCATACAGATACTTACATCGAAAAGGACGCCTCCACCAACGAGGAGATCGACCGGCTGCGCCTCAGTGCCACCTGCTCACTTTTGGAGCGGCGGGACGTGATCGTGGTGTCGTCGGTGAGCTGCATCTACGGTCTGGGCGAGCCGGACGACTTCGCCCGGATGATGATCTCCCTGCGCACGGGGATGACCATGGAGCGGGACGAGCTGCTGCGCCGGCTGGTGGAGGATCGCTATGAGCGCAACGACATCGCCTTTGAGCGCAATATGTTCCGGGTCCGGGGCGACACGGTGGAGCTGTATCCGGCCTATTACAAGGACCGCGCCGTGCGGGTGGAGTTCTTCGGCGACGAGATCGAGCGGATCACCGAGTTCCACCCGGTGACCGGCAACCCCATCCGGACGCTGCAGCACATCGCTGTCTATCCCGCCAGCCACTACGTGACCCCCAAGGACAAAATGGACGCCGCCATCGTGGAGATCAAAAAGGAGCTGGAGGAGCAGGTGGCGTATTTCAAAGAGAACGACAAGCTCATCGAGGCCCAGCGCATCCGCCAGCGGACGGAGTACGACATGGAGATGATGATGGAGCTGGGCTACTGCTCCGGCATCGAAAACTATTCCCGCGTCATCGGCCAGCGTCCGGCGGGCTCGCCGCCCATGACGCTGCTGGATTTCTTCCCCGACGACTTTATCCTGTTCGTGGACGAGAGCCACGTGACGCTGCCCCAGGTGCGGGCCATGTTCAACGGCGACCACGCCCGGAAGAAGAGCCTGGTGGAGTACGGCTTCCGCCTGCCCTGCGCCTACGACAACCGGCCGCTGAAATTTGAGGAGTTTGAGGAGCGGTTCTCCCAGGCGGTGTACGTGTCCGCCACACCCGGTCCCTATGAGCGAGAGCGGGCGGACCAGGTGGTGGAGCAGGTGATCCGGCCTACGGGTCTGCTGGATCCCAGGGTGGAGGTGCGTCCGGTGCTGGGCCAGATCGACGACCTCAGCGAGGAGATCAGAGAGCGCGCCGCCCGGAATGAGCGGGTGCTGGTGACCACCCTCACCAAGCGCATGGCGGAGGATCTCACCGAGCACTTCAAGGCCAACGGCATCCGGGTGCGGTATATGCACTCGGACGTGGCGGCGCTGGAGCGGATGGAGATCATCCGGGACCTGCGGCTGGGCGAGTTCGACGTGCTGGTGGGCATCAACCTGCTGCGTGAGGGCCTGGATCTGCCGGAGGTATCGCTGGTGGCCATTCTGGACGCGGACAAGGAGGGCTTCCTCCGCTCCGAGACCAGCCTGATCCAGACCATCGGCCGCGCCGCCCGCAATGCCGACGGTCTGGTGATCCTGTACGCCGATACCGTCACGCCCTCCATGAAGGCGGCCATCGACGAGACGGAGCGCCGCCGCAAGCTGCAAAACGACTATAACGCAGCCCACGGCATCGTGCCCAAGACCATCCGCAAGAGTGTTCGGGAGATGGTGGAGATCAGCCACACCGCCGAGGAGGCGTCCAGGCTGACCAGGAAGAAGCTGTCCGCCGCCGAGCGGCAGGCCACCATTGCCCGATTGGAGAAGGAAATGAAGCAGGCCAGCAAGATGCTGGAGTTCGAGATCGCCGCCGTGCTGCGGGATCAGATCATCGAGCTGCGGAATCAGGAGTAGACCATGGCAAAGCACAAAGAGGAAAAAACCAACGTCATGCGGACGCTGGAGCAGAAAAAAGTGCCCTACACCGCCCACGCCTATCCGGTGGGGGACAGTGCCCCGGACGGCGTGTCCGTGGCAGAGATGATGGGCCAGAACGCCGCCGCCGTGTTCAAGACGCTGGTGTGCCGGGGCGCATCCGGCGGATACTACGTGTTCGACATCCCCGTGGCCGCTACGCTGGATCTCAAGAAGGCGGCGAAGGCCGTGGGAGAGAAATCCGTAGCCATGATTGCCCAAAAGGAGCTGCTGCCCCTGACGGGCTATATCCACGGCGGCTGCAGCCCCGTGGGCATGAAGAAACCCTTTCCCACCGTGTTCCACGGGAGCGTCACGGCGCTGGATACCGTGTTCGTCTCCGCCGGGAAGGTGGGCTTTCAGATCGAGTGCAAACCCGCCGATCTTCTGACGCTGGTAGGCGCCAAAACGGCGGATATTACAGTGGAGAATTGACCGATGCAGAATGAGATTTTTATCAAGGGAGCCCGGGAGAACAACCTGAAGAACATCGACGTCACCATCCCCCGGGACAAGCTGGTGGTGATGACGGGCCTCAGCGGCTCCGGCAAGTCGTCTTTGGCCTTTGACACCATCTACGCCGAGGGCCAGCGGCGGTACGTGGAGAGCCTCAGCTCCTATGCCCGTATGTTTCTGGGCCAGATGGACAAGCCTGACGTGGACTATATCGACGGCCTGTCCCCGGCTATTTCCATCGACCAGAAGACCACCAGCAAGAACCCCCGGTCCACCGTGGGCACGGTGACGGAGATCTACGACTATCTCCGCCTCCTGTGGGCGCGGATCGGTGTGCCCCACTGCCCCAGGTGCGGCAAGGAGATCCGCCAGCAGACCATTGACCAGATCGTGGATCAGGTGCTCTCGCTGCCGGAGGGCACCCGCATCCAGATCCTGGCCCCGGTGATCCGGGGCCGCAAGGGCGAGCATACCAAGATCTTCGAGGACGCCCGCCGCTCCGGCTATGTTCGGGTGCGCTGCGACGGCCACCTCTATGAACTCAGCGAAGAAATCGCGCTGGAGAAGAACAAGAAGCATACTGTGGAGATCGTGGTGGACCGCCTCATTGTCCGGCCGGATCTGGGCCAGCGGCTCACCGACTCCATCGAGACCGCCTCCTCCCTCACCGGGGGACTGGTGACGGTGAATCTGGTGCGGGAGGAGCAGGACATGAGCTTCTCCCAGAACTACGCCTGCGAGGACTGCGGCATCTCCATCGAGGAGCTGGCGCCCCGGATGTTCTCCTTCAACAACCCCTTCGGCGCCTGCCCCACCTGCACCGGCCTGGGCATGCAGCTGAAGGCCGACCCGGTGCTGATGGTGCCGGATGACAAGCTGTCCATTCTGGACGGGGCCATCGCTGTGTCCGGCTGGGGCAACATCCGCTCCGACGGCATCAGCCGCATGTATTTTGAAGCCCTCAGCAAGAAGTACAATTTCTCCCTGCGCACGCCGTGGCGGGAGCTGCCCCAGAGCGTGAAGGACATCGTGCTCTACGGCACCGGCGGCGAGCTGCTGACGCTGGAGTACGACCAGCCCCGGGGCAAGGGTGTGCTGCGCCAGCCCTTTGAGGGCATTGCCAACAACGTGGAGCGCCGCTACCGGGAGACCCAGTCCGACGCCAGCAAAAAGGAACTGGAGGAGCTGATGGCCGAGTGTCCCTGCCCCACCTGCCGGGGCAAGCGGCTGCGGCCGGAGGCACTGGCTGTCACCGTGGGCGGCAGGAACATTGTGGACGTGACGGAATGGAGCGTGGGCGATGAGCTGGCCTTTTTCAATGCCCTGGCCCTCACCGGCAACCAGAAGCTCATCGCCGAGCAGATCCTGCGGGAGATCCGCTCCCGGCTGGACTTTTTGCAGAGTGTGGGCCTCAGTTATCTGACGCTGTCCCGCTCGTCGGGCACCCTGTCCGGCGGCGAGAGCCAGCGCATCCGTCTGGCCACCCAGATCGGCTCCTCCCTCATGGGGGTGCTGTATATTCTGGACGAGCCCTCCATCGGCCTCCACCAGCGGGACAACGACAAGCTGCTGGGCACGCTGAAGCACCTGCGGGATCTGGGCAACACCCTCATCGTGGTGGAGCACGACGAGGACACCATGCGCGCCGCCGACTACCTTATCGACATTGGTCCCGGCGCCGGCAGCCACGGCGGACAGATCGTGGCGGCGGGTACGCCGGAGGAGGTCATGGCCAACCCCATGAGTCTTACCGGCCAGTATTTGAGCGGCAAGAAGCGCATCGAGATCCCGGCTGTGCGGCGGAAGGGGAACGGCAAGCTTCTCACCGTCCGGGGCGCGCGGGAGAACAACCTGAAAAGCATCGACGTCACCGTGCCTCTGGGCACCTTCACCTGCGTCACCGGCGTCAGCGGCAGCGGCAAATCATCGCTGGTCAATGAGATCCTCTATAAGAAGCTGGGCGTGGAGCTCAACCGCATGAAGGCCCACCCCGGCAAGCATGACGCCATCGAGGGACTGGAGCATCTGGACAAGGTCATCAACATCGACCAGAGTCCCATCGGCCGCACGCCCCGCTCCAACCCCGCCACCTATACGGGCCTGTTCAACGATATCCGGGATCTGTTCGCCTCCACCAACGAGGCCAAGGCCCGGGGCTACGGCCCGGGGCGGTTCTCCTTCAACACCCGTGGCGGCCGCTGCGAGGCCTGCTCCGGCGACGGCGTGCTGAAGATCGAGATGCACTTCCTGGCGGACGTGTACGTCCCCTGCGAGGTGTGCCGCGGCAAGCGGTACAACCGGGAGACCCTGGAGGTCAAATACAAGGGCAAATCCATCGCCGACGTGCTGGAGATGACTGCCGAGGAGGCCGCCATTTTCTTCGCGCCCATTCCGAAGATCGCCGACCGTCTGCGGACGCTGTGCGAGGTGGGATTGGGCTACGTAAAGCTGGGCCAGTCCAGCACCACCCTCTCCGGCGGCGAGGCCCAGCGGGTCAAGCTGGCCACGGAGCTTTCCAAGCGCTCCACCGGACGGACCATCTATATTCTGGACGAGCCCACCACCGGCCTCCACACCGACGACGTGAAGAAGCTGCTGGAGGTGCTGCAGCGTCTGGTGGACGAGGGCAACACGGTGCTGGTCATCGAGCACAATCTGGACGTGATCAAGTGCGCCGACTACCTCATCGACCTGGGGCCCGAGGGCGGCAGCGGCGGCGGCACGGTGGTAGCCACCGGCACGCCGGAGGCGGTTGCCCGGGTGGAGAGCTCCTTTACGGGCCAATATCTGAAGAGAATACTGAGCTAACCGATCCTGCGCCCGATGCATAGACTGTACCGAGGTGATGGGATCATGACACTGCTGCAGGACGGGATCCTTGCCCTGCTGGCCGCTGTAGGCGCCGTGGCGCTGCTGTGGCTGCTGGCCGGGGTGCTGCTGCACCGGGCGGAGGATCTGCCCGTGGTGCTGATGGTGCCTCTGCGGGGCAAGGCCGAGCAGATGGAATACATAGTCCGCACGCTGGAGCTGCGGCGCAGCCGCACCGGCAGCCGCGCGCCCATCGTGCTGGTGGACGCTGGGCTGGAGATGGAGGCTCTCCGCCGGGCGCGGCTGCTGACGGGCGACCATCCGGACGTGCTGCTGATGAGCGCGGCGGATGTGGCGAAATTCTGGGAATAAGGAGACAACCATGGGGGAGCGCCAGACGGTGGAGGGCACCGTAGAGCACGTCATTTTCCGCAACGAGGAGAATGGCTACACCATACTGAATCTGGTCACGGAGGACGGCGAGGCCGTCACCGTGGTGGGGTGCATCCCCTTTGCCGCCGCCGGGGAGGGGATGACCGTCACCGGCGTGTGGGTGGAGCATCCGTCCTACGGCCGTCAGATGAACGCCGAGTCGGTGGACCGCCGCATGCCGGAATCCGGAGATGAGATCATCGCTTATCTGGGCTCCGGCGTCATCAAGGGCATCGGCCCTGCCACTGCGGCACGTCTGGTGGAGCGCTTCGGGGACGACACCCTGCGCGTCATGGAGGAGGAGCCGGAGCGGCTGAAGACCGTCAAGGGAATCACCGCCAAACGCGCCGTGGAGATTTCGGAGGCGTTCCGGTCTTTGACCGGTCTGCGCCGTGTGACGGAATTTTTGGCCCGGTACGAGCTGCCGGTGAACCTGGCCATGCAGCTCTACCGCGCCTACGGCCCGGAGGCGCTGCCCCGGCTGAAGGACGACCCCTATCTGCTGACCCGCCCGGTCTACGGCGTACCCTTTGCCGCCGTGGATGAGATCGCCCTGTCCATGGGCTTCGAGGGGGATGATCCCTGCCGCATCGGCGCGGCGCTGACCTACGAGCTGGAGCACAATCTGGGAAACGGTCACGTGTTCCTGCCCCGGGACAAGCTGCTGGCCGCCACAGCGGCTCTCATCGGCGTGGAGCCGGAGCCGCTGGAGATCGCGCTGGACAAGCTGCTCTCCCGCGGCGTGCTGGTGCAGGAGCGGGTGGCCAACGTGGACGCCTGCTATCTGCGGCGGATGCATGAGGCGGAGGTAAATGTGGCGGACAAGCTCCGCGTATTGCAGAAGATGCCCTTTGACGCCCGTGCGAATGTGAACCGGGTCATTGACGAGATCCAGGTCACACAGGGCATTACATACGCTCCGGCCCAGCGCCAGGCGGTGGAGCTGGCCGCCCGCGAGGGTGTGCTGCTGCTGACCGGCGGACCGGGCACCGGCAAGACCACTACGGTCCGGGCCATCGTGACCCTGTTCGGCCGCATGGGGCTGGACGTGCTGCTGCTTGCCCCTACCGGCCGTGCCGCCAAGCGGCTGGGGGAGGTCTGCGGCATGGACGCCCAGACCATCCACCGGTGTCTCGGCATGAGCTTCAACGAGCTCACCGGCGAGGTCACGTTCAAGAAAAACGAAAAGGAGCCGCTGGAGACGGACGCCGTCATCGTGGACGAGATGAGCATGGTGGACCTGGAGCTGATGCAGGCCCTGCTGTGTGCCCTGCGTCCCGGCTGCCGCCTGGTGATGGTGGGTGACCCGGATCAGCTGCCGTCGGTGGGACCGGGCAACGTGTTCGGCGATCTGATCCGCAGCGAAACGGTGCCGGTGGCCGCGCTCCACACCGTGTTCCGCCAGGCGGAGCAGTCCGCCATCATCCGCAACGCCCACGCCGTCAATGAGGGCCGTGGGCCGGATCTGAACAACAAACAAAACGACTTTTTCTTCCTGTGCCGCCGGTCGCCGGATCGGCTGGTGCAGACGGTGGTGGAGCTGTGCCGGGAGCGGCTGCCCAGGAACATGGGCATTCCCACCGCCGACATCCAGGTGATCTCCCCCACCCGGCGGGGTGAGTGCGGCACAGTGCAGCTCAACCGCGCTCTCCAGGCGGCGCTGAATCCCGCCGCTCCCGGCAAGCGCCAGAAGGTCTGGGGCGACCTCACATTCCGGGAGGGCGACCGGGTCATGCAGAACCGAAACAACTACGACGTCATCTGGGAAAAGGACGACGGCGATGTGGGCGCCGGCATTTTCAACGGCGACGTGGGCGTCATTCAGGAGATCGATCCCTCCGGGGAGCTGCTCACCATCCGCTTTGACGACCGCACCGCCACCTATACCCCGGATCTTCTGAATCAGCTGGACATGGCCTACGCCATCACCGTCCACAAATCCCAGGGCAGCGAGTACCGCGCGGTGGTGCTTTCCACCGCGCCGGCCGCGCCGGGCCTGATGGTGCGGGGCGTGCTGTACACCGCCATCACCCGGGCAAGAGAGCTGCTGGTGCTGGTGGGCGACGATACTGTGCCGGGCAAAATGGCGGCGGACGACCGCCGACAGAGACGATACAGCGGACTGCGCCGCAGACTGCGGCAGGGAGGTGGCCAATGAGCGAAAAAAACCGGCTGGACGGGATCGGAAAGAGCATCGCCGAATTTTTCTTTCCCCGGCGCTGCCCCTTCTGCGGCGGCGCGGCCAACGATGGGCTGATGTGCCGCAAATGCCGCAGCACGCTGCCCTACACCGGCGAGCATGCCGTACAGAAGGGCACCTTCGGACGGTGCGCCTCGCCCCTGTGGTACGAGGGCGGCGTGCGTCGGGCCATTTTGGACTACAAGTTCAAGGGCAAACTGGGCGGACTGGATTGCTTTGGCCAGATGATGGCCCGGTGTGCCGCCGAGGAGTTCGGCGGCGAGTTCGACGCCGTGACCTGGGTGCCTGTCAGCAAAAAGCGGCTGCGCAAGCGTCACTTTGACCAAAGCCGCTTTCTGGCCGCCAGCCTCTGTGTGGACTGGCATGTGGCCCCGGTGGAGACGCTGCGCAAGACGGTGGACAACCCGCCCCAGTCCGGCACCGCGGACCATGCCCGGCGCCGTGCCAACGTGCTGGGCGTCTATGAAGCCGTCGATCCGGCCCAGATCGCCGGGAAGCGCTGGCTGCTGGTGGACGATGTGGTCACCACCGGGTCTACGCTCTCCGAATGTGCCCGGGTTCTGAAGGACGCCGGCGCGGCAGACGTGGTCTGCCTGACGCTGGCTGCCGCCCGGAACAGATAAGGAGCAAATATCGACAGGAAAAACAGGGAAAATTCTATTGCAAAAGGCAGACGCGGTCGGTATAATATAAGTCCGGACGCATTTTGGGCCCGCAAAGCGGGCTTTCCCATACTCTTATGAAAAGGCAGGATCTTACTATGTGTGGATTGGCAAAGGATATCGGTATCGACTTGGGCACCGCATCGGTGCTGGTCTATATCAAGGGCAAGGGCCTGGTGCTCAATGAGCCGTCGGTGGTGGCCATCGACAAGACGGACGGCAAGCTGCTGAAGGTTGGCGCCGAGGCCCAAGCCATGCTGGGGCGTACCCCCGGCAACATCGTGGCCATCCGTCCTCTGCGGGATGGCGTCATTTCCGACTACGACATGACCGAGCGGATGCTGCGTGAGTTCATCCACAAGGTCAGCGGCGGGCTGCAGCTGTTCAAGCCCCGGGTCATTATCTGCGTGCCCTCCGGCATCACCGAGGTAGAGGAGCGCGCCGTCATCGACGCCGGCATCCAGGCCGGCGCCCGCCGGGTCTACCTCATCGAGGAGCCCGTAGCCGCCGCCATCGGCGCCGGTATCGACATCTCCAAGCCCGACGGCCACATGGTGGTGGACATCGGCGGCGGCACCAGTGACATCGCTGTCATCTCCCTGGGCGGCGTAGTGGAGTCTGCATCCATCAAGGTGGCGGGCGACCAGTTCAACGAGTCCATCGTCAAGTATATGCGCCGCAAGCATAACCTGCTCATCGGTGAGCGCACTGCCGAGCAGATGAAGATTCAGATCGGCTGCGTCTTCCCCAAGGAGGAGGAGGCCACCATTGAGATCAAGGGCCGCTGCCTGATGACCGGCCTGCCCCGCTCCCTCACCGTCACCTCCACGGAAATGATGGAGGCCTTTGAGGAGCCGGTGGAGCGGATCCTGGAGGCAGTTCACAGCGTGCTGGAGCGCACACCCCCGGAGCTGGTGGCCGACATCTCCAACAACGGCATTGTTATGACCGGCGGCGGCAGCCTCATTGAGGGCTTTGACAAGCTCATCACCGCCCGCACCGGCATCCACACCCAGGTGGCGGAGGACGCTATCTCCTGCGTGGCCCTGGGCACCGGCAAGAGCCTGGACGACATCGGCGACATGACCGACGGCACCGTGAACCTGAGCCGCCGCCGCCAGATGAACTGAAGTTATATCGGCGCGATACGCGCTTGAATAGAGAACAAACAGGAGGAGATTACCATGAATTTTTCCAGCAAGGTGAAGCGCTGCGGCCTTTCCCCCATGCGGAAGTTCCACCCCTACGCGGTGGCCGCCGAGCAGAAGGGCAGAAAGATCTATCACCTGAACATCGGTCAGCCCGACATCGCCACGCCCCCCGAGTATTTTGAGGCCGTGCGCAACTTCAACCAGGACGTCCTGGCCTATGCCCCGTCTCCCGGCATCCCCGCGCTGATCGAGGCCATTCGCAGCTACTATGCCAAGCTGGACATGCACTTTGCCTCCGATGAGATCCTCATCACCACCGGCGGCTCCGAGGCCCTGTCCATCACCTTCCAGTGCATTCTGGACGACGGCGACGAGGTGCTGATCCCCGAGCCCTTCTATCCCAACTACAATACCATGGTCGCCACCTGCGGCGCCCATATCCATCCCATTCCCACCAGCCCCGAGGAAGGCTACCACTACGCCGACCGCGAGAAGATCGAGCGAGAGATCAACGAGCATACCCGCGCCATCGTGGTCACCAACCCCGGCAACCCCACCGGCGTGGTGCTGACCCACGACGAGATGCGCATGATCGTGGACATCGCCAAGGAGCACAACCTGTTTGTCATCGGTGACGAGGCCTACCGCGAGTTCGTCTACGCCGGCGAGCCCCTGCAGTCCATGGGCGAGTTTGCCGACGCCGCCGACAACGTCATCCTGGCCGACACGGTGTCCAAGCGGTTCTCCGCCTGCGGCGCCCGCATCGGCTGCCTCATCTCCCGGAACCACGAGTTCCTGGGCCACGCCATGAAGTACTGCCAGGCCCGCCTGTCCGTGGCTACTTTGGACCAGGTGGCCTCCGCCGCCCTGTACAACGTGGGTCCGGAGTATTTCGACGCCGTGCGCAAGGAGTACAAGCTCCGCCGCGACACCGTGGTGGGTGCCCTCCAGAAGATCCCTGGCGTGGTGTGCAAGTGCCCCCACGGCGCCTTCTACGTCATGGCTGCCCTGCCTGTGGACGATTCCGACAAGTTCCAGAAGTGGCTGCTGGAAGAGTTCGAGGACAACGGCGACACCGTCATGTTCGCCCCCGGCGAGCCCTTCTACGCCACCCCCGGTAAGGGCCGCAACGAGATCCGCATCGCCTACGTGCTCAAGCAGGCGGATCTGGAGCGCGCCATGGAGCTGCTGGCCAAGGGCATCGAGGCCTACAACAACCGCAAGTAATTTTATCCCGACAGACCCGGCGGGGGCGGCGAGTGCCGCCCCCGCCGTTTATCCCAAAGACAAGGAGACCGACTATGTTCCAAGGCTATACCCAGGAGACGGTGGATTTCATGTGGGGAATCCGCTTCAACAACGACCGGGAGTGGTTTACTCCCCGGAAGGAAATCTATCAGCAGCACCTGCTGCGGCCCACCCGCGAGCTGGGCGAGCAGGTTTACGACGCCCTGTCCGCCGAGCTGAAGGGGGAGCCCCTGCTGCTGAAGGTGTCACGCATTTACCGGGATGCCCGCCGGCTTTTTGGCCGGGGACCGTACAAGGACCACCTGTGGTTCGCCATCCGTACCGGCGACAGGGACTGGACCGGCCGGCCCACCTTCTACTTTGAGATCGCCCCGGAGTACTACAGCTACGGCATGGGCTTCTGGGCGGCGGAGAGGGAGCTGATGGACCGCTACCGCCGGAACATCGCGGAGCATCCGGAGCAGCTGGCCAAGCTGGTGCGGCGGTTCAACCGTCAGAGCGTATTTGTGCTGGAGGGGGAGTCCTACGCCAAGCCCAAGGGTGACGTGGGCCCGCTGCTGCAGCCCTGGTTCCAGATGAAATCCATTAACCTGGCTCATACGGCGCAGCTGGATGAGAAGATCTACTCTCCGGCGCTGGCCGACGAGGTCATTGCGGGGCTGAAGGAGCTGCTGCCCTTCTACCGCTACTTTGCCGCCCTGTGCGCCGAGGTATACCGGGAGCAGGCGTGAAAACACAAAAAAGGAAGCAGGGGACGCTCCTGCTTCCTTTTTGCCTATATGATGACGATTAACCACCGCTCTCCGTGATCTCCTCGATGGAGTAGGTATCTCTCCCGACGGTCAGGGCAAAGGTCCGCACCGTGCCGTCCGGCGCGGTCAGATAGAGCTTCGTCTGGCCGGTTTTGGTGAAGTGCGCGTTGACCATCCAGCCCTCGCTGCCCTTATCGTAGACCATCTCCACCGTGCCGAAGGCGGGATCGTCCAGCGCCACGTGATAGCTGTCGTCGAATTCGCCGGACATCTCGCCCCCTTGCGCCAGCACCGTGGTATCGTAGCTGATCCGACCGCTGGCCAGAGCTAAAACGGTGGCCGCGGCCAGGATCACCAGACTGATGATCAGTCCCGCGGTTTTCAGCTTCCTGCTGCTGAAGATGAACAGGGGATAGATGATCACCGTGGCGGCGCAGAAGACGGCGCTGAGCAGGTGGTTGGGGAAGAAGGACACGGCCTCCTGCAGGAAGCCGAGATAGTGGTAGCCCACAAAGAACAGCATGGGCACCAAAATCAGCAGGCTCCACCACTTCTCCTTCTTCATATACCAGCCGATAAAGCCCATGGGCAGCGTGCAGAGCGTCCACACGAACCAGGGGGGATAGTAGACGAAGATGCCCCAGCCCAGCGGATTGAAGGGTACCTGCACCAGATAGACCAGGGGCTGGCTGATGAGGAAGAACACGAAGCACTTGAGGGCGGAGTCCACAGGCGATTGGCTGTTGACGATGATGAGAATGCCGAAGAGCACCCACCACTCAAAGGAGATACTGATGTCGGCGAAGGAGGTGTCCTTCGTAAAGGGCAGGGCGGCCATGGCGCCGGTCCAGACGCCGGCGATCACCGCAAAAATAATGAGCTTTGTCCATGTCAGGTTGAGTTGTCCGAACAGCTTTTTCATATGGCTTGGTTCCTTTCTGCTGAAAATACGAAAAAAACAGACGGAAATCGGGCAGAATATGCATCGTTCCGGATCACAGTGTTGAAAAAACCTCGTCTTTCGACGAGGTTTTTTCATGGTGGAGACTGCTGGACTCGAACCAGTGACCTCCTGCGTGTGAAGCAGGCGCTCTAACCAGCTGAGCTAAGCCTCCATATTGTGCGGGACGGTGGACGTCCCGCTTGGTGACCCGTACGGGATTCGAACCCATGTTACAGCCGTGAAAGGGCCGTGTCTTAACCACTTGACCAACGGGCCGCTTGACCCTATCGGGTACCGGTGAGACGGCGGACGTCTCACCGGCATATGGTAGCGGCACCTGGATTTGAACCGGGGACACTGCGGGTATGAACCGCATGCTCTAGCCAACTGAGCTATGCCGCCATGCCACGATAGGGCAAGAGTTAATATAACACAGGGCTTGTCGCCTTGTCAAGAATTATTTTTCCCCATGGGACAACTTTTTTTCTGCTGTGATCTGCGTCGGAAGCTGTCGCAAAGTTGGGGGTGTACAAAAGGGGCAAGGTGTGGTATACTTTGTGCAAAGTGCAGAATTATAGCACGATTTTTTGTGTGTTTCGCAGCTCTGCGGAGGCTGCGATCCGATAGAGGGAGGCATACCTCCCGATCACACGGCGGTCGGGCGATGATCCGGCAGACGGCGGCGAAGCAGGGCCGTGCGGATGCGGACGCGCCCTTTCTTTTGCTGCGCCCATTTTCGGCCGCGGCAGTCTCCGCCGGATGAAAACCCTGTGCAAATAAAGGAGAAACTATGGCAGAAAAACTGAAAATCATCCCCCTTGGCGGTCTCAACGAGATCGGCAAGAACATGACCGCCTATGAGTACGGCGGCGAGATCATCGTGGTGGACTGCGGCATGGCCTTTCCCGGCGACGATATGTACGGTATCGACTGCGTGATCCCTGACGTGACGTATCTGGAGAAGAACAGGGCACGCCTGCGCGGCCTGTTTATCACCCACGGCCACGAGGACCACATCGGCGGCATCCCCTACGTGCTGCAGCAGGTCAACATGCCCATCTACTGCACCCGGCTCACTGCCGGTCTCATCAAGCTGAAGCTGCAGGAGCACGGGATGGTGAGCACCACCAAGCTCATCACGGTGGAGTCCGGCATGACCATCCGGGCCGGCAAGTTCCAGGTGGAGTTCCTCCACGTGAACCACTCCATCCCTGACTCGGTGGCCTTCGCCATCCACACCCGGATGGGCACGATTGTTCACACCGGCGACTTCAAGATCGACTCCACCCCCATCGACGGGGAGGTCATCGACCTGGCCCGCTTCGGCGAGCTGGGCAAGGAGGGCGTGCTGGCCCTGCTTGCCGACTCCACCAATGTGGAGAAGCCCGGCTACACCATGAGCGAGCGGGCAGTTGGCCGCACCTTTGCGCGGCAGTTCGCCGGCTGCGACAAGCGCATCATTGTCACCACCTTTGCCAGCAACGTCCACCGCATCCAGCAGGTGCTGGACGCCGCCGCCGAATGCGGGCGGAAGGTGGCCGTCACCGGCCGCTCCATGGAGAACATCATGAAGGTCTCTGTGGATCTGGGCTATATCAAGCTGCCCAAAAACACCCTCATGGATCTCAACCGGGTCAAGAGCCTGCCCCGGAAGGAGCAGGTCATCATCACCACCGGCTCCCAGGGCGAGGAGATGAGCGCTCTGTTCCGCATGGCCTTTTCCACTCACAAGCAGGTGGACGTGGGCCCCGGCGACAAGGTCATTATCTCCGCCAGCGCCATCCCCGGCAACGAGGTGACGGTGGGCCGCGTCATCAACGAGCTGTTCCGCAAGGGTGTGGACGTGGTCTACGACAAGGCGGATCTGCTTCACGTGTCCGGCCACGCCTGCCAGGAGGAGCTGAAGATCATCCACGCCCTGACCAGACCCCGGTTCTTCATCCCCGTCCACGGCGAGCAGCGGATGCTGCAGCTCCACAAGAAGCTGGCCCAGTCCATGGGCATGGACCCCGTCAACATCTGCATCGCGGAGAACGGCTCCGTTATCGAGCTGACCACCAAGCACATCAAGTGCGAGACCAGCGTGCCCTCCGGCGAGGTATTTGTGGATGGCAGCGGCGTGGGCGATGTGGGCGCCGTGGTGCTCAACGACCGGCGCCTGCTGGCCGACGAGGGCATGGTGGTGGTTGTGCTGACCATGTCCAGCCACGACCACCAGCTTCTGTGCCCGCCGGAGATCGTCACCCGCGGCTTTGTCTACGTGAAGGAGTCGGAGAACATGCTCCAGGAGCTGCGCCGGGTGGCCATGGACACGGTGGATCACATGTCCGCCAAGCGCCGCCGGGACGAGGGCGACGTCAGCAAGACCGTTCGCTCCGCCGTCAGCAGCTACCTCTATAAGAGCACCAAGCGCAGCCCCATGGTGATCCCCATGGTCATCAGTCTGTAACAAATAGAGAGAAAGAAGTCTTTTCATGCAGGTCAATTATCACACCCACACCTGGCGCTGCAACCACGCCGAGCCTGACGAGCGGGCCTATATCGAGTCCGCCATTGCCCATGGCGTCAAGGTGCTGGGCTTTTCCGACCACACCCCCTATCCCTTCCCGGACGGCCACACCTCCTGGTTCCGCATGTCCGTGGAGGAGGCGCCCCGCTATTTTGCCCTGATCCGACAGCTCCGTGAGGAGTACAAGGATCGCATCGAGATCCACGTGGGGGTGGAGGCGGAGTATTACCCCGCCGTATTTCCCGCCCTGCTGGAGCTGCTGCGTGAGCAGCAGTGCGAATATATGCTGCTGGGCCAGCACTACCTTTTCAACGAGGAGGAGAGCATCTACTCCGCCACCGCCACCGACGATCCTGCCCTGCTGATCCGGTATGTGGATCAGACCATCGAGGGCATGGCCACCGGCCTCTTCACTTACCTGGCCCACCCGGATCTCATCCACTTCACCGGCGATGAGTCCCTGTACCGCCTCCACATGCGCCGCCTCTGCCGGGCGGCCAGGGAGCTGGACATGCCCCTGGAGATGAATCTGCTGGGCTTTCACGACAAGCGACATTACCCGGACCGCCGGTTCTGGGAGCTGGCAGGGGAGGAGGGCAACCGCGCGGTGCTGGGCTATGATGCCCACAGCCCCGCTGCCTTCACGTGGAGGGAGCTGGAGGATCAGGGCCGCCGCCTGCTGGCGGATGTCGGCCTGACACCGGAGGAGCACCTGCCCCTGCGCAGCATCATGGGATAACTGAATACGTACCGAGAGCCGCCTCACACGAGGCGGCTTTTACTATGCACAGGCCCCTCATCCGCCCCTTCGGGGCACCTTCTCCCGGGGAGAAGGCTTGCGATGGAGCTCCGCCGCACGGGAGCAGGTGCAATTTGAAACTGTTACCGAATCGTCATCAAAAAGTACTTGCTTTGTAAGGTCTAATGCTGTAGACTACAGTCAAGAAGTCTAACGCGGTAGACCAAAATAATAACGGGGAGGAAATGACGATGAAAAGCAATGGATGGAAGAAGAACGCGAGCCGCTGGACGGCTCTGACGGCCCTGCTGCTTTGCGTGGCGCTGTGTATTTCGCTGCTCGCTGCCTGCGAAAGCAGAACCGTCGCACCCAAGGCCGATCCCAAGGCCGTCAGCGAGACGGAGGTGCAGGACGAGCCCGCCGAGCCCACGGAGCCGGTGAAGTTCGAGGAGCCCGCCGAGCCCGCGGCCCCGGCGGAGCCCGCGGAGCAGGAAAGGGCGGATGAATTTACCGTGAAGGTCACCGATCTGGGAAACGGCGCATTCCGCATGGAGGACGTTGGCTTTACCCCGGGCCTAGATCTGACGGTGACGGTGCCGGAGAGCTGGGCCGGACGTTACACCTATCAGATCTACGATACGGGAATCACATTCTACTGCAAGGTCGTTCAGGACGAGACGGATGAGTTGCCCGGCGTGGTCTGCAGCTTCTTTACCTCGCCGGAGGGATTTCCGCTGGAGTACGCTCTGGACGGATTGCGTGCCATCGCAACTTGTAAAGACTTCGCGACGGGGCTGCGCTACTCCGTGATGATGGGCCGCCCCACCGACGTGCAGTGCACAATGGACACGGCGGAGGAATTCATGAGCATGGGGCAGGAGATCGATACCAGCGCCGTCAAGCTATCCCCGGAGATGGAGCGCAGCACCTGGAACGAGACCAACTGGGTGCCGGGCACCGTGTCATTTGTATGGGATTATCCACATGACTGGAATCTGGTGATGTGTGACAAGGAGGCCACCGCCGCCATCCGGGAGATTCTGGAGAGCCGGACATACACCGAATACAACGGAATCGTTTCGGACAGCATCATCTATATGGATGGCGACGAGTATGTCTTTGACAGCAAGACCGGCGCGCTGTTTGCCTATCCCGCCCACGACGGCGCTCACTATGGCATCGCCGACACACCGCTGACGGCCGAGGAACTGGATCAGATTCACTGGATACAGGAGTACGGCGGCACCCTGCGCGGCGAGGAGATGCTGGAGGCCATGAGCGCAGCGAACGCCCACTTTGAACGCGAGGCCGCCGACGGGATGCTGGGCGAGCACAAGATGACCTTTCTCAAGTTCATTGTATCGCCCGATATGGACGCCACGACCCTCTGCCGTGAGAGAGGCGACATCGGCGGCAGCGACTGGGCCTTCTTCCTGACGGTCATTTTCGTTCCCGAAAACCCAGAGGATATTCAGTACTTCACGGCCGGCAACACCCACGAGTATACAGGCGACGATCCCAATGTGCCGGAAGGAGCCTATGAGTACACCCGTGTAGGCTGCGTTGCCCGGGATGTGAACGCCTGGCATGTGGAGATCGTGGGCACCGGCTGGTAAGGGACGGATAAACGGAAATCTGCGACAAAGGCGCAGAAAACCGTTGACATTCTGGGTCTAATAGTGTAGACTACAGTCAAGAAGTCTAATGAGGTAGACCAAAGGAGGAGTTCGATGGAGAATAAGCGACTGTATGAGGGCGAGGCCCGGTTCATGGACATCATCTGGGACAGCGAGCCGGTGCCCTCCGGCAAGCTGGTGGAGCTGTGCAGCGAGAAGCTGGGCTGGAAGAAATCCACCACCTACACCATGATCAAGAGACTGAGCGAGAAGGGCCTGGTGAAGAACGAGAACTCCACGGTGACGGCGCTGGTCAGCCGGGAGGAGGTACAGGCCGCGGAGAGCAGCTTCGTGGTGGAGCAGACCTTCGCCGGATCCCTGCCCAGCTTTCTGGTCTCCTTCCTGGGGGGCAAGAGCATCTCCAAGAAGGAAGCCGAGGAGCTGAAAGAGATGATCGACCGGTACAGCGAGTGACCGGGTACGGTTGAGAGGAGACGAGGATCATGAAAGTCATGGAACAGGTCTTTCTGACTGTCCTGAACATGAGCGCGGCGGCCAGCGTGGTCATCGCGGTGGTGCTGCTGGCGCGGCTGCTGCTGCGCAAGGCGCCGAAAAAGTGGTCATATCTGCTGTGGAGCGTGGTGGCCTTCCGGTTGTGCTGCCCGGTGACGCTGCGTTCGGTTTTCAGTGTGTTCCGCCTGAAACCCCTGCAGGGTACTGCCGCCGCCACCGCCGCCGCAGACACGGCGGCGACCCAGACCAGCACCATCACCTATATCCCCCGGGTCACGGAAGCGGTGTCCCAAGTGACGCCGACTGCTCCGGTGACGCCTGTCACACCGGTGACGCCTGTGACGCCTGTCACGCCCGTGACGCCCGTGACACCCGTGACGCCGGTCACACCCGCCGCCCCGGTGACGCCGTCTGCCCCGGTGACGTCCGTTGCCCCGGCGACCCACGCCACGGAGCTGGCCCAGTCCACCCCCACGCTGCTGACCACGCTGATGTGGATGATGATCTGGCTGTGGATCGCCGCCATGCTGGTGCTGATCGGCTACAGTATTTACAGCTACATCAAGATGCGGCGGGTGGTGGATGACGCCTGTCTCGTCCGGGACAACATCTTCGAGACGGATCGTATCCGCACCCCCTTCATTCTGGGCCTGATCAAGCCCCGGATCTACATCCCCACGGGGCTGCAGGGTGAGCAGCTTGACTACGTGCTGGCCCACGAAGCGTTCCATCTGCGCCGGCACGACAATATTGTCAAGACCTTTGCCTTTTTGCTGATGGCGGTACACTGGTTCAACCCGCTGGTGTGGCTGGCCTTCCACCTGATGAGCAGGGACATGGAAATGAGCTGCGACGAGGCCGTGCTGGGTCGGCGGGAGGGCGCCAACAAGACGTACAGTTCCGCGCTGCTGTCCTTTGCCGCGCCGTCCCATTTCCCGGCTGCCACGCCCCTGTGCTTCGGCGAGAGCAGCGTGAAGAGCCGCATCCGGAACGCCCTGAGCTGGCGCAAGCCCAAGACGTGGGTGACGCTGGTGGCGGTGGTGCTGTGCATCGCGGCGCTGGCTGCCTGTGCTACCAATCCCACCGCGCCCAAGAGTGAGCCCAAGAACAAGGCCAAGCCCATCAGTCAGACGGAGGAGAAGGGGTCAAATGAATCCACGGATCCGGCGGAGCCCGGAGCAGTGCTTCCCATCAAAGTCACGGCGCAAGCCAGTGGTGTAGCATTCCGACTGGAGGACGCCGGCCATACACCGGGACTGAACATGATGCTGTCACTGCCGAAGGAGTGGCTGGACCGGTATGAGTATAAGATTAACGACACCGGGATCTGTGTTTACTGCAAAGCCACTCGGGAGGAAGAACCCGAGATGGGGTGGCTCTTTTTTATCGAGTGCAGAAAAGGAAGCTATCCTAATGATTTCCCGATGGACGTGCCTATGCGCACACTGACTGCAACGGACGACTATACCCTCATGATGGTGTTTCCCTCGGACGTCGAGAGTACGCCCGCCACCGCAGAGGAGTTTATGAGCATGCGCCATGAGGCGGAGAACGTTCAGGTTCCGGCGTGGAACTGGGCGGCTGTGCTCACGGAGACGGAACGCGCATCCATGGACGAGACTGTTTTGATCGGCGGGACATACGACGCTTTTTGGTTTGGCACCCCCAGCCGGTGCACCCCGGATCAAGCGCTTCTTTTCCGCGAAATGCTGGCTGATCGGCCATACTTGAAAGCCTCCAGCATGATGTTTAACGAAAAGAACGCTGTGGCCCTGCTGGTTAACCGGACCATCTACCTTGTGGATCAGACCAGCGGAGAGGTCATGCGTGCCAGCGACAGGACGATGGCCGTCCATACGCTGACAGACGATGAGAGGTGGTTTATCCGGGAGGCGCTGGCAAACAGCGACCAGTATTTCCGGGTCAATGTCACCGACCTGGGCGACAACATCTTCCACGTGGAGGATGCGGGCTATACCCGCGGCCTTGATGTAACGGTGAAGCTGCCGGAAAGCTGGGCGGGCCGGTATTCTTGGGCTTCCAACGATACCGAGCTGGTATTCTACTGCAAAGACACATATGAAGCATCGTATGAAGAGGGATATACCGGGTATCTGTGCAGCATCTGGGTGACGAATGCGATCACTTCGCCGGAGGATCCACTGTGGGGCGACAGCCGTGTGCTGGCGGTTGCCGGCAACTACTCCGTGGTGCTGAGCTGCCCCGGCGATATTCAGTTTACGGAGGAGACGGCGGCGGAGTATCAGGCCATGTACGCCGACATGGACAAGCTGGAGATCACTCTGTCCGACTGGATGCTGGCCAACACCTGGAACGAGACCAACTGGGCGCTGACGCGCTATGAGTATAACGGTACCTACTTCATCATCCACGGCTATGACGCCGGGCTGCTTGCCTGGTGGGACAACAGCATTTCCGGCGGGGAGCTGACCTTTGACAATCCCGCCTTCTGGGGTGAGAAATTTGTCAACGCCTATATCAGAGGCAGTGCTTGGTGGAATGATGAGGCAAAGACCCAGCTGCATTTTCAGCTTGGATGGTACAACGCACCGCTTGACAGTGGCTCGGTTGACGGAAAGACGGTTGTATTCACCGTGGATACCCAAAGCGGAGCGGTGCTGGGCAAGGATCTGGATTCCGTGGCGCTGACGGATCAGGAGATGGTGGACATCGCCGCCATGACGGCGCAGATCATGCGTGACGCCGAGATCAACGCGCCCCGCGTCGGCCTTGTTGCTGACCAGGGACAGGAGCCGTGGGAGGCAGCCCAAAGCTTCTTTGACAGCCAGGCCAGCACCGGGAGGCTGGGCGATCAGCCGATGACCTATATCAAATACATCGTAAAAGACGACCCGTCCATGACCGAGCTGGGTCATGCCAATGGCTGGCTGGACAGCAACGAGAGCAGGTTTAATATGACCGTGATCTTTGTACCGGAGGATCCCGGTGCGATCCGGTACTTCATAGCGGGGAATACCCACACATATCACGGCGACGATCCCACAGTGCCGGAGGGCGCTTATGAGTATACGCGTGTGGGCCATGTGACCCGGGAGACGGCGGGCTTCCGATGCACCATTGATGGCACCGGTTGATAAGACGACAGGACAGGAACAAACGACAACATGCCCCCGGCGCAAGCGCGCCGGGGGCATGCGGCATATGTGGGATTGTCGGGGCGGCGGATTGCCGCGCCGCCGTTGGCGGCTCGCCATGACAGGGACGGAGACGTTCCCACTCCTGTCATTCCGAGGAGCGAAGCGACGTGGGAATCTGTCTCTGCGAAGAAACTGCGGATTGCCATGACACCTCATCCGTCACGGCTTCGCCGTGCCTACGACTCGCTTCGCTCGCATACATAAGTTCGTGCAGCCAAATCGGAGATTTGGGCACTCACTTAACCTTCCCCTCGAGGGGAAGGCCAGGAGTATTCTTGCTTCGAATCGGTGCGACCACCAAAGGCTTCCCCCTGGGGGGAAGCTGTCGGCGAAGCCGACTGATGAGGGGGAAAGAGCCCTCAATACTCCGGGGCGTTGAGCGTCTCCTTATACAGCAGGGGCTTGCCCTCGGCGTCCACCAGCAGCGTCAATCCGCCGGCGTAACCCTCACTGTGCCAGAGATACTGTACCTTCGTCTCCATATCCACCCAGATCTGGGTGCCGCCCATGCCCTGGGTGTACAGCTTGAAAAAGCGGTCGTCCACTTTTCTCTTTTCCATCTTTGCCATGATGTCCTCCTGTGAACCGGGCGGCCCGCAGGCCGCCCGGTTGTTGACTGATATACGGATTTACTTCTTGTCGCCCAGCAGCGCCTGGGCGCCGGCGGCGAGACCCGCCAGACCCTGCAGCTCGCTGGGGATGATGATCTTGGTAGCCTGACCGTCAGCCACCTTCTGCATGGCCTCCAGGGCCTTCAGCTTGATGACCTGATCGTTGGGGGCGGCCTCATTCAGCAGCTTCAGGGAGTCAGCCAGAGCCTGCTGTACCTTCATGATGGAGGTGGCCTCGGCCTCGGCGGCCATGATGCGGGCCTGCTTGGCGGCGTCGGCCTTCAGGATGGCGGACTGCTTCTCGCCCTCTGCCACCAGGATCTGGCTCTGCTTCTGGCCCTCAGCCTGCAGGATGGCCTCGCGGCGCTCACGCTCGGCCTTCATCTGCTTCTCCATGGCGTTCTGGATCTCGCGGGGCGGCAGGATGTTCTTCAGCTCCACGCGGTTGACCTTGATGCCCCAGGGATCGGTGGCCTCGTCCAGAATGGCGCGCATCTTGGCGTTGATCACGTCGCGGCTGGTCAGGGACTGGTCCAGCTCCATCTCGCCGATGATGTTACGCAGGGTGGTGGCAGTCAGATTCTCGATGGCGTTCATGGGGAATTCCACGCCGTAGGTGTACAGCTTGGGGTCGGTGATCTGGAAGTAGATCACGGTGTCGATCTGCATGGTGACGTTATCCTTGGTGATCACGGGCTGGGGATCGAAGTCGGCTACCTGCTCCTTCAGGCTGACCTTCTTCACCACGCGCTCGATGAAGGGGATCTTCCAGTGCAGGCCGGTGCCCCACACGGCGTGGAAAGCGCCCAGGCGCTCCACCACGTAGGCCTTGGACTGCTGCACCACGTGGATGTTGCTGATGATCACGATCAGGGCCAGGATCACCAGCGCGGCGATGGCAAGAAAGCCGGGCAGATTGTCGGTGATAGCGATATACATGTTTTTCTCCTCCTCATATATTGTTCATTGGGTTTTGCTTATTGTTTCAGATTTCCGCCGGACTCATTCTCCGGGCTTTTCCACAAAGAGCCGCACGCCCTCCATGCGCACCACCCGCACCAGCGTTCCTGCGGGGATGGTGGATTCGTCCGCGCTGCGGGCGGACCAGGTCTTGCCGTCGATGTACACGGCGCCGGTGGGAACGGTGTTGTCGATGGCCTCCGTGACCCGCGCCGTGCCGCCCAGCACCCGGTCGGCGTTGGTGGCTACGTTGTCCTTCTTCATGCGCCTGACCAGCGGACGGGTGACGATCAGCGCCGCGATGGATATCACGAAGAATACCACCACCTGCAGCCAGATCGGGCCGCCCAGCACGGCGGTGATCAGACCGGCCACGCTGCCGATCACAAACCAGATGGACACCAGCCCCGCGGTGGCAGCCTCCGCCAGACCGAAAATAATGATGGCGGCGATCCAGACCACGGTCTCGGCACTCATGACAAATGTACCGACATTCATTGCGCTTCCTCCTTTCAGGATTCGGGCCAGCAGAGCCGCCAGAAGTGCAATGCCTATCAGAACGACTCCGCCCAGCCATTTGTTTTTCGGAGAGAGATTGGAGAGGAACGCGGACACGGCGCTGGTCAGATTGCCGGACGGCGCCTTGGCTGCCGTTACTGCCGGCGGCTGCGGTGCAGCCTGCTCCGGCACCGGCGCTTCGTCGGCAAACAGCCGGCCGATGGGAACCTGAAAGCGGTTGCAGATATAGAGGATCTTCTCCACCTCCGGGTAGCCCCGGGAGGACTCCCATTTGCTCACCGCCTGCCGGGAGACGTTCAGCTCCTCGGCAAACTGTTCTTGGGTCAATCCGCTGCTGCGACGTACCTCCTGCAGCCGTTCACCAAATGACATGCCTGTGTTTCCTCCGTTTCTCGATGGCTAAAGTATAGCAGATGCCGCCAAAAAGACCACCAACTTGAAATTGCGCCGTTATTTTTTTCGACATTTTTCGCGCAACTTCAAGTTGCACGGCGTTTTTCTTATTATACACGAACAACAGCCCGGTTTCCACCCTTATTTTTCACCTTGCGCTTTTGAAAAAAGTCTACTATACTGATATCTGTGAAAAAAGCGGAGAGGAGAAAACCGATGCAAACCTATTTGATCCCCTGTCTGCTGGGACTGGAAAAGCTGGTGGGCGACGAGGTGCGCCATTTGGGCCTGCAGGACGTGCAGGTGGAGAACGGCCGTGTCCTCTGCCGGGGCTCCGAGGCCGACTGCGCCCGGCTGAATATCAACCTGCGCTGCGGCGCCAGAGTGATACTGGTGCTGGGACAGTTCGAAGCCCGTACCTTTGAGGAGCTGTTTCAGGGCACCCGTGCCATCCCTTGGGAGGACTATCTGCCCCGCGACGCCGCCTTCCCCGTGAAGGGCTACTCCATCTCCTCCCAGCTCTACGCCGTGTCCTCCTGCCAGGCCATCATCAAGAAGGCGGCGGTGGAGCGGATGAAGTCCCACTACCACATGGAGCAGTTCCCCGAGACCGGGGTGAAATATCAGATCCGCTTCTCCATCCAGAAGGATCAGGTGTTTATCGGCCTCGACACCAGCGGCGAGGGACTCTACAAGCGGGGCTACCGGGCCGTGGGCGTGGAGGCTCCCCTGCGGGAGACGCTGGCCGCCGCGCTGGTGATCCTCAGCCGCTACCGGGGCCGCGATCCCTTCTGCGATCCCTTCTGCGGCAGCGGCACCATCCCCATCGAGGCGGCACTGATCGCCAAGAACAGGGCGCCGGGCCTGCACCGCAGCTTCGACGCCATGGACTGGGTCTTCCTGCCGCACTCTGTTTGGACGGATGCCAAAGATGAGGCCGTCAGCCGCGAGTTCCACGGCGAGTACGACATCTGGGGCGGCGACATCGACCCCAGGGCCGTGGCCATCGCCAGGGACAACGCCCGCAAGGCGGGGGTGGACGACGCGGTGCGCTTTGAGGTGGCGGACGTGAAGGACTTCCGCCGCAGCAGCGAGTACGGCCAGCTGGTCACCAACCCGCCCTACGGCGAGCGGCTGCTGGAGAAGGAGGAGGCCGAGGAGCTGTACCGCGTTCTGGGCAAGGTGTGGCGCGGCCTGCCGCCCAAATGGCGGACGCTGGTGCTCAGCAGCCACACGGAGTTCGAGCGCACCTTCGGCAAAACGGCGGATAAGAAGCGCAAGCTCTACAACGGCATGATCAAGTGCGACGTTTTTATGTACGGCGACCGGGTATAAAGAGAGAATACAGACTGATTTCGGGAGGGATCACCCTATGAAGCACGTCTTTATCATCAACCCCGCGGCAGGGAAGAAGGACAGCACCCAAAAGATCTACGCCATGGCTGAGCGGCTTCGTGCCGACCACGGCCAGGACGTGGAGTGCATCCTCACCAAGCGACAGGGCCATGCCACAGAGATTGCCCGCAGACTCTGTGAGGATGGCGGCGAGCTGCGGTTCTACGCCTGCGGCGGCGACGGCACCATCAACGAGGTGGCCAACGGCATCCTTGGCTATGACAACGCCGCCATGACCTGCATTCCCGTGGGCACCGGCAATGACTTCCTGAAAAATTTCGGCCCCGACGCCGCCCTGTTCTCCGACGCGGAGAACCTGTGGGACGGCCCGGAGTTCCCCATCGACGTCATCGACGTCAACGGCCGCGCCGCGCTGACCATTGCCTGTGCCGGACTGGACGCCCGGGTGGCCCGCGACGTACATAAATACGGCGAAAGTCCCCTGCTCACCGGCAAGGGCAGCTACGTGGCGGCGCTGATCGTGAATTTCCTGTTCCGCAGCATTTCCTCCCACTGGACGGTGGAGCTGGACGGCAGAGCGGCGGAGGACGACTACGCCGTTATCACGGCCTGCAACGGCCGCTATTACGGCGGCGGCTTTATGCCTGTAGCGGAGGCCCGGATGGACGACGGCGTGCTGAACACCCTGATCGTCAGGAAGGTCAGCCGACCCGCATTTTTGAAATTTGTGGGGCCTTACTCCAAGGGTGAATACTATAAATTCCCACAGTTGGCCACCTGCTATATGCCGAAAAACGTCCGCATTTTTTCGGAAAAGCCGGATATCGTCACCTGCCTGGACGGTGAGATTCTTGTTTCCGACGATGTGACCATCCGCCTGAGCGACAGGCGGCTGAACTTCTTTGGGCCTCCGGGCTGCAGCTGCAACGCCACCGCCCGGGGCGAAGCGCCTGCCGCGGAGCAGGAGTTTGCCGCGGTGTGAGATGCGGTTTTTAACATTTTGTGAAATTTTGCTTTTTTTCTGTTTTTCCCCTTGCAAATCCGAATTGTTGTGGTATGATAAACAGCGTTAGCACTCCTGCTTTTTGAGTGCTAACGCTGACTTTGTTTTTCATTGAAAAGATATAAGGAGGAACCAACTATGAAATTGACACCGTTGGCAGATCGCGTCGTGCTGAAGATGACCGAGGCTGAGGAGACCACCAAGAGCGGCATCATTCTGACCGGCTCGGCCAAGGAAAAGCCCTCTGTGGCGGAAGTGATTTCCGTAGGCCCCGGCGGCAACGTGGACGGCAAGACCGTTACCATGACCGTAAAGGCGGGCGACAAGGTCATCACCGACAAGTACGCCGGCACCAAGGTGACCCTGGAGGACGTGGAGTACATCATCGTCAAGCAGTCTGATATTCTGGCTATTGTAGAGTAAAAAAGTAAAGGGGGAATGACCCATTCCCCCTTTAGATCCCCCTTTGCGGCCCGCTGCATGCACTCGCTTGCGTGAGACGCTCGCACACTTGCGGACCGAGAGGTATTTTTCGCCACGTACACGCCGCGGCGAAAAATGATGGAATTCTTCGCCTTCGGCGAAATGTCTGACGTGTAACTTTTCTCTAAATTTGGAGGTTGTAATTATGGCAAAGCTCATCAAGCGCGGGGACGAGGCCCGCAAAGCACTGGAAGCCGGCGTCAATCAGCTGGCCGATACCGTTAAGGTCACCCTGGGCCCCAAGGGCCGCAATGTGGTGCTGGATAAGAAGTTCGGCACGCCGCTGATCACCAACGACGGCGTGACCATCGCCAAGGAGATCCAGCTGGACGATCCCTTTGAGAACATGGGCGCTCAGCTGGTCCGCGAGGTTTCCACCAAGACCAATGACGTGGCCGGCGACGGCACCACCACCGCCACCCTGCTGGCCCAGGCCATGGTCCGCGAGGGCCTGAAGAATCTGGCCGCCGGCGCCAACCCCATCGTCATGAAGAAGGGCATGGCCAAGGCCGTGGCCGCCGCCGTGGCGTCCGTCAAGTCCCAGAGCCAGGCCATCAGCGGCAGCAAGGACATCGCCCGCGTGGCCACCGTCTCCTCCGGCGACGAGGCCATCGGCACCCTGATCGCCGAGGCCATGCAGAAGGTCACCGCCGACGGCGTCATCACCATCGAGGAGTCCAAGACCGCTGAGACCTACAGCGAGGTGGTGGAGGGCATGATGTTCGACCGCGGCTACATCACCCCCTACATGGTCACCGATACCGAGAAGATGGAGGCCGTCATCGACGACGCCTACATCCTCATCACCGATAAGAAGATCTCCGTCATCAGCGACATTCTGCCCCTGCTGGAGCAGCTGGTGCAGGCCGGCAAGAAGCTGTTTATCATCGCCGAGGACGTGGAGGGCGAGGCTCTCAGCACCCTGATCGTCAACCGTCTGCGCGGCACGCTGAACGTGGTGTGCGTCAAGGCCCCCGGCTTCGGCGATCGCCGCAAGGAGATGCTGCAGGATATCGCCATCCTCACCGGCGGCCAGGTCATCAGCGAGGAGCTGGGCTATGAGCTGAAGAACGCCGACGTGAGCATGCTGGGCCGTGCCCGTCAGGTGAAGGTCACCAAGGAGAACACCATTATCGTTGACGGCGCCGGCGACTCCCAGGCCATTCGGGAGCGCGTGGCTCAGATCCGCAATCAGATCGCCGTCACCACCTCTGAGTACGACAAGGAGAAGCTGCAGGAGCGTCTGGCCAAGATGGCCGGCGGCGTGGCCGTCATCAAGGTCGGCGCTGCTACCGAGACCGAGATGAAGGAGAAGAAGCTCCGCATCGAGGACGCTCTCAACGCCACCAAGGCCGCCTCTGAAGAGGGCATCGTGGCCGGCGGCGGCACCATCTTCGTCAACGCCATCCCCGCTGTCACCGCTCTGCTGGACACCGTGGAGGGCGACGAGAAGACCGGCGTGCAGATCGTGGCCAAGGCCCTGGAGGAGCCCATCCGTCAGATCGCGGCCAACGCCGGTCTGGACGGCTCCGTGATCCTGGAGAAGGTCCGCAATGCCGATCACCCCGGCTACGGCTTCGACGCCTACAAGGAAGTCTACTGCGACATGATCGCCAGCGGCATCGTGGATCCCGCCAAGGTGACCCGCTGCGCCCTGGAGAACGCCGCCTCCGTCAGCGGCATGGTGCTGACCACCGAGTCCCTGGTGGCCGACAAGCCCGAGCCTCCCGCACCCGCCGCTGCCCCCGGCATGGGCGACATGGGCGGCATGTATTGATCCGTGTAAAAAACACATTCGTGAGAAGGAACCGCTGCAAAATGAAGGTTTTGCAGCGGTTCCTTCTTTTGCTTTCGGAGAGAAATCACCTTCTTTTGCTTTCGGAGAGAAATCACTTATTGAAGATAGAAAACATCTGTGGTATAATAAATTGCTTATAGAATACCCAACGCGCGTTTCGGCGCGGAAGGAGGAATGACGGTGAATAAAAAGCTGGGACGGATTATGCGCACCAACACTGCGCTGTATCTGGCGTGTCTGATGCTCTTTACGGCGCTGGGATTCCTGGTGGATACCCGGCTGGGTATCCTGGAGGCCGTTCTGTCGCTGGGGATCTTTCTCCTGAGCCTGCACCGCAGCAAGCGTACCCAGCAGACCGTGCGGCAGTATATGGATCGCATGGCCGGCGGCATGGATTCCGCCCGATCTTCCAATATGCTGTACGCGCCGCTGCCCATGGTGGTATTCAATGCCCAGACCGACGAGGTGGTCTGGGGCAACGACGAGTTTGTGCAGCTTGCCGGGAAGAAGGACAGCCTGTTTGAGTCCCGGATGGAGACGGTGGTCCCCGGCTTCCGCAAGAGCTGGCTCATGGAGGGAAAGCGGGAGTGCCCGGAGCTGGTGGGCTGGAACCACCGGCTGTACCGGGTGTCGGGCGTCCTCAGCCGCCCGGAGGAGCTTACCCGGGGCGACGAAATGATGGCCATCACCTACTGGATGGACGTCACCGAGAGCGAGCAAATGCGCACCACACTGGAGATGACCCGTCCGGTACTGGCCATCCTGATGGTGGACAACTACGAGGAGCTGATGAAGGCCTGCCCCGAGAGCAAGCGCTCGGCTGTGGTTGCCGCACTGGAGGAGAAGATGAACGCCTGGGCCGCCGACTCCGGCGGACTGCTGCTGAGCTACGACCGCGACCGGTATCTGTTCCTCTTTGAAGAAAAAAGCTTTCCCGACTTTGCCGAGCATCGTTTCCATGTGCTGGATACGGTGCGCGAGGTGGTAGCCGGCGAGGGCGTAGCCGCTACCCTGTCCATCGGCGTCGGCCGGGACGGCGACGGCTTTGAGGCGCTGTTCAAAAACGCCACCATGGCCCTGGAGATGGCCCTGTCCCGGGGCGGCGATCAGGCCGTGGTGAAGGATCGGGAGAACTTCTCCTTCTACGGCGGCCGCGCCAAGACCACGGAAAAGCGCACCAAGGTCAAGTCCCGCGTTATGGCCAACGCGCTGGGCGAGCTCATCGACGACGCCAGACAGGTCTACGTCATGGGCCATAAATACGCCGACATGGACTCCCTTGGCGCGGCGGCGGGCATCTGCTGCATCGCCAGAAAGCGGGGAAAGAAGGCCCAGATCGTCATCGATACGGAAAAGAACGCCGTGATGCCCATGCTGCGCCGACTGATGGAACTGCCGGAATATGAGGGCGTCTTCATCAGCGGCAGCGAGGCCTTTTTGAGGGCGCAGAACGGCGCACTGCTGGTGGTGGTGGATACCAACCGGCCCGGCAGCGTGGAGTCCGAGCAGCTGCTGGAGACCTGCAACCGGGTGGCGGTTATCGACCACCACCGCCGGGGCAGCAGTTACATCGAGAAGATGGCCCTGAACTACCACGAGCCCTATGCCTCCTCCGCCAGCGAGCTGGTGACGGAGCTGCTGCAGTATCTCGTGGAGCCGGTGAATCTGCTGCGCGCCGAGTCGGAGGCGCTGCTGGCCGGCATCGTGCTGGACACCAAGAACTTCACCAACCGCACCGGCGGCCGCACCTTCGAGGCGGCAGCCTATCTGCGCCGCGCCGGCGCCGACACCCAGGAGGTGCAGCGCATCTTCCAGAGCGACCTTCCGTCCATGATCACCCGCTATGACATCATCCGCAAGGCGGAGCTGTACCACGAGGATATCGCCATTGCCGCGCTGAACGAGGAGTACGACCGCGTCACCGCCGCCAAGGCGGCTGACGAGCTGCTGACGCTCCAGGGCGTGCAGGCCTCCTTCGTGATGTACAGGAAGGGGGACGGGGTGTACATTTCCGCCCGCTCTCTGGGCGAGATCAACGTCCAGGTCATTGTGGAGGCGCTGGGCGGCGGCGGCAATTCCACCTCTGCCGGCGGCGAGCTGCCCGGCAGACGGGTGGACGAGGTCAAGGAGATGCTTCTGACCCAGATCGACAACTACTTTGCATAAGTAACCGAATTCATTACCGGAAAGGATCGACATACCATGAGAGTGATTCTGAAACAAGATGTTAAGGGCAAGGGCAAGAAAGGCCAGATGATCGAGGTGGCGGAGGGCTACGCCCGCAATTTCCTGCTGCCCCGCGGCCTGGCGGCTCTGGCCACCACCGACGCGGTGAACACCATGCGCCTGCAGGAGAAGGCAAAGGCCCGGGCCGATGCTGAGGCCAAAGCCAACGCCTCCGCACTGGCCGAGCAGCTGAAGAACTGCCAGGTGAAGATCCCCGCCCGGGGCGGTGAGGGCGGCCGTCTGTTCGGCGCTGTCACCACCAAGGAGATCGCCGCCGCGCTGGCCGAGCAGTATCAGGTGGAGATCGACAGCAAGAAGCTGGTGCTGGACGAGCCCATCAAGTCCTTCGGCGCGTACCAGGTGAAGGCAAAGCTGGGCTATGAGATCAGCGGCACGGTCTACGTGATGGTGACGGAGGCCAGGTAACTCCCTGCATTTTTTCAGGAAGAAGGTGTTTTCATGCCCATGGAGGATCAACTGCTGGGCCGCGCCTTGCCACACTCCCCGGAGGCGGAGCAGGCGGTGCTGGGCTCCATGCTCATCGACGCGGACTGCATCAAGGACGTGATGGAAAAGCTGCAGGCGGAGGATTTCTACCTGCAGCAGAACCGCGATATCTTCGAGACCATCTACTCCATGTTTATCTACTCCAAGCCGGTGGACGGCGTTACCGTGGCCGGGGAAATGGAGAAGGCGGGCACTGCCAACGAGAACACCCGCAGCTACCTGCTGCAGCTGATGGAGGTGACGCCCACCTCCGCCAACGTGATGGAGTATGTCCGCATGGTGCGGGAGAAGTCTCTGATGCGCTCGGTAGCCGCCGCGGCGGCGGACATCACTGCCGAGGTGCAGAAGG
The DNA here is from genome assembly GCA_947169975.1 of uncultured Oscillospiraceae bacterium. Classification (GTDB taxonomy): domain Bacteria; phylum Bacillota; class Clostridia; order Oscillospirales; family Oscillospiraceae; genus Vescimonas. The sequence continues at coordinate 81,270 of CAMVRT010000009.1, forward strand.
GCGTGGGCTCTGCCCAGGGCATGCTGGAGCTGGCCGAGCAGAAGATTTTTGACATTCGCCGCGGCCGCAGCGGTCAGGGTATGACGCCCATCAATCTGGTGCTGCAGACCGTAATGGATCACTTGGCCGAGATCTCGGCCAGAGGCGGCGAGCTGCCGGGCCTGCCCACCGGCTTTGCCGGACTGGATCAGCTGATCAACGGTCTGGGCAAGTCCCATCTGGTGATCCTGGCTGCCCGTCCCGGTGTCGGCAAGACAACCATGGCGCTGAATATTGCCCTGCATGTGGCAAAAAACAACAAGAAGACGGTAGCAATTTTCTCGCTGGAAATGCCGAAGGAGGAGTTGGCCACGCGCCTGATTGCCAGCGAGGGCCTGGTGGAGAACGAGCGCCTCGCCCGGGGCAATCTGCGGGAGAGCGACTGGGAGAAGATCGGTCAGGCAGCCTCCGTCATCAGCCAGACCGACATCCGGGTGGACGACAACGCCATGCTCACCGTGGCGGAGATGAACGCCAAGTGCCGCCGGCTGGACAATCTGGGTCTGGTGGTCATCGACTACCTGCAGCTGATGAACGGCGCGGACAATCAGGACAACAAGGGCGAGAACCGGCAGAACGAGGTGTCCAAGATGTCCCGTATGCTGAAGATCATGGCCAAGGATCTGAACGTGCCGGTGCTGTGCCTGAGCCAGCTGAGCCGTGCCAATGAGAAGCGCACCGGCGACAAGCGGCCGATGCTGTCTGACCTGCGCGACTCCGGCGCCATCGAGCAGGACGCCGACGTGGTCATGTTCCTGTATCAGGACAAGGAGGAAGCACAGGAGAGCGGCCGCAGCGACGTGGTGGAGTGCAATGTGGAGAAGAACCGCCACGGCGGCACCGGCCGTGTGCTGCTGAAGTGGATGCCCCAGTTCTACACCTTCAATTCTGTGGAGGAGCGCTACGAGGAGCTGGAGGAGTAAGGCATGGATCTGATCCCCTGGATGGAGCAATGGGATATGCTGCCCCGGCCGGGCGGCACGGTGCTGTGCGCCGTGTCCGGCGGACGGGACTCCATGTGCCTGCTGCACTATCTCCACGCTCTGTCGGCGAGGCGAAACTTCCGTGTGGCTGCGGCGCATCTGAACCACGGCATGCGGCCGACGGCGCAGCGGGACGAGGCTTTGGTGCGGCAGTTCTGCGAGGAGAGAGACATCCCCTTTTATGTGGGATATGAAAAAGTATATGACCGCGCCCGGGACTGGGATCTGGGCGTGGAGGAGACAGGCCGGCGGCTGCGGTACGAATTCCTCAGCCGGACGGCAGACGAGCTCGGCGCAGAGCGGATCGCCACCGCCCATCATCAGCTGGATCAGGCGGAGACGGTGCTGCTGAATCTGCTGCGCGGCACCGGAGCCGAGGGGCTCGGCGGCATCCCGCCGGTGCGGGGACGGCTGATTCGACCGCTGCTGAACACCTCCCGGACGGAGATTGAGGCCTATGTGGCCAAAAACGGCATCGCCTTTGTGGAGGATGAGACCAATACGGATCTGAATTATTCCCGCAACCGGCTGCGGCTGGTGATCTGGCCGGAGCTGGAGCGGATCAACAGCGCTGCGGCGGAGAATGTGGCCCGCGCCGCCGCCATTGTGCGGCGGGAGAGCGCCTATCTGGATGAACTGGCGTCATCGTATCTGCCCTCCGATGAGGCGCGGATGGCCTGCGCCGACCTGCTGGCGGCGCCGGAGGCCCTGCGGCCCCGGATTCTGCGGCTCTTGATCGACCGGCTGAACTGCGGGAAAAAGGATTTCGGGCAGGTGCATCTGGCCGCGCTGGAGCGGCTGTGCCGCACCGGCGGCATACTGGATCTGCCCGACCGTGTCCGGGCTGTATGCCGGGGCGGCACGCTTGAGCTGCAGCGGGATGTTGACGACATCCCGGGAGAAACCGTTTTGACAAAGGATTGCCCCGTGATCTGGGGCGATTATGAGATCTGCCTGTGCGATCCCGGCCCGGATGCGCTGATTGTCCGGGGCGGCGTCGTGTCCGTCCGGCCTTGGCGCTCTGCGGACCGGCTGACGCTGCCGGGCAGCCGTGGGCCAAGGAGCCTGAAGCGGCTTTTTGCCGATGCGGGCATCCCTCCGTTCCGGCGTGACCGGACGCCGGTGCTCTGCGTAGACAGCGTGGCTGCGGCGGCTTACGGCCTTGGCGTCGACACGGCGTTTCAGGCGGAAGACAAAGACGTATGTATCGGGATCAAATGGAGAAAAACTGAGGGAGAGGACGGGGAAAACGATGCGCAATAATATGGATCAGGATATTTTGAAGGTGCTGTATACAGAGGAGGAAATCCACCAACGCGTCGAACAGATGGGAAAAGAGCTGTTTGAGCAATTCCAGGGCAGGGATCCCCTGTTTGTAGGCGTGCTGAACGGCTGCTTCATGTTCATGGCCGACCTGGTGCGCGCCAGCGGACTGAAGAGTGAGCTGGAGTTCATCGGCCTGTCCTCCTACCGTGACGCCACCAAATCCAGCGGTGTGGTCCAGATCACCCGCGACATGCAGCGGGATATCACCGGCCGTGAGCTTATCATTGTGGAGGACATTCTGGACTCCGGCAACACCCTGGCCTTTCTGTCCAAATATCTCATGGCCAAGGGAGCCAAATCCATTACCATTGCCACGCTGCTGGACAAGCCATCCCGCCGCCAGAAGGCCATCACCGCCGACTACGTGGGCTTCGTGGTGCCCGATGAGTTCGTGGTGGGCTACGGCCTGGACTATGCCCAGGTCTATCGCAATCTGCCTTACATCGGCGTGTTGAAGCCGTCGGTATACACCAAGTAATTCCAGCGTATCATTTGCAGGGAAAGAGGAACACCATGGGACTGAACAAGAACAAATACCAGGGCAAACGGCTGGCTGCCGTGCCCGGTAAGCGGTTGGAAACCGCCGAGATTGCTGCGGAGAAGCAGGCTGCGCCGGAGATTGTACCGGAGGAGCCTGTGACAAACAATGTGCCCGAGGCACCTGTAGAGGAAAGATTGCCGGAGAACGAACCCCCTGCACCGGAGCAGTCCTCTCCTGCACCGGAGCAGTCTGCTACTGCACCGGAGCAGTCTGCTACTGCACCGGAGACCGGGAAAAAAGAGAAGAGAGCAAAGAAAGAAGAGGAAAACAAGGGCTTCTGGGCCAACTACGGTTATCTGCTTATCACTGCGGTGGTGGTGATTCTGGTGTTCCGCGTGCTGCTGCAGCTGGCCTTTGTGCCCTCCGGCTCCATGGAGACCACCATCCCCACCAACTCCCTGCTGGTTTCGTGGCAGATCCCCTATCTGGTGTCGGATCCCCAGCCCCAGCGGGGCGATGTGGTCACCTTCTGGAGCGATGAGTTTGGCAAGCTGCTGGTCAAGCGGGTCATTGGACTGCCCGGTGACGAGATCACCTTCTCCGGTGGATACGTGTATGTCAACGGCCAACTTCTGGAGGAGGACTATCTGCCCAGGCAGGGTATCTCTGTGTTGAAAACAGACACGGTTTATCGGGTGCCGGAGGGCTGCTTGTTCATGCTGGGAGATAACCGCACCGGCTCTACGGACAGTCGGTTCTGGACAAATCCCTATGTAAAGATCTCCGATGTGCGAGCCAGGGTGCTGGTGTGCATCCCTGTTTCCTACCACTCCATTGGGAAAGGGAAGGGAATCCCCCTGCCGATCATCCGTGACATCCACCTGATCGGCTGAAAAGAAGAGGAGGTTATCCATTGAAGCAGCGAAAACGCATCGGCGCAGGCGGCATTTTGCTGATCCTGCTGGCGGCGGGACTGATCATTTTTCTGGTCTCCACCCTCCGGGAGGACAACTCTGTCAGCTACGCCAAGCTCCGCCAGCTCTTTGTAGAGGAGCGTGTCACGGAGTTCAAGGTGTCCGACACCAAGCTGACGGCAAAGCTGAAGGACGGCAGCACCGTCACCTGCGACCTGTACGACTTCGCCACGTTCTACGAGGAGATGAACGCTCTGGTGGTGCAGCAGAAGGCTGACGGCATCATCACTGATTACGATTACCACGCCAACCACTCCCCCAATCTGCTGCAGCTTCTGCTGCCCTATGTGCTGGGGATTCTGGGCTTTGTGCTGCTGCTGGCCTTCATCCGCAGTATGAGCGCCGGGCCTGCCAACGACAAGATGGCCCATTTCGGCGACGCCCGGGTTCACAGTGTGCCGGCCGGCGACAAGCGCGTCACCTTTGAGGACGTGGCCGGTGCGGACGAGGAGAAGGAGGAGCTTCAGGAGATCGTCTCCTTTCTCCACGAGCCCCAAAAGTTCTGGGATCTGGGCGCGCACATCCCCAAGGGCGTGCTGCTGGTAGGCCCTCCGGGTACCGGCAAGACGCTGCTGGCCAAGGCTGTGGCCGGCGAGGCCGGCGTGCCGTTCCTGTCCATCTCCGGCTCCGATTTCATGGAGATGTATGTGGGCGTGGGCGCCAGCCGTGTGCGCAGCCTTTTTGAGCAGGCCAAGAAGCAGGCTCCGGCCATTGTCTTCATCGATGAGATCGACGCCGTTGGACGCCAGCGCGGCAGCGGTCTGGGCGGCGGCCATGATGAACGCGAGCAGACCCTCAACCAGCTTCTGGTGGAGATGGACGGCTTTACCAACAACGACGGCGTGGTGGTCATGGCGGCCACCAACCGGGTGGATATTCTGGATCCCGCCCTGCTGCGCCCCGGTCGCTTCGACCGGCAGGTGTATGTGGGCATGCCTGATATCAAAGGCCGTGAGGAGATTTTGAAGATCCACGCGCGCAACAAGCCTCTGGCCGAGGACGTGGATCTGAGCCGCGTTGCCAAAGGCACGGCGGGGTTCACCGGCGCCGATCTGGAGAACCTGCTGAACGAGGCTGCCCTGCTGACCGGCCGACGCGGCGAGGAATTCATCCGCATGGAAGCGATCGACGAGTCGATCCTCAAGGTCATCGCCGGGCCGGAGAAGCACAGCCGCGTCATCCCGGAGCGGGAGCGGAGGCTGACGGCTTACCACGAGGCGGGTCACGCCGTGGTAATGCATGCTCTGCCTGAGCACGATCCGGTGCATCAGATCACCATTGTGCCCCGGGGACAGGCCGGCGGCATGACCATATCCCTGCCGGATGAGGACCGCTCTTATTTGAGCCGTGAGTACATGATGGAGCAGATCGTATCCCTGCTGGGCGGCCGTGCTGCCGAGCAGATGATGCTGGGGGATATCTCCACCGGCGCGTCCAACGATATCCAGCGTGCCACCGCCATGGCCCGCAAAATGGTCAGTGCCTACGGCATGTCCGACCGGCTGGGCACGGTGGCCTTCGACAGCGGCCACGACGAGGTGTTCATCGGCAAGTCCATGACCCATACCCGACCCTATTCGGAGAAAACCGCCGCGGAAATCGACGAGGAGATCCGCCGCATGATCGACGAGGCCTACGGCCGCTGCCGCGCTATTCTGGAGCAGTACCGGCCGCAGCTGCAGCAGGTGGCGGACTACCTGCTGCAGAACGAGACCATGACGGCAGAGGAGTTTGAAAGGGTCTTCGAGGCGTAAGTGAAAAGAACATAACAGAGCGCTCCCCCGGCGGGGGAGCGCTCTGCTGAGACTGTCAAAAAACGGCAATGCCGTTTTTTGACAAAAGGCTTGCAGCCTACTGCGCGCACTCATTGTCCGCCAATGGCGGACAATTCGCACACTTCGTAGTCTGAGAGGTGTATTTTGCCACGTACACGCCGCGGCAAAATACGATTAAATGTCTTCGCGCCGTGCGCGGCGCGAACTCTGCGAGGCTTTTTTGACAAGTTGAACAGAGCGCTCCCCCGGCGGGGGAGCGCTCTGCTTTTGCGTGTCATTCAGTTGCTGGCGGGATAGAGAAGGACGAGCTTATCGATCGTCTGCAGATCATCTTCGCTCATCTGCCAGGAGCCGTCTTCCTGTTTGGTAACGCGGACGTTGACGGTTTGTGCATCCCGGTAGGTGATGTGGGTCAGTCGGCCGCGCACCATGGCGATGACGGCCTCGGCCCAATCCTCCTCGAAGGCGGACAGCTCATCACCCTCCAGATCCTCCCGACTGACGCCGTCATATTTCCGGTAGAAGCTTGCCAGAGCACTGTCGTGATTGTCGATAGCCGACTGCATGATGTCCAGAGGCTGGACAATCACCTCCACGGTGTAGGTGGTGTCATCCACCCTCACGGCCTTGCCCACGGAATAGCTGGTGCTGGCATAGACCTCCCGATAGAGATCCTTGATCTCCCGGGTGATGCGATCGGACGGGGCAGTAATGCTGAAATACCCACAGAAAAAGACAACCTCCTGATCCAGACCTCTTTCATAACTGGCTGTCACATCCTTCGCCGTACTGCCGGTGAGCTTCAGATAGTCACTGTTGGCTTTGCCGCGGTAGATCTCATCCAGGTTTCCCTTTACCAAGGCGGAAAACTGCTCCTCCCGCGTGAGGGGAGACGTGGCGCAGGCGGTGAGCCCCGCCAGCAGCAGGCAGATCAGCGGCAGCGCAGCGGCTCGCCGAACCGTATTCATGTGCATCCTCCTTTTCCGCCGTGTCATGCCGCGGTTATCCCCGCAGAACGGCCTCCACGGCGCCCTGAAGCCATTTGCCCTGGTACAACTCGATAGAACCGTCGTCGGTCAGCTTGGCCAGCTCCGGGTCGATGGGCATCCTGGCCAGCAGGGGCACGCCGTACTTGGCAGCGGCCTCCTCGGTCTTGCCCTCGCCGAAGAGGTAAATCTTTTTTCCGCAGTCCGGGCAGAGCAGGTAGCTCATGTTTTCCACCAGACCCACCACGGGAATGTTCATCATCTGCGCCATCTTCACGGCCTTTTCCACCACCATGCCCACCAGCTCCTGAGGACTGGCCACAATGATGACGCCGTCCACCGGCAGGGTCTGAAATACGTTCAGAGCCACATCGCCCGTTCCGGGAGGCATGTCCACGAACATATAGTCCACGTCGTCCCAGAGCACGTCGCCCCAGAACTGCTGTACGACGCCGCCGATGACAGGGCCGCGCCAGATGACAGGGTCGGTCTCGTGCTCCAGCAGCAGGTTCACACTCATCAGCTGGATGCCGGTGTTGGTTTCTACCGGCAGCAAAGCATCACCGGTAGACATGGCCTGGGTGTGGACGCCAAAGGCCTTGGGAATGGACGGACCGGTGATATCGGCGTCCAGCACGGCCACCCGGTAGCCCTCCCGCCGTACGGCCACAGCCAGCTGGCTGGTCACCATGGATTTGCCCACGCCGCCCTTGCCGGACACCACGGCGTAGACCTTGCCCACACGGCAGCCGTCCCGCAGAGGCTTGATCTGGAAGGGACTGCCTTCCTTGCGTTCAGCGCAGCTCTCGCCGCAGCTGCTGCAGTCGTGATTGCATTCACTCATAGGTATTGCTCCTTCTTTCCTGAATTTCATACGATATCACTTATAACACGAAACAGCCGGTTTGTCCAGCATTACAACTCGATGAGATGCACGTTTTCCCGTCCGGCCAGATACGATGCCTCCCGCCGCTGACAGGTAAACAGCAGGATCTGCCGCTTTTCGCCCTGACGCAGCAGATAGTCCAGCGCGGCGCGGAGCCGGTCGTCGTCAAAGGTGAGCAGGGCGTCGTCCATGATCAGGGGCACGGCCCTGTCCTGAGGCAGCACCATATCGCAGATGGCCAGACGCACGGAGAGGTAGAGCTGATCGGTGGCGCCCTGGCTCAACAGCTGCACGCTGCGCCGGGCGGTGTCGCCGGTCTCCTCCGCCGCCAGGGAGAAATCCCTGCCCAGCAGTACCCGGTCGTATTTGCCCCCGGTGATTCCGGAGAAGATTTCCGCTGCCCTTGCGCCCAACGCGGGGGAAAAGCGGTTTTGCAGCGCCAGATTGGCGTTCTCCAGGGCGTCCATGGCCAGGGAGATGGCGTCGTACTCCCCCTGCAGCCGCTCCAGCTGCTCCTGCTTTTGCTGACGCCGTGTGATAAGATCATCGGGATCGCCCATGGAGCGGATCTGTCCTGCCAGGGTATCCAGCCGCGACTGTGCACCGCGCAGATTGGCGTCAAGCTGATCCAGCGCTGCGCGAAGCTGATTGCGATCCATATCGGGACGCGGGATCGGCTGGCTGAGATCGGGCGTCTCCCCTTTGGGCAGATGCTGCTTCATCACATCCCGGCGGAGCGACAGTTCCTTCCACGCCTGCTCTGTTTCAGCCACAACCGATTTGTGCCGCCGCAGCTCTGCCAGCGCCGCCACCGCCTCGTCCATGGCGGATGAGGCACGGTATGGCGCCATCTGCTCCAGAAGGGATGCTGTTCCGGTCTCCTGCTGCTTGTGAAGCACCTGATACAGGCTCTCGGCTTCGGCGGCCTGGGATGCGGCATCTGTGCTCTCCTTACGCAGCGGCAGATACTCCGCCATTTGCTGCGCCAGCATGGCCTTGACGTCCTCCCGCTGCTGCCGCAGCTCGGCCTTCAGCTTCCGTCTGCTGCGCCACAACAGGGCGAGAGCGCCGCATCCCAGCGCGAGGATGGCCGCGGTGATCCACACCGCCGAATGCATTCGGAGAACAGCGGCTGCAACGGCCGTCGCCAGAGAGCATATCGCGAGGATCAGCAGCAGAGAAAACGGCCATGCGGGAGGCGCATCCGGCACGGTGATGCTGTTAATCCGGTCGCGCAGACCCTCTTCATCCGCGGGGTACAGAGGGTGCTCCCGACAGACCCGCTGGGCCAGACTTGCCGAGCTGGCGGCGATCTCCGCGGCCTGTGCCGCCCGCTGCAGATCCTTCTCGCTTCGGGACAGTATTGCGCAGCGATTCTCCAGCTGTGCCAGGGTAGCTTCATCGGGCAGGGGACCGGCCAGACTTTTCAGGGCGGCCAGATGCGACTCCGCCCGTTCGGTCTCATCGCAGACCTGGCGATACTGATCCCAGACCTCTCTTTGCTCCACCTGATCCCACAGGTCCTGCTGCTGCGACAGTTGCTCCCTCTGTGTGCGCAGCACCGTCAGCTGCTCTTCTGCCCGGCGGTATTGCCCGCGCAGATCCTCGAGACGCTGCAGAGAGCTATCCAGCTCGGCCGTCTCCCGCTCCAGAGCGGGGATTTGCCCGGTCTTGTTGTGCCTGCGACGGTTGAGCTGCTTTTTCAGCCGCTCACACGTCTCGGAATAGGAGGTCTCTTCCTCTCCTGTGGTAATGAGCGCAGCGATGCGCCGCTCCAGCTCTGCGTCCTGATCTACAGCCAGTGCGCTTTGCCCGATGAAGGCGCTGCGGGCAAAAACCTCGGGGGTAATGCCCAGCAGCTGCTCGCCGGCACTGCTTCCCGTGATGCCGGGCACAGCTGTGTCGGTGCCGGTGTAGGTGCAGGAGAACTCGCCCATGGGCGCTGTGGCGCGGCGCGTCTGCCGCAGCAGTGTATAGGATTCCCCGCCTGACTCTACATCCATGCGTCCGCTCATGGAAGCGCCGCTCCAGGGGGCAAACCGGTTTTTATCAGCCATTGCGCTGCGATCCCGGGTGCTGACGCCGTAGAGCATGCTGCGAATAAAGCGGCTCCAGGTGGACTTTCCCGATTCGTTTGGCGCATAGATCACGTTCAGTCCGGGCTGCAGCGTCAGCTCTGCATGGTTCAGCACGCCGTATGTGGCATTCATATAACGGATCTGCATAAAAGGAACCTCCGTGGGATATACATATAGAATAGTATAGCATACAGCGGGCGAAATGTCATCCAAAGCGTGGCAGAATATTTCTTTTCATTTTTTGAAAAAAAGGTGTTGACATTTGCCTCTTGGTTTGGTATTCTACGAAAGCTGTCGCCGTGACACACGATGCAGCCAAAAAAATCTTTCAAAAAAGATGAAATTGGTCTTGACAATGTGAATGACCGGCCGTATAATAGCAATGTTCCGCCGCTAAGGGCGGTCGGGAGTGTACCTTGTAAATTAAACA
>CAMVRT010000010.1 GCA_947169975.1 uncultured Oscillospiraceae bacterium
GCGTCGCGCATCATGCGCTCCACGGGATACTCGCGGGTGTAGCCGTAACCGCCGAACAGCTGAACGGCGCGGCGGGTCACGTCGGAAGCGGCCTCGGCGGCGAACAGCTTGGCCATAGCGGCATCCATGCTGTAGGGCTCGTGATTCTGCTTCTTCAGAGCAGCGGAGTAGACCAGGAACTGGGCGGCCTGCATACGGGTGTACATATCAGCCAGCTGGAACTGGGTGTTCTGGAACTGGGAGATGCGCTTACCGAACTGGACGCGCTCCTTGGTGTACTTGATAGCCTCTTCCACGGCGCCCTCGCCCAGGCCCAGAGCCTGAGAGGCGATGCCGATACGGCCGCCGTCCAGGGTCTTCATGGCGATCTTGAAGCCCTCGCCCTTCTTGCCCAGCAGACGATCCTTGGGGATAATGCAATCCTCGAAGATCAGATCGCAGGTAGAGCTGCCGCGAATGCCCATCTTCTTCTCGTGCTTGCCCTGAGAGAAGCCGGGGTCGGTCTTCTCCACGATGAAGGCGGAAATCTCCTTCATGGAGCGGCCGCGCTTATCGGTGGTTTTGCCGGTGACGGCGATGATCACGAAGGTGTCAGCCACGTTGCCGTTGGTGATGAAGCACTTGGAACCGTTGAGGATGTAGTTCTCGCCGGACTCATCCAGCACGGCGGTGGTCTGCTGACCCTGAGCGTCGGTGCCGGCGCCGGGCTCGGTCAGACCGAAGGCGCCGATCTTGCGGCCGGAGCACAGGTCGGGCAGATACTTCCTCTTCTGCTCCTCGGTGCCGTTCTCAAAAATGGGGGCGGCGCACAGGGAGGTGTGAGCGGACACGATAACAGCGGTGGTGCCGCAGACCTTGGCCAGCTCTTCCACGCAGATGGCATAGCTCAGGACGTCGCCGCCGGCGCCGCCGTACTCCTTGGGGAAGTAAATGCCCATCATGCCCAGCTTGGCCATCTTCTGGACGGTCTCCATGGGGAAGCGCTCTTCCTCATCGATCTCGGCGGCCAGGGGCTTCACTTCGTTCTCTGCGAATTCGCGGTACATCTTGCGAACGAGCAGCTGTTCCTTCGTCAGATGGAAATCCATACTCTTTTCTCCTTTACCGAAAATTTACTTGTTGTAGTTGAAGAAGCCCTCGCCGGTCTTCATGCCCAGCTTGCCGGCGCGCACCATCTTGCGGATCAGCACGTTGGCACGATACTTGCTGTCGTGGGTCTCGTTGAACAGCACGTCCATGATGTTCAGCACCACGTCCCAGCCAATCAGATCGCCCAGGTGCAGGGGACCCATGGGATGATTGCAGCCCAGCTGCATGGCAATGTCGATATCCTCGGCAGAGGCAACGCCCTCCTGCAGGACGCAAACGCCCTCATTGCAGTAGGGGATCAGGATCTTGTTGACGACGAAACCGGGAGCCTCGTTGACGACCACGGGGGTCTTGCCGATCTCGATGGCCAGGTTCTTGGTCCACTCCACCAGTTCAGCAGGGGTGTTGCCGCCGGCAATGACCTCGACCAGCTTCATAGCGGGCACGGGGTTAAAGAAATGCATACCGACCATGGGATGCTTCAGGCCCTGAGCCATCTCGGTGATGGACAGAGAGGAGGTGTTGGTGGCGAAGATAGCCTCGTCCTTGCACAGAGCGTCCAGACGGCCCAGCAGTTCCTTCTTGACGGCCATGTTCTCAGCAACGCATTCGATGACCAGATCGGCGTCAGCGGCAGCCTCGAACTCCTCCACCAGAACGCGGCTCATGATGTCGTCAGCAGCTTCCTGCGTCATCTTGCCGCGGGCAACCTTCTTGTTCAGAGAAGCAGCCAGCTTGTCCTTGTGGCGCTGTGCGCTTGCCACGCTGGAGGCGTACATCATAGCGGTGTGGCCCTTGGCCGCGAAGACCTGGGCAATGCCGCTGCCCATCGTACCGGCGCCGAAAATTGCAACTTTCATGGTTAGTTCCTCCTAAATAAAATTTTTAGATTTTTTTCCAATCAGACGTTCCGTCTGGGACTCACTTGTTCTGGTAGGGCTCATGCTTGCGCTTTTCCAGGAAGGCGCCCATGCCCTCCTTCTGGTCGGCCGTCTCAAAGCAGCTGCCAAACAGCTTCTCCTCAATGACCACAGCCTCGTCCATGCCCACTTCCAGACCCTCGTTGATGGCCTTCTTGCAGGCGCGCACAGCGATGGGTGCGTTCTTGGCGATGGTGGCAGCCAGCTTCTCTGCCGCGGCCATCAGCTCCTCAGCGGGATACACAGCGTTTACCAGGCCCACGCGCAGCGCCTCGTCCGCCTTGATGTTTCTGGCGGAGTAGATCAGCTGCTTGGCCATACCCGGCCCGATGAGACGTGCCAGGCGCTGGGTGCCGCCGAAGCCCGGGGTGATGCCCAAACCCGTCTCAGGCTGGCCGAATACCGCCGTGTCGGCACACAGGCGGATATCACAGGCCATGCTCAGCTCGCAGCCGCCGCCCAGAGCAAAGCCGTTTACCGCGGCGATGGTGGGGATCGGCATGGTCTCGATCTTACGGAATACGTCGTTGCCCTTCTTGCCGAAGGCCTCGCCCTCCGCTTTGGTCAACGTGCTCATTTCGCCGATATCGGCGCCGGCCACAAAGGCCTTTTCACCGCTGCCGGTCAGCACCAGCGCATAGATATCGCTGTCGGCATTGACGGTGTCCACCAGCTCGTTCAGGTCCGCCAGCACCTCAGAGTTGAGGGCGTTCAGGGCCTTGGGACGGTTGATGGTGGCGATAGCCACATGCTCCTTTTTTTCCAGCAGGACATGCGTCATGTTCGTTCCTCCTTACAACCTCATTATCCGCTTTTCCGGCGGATCTTGAGCAGAAACATCCCCGTTTTGGCATGCTCCGGCTCATACGTTTGCTATTATAATACTTTATTTTATTATTAGCAAGGCCTGATTCCGCCTTTTTTGACGGTTTTTCTTTTTTGTTGTTTTCCACAAATCCAGTTTGCGCATCATGTGCATTTTATGCGCATATCGTCTCTCCCTACAAATCCCAGTTTCCATGTTAAAAATGTCATTTGCACACCAGGCCAAACTATGGTAAAATGACTGTCGAATCAGAAAAAGGATGCAGCGCTTTCGCGCTGTTGACAGGAGGACATTGCCATGCGTATGCGCAAAAAGAAGAATCTCATCCCCCGTATGGAGGCCTGCGGCGACTGGCTCATCACCGACCCCTTCGCCATGAAGGGCCATTGGCGGGAGCTGATGCCCCAGGCGTCGGAGCTGCGGGTGGAACTTGGCTGCGGAAAGGGCCGCTTCACCGCCGGCACCGCTGCAGCGGAGAAGGATATTCTGCTGATTGCTGTGGAGAAAGTGCCGGACGCCATGGTGATGGCCATGGAGCGCGCCCGCGACGCAGGACTGCAGAATGTACGCTTCATTGACGCCGACGCCGCCCTGCTGCCGGACATGTTTGCCCCGGGCGAGGTGGACCGCATCTACATCAATTTCTGCGATCCCTGGCCCAAGAGCAACCAGAAAAAACGCCGCCTGACCCACGGGAACTTCCTCAAGCAGTACCGCAAGGTGCTGAAGGAAGGCGGTCAGATCCACTTCAAGACGGATAACGACAAACTGTTCGCGTGGTCTCTGGAGGAGATTCCCCAGTTTGGCTTCGCGCTGTCCGAAGTGACCACCGATCTCCACGCCGACGGGCCCGTGGGCGTGATGACCGACTATGAGGCCAAGTTCTACGACCTCGGCAAGAATATCAACCGCTGCGTGGCCACCATGGTAGACTGGAGCGAGCCGGAAACGGAAGAATAACACGGCAAAAGGCCCATCCGGGATTCCGGATGGACCTTTTTTGCGTATTTACTTCTTTTCTTCAAACATATCCGCCGGGGCGTTGCACAGGGGGCAACGGAAGTCGGCGGGCAGCTCCGTGCCCTCGTAGACGAAGCCGCAGATTTTGCAGACGTACTTCTTCACGGGCTTGTTCTCCACCTCTTTGAAGTAGGCCGCGCCGGCGCCGCACAGGGGACACTTGAAGTCCTCCGGCAGTTCCTCGCCCTCATAGACATAGCCGCAGACCTTGCAGACGAACTTCCTGGCGGGAGCGGCGGCCTCCTCGGCCGGTTTCTCTTCCCCGCCGCTCAGATCGTCGATGACGGCCTTGGCCATGGCCTCCAGATCCGCCAGCTTCTCCTCCGGGAGGGCGGACTTGATGGTCAGGGTCGGTGCCAGACGTTCCCAGTGCAGGGGCTCCAGAATGGCCTCCATGCCCTTGGCTGCAGCGGGAGACCAGGAGCCGTTTTCGATGAGCAGATACTTCCGGCTCTGGAGGTTGTGCTGGGCGATGTCGTGGAGCAGATTCTCCATGGTGATGAACACGCCCATATTGTAGGTGGTGGTGGCAAGCACCACGTGGCTGAACTTGAATGCAGCGGCCAGCACGTAGCTGACGGGGGTGACGGACACGTCATACATCTCCACGGTGACGCCACGCTCGGCAAGCTTGCAGGCCATCACGTTGGCGGCGCTCTCGGTGTTGCCGTAAACAGAGGAATAGGCGATGAGAACGCCCTGCTCCTCCGGCTCGTAGCGGCTCCACTGGTCGTACTTGCCCAGGATGTAGCCCAGATCCTCACGCCACACAAAGCCGTGGAGAGGCAGCAGCATGCTGATCTCCAGCGTTGCGGCCTTCTTCAGCACAGCCTGCACCTGGGGGCCATACTTGCCCACGATGTTGGTGTAATAGCGCCGGGCGGGATCCAGATAATCCCGGTCAAAGTTCACCTCATCGGCAAACAGCCGGCCGTTGAGGGCATTGAAGCAGCCGAAAGCGTCAGCGGTCAGCAACAGCTTGTCGGTCCGGTCATAGGTCATCATGACCTCGGGCCAGTGGACCATGGGCGCAGACACGAATTGCAGGGTGTGGCGCCCGGTGCTCAGGGTATCGCCCTCCTTGATGACGTGGATGTGGCTGTCAAACTTATCACCGAAGAACTGGCGCATCATATTCCTGGCCATGGCGCTGCAGTAGACCTCCAGATTGGGCCAAAGCAGCAGCAGATCCTCCAGCTCGGCGGTGTGATCCGGCTCCATGTGGTGCACCACCACGCAGTCCAGTGCGCGGCCGTTCAGGGCGTGGAGCAGGTTCTCGCGGAACTGGCGGCGGACGGCAGAGTCCACCGTGTCGAAAAGGACCGTCTTCTCATCCGTCAGCAGATAACTGTTGAAGGAGATGCCGTAGGGCACGTCGAACACGCCCTCAAACATGGCAAGGCGGCGGCCGTCGGCGCCGACCCACGTATAATCGTCATTGATCTTTCTTGTGCAATACATCTCAAATACCTCCCCATAAGCAGAAAAGGCAGCCGAAACGGTTGCCTTTTCCTTTGGTCGATGTTACGCCTGCTGCTTGGCCAGGTCGCACAGGGCGGTGAACGCCACGGCGTCGTTGATGGCCATCTCGCTGAGCATCTTGCGGTTGATCTCCACGCCGGCCAGCTTCAGACCGTGCATAAAGGTGGAGTAGTTCATGCCGTTGATCTTGCAAGCGGCGCTGATGCGGGTGATCCACAGCTGACGGAAGTCTCTCTTCTTCAGCCGGCGGCTGATATAAGCATAGGTCAGGGACTTCATGACCTGCTCGTTGGCCATCTTGAAGTGCTTGGACTTGGCGCCCCAGTAGCCCTTGGCCATCTTCAGCATCTTATTTCTTCTCTTGCGCGTCATCATCGCGCCCTTAATACGTGCCATATTGAATTGCCTCCTATTCTAACGTTCCGTCAATTATTTGTAAGGGATCATCTTGCGGATAGCCGCCTCGTTGGTGCCGTCAGCGTACGTGGTGCTGCGCAGACGACGGCCGCGCTTGGTGTCCTTCTTGGTCAGGATGTGGCTCTTGAAAGCGTGAGCTCTCTTGACCTTGCCGGATTTCGTCAGATTGAAGCGCTTCTTTGCGCCGCTGTGGGTCTTCAGTTTAGGCATAATCGTTTTCTCCTTCCATCCATCATCCCTCCGCTGCCGCGGACGGATATCTTACTTTGTTACTTGCCGGCCTTGGGAGAGAGGAACATGGACATGTTCCTTCCTTCCAGCTTGGCGGCCTTATCCATGTTGGCGACTTCGCTGCAGGACTCGGCAAACTTCGTCAGAAGATCGCGGCCGATCTCCGTATGTGCCATTTCTCTGCCGCGGAAGCGCACAGAGACCTTCACCCGGTTGCCCTCGGTGAGGAACTTCACCGCGTTTTTCAACTTGGTGTTGAAGTCGCCCACGTCGATGCCGGGAGACATACGGATCTCCTTGATCTCCACCACGTGCTGGTTTTTCCGGGCTTCCTTCTCCTTTTTGCTCTGCTCGAAACGGAACTTGCCGTAGTTCATGAGCTTGCACACAGGCGGAACGGCCTGCGGGGAGATCTTCACCAGATCCAGCCCGCGCTCCTCAGCGATACGCAATGCCTCGTCAGAGGACATGATGCCCAGCTGCTCGCCCACATCGCTGATCAGGCGGATTTCCTTATCGCGGATCTCTTCGTTCAGTTGATGCACGATCTTGCTAATAGCGAACGCACCTCCATTCATAATAAAAACGCGAATGCACATGGCATCCGCGCAGCAACAAAAGCCCAGTTTGAGCTTTTTCTCTCGCTGTTGACCTCTTTGCCCATGGCTTGAGGTGAGGGCGGATGCACCGACCTTCTTTGTTTTCTGCCGTATTCTATCACCAGTTGCAGCCGTTGTCAACCATATTTTTTGGTATTTTTCTTCTTTTCAAACGAATCCGTATAGCAGCCATTTCAGGCGGGCATAATAGGACCATCCATTCAGAAGGAGGTGCCACTATGAGCAACCGTAACGAGAACCGCAACGAGAACCGTAACGAGAACCGCAACGAGCAGAACAACCGCAACGAGAACCGCAACGAGCAGAACAATCGCAACGAGAATCGCAACAACAAGAACTGCGATCGCTGACATCGGTAAATATGGGAAAAGGCGGCGGGGAGCAAATCCCCGCCGCCTTTGTAATGCTGCCTAAGCGATTGACTACCGGGTTTCTTTCCGCGCGTTACCCCACGTCCTTCATGGCCGGCCCCTGGGTCACGGTGACGTCTTTCACCAGGCTCTGAAGCCATGCATCCTGATCCTCGCTGCGCAGGGCGTTCTCGGCGACCATCTTCCAGTAGGGGATGTTTTCACCCGTGAAGAACATTACATGATAGCCGTAGCTGGTCTCCACCACGCCGGTGTCGCCGGCCTTACGGCTCTCATCAAAGCACCAGTCGTTGAAAGGCTGAACCATCTGACCGGGGTAGACCTTTTCATAGAGGCCTCCGTTTGTATTGGAGCCGGGATCCTCGCTGAGGTCATTGGCCATGGCGGCAAAGCTCTCCTCTGTGGCTTCGCCGGCCTTCCAGTTCTGCAGAGCTTCGTCAGCTTTGGCTTTGGCGGCGTCTTTGACAGCCTGTACATCGGCTTCATAGGTTGCGGCGTTCTTATCCAATGACGAGGTGTCGGTCAGGAACAGGATGTGGCGTACATCTATCGTGCGGACCGTTTTGTCCAGCTCATCACTGTGATCGGTGTAGTATGCCTCCAGATCACTGTCAGAATAGCTCAGGCCGGCCTGGTGGTTGTCACTGTAAGCGTTGGCAATGGCAGCCTGCTTCCAGACCTTGATATAGATGTCCTTGGTGGCGTTGCTGCCGAATGCCACCTTCAGGTAGTCTTCCTCGGACATGCCTGCACCCTCAGCCGTGGTACGCAGACTCTCCAGGATATCATCCAGATCCTTCTGCATGGCATCTGAAAAGGTAAAGCCTTCCTTCTGGGCCAGCTTATAAAGCGCGTCCACGTACTTGAGATTGTTGATAGCCTCTTCCTTCAAATAGACATCCCAAGTGCAGTTTTCATCTTCCACGCCAAAGGCGGTACGGGCGGTCTCGTTCATGGCCGCGCTGCGATCCATGTTAGCGCTGATGCCGATATAGGCGGCATAGGGATTCCGAACAAGGTTGTTGAAGACAATGTGGTAGTAGTAGTCCACCTCTGCGGCAGAATACGCGGTACCGTCGATTGTTACGGCAGCCTCTCCATCCCCACCAACCTGGGTAGGATCATTCGGTTCTGGCTTTTGGGAAGCAGACTGTCCGCATGCGCATAGCGAGAACAGCATCACAAAGCAAAGCAAAAGCAGGAAGATTCTTTTCATAAAGCCTCTCTTTCCGAAACAGTTTTTATCAATCTGTTTCAAGTACAGTCGTTTCCCCAGTTACCGGGTTCCGCTCCGTTTTTTCCACACAACAAGCAGCGCGACCAGTCCGGCCATGCTCACAAGCGCCGCCGCGCCCCAGATAACAGGGCGGCCGTTGTCGCCGGTATTGGGCACGTCTCTGTCAAGCTCCACGCCGCCGGGCACAATGGGGCTATCGGTCTCGGGAACCGGCATATACGGATCCGTTCCGGCGGGAATGGTCTCCGTCTCCACGTGGCTGGGATCGTACAGGCACACGCGCATCATCACCCCGTCCTCGTCATCGGTGGGCTCTGTCTCGACATACCAGTCGCCCCAGTCGTGTTCCGCTGTGAAGGTGACCGCCAGGGTGATCTTCTTCTCCGTCTGCTCCAGGATCTCCCAGGAGTACAGGTACTCCTCGTAGAAGCCGATCTCCATATCCTCGCCGAACCAGTGATCCTCGTCGGGCGCGATCGTCAGCAGAAAGGTGTATTCTTCGCCGCCAATCACAGTGCCCAGGAAAGGCGTACAGGCAGTGGGATCATCCGGGTCAAAATCCGTCACCAGTTCGCAGCGCTCCACCACCATGGTATCCTCAGGCCAGGGATAGACGCGCACAGCTTCCGACCGGTTGTCCTCCGTCACCTCGTCGCCGCATACCGGAGCCATCACCTCAAGGGTGGCGGCAAACAATTCCGGATCATCGGTATCCCAAGTATCGTCCGGATCCTCCGGTTCCGTCAGGGCGGGAATGACATCCGTCTCCACGTGGCTGGGATCGTGCTGGCAGACACGCATCCACAAGCCGTCCTCGTCATCCGTGGGTTCCGTCTCCACGTACCAGTCACCCCAGTCGTGATCCGCCGTATAGGTTGCCGCCAACGTGATTTGTTCCTCTGTCTGTTCCAGGATCTTGAGGGACACGTCCTCCGGATAGTCAATATTCACTTCAACATCCGGTGCAAACCTGTGATCCTCATCGAGGGTCATTGTAATCAGGGCGGTGTATTCCTCGCCGCCCACTACCGTTCCCAGGAACGGGGTGCAGACGCCGGGATCCTCCGTATCGTAGTCTGTAACCAGCTCGCAGTGCTCGGCGGTAACGATCTCCTCGGGGTAGCAATAGACCCAGACTGCCTCCTGGCGGTTTTCTTCCTTTACCTCCTGACCGCAGATGGGCGCATAGAGTTCCAAGGTGATATCGTACAGCACCGGGCCGACGGTGCCGGGCTCCGCCGGCTCCCGTCCTGCCGGCGCGATTGCCGTAAAGGAGTGTTCGGGGTTTCCCAGACAAGTCCGGACCCACAGGCCGTCCTCATCCTCTGTTGGCTCCTTGGCCAGCGTCCAATCGCCCCAATCGTGCTCCGCTGTGCAGACAATGGCCACTCTGGCTGCAGACGGTGCCTCGTCTTCCGATGGGAACGATACAAAAACGTCGTAATCTTCCACACCTTCCACATACCAGCCCATTTCATCGGTGCTGAATTGTCCCTCCGCAGCCTCCAGCGTTATCAGCAGAGCATAGTTCTCTCCACCCTCTATCGTTCCGGTAAAGGGCTCGCCGGTCAGTTCCTCCTCGTCAAAGCTTTGTACCAGCTCCAGTTCGGTAACCGTCAGGCTCTTGGGTTCCACGAGGACCTGCGCTGCATCAGCGCGGTTCACGTCCGTCACTTCGGTACCGCACACCGGCATAGAAACCGAGAAATACATCTCGTCGATGACGTTGGGATTTTCCTCTTCCCCGGTGTCCTCCCCTTCGGTCACAACCGGTTCATTTTCCGGGGTCTCTTCATCCTCACCGTCATCGACGGCAAAGGCGGTTCCCATCACGCCCACCACCAGCAGAGCTGACAGCAGGATGGCAAGCAGCTTTTTCATCGCTTTCAGACTCCTTTCACGCAAACACAGTGGCGCGTTTATTGCGACCCCTACGTTTGTCAATCCCGCAGAGACGGGGGATAGACGCCGGCGTCGTGGAGCTTTTTCAGCTCATCCATGACGTTCTGGCGATCCTCCTGGTAAGTCATGCCGAACCAGCGATCCGCACTGTGGAGCACGGACACGGTGAGACGTCCCTCGTCCACCAGCTCTCCCACCATGTTGGGCAGCAGGCACTCGGCTTTGATGTTGGTGCCGGCACGGTTGCGCAGGAAATCCTCGAAATATGCCTCCATCTCCTGGAAGATGCCGGGTGTAAAGCCCCAGAAGTTCATGGAGACCACGGCCTCCGGGTCCAGTTCAACACGCTGTCCGTCGGCCACATCAGCAATGGAGCCATCGGGGAACAGCTGGATCTTCAGTGTCTCCTTGACGCCGGTCAATTTTCCGTCCACTGTCTGGCAGACGCCGCGGGACACAGTGCCGTTGATGCTGACGGTGTTCTTCAGCAGGTACCCCACCATGGTAGCCTCGCCGGTCTCCTTGAGGCGGCCCAGCTCCTCGTAGACGATGCGGAAGGCATCCACGCCGTAGTAGTCATCGGCATTGATAACGCAGAAGGGCTCGGAGATCACGTCCCGGGCGCAAAGCACCGCATGGGTGGTGCCGAAGGGCTTGACGCGCTCGGCGGGAATCTGATAAAACGCGGGCACGCTGGAGAAATCCTGGAAGGCGTAGCAGACCTCCACATTTTCCCCGTCGCGGGTCTTGCAGCGGGCGATCCGGTCGCCGCAGAGGTTCTTCATCATGTCCAGCATTTCCGGCTTGATAATGAATACCACCTTGGTGAAGCCGGCGCGGATCGCGTCAAAGATGGAATACTCCATCAAGATCTCGTGGCTGGGACCAACGCCGTCCACCTGCTTATTGCCGCCATAACGGGAACCCATCCCCGCGGCCATAATCACAAGAGCTGCTTTCATTTGTCTTGTTCCTCCTTTTCGCCGCCACCGGCAGACCGTTCCGATCAGCCGGGGCTGTGCCATATTTCTACATGGTACATTGTACCACAATTCCGACACTGCATCAAGCACTTTCCGCTTTGACGGCAGATTGTCGTTGAAGAGCAAAAGATAAGGGTTCTTTCCCACTTTTTCTGCTGGATTTTGTCGGGAATATGCGCTATAATATATTGCGTTCTTTTTGTTGTCCGGCCTGCGCCGCTTTTTTCGGCGGGCGACAGGTGAATCAAATGCGTTTTAAAAGGAGAATCCCATGAAAGATACGTCCTATGCCTCTTCCCGCGGCAATTCCCGCCGCCGACACACTGCGCTGGATTACTTCGGCGTAATCACCATGATCGTTTTGCTGGCGGTCAGTGCAGTGCTGTACTTCCGTCTCAACGCGTCAGGCCTTCTGGATCGCCGCTATCTGAATCTGATTCTGATCGGACTGATCGTATTGAATGGTCTACACGCCCTGGTACAGCTTCCTCTGTACCGCAGGAAAACAGCCAAACTGATCGTCGGCATCATTGCCCTGGGGCTGTCAGCCTTCATGATCTGGTTCACGGCGCACATGGGTTACGCCCTGGGAAAGGCCGGCGAGGTGTTCGGCAAGCAGCTGGTGGAGACGCGGCAGATTTATGTGGTGGTGCGTGCAGAGGATCCCGCCCAGGAGCTGGGCGATACCGCCGGATATACATACGGATATGTTAAGGGGTGGTACGCCGATGATACCGCGTCTCTTCTCCATCAGCTCGAGGAGCAGCTAGGTGTGACAGATCCCGGCGAGTATGACAACCCCTCCTCCCTGCTTGAAGCGCTGTATCATTCCGAGACGGATGCCATTCTGCTCACAGACGGAGCCATGGAAGCACTGGAAAAGATGGATGAGCACGAAGATGTCGGCGAGCGAACCCGGATTATCTATACCTTCACCGTCACCCACAAGGTAGACATTGCCTTGGGCGGCACGGAGATGAGCGAGCCCTTCGTGATTTACTGCAACGGCATCGACAGCCGCAGCAACGACATCAACGCCAGCGGCAACAGCGACGTGAACATTTTAGCCGTGGTGAATCCCCAAACCCGGGAGATCCTGCTGCTGAACACCCCCCGTGACTACTACGTTGCCCTGCACATGAACGGGGAAATGGACAAACTGACCCACGCCGGCAACTACGGCATTGAGGAGTCCATCGGTACGCTGGAGGATCTTTACGGTGTGGAAATCCCCTACTATATCCGAATCAATTTCTTTGGGACGGTGGATGTTGTGGACGCCATCGGCGGCGTAGACGTGGAGTCGCCCAAAGAGTTCACCACCGTCCGCATGAAGGTTCCCGGTCCGGACGGCAAGCTGGAGAAAAAGACCTTCACCTTCCCCGAAGGCAAGATCCACCTCAACGGCCAGGAGGCGCTGGCCTTTGCCCGGGAGCGCAAGGCCTTTGCCAGCGGAGACAACCAGCGAGGCGTGAACCAGATGACCGTCATCCATGCGATCATTGACAAGATCACCTCTCCCGACCTGCTGAAAAACTATCAGCAGGTGCTCGATTCCCTGCCCAACGCCGTTCTCACCAACATCACCTTTGACCAGGTCAAATACATGGTGCGTGCCCAGCAGAAAGATTCCACGAAATGGAACGTCACCTCTTATGCTGTCACGGGCAGCGGTGACATGGACTACTGCTACTCCTGGTCCGGTATGAAGCTGTACGTGACACGTCAGGATCCGGTATCCGTGGAGACTGCCAGAACGCTGATCGCCCAGGTGCTGAACGGCGAGAGGCCCGTTCTCCCCGGCTCTGACTCCGAGTAAAATAGAACCGCCATGGTCTCCGGTCTATGCCGGAGACCATGAATTACCGTCAGGAGGATCCCATCGTGTCTGCAATAAAAAACCTGTTGAATCATATCCCTCAAAAAGTGGTCGGCCATCTTTTTGCCGTCCTCACCGTGGTGGTGTGGGGCAGCTGTTACGTACTGACAAAGAATCTGCTCCGTGTCGGCTTCACACCCACGCAAATCACCCCGATCCGCATGGTGCTGGCCTATGTTGCGCTGCTGGTCATGCGGCCCAAATTCCTGCGTCTTCCCCTGCGGGACGAGCTGACATTCGTTCTCATCGGCATCATGGGCGGCAGCTTCTACTTCTTCCTGCAGAACACCGCTCTGGATCACACTCTGGCCGCCAACGTCAGCATTCTGGTGTCCCTCTCCCCTATTTTTACCGTAATGCTGGCCCAGTTCTTCAGCCGCCGCAACGAAAAGCTGGGCCTGTTCGTGTACATCGGCTCTCTGGTGGCTATTGCCGGCGTGGTGCTGGTGGTACTCAACGGCAGTCTTAACTTTCACCTGAACCCTCTGGGCGACCTGCTGGCACTGTGTGCCGGCATCGCATGGGCCGTGTACTCCATCTTAATTAAGAAATACACCGAGCAGTATGATAACTTCATTGTTACCCGCCGGGTCATGCTGTGGGCGTTTATCACCGGCGTGCCGCTGATGCTGCTCACCAGCGGGATGCCCGATCTGCGGCCGTTATTTACCCAGACTGACGCCCTTTTGAGCTGGCTGTTTCTGGGTATTCTGGGCAACGCCGTGTGCTTTGCCATCTGGAACATCGCCTTCCGGCAGCTGGGTGTGGTTGTCACCAACAACTACCTGTACGCCTCCCCCTTCGTGACCATGGTGGTGGGCTGGCTGCTGCTGGATGAGAAAATCTCGCTCATGGGCGTCATCGGCGCCGTGCTGATCACCGCGGGCGTGTTCCTGGCCCAACGGGAGAAGAAAACAGAATAGCTCTGAAAACACAGCACCGCCCCGCCGGGACTCCCGGCGGGGCGGTGTTCCTTTATACGACTCAGATCATCATCTCACAGCGCATACTCATGACCGCGCTGCCGCCTATGCGGATCAGTACTTGATCCCCATTCTCTGTCAGGCGGCTGCGGATCTCCGACGGACGGCCCATATGCTCGCCCTGGAGAAACACGTTTTCGTGTCCCGGTTTCACTATGCCGCGGCGATAGAGATAATAGGTCAGTGCACCGTTGGAGGTGCCGGTGGCGCACTCCTCCGGAATGTCATAGAGCGGCGCGAAATTGCTGCAATATGCCGTACACGTCTCGTCGCCGGGGCAGAACATGTGCACGCCCACGCAGTCATACCGGCGGCTCAATTCGGTCACGGCGTGTTCATTCTGCACGGCGGCCATCAGCTGCTCATGATCACGCACCGGCAGCATAATGTCCGCCAGACCGGTGGAGATGATCTCCGGGGCAAAGCCATCCGGCGCAGCCTCCGGTGAGAGGCCGAAAGCGCGGTATAGCTCCTCCGCCTCCCCTGCCTCCAATCTCCGCAGCAGCTTCGGGGGCGCCATATCCATCCACACCGTATCGCCCTCCACGTCGATCCGCAGATCACCAGAACGGGTGCGGGCTGTGTGGCTGCCGTCTCCGATCATGTTCTGCGAGCGCAGCAACGCAAAGGCGGCAATGGTGGCGTGACCGCAAAGGTCAACTTCTCCAGCCGGTGTAAAGTATTTTATCCTGACAGTCTTGTTATCCTCCGGTGTAACAAAGGCAGTCTCGGAATGTTTGAATTCCGCAGCGATCTGCTGCATGAGTTCATCCGACAGCGGTCGGTCCGGCAGGACCACACCCGCCTGGTTTCCGCCGAAAACGCGGGATGAAAAAGCATCCATTACAAAGGCACGCACAAAGATCACATCCTTTCCTTCTTCACATTATAAAGCCGCGACGGACAGACGGCAACATCTTTCTGCAAATGCGCGCAAAAAATCACCTGCCTTGCGGCAGGTGATTTTTTGTTTACCATCAATCAGTCGATCATGCTCTTCAGGTTCTCGGCGACGGTGATGGGGGCAGCGGTAGCGGCCTTCACCTGATCGACAGTGAACTCGGGGTTGATCTCGGTCATCACCAGGCCGTTCTCGGTGACTTCCAGAACGCACATCTCGGTGATGATCTTCTTGACGCAGTGGGAAGCGGTCAGAGGCAGACGGCACTTCTCAAAGATCTTGGGATTGCCCTTGGCGGTGTGCTCCATGCAGACGATGCAGTTGCGGGCACCGACGCACAGATCCATAGCGCCGCCCATGCCGGGCATCTTCTTGCCGGGGATGATCCAGTTGGCCAGGTTGCCCTCCTGGTCGACCTCCAGGGCGCCCAGGAAGCAGGCGTCCACATGGCCGCCGCGGATCAGGCCGAAGTTGCTGGCGGAATCGATGAAGCCGCCGCCGTAGGCCACGGAGGAGGGAGAACCACCGGCGTCAACAACATGATAGGGATCATAGTTGGCGTCGCCCTCCTTGGGGGAGGTACCGGCGGAGACGATGCCCAGCTCGGCATGGATGATCAGCTCAACGCCCTCGGGCAGATATGCAGGAATCAGAGTGGGCAGGCCGATACCCAGGTTGACGACGTCGCCATTCTTCAGCTCTTTGGCGCAGCGCTTGGCAATAAAGGCCTTGATTTCAGACTTCTCCATTACATTTTCTCTCCTTCCACGATGTAGTCAACGCACATGCCGTAGGTATGGACGTTCTCGGGCTCGATCTCGCCCACGGGGACAATATACTCGCACTCGGCGATAACGGTGTCAGCTGCGGTGGCCATCACGGTATTAAAGTTACGCATGGTGCCCTTGTACCAGCAGTTGCCGAACTCGTCGCACTTATAGGTGCCCAGCAGAGCAAAGTCGGCGTGGATGGGAGCCATCTCCAGATACTCCTTGCCGTCGATGGTGCGCTTGCCGCGGCAGAAGGGGCTATCCTCGATCATGGTATCAACGCCCACGGGGGTGAGCACGCCGCCCAGACCGGCGCCGTCGGCGCGGATGCACTCAGCCAGAGTGCCCTGGGGCAGCAGGTTGACTTCCAGCGTACCCTCGGTGTTCTGCTGGCCGACCTCGGGAGTCATGCCCACGTGAGTGGCGATGACGCGCTTGACCTGATGATTGTGAATCAGCTCGGCGATGCCGAAGAACTCCTCGCCCTTGGGGCCAACAGCGCGGCCGCAATCGTTGGCGATCAGGGTCAGGTCCTTGGTGCCCAGCTTGACAAGCTCCTTGACGATGGCACGGGCCTGGCCGCAGGCCAGGAAGCCACCGAACATGACGGTAGCGCCATCAGGGATCATTTTCGCTGCCTCAGCGGCAGTGAGCACAGGTTTCTTTGCCATTTGGTGTTCCTCCTTGTTGTTTTCGAACTTAAAATGCGCGGGGTTAGAATTGCCAAGAAATTAACAGTGTCATCATAGCACCATCTTGCAGAAAATGCAAGGGGGTGAAGCCTCTTCTTTTCTCTTTTCTTAAAAAGAAGCGGCAGTTTTTGCGCTCCGCAGGCCGGACGGTCATGAGCATGTCATGACCGTCCGGTGTGCGGGATATGCTTATTTCATGCCGCGCTTGACCATTTCCGTGACCACAAAGCTGGCCACGTCGTCACCGTAGGTACCGGAACCGAAGCCGGCGTCGTAGCCCAGCTCCTTAGCCAGCTCATGGGTGATACGGGGGCCGCCGCAGACCACCACGAACTTGTCGCGCAGGCCTTCGGCCTCCAGCAGCTCGATAAGGTTGGTCAGGTTCTGGATGTGGATATCCTTCTGGGTGACCGTCTGGGACACCAGCAGGGCGTCGGCGTGCAGCTCCACGGCCTTCTTGATGAACTCCTCGTTGGGCACCTGGGAGCCCAGGTTGTAGGCCTCCACCATCTCGTAGCGCTCCACGCCGTAGTGACCGGCGAAGCCCTTACGGTTCATGATGGCGTCAATGCCCACGGTGTGGGCGTCGGTGCCGGTAGAGGCGCCCACCATCACGACCTTGCGGCCAATGTGCTCGCGGATGTAGTCGTTGGTCTCCTCCATGCTCATCACGTCGGACTCGACAGTAATAACGTGGATGTCCTCGTAGTTGACAGTATGGACGCAGCTGCCGTAGACCACGTAGAAGGTGAACTCCTTGTCCAGCGGGGCGTGATAGGCTACGTTGGGCTCCTCCAGGCCCATCTTCTTGGCGATCTGCCGGGCGGCTTCCTCGCCGCGGGCGTCGTCCTTGACGGGAAGGGTGAAGCTGGTCTGCACCTTGCCGTCGTTCATGGTGTCGCCGTAGGGTTTCAGGCGGGTCAGATCCAGCGTGGTGTCGAAATCGATCTTATGGGTGTTATACAGTCCGCTGCTCATTCTGCTGCCACCTTACCTTTCATCACTTCGATAAACGGGTTGAAGTGCTTTTCGTCCTTCACCACGACGCCGTTAAGGCCCTTGCCGCCGTCCTTGGGACGCTTGACGTCGGCGAAGATACCCTTCTCGATGGTGGTGAACAGGCCCAGCTTCTCGATCTCCTTCAGGAGCTCGGTGGCCTTTGTCAGTACCTCGTTGGCGCGGTTGCGGATGATGCCGTTCTCCTTGTAAGTCAGCTCGCTGCCCAGATCCTTCATGGTGCGGAAGATGTACTGGGCGTTCTCGATGGACAGGGCGCGGTCGGACATGAACGGGGTGTGAATCGCCTCGGTCATCATGCCCAGCAGATGCAGCTTCTGGCCGGTCAGAATGGTGACCATGTTGAACAGCGCATCCTGGATGTGGCCGCGGAAGATGTTGCCGGTCATAAACTTGGTGGGCGGCATGTACTTCAGCGGAGCCTTGGGGAAGATCTCGCGGGCCATCTGCGCCTGGGCCAGCTCATAGAGGAAGGTGTTTTCCACAGAGGGATCCATCTCAAAGGCATGGCCGAGGCCCATCTGCTCTTCGCGCATGCCGGCGGTCTTGGCAAAGGCCTCGTTCAGGAACTGGGAGGCCAGCACGGTATGGGCGGAGGTAATGGCGTCGTCGGTGGTCAGATAGTTGTCCTCACCGGTGTTGATGATGACGCCGGTGTAGCCGTTGATGACGCGGGAGAAGTACTGGTCCACGATGGTGCGCTGCATGTTGATGTCGCGGAACAGGATGCCGTACAGAGCGTCGTTCAGCATGACGTCCAGACGCTCCAGAGCGCCCATGGCGGCGATCTCGGGCATGCACAATCCGGAACAGTAGTTGCACAGCCGGATGTAGCGGTGCTGCTCCTCGCCTACTTCGTCCAGAGCGGCGCGCATCAGGCGGAAGTTCTCCTGGGTGGCGTAGGTACCGCCGAAGCCCTCGGTGGTGGCGCCATAGGGCACGTAGTCCAGCAGGGACTGACCGGTGGTGCGGATCACAGCGATGATGTCGGCGCCCTGCTTGGCGCCGGCCTTGGCCTGGATAATATCCTCGTAGATATTACCGGTGGCCACGATGATGTACAGGTAGGGGCCCTGCTTGTCGCCGAAGCGTCCCAGATACTCGTTGCGCTTGGCGACGTTCTTGTTGATGCGCTGGATGGTGGCGTCAACATAGGGCTTGATGGCAGCGCGGATCTCGCTGTCGCTGTGGGCGGGCAGCTTGGTCAGATCCAGCTCGCCGCTGTCGATGGCCTCCGCCACGCCCTGGGGATCCTTACCGGTCTCCAGAATGGCGTTGCCGATCACCCAGGCGGCGCCCAGGGGCAGCAGGGAGTTTTCCATCAGGTTGTCCACCACCACGTTGGGCATGGGAACGTCCATCTCGTTGACGCCGTCGATTCCCAGAAGGCGGCAGATGGCACGCTCCACCGTGACGGTGGTGTGCTGGTCGATAAAGCGCTGGACGTCAGCTGCCACATGGGCGGCGGAGGTCCGGGCCTCGTTGACCAGTTCAAAATTCAGGCCGAGTTTGCTTTCCATAGATGATACCTCTTCAGCTCACTTGATTCCGTTTGACGGGTGGAGCACAGGGAAAACGGCGTTGCCGAACGGGGCGTTTGCCCCGTTCGGCGGCTGCCGGTCTCTTAGTGCTTGACGTGGCGCTCGTTGCGCAGCAGCTTGGTGGGCTCCAGATAGCGCTGAGGCGTACCCTCGGCGACCCAGGCCACACCGGTCTTCTCCGCCTTCTTCTTGCCGGTGCAGACGTCGCAGTGGCAGTTCTGGACGTAGTGCTCGGGTTCGGTGTAGGAGGTGATGACGCCCTCGAAGTTGCGCAGGATGACCTTACGCGGCGTCTGGGAGATCAGGTAGTTGGGCATGACAGGGGTCTTGCCGCCGCCGCCGGGAGCGTCCACCACGAAGGTGGGGATGCAGTAGCCGGAGGTATGGCCGCGGAGGGCCTCCATGATCTCGATGCCCTTGGACACGGGGGTGCGGAAGTGGCTCAAGCCCAGGGAAGGATCGCAGGCGTAGATGTAGTAGGGACGCACGCGCATCTTCACGAGGCCGTGGACCAGCTCCATCATCACGTGGCTGCAGTCGTTGACGCCGGCCAGCAGCACGGACTGGTTGCCCAGGGGGATACCGGCGTCAGCCAGCATGGCGCAGGCCTTGGCGGCTTCCGGAGTGAACTCCTTGGGGGTGTTGAAGTGGGTGTTCAGCCAGATGGGGTGATACTTGCGCAGCATGTTGCACAGCTCGGGAGTGATACGCTGGGGGCACACCACGGGGGTGCGGGAGCCCAGACGGACGATCTCCACGTGGGGGATGGCGCGGACCTTCTTGATGATGTACTCCAGGGTCTCATCGGAGACCATCAGCGCGTCACCGCCGGAGAGCAGCACGTCGCGGACCTCGGGGTGGTTGGCCACGTACTCGATGCACTTGTCGATCTGGGCCATGGGGACCTCGCAGTCATTCTGGCCGGCAAAACGGCGACGGGTGCAGTGACGGCAGTACATGGAGCACTGGTCGGTGATGAGCAGCAGCACGCGGTCGGGATAGCGGTGGGTCAGGCCGGGGGTGGGAGAGTCGGTATCCTCGTGCAGAGGATCGGCGTCCTCATAATCGGCATACTCCAGCTCCTCAGCGCGGGGAATGGCCATCTTGCGGATGGGATCAAAGGGATCGTCCAGATCGATCAGGGACAGGTAGTAGGGCGTAACAGCCATACGCAGCTTGCCCAGAGTCTTGCGGACGCCCTCTTCCTCGTCGGGGGTCAGGGTCATGTACTTCTTCAGATCCTCAACCGTCTCGGCGCGGTTGGCGACCTGCCAATGCCAGTCATTCCACAGATTCTCGGGAACGTCGGCGAACAGACCGTTGCGAGTTTTCATTTTTTCTTTCCTCCTATTATTCAGGCATTGAGAAAACCGCGGGAGCAGGGAGGGATCCTCCTCCCTGCTCTCGCCGGGAACCGTTTAGCAGTACTTCTCGTCGAACAGCTTGCGCAGCTTGGGATTCTCACGCAGCACGTTCAGGGTGATCTCGGCGTGGTTCTTGGTGTAGCCGTTGCCCACGATCATGGTGACGTCCTTGCCGACACCCTCGGCGCCCAGAGCGGCCTTGGTGAAGGAGGTAGCCATGGAGAAGAAGTACACCAGGCCGTCGTCACGGACGGGCAGGATGGCGGACATCTCGCAGGATTCGATGTTCACGCAGCAGATGGAGATATCATACTCCTTGCCGCCGTTGGCAGCCAGAGCAGCGTCCAGCACCTCAACGGGCTTGGTGCAGTCGGCCACGATAACGTCGGTGTAAACGCCCAGCTCCATCAGCGCAGGAACCTGCTTGGGGTTGCGGACAACGCCCACGACCTTGCCGTTGGGGCCAACCTTCTTCAGAGCTTCCCAGCCGCACAGAACGCCGGACTTGCCGTTGGCGCCGAGGATCAGAACGCTGTCGCCCTCCTTGGGCAGCTTGCGGGCCTGAGCGGGAGCGCCGGCCACATCCAGAGCAGCCAGAGCCAGAGGCTCGGACATGTCGTCGGGCAGCTTGGCGTACAGGGCGGTCTCAAACAGAACGGCCTGGCCGTCGATATCCACGCGGTCGATATCCTTGTGGATGGCCTTGATACGGTCGATGCGCAGCGGGGTCATGGACAGGGAGACCAGGGAGGCGATCTTGTCGCCCACCTTCAGATTGAAGTCGGGCTTGGCCAGCAGGTCCTCGCCGATGTAGGCGACCTTGCCGATGAACATGCCGCCGGAACCGGTGACGGGGTTCTGCTGCTTGCCGCGCTCAGCCACGATGCCCATGATCATTTCGCCGATCTTCTTCTCGTCGCCGCCGCAGGCCTCGGAGATCTGGGTGAAGGAGGCGGAGTCAACGTTCAGGGAGATGACGTCGCAGATGATCTCGTTGGAGTAACGCTTGGTCATGTCGTTGTCCAGCTTCCACGCGGCCTGGGTCAGAACACCCTTGGGCTCGATGACGCGGTGAGTACCGTACTTGTTGCCTTTCAGCTGTGCCATAATATTATCCTCCTAAAAATGTATTTTGTTAGGTTGTTACGCTTATGGATTTGAATTTTCCGCTCAGTTCAGGGGCTTCAGGCCCAGGATCTCGCGGGCCTCAGCGGGAGTGGCGATCTCGCGGCCCAGCTCCTTGGCCAGGCGCACCACCTTGGCCACCAGTTCGCCGTTGGAGGCGGCCTTGTGGCCCTTGCCCAGGTACACGTTGTCCTCAAAGCCCACGCGGACGTTGCCGCCCATGACGATGCCGGCGGCGGCCATGGCCCAGGCGCTGCGGCCCACACCGGTAACGGTCCAGGTGGAGCCGGCGGGGATCTTGCTCACCAGGAAGGCCAGATTATCTACAGTGGCGGGGGTGCAGCCGGCCACGCCCAGCACGAAGTTGAACTGCATGGGAGCGCCGGGGACCTCGCCCTTCTTCGCCATGTTCAGCACGGTGTCCAGGTGGCCGATCTCGAAGCACTCATACTCGGGCTTGATGTTGTTCTCGATCATGCGCTTGCCGAAGGCCCGCATGGTGGGCATGGTGTTCTCAAACACGTCGTCGCCGAAGTTGCAGGTGCCGCAGTCCAGCGTGGCCATCTCGGGCATCAGCTCGGTGGGCTGCAGACGCTCCTCCGGGGTCATGCCGGTGGCGCCGCCGGTGGAGGGGATCATAATGACGTCGGGCAGTTCCTTGCGGATGGCATCCATCACCACGCGGAAACGCTCGCGGTCCTGGGTGGGGGTGCCGTCGTCCTCGCGGACGTGGACGTGGATGATGGCGGCGCCGGCTTCATAGGCGGATTTGGCCTCGCGGACCATCTCCTCAACGGTGTAGGGAACAGCGGGATTGTTGGCCTTGGTGACCTCTGCGCCGCAGATGGCGGCGGTAATAATCAGCTTCTCCATTGCAATTCCTCTCTTACTTCTCCTCGCGGCGGATAGCGCCCTTGACAATGTCGGGGCCGCGCTTGATGCGCTGGCAGTCCTTGGGCGTCACGCAGGTACCGTGAGCGCGGCAGACCACAATGGGCTCGGGCAGCACGTCGGCGGCGGAGGCGCTGATGTCGGGACGGGAGACGATGACCTTGCGGGCCTCGAACTTCATGGTGCGGGAGGTGTTGCCGATCTTCTCGATCTCGCCGTAAGCCTCAATGTAGTCGCCGGCGTAGACCGGAGCCAGGAACTCAATGTTGTCATAGGCGCAGAACAGGCCCTCGTCACCGTCACACTGAATCAGCAGTTCGGTAGCCACGTCGCCGAACAGGTGCACCATGTGGGCGCCGTCCACCAGGTTTCCGCCGTAGTGGGCGTCCTTGGCGCTCATACGCAGCCGGAGCAGGGATGTCATCTTTTCCATGAGAATATTCCTCCTTCACAAATTTTCGCTTTGTTATTGGGACTTGTCGCAGTCTTCCGGGGAGAAGTCCAGCCGCAGCGCTTCTTTCGGGCAAAAAAAGGGCGCTATCGGTCAAGGTCGTTGACCAATAGCGCTCCATGCTGCAAGAACATGACAGTAACACCGCTTACACGGCGCTACCAAGGCAGAAGACAGGGCCGTTCTTCATCCTTTCGGCGGAAAGCCCCTTCCCTGTCTGACGTAACCGGTTGCCCTCCCGGTCAGACAGGTACCCTGCTCTCCGCGCCTCTATTGACTGCTCTATGGAATTCTGCGATAAAATTATATCCATTTCCCGTCATTTTGTCAAGAAAAAAGCGGCGATATCGTCGGGAATTTTTCTCCCTTGCACAGTTCAATAAGCCTGTTCGATCCGCTCCAGAATCTCCGGCTTCAGCGACAGCATCCGGCAGATGTTGAGGGCGTCGCGGGGACAGTCGGACTTCCCCTCCACCCGGTAGAGGCCGTAGTTCATATGGCGGGCAATGACGGCCACGCCGTCCTCTTTGGTAGCGGCCAGCTCACAGCGGATCTGTTCCGGGTCCACGTCCCGCAATCCGATGATCTGATAGTGGATATTGGCAAATTCCGCCACCTTGTCGTAGTGGGTGGTCAGCAGCGACATGGCGTTCACGTCGTTCAGATAGCGGGTCACGGCCTGCACGATGACGGCGCCCTCGTCGGGGTTGGTGCCCCGGGCGAACTCGTCCAGCAGGAACAGAGAATAGCCCTGCTCCACCTCGTCCAGCGCCTTCTGGAACTCCACGATCTCCGAGCCGAAGCCGCTGAGGCCGGACTGGATGGACTGCAGATCGTCAAATAGCATCTTCACACTGTGGAAAAGAGGCATCCTCGCCCGTTTGGCGCACACGAGAAATCCCGCGTGGAACAGCAAAGCGTTGAGAGCCACCGTTTTCATGGCCACGCTCTTGCCGCCCATGTTGGCGCCGGTGATCACCGTGGCGCCGCGGTCGAGCGCAATGGAAACGGGTACAAACCTGCGCCCCTTCTCCTCCAGCAGATCCACCAACTCCGGGTTTATCATGTCCTCCAGCTCCAGTGCCGTGTCCGTCAGCTCCGGGCGAACGCCGCCATAGCGCACGGCGAAAAGAGCCTTCTGGATGAGAAAATCCAGCCGTCCGGCGGTGTCGGCGTCGGCGAGCAGATCCGGCACCATGGGGGCAAGGGCTGCGCCCATGGCACGGCGGACCTTCATCTCCTCGCTCTCCTCCTCGGCGCAGATCCGGGTGCGCTTCATGCGCAGGTCGTCCTTTTCCGCGTCGGTCTGAGCGTGATAGAGCTGCTCCTCGATCTGCTTCTTTGCCTGACGGATCTCCCACAGCTTCTGTGTGGCGCCGTCCGGGATATAGAAGCCCCGGGACCGGGTATTCTCCGGATCCAAGATGCGCAGCGCGAGGGTGGGATCGTGGAAGGCAACGCCCTCCAGGTGTACCTCCTCATCCATTTGGGCCAGCAGAGGGATCAGACTTTCCAGCCGCTGGAGATAGCCCTTGATCTCGAAAAGCTCCACATGATCAGGCACTTCCCCTTCGGCGCAGCGGCGCAGAGAGTTGCGGATGTCCTTCATCTGGCACAGCACGATCATGATCTTGTCGTACACGTCCTTCAGCTGCTCCGCGGCAGCGGCGGCGCGCTCTACGTTGCCCAGCTCCGTTTCCAGCTCCTCACGTTGGGCTGGGGTGTAGAACCGCAGATGGCGGATGCGCTCCTGCCCGAAGGGGCTGCAGCCGTGGAGACTCTCCAGCACATACTGCAGACCGATTTTCACTTTATCGTCAAAGCTGACGGTGATCATGCCAGTTCCTCCTTTACGTTGATGACCGGGGCGTCGATGGCCTCCGACATGGCGCGCATAAAGGCGTCCTTGTCGAATCGCCAGCCGTAGGCCGACACAGGGTTGATGGTGACGCACAGCGTCCTGGCGGCCTCCACCGTCTCCAGCGCTACTTGCCGGGTGGCCAGCTTATCCAGCGTATCGGTGCTCAAAAGCACCTTGCTGGGATCCTTCACCACCAGCCGTCCCTTCCGCAGCAATCCGTTGCGCAGCAGGGGCACCACCATGGAGTCGGTCAGTGCGCCGCCCACGATGGCCTCGCCGTTCTTCTTGAGAGCGTCGGCCAGGGTTCCCTCCACCTCCTCCGGCAGCGTCTCCGCCTTGGGGATGTTCATGATGCGGTAGATGTTCACCGTGTCCGCCACCACCTTCTCCATGCTCATGTGGTAGCTGGCTCCGGTGCAGAGGATCACGCCCTCCGCCACGGCCCGGGCGCCCAGTGACTTGCGGCCCAAGGCGCCGTCTATGATGGATTGATCCGCCCCCAGCTCAAAGAAGTGTTGGGAAACAGTTTTCAGCTGTGTGGTGATGGACGGTCCCGCCAGCTGCACGTAGCCGTCGCTCCGGGCCCGGACAATGACCACCTCGCCCACGGGGGTAGGGATGCCGGTTGTCATCAGCACCTCCAGGGTAATGTCGCCCAGCCGCAGCATGTCCTTGGCGGTGGCGATCAGCGTACCAGCCGGGACGAAGATGCTGGGCTTTTCCGTGCCGGTGACCACGTCGGTGGACTCGCCGTCCCGCCCGATGGAGGTCAGGCCCAGCACACGCTCCCGGCCGCTGTGGTGCAGCAGCCAGTTGAGCACGGTGGTCTTTCCGGCGTTCTTGCACATGCCCACGATGGACATGGTTTTCACGCTGTGCAGTTGTTCCAGCAGCTCCCTTTGCATGGCGCGGCTCCTTTCGGCGGGATGTACTTTCAACTGATAATGATACCATAGATACGCGGAAAAGAAAAGAGGGTGTTTTGTCAAAACGGACAGTCGGGGACGCCGGCCCCGTTTACCACCGGGACATTACGGATTGCCGCGTCGGGCTGCTGCCCTCCTCGCAATGACAGAACGCCCCCAAAGTGAAAGGGTGGATGCAACGCGAAATCCGTTGCATCCACCCGGCCGTATCAGACGAGCTTCTCAAAAAACGCTTACTTTCAAATGGAGACGATGTAAAATCTCAGTTCTTCATCCCCGCAGTTCAGGGTTGCCGACTCTGTCACAGGGATCTTTTTCCCGTGCTCATCCAGAACGGTTGCCGTACTGCAGAGGCTTACGGTATTTGCCTCACCGTCAACGGTAATCTCCAGATCAAAGCTGCAGACGTTCCACCAGTTGTATTGATAGGCAACGATCTCTATCGGTTTTTCGATTCCATTCACATGAAGCTGCATGGTATATGGGCCATACTCACCGGCATGAATGGAGATTTTTGTCCCGTTCTGGCCGGGACGGGCGCTGACAGCGGTGTCCTTGGCGTCATAGAGACACGTGATATCGCTTTTCCCGATCTCACGGGATTCACCGTCTACCGTCAGATGGATCGTGCCGGTGATCCGGTCCCACGGATAAAGGATTCGATAATAGACCGGCTTCAAAAAGAGAAACACGCATACGCCCAGCAGGAGAATGACAGCAAGGATCAGCCCCGTCGTTTTGGCAATCTTCGCGGATTTAACTGTTTTCATACGTGTACCTCCGATAAGGCCTTTTCACTCCACCGTGACGCTCTTGGCCAGATTCCGGGGCTTGTCGATGTCGCAGCGGCGCTCCAGAGCAATGTAATACGCCAGCAGCTGCAGGGGCACCACGCCCAGCTGGGGCTGGAGCATGGGCTCCGTTTCCGGAATGGAGATCACCATAGGCACCCGCTCGGCCATGGCGTCGGCGCGGCGGTCGATGGTCAGTGCCAGAACACGGGCGCCGCGAGCCTGCACCTCCACCACGTTGCTCATGGCCTTGTCGAACAGCGGGTCATACATGCTCAGGGCGATGACCAGCGTGCCGTCCTCGATGAGGGAGATGGTGCCGTGTTTCAGCTCGCCGGAGGCGTAGGCCTCGGAGTGGATATAGCTGATCTCCTTGAGCTTCAGGCTGCCCTCCAGGGACAGGGCGTAGTCCAGGTTGCGGCCGATGAAAAACACGTCCTCGTGGTGGGCGCACTCCTGAGCCAGAGCGTGGATCTCCTCACTCTTACGGAGGACTTCCTCCATCTGCTCCGGCAACTTCTGAATACCACGCACCATGTCGGTATAGGTCTCATAGTCCACGGTGCCCATGATGTCGCCGAAGTAGAGGCCCAGCAGGTTCAGAAGGGCCATCTGGGTGCTGTAGGCCTTGGTGGTGGCCACGGCGATCTCGGGGCCGGCCCAGGTATAGAGCACGTCGTCGCTCTCCCGGGCGATGGACGAGCCCACCACGTTGACAATGGACAGGATGCGGGCGCCCCGCTTCTTGGCCTCCCGCAGGGCGGCCATGGTGTCCAGCGTCTCGCCGGACTGGCTGATGACGATCACCAGATCCCCCTCGCCCACAATGGGATCGCTGTAGCGGAATTCGGAGGCCAGGCAGACCTCCACCGTGCGGCGGAGCATCCGCTCCAGATTGTACTTGCCCACCATACCCACATGGTAGCTGGAGCCGCAGGCCACGATGTAGATCTTGCCGATGGCGCGAATCTGCTCCGGCGTCATGGTCAGGTCGCTGAACACCACCCGGCCGTTCTGGATCCGGGCGGCGGTGGCGTCGTGGATGGCCCGGGGCTGCTCCATGATCTCCTTAAGCATGAAGTGGGCGTAGCCGCCCTTCTCCGCCGCGTCGATCTCCCAGTCGATGTGGTGGTGCTCCTTCTCCACGGGGCGCATCTGCCGGTCGTAGATGCGGATGCCATTGGCGCTGAGAATGGCCAGCTCTCCGTCGTCCATATAGGCGATGTCCCGGGTATAGCGGATCAGCGCCGTCACGTCGGAGGCGATGAAGTTCTCCCCCTCGCCGAAGCCCAGCAGCAGCGGCGCATCCTTTCGGGCGGCGTACATCCGGTCGGGGTAATCGGCGCACACGATGCCCAGGGCATAGGCGCCGTCCACCGCGTTGAGCATGCACATGACCGCCTCGAAGAAGTCGCCGCACTTGTCATAGTAGTAGTCCAGCAGCTGGGCCACTACCTCGGTGTCCGTCTCGGATTGGAAGGTATATCCCTTCTGGATGAGCTGGGTTTTCAGCTCCATGTAGTTCTCGATGATGCCGTTGTGCACCACCGCGATTCGCCCGCTCCGGCTCACATGGGGGTGGGCGTTGACGTCGTTGGGCTCGCCGTGGGTGGCCCAGCGGGTGTGGCCGATGCCCAGATTGCCGGGCAGATCGGCGCCGTCATGGGTCAGCTCGCCCAGCACGTTCAGCCGGCCGCGGACCTTTTTCACCCGCAGCTCTCCGTCGCCGCATACGGCGATGCCGGAGGAGTCATACCCCCGGTATTCCAGACGGCGCAGGCCGTCCAACAGGATGGGGGCTGCCTCTTGCACGCCCACAAATCCTACGATTCCACACATAAACTTGATCCTCCTGATAATGAAAAAAGGTATCAAAAGGACAAACTCGCAGCTATTTGCCTTTCTATCCGGTCGCAGCCTCTCTGTTCTGCGGTCGCCCGCATATTTGTCAGCTGCGTCACATGCCCGGAACGGCACGGGAGAGCTTCCGCCGAAAATTTCGATACTCTCTCCTCCTCGTCGTCCTGCTCACAACAGGCACTGGCGCTTCATGACAGGATGGTTCCTGTGATCCTCCTTTTCTCTTCTGCGAATGGTATTTATAATAATGCGCTGTCTGCGCATACTACCCCATAAAAAGGGGGTATTTTGTCTTGATTACCGCGTTGATCCGCACCGTGATTCTCTATTTTCTGCTGATCGTAGGGCTGCGGCTCACGGGCAAGCGCCAGATCGGTGAGCTGGAGCCCATCGAGCTGGTGCTGACCATGCTGCTCAGCGACCTGTCATCCGTGCCCATGCAGGACTTCGCCATTCCCCTTATCAATGGGATCATTCCCATCCTGACACTGCTGTCCCTGTCCACTCTGCTCAGCTATGGCAGCCTGCGCAGCGTGCGTCTGCGGCGGCTCATGTGCGGCGAACCGGCGCTGATCATCCACAACGGCCACGTGCTGCAGACCTCCATGCGCCACAACCGTCTGACGCTGGATGAACTGCTGGAGGAGCTGCGGGGGCAGGGCATCACCGACCTGCACACCGTCAAGCACGCCGTGCTGGAGACAAGCGGCAAGCTGTCCGTCCTGCTATATCCCGACGAGCAGCCCGCCACGCCCAGGCAAATGGGGCTGGAGGTAAAGGACGACATGTACCTGCCCACCGTCATCATCAACGACGGGCGGCTGATAAAGGATAACCTGACACGCAGGGGCTATGACGACAAGTGGCTGCAAAAGCAGCTGCAGCAGCATGAGGCACACACCCCATCAGATATCTTTTACCTAGCCGTGGACGACAAGGGCACGGTGCTGTGTCT
Organism: uncultured Oscillospiraceae bacterium; assembly: GCA_947169975.1. Classification (GTDB taxonomy): domain Bacteria; phylum Bacillota; class Clostridia; order Oscillospirales; family Oscillospiraceae; genus Vescimonas. The sequence goes on from CAMVRT010000010.1 coordinate 29,106, forward strand.
GCCCAAGGAGGAAAAGAAATGAGAGCGTTTCGAATTCCTTTCTTTGTGCTGATACTGTTGGTGGTCCTCTCGCTGGCCAACACCGTAGCCATGACGCGCCACTGTGACCAATGGAGTCAAACGCTGGATGCAGCCCAGAAGGCCGTAGCCGACGAGCGTTGGAGTGAGGCAGACCGGCTGCTGAAAGATCTGCAAAAGAGTTGGGCCTCCCGTTCTGTCTGGCTGCGCGTCGTCCTGTCCCACAACACGGTGGATGAGGCGGAACAGCTCATGGATCGTGCCCGGCTGATGGTCAGCCTGCAGGAGGTTACCCATGCCCGGGATACCATGGCCGAGCTGAACGGCGTACTGGAGCGGATCAGCGGTGGCGAACAGCTCAGTCTGTCAAATATACTGTAAAGCTATACTACTTTACTTCTCCTGCAGGAGCTTGTTCAGTTCGCTCATAAAGGTGTTGATATCCTTGAACTGGCGGTACACGGAGGCGAAGCGGACGTAGGCCACCTCGTCGGCGGTCTTCAGCTTCTCCATGACCTTCTCGCCGATGGTCTCGGTGCTGATCTCCCGCTCCAGAGAGTTCTGGATCTCCTGCTCGATTTCGGATGTCATGCGCTCCATGTCCGCCACGGAGACAGGCCGCTTCTCGCAGGAGCGCTGGATGCCGCGCAGCACCTTGCCGCGATCAAAGCTCTGGCGGCTGCCGTCCTTCTTGATGACCACCATAGGCAGGCTCTCCACCGTCTCATAAGTGGTGAAGCGGCTCTCGCACTTGAGACACTCTCTGCGGCGGCGGATGCTGCTGCCCTCATCGGCGGGGCGGGAGTCCACCACCTTGCTCTCTTTATATCCGCAATAGGGACATCTCATGGTCTGTATCCTCCATTCTCTGTGTATAGTCCGCCAGTTTGTATAGCTTGTAGATATTATAGCACACCACCGCAAGATATGGTAGTCCTATTTGACAAAAAAATCAAAAATCTGTGGGAAGACCCGGTCTTCCCTCCCTGTCGAAAAAGAAAGCGGCGTACCGCCGCCCGTTCACATGGATGATGCGCGCCAGGCAGAACAGCGCCGGGACCGGAAACGGCGAATCGTCATCGAAGGGCAAAGCCAGCTCCCGGCCGTTTTTCCGGCAGCGGCAAAGCCCGCCTGACACCTGCCAGCGTGGAAACTGCTCCGGCAGAGCAGGCTCCCACAGCTCCTCCGGCCGGCATACGGGATATGCCTCCGCGCCGAGGATCCTTCCCGCAGAGGCGGTCATCTCCCGGGAAAAGCGTCGGCTCATGGCGCCGCCCTCCCACACGCCCAGCAGGAGATCCTTCCGCTCACCCCTGGCGTACAGGCGATAGAGTCCGCCGGGCACAGACGCCCGGACCGTAAAGCAGGTATCGCGTCCCTCGGCGGTGACGCGCAGGATCCCCACCTGACGGCCGGACACGCACAGCGGACAATCCAACTCGTCCCCTCCCTTCCGCCCGCAGACGGGCTGTCTCATGGATATGCATCGTCACCGGAGGATATGAAAAAACCGGCTCACGCGCCGAGATGGCACGCAGGCCGGTTTTCACTTTTCCGATATCCACGCAGTCACGTCAACGTGCCCCGTCCCAGTCCGAAGCTCACCGCGATGGCCTCGTCCACCTGCTCCATCACATTCCGGTTGGCCCGGCCCATTCGTTCCCGCAGGCGCCGCTTATCCAGCGTGCGCACCTGCTCCAGCAGGATCACGGAGTCCTTGGGCAGGCCGCTGCTCTCGGCACTCACCTCAATGTGTGTGGGCAGCTTGGCTTTTCCCATCTGGGAGGTGATGGCCGCAGCGATCACCGTAGGCGAATGGCGGTTGCCGGTGTCGTTCTGCACGATCAGCACCGGGCGCACGCCTCCCTGTTCGCTGCCGACAACCGGGCTGAGATCGGCATAAAAGATATCGCCGCGCTTGACTATCGTATCCACAAAGTTCACACTCCGCCGCCTTGAAGTACCCGTGGTATGTCGCCGTTCCCCGGGTCACTTTCATTCTCCCACGCAGCCGCGGAATTTATACGCTTCCGTGAAATTCGTTGGTACTGTATCCGCCCCGTTCTATCCTATGCCGGTCGGGTCAAAAGCGCAACATGAGCTCGCTGCCCACCACCTGGCCGTGTCGCAGATACACACGCTTTACCCGCTTGCTGACGGCGCAGGTGATCTCGTAGGAGATGGTGCCGGCCAGCGCCGCCACGTCGTTGACGCTGATGTGCTCGCCGAAGATCTCCACCTCGTCGCCTTCCTTCACGTTGGGCAGATCGGTCAGGTCGATCATGCACATGTCCATGCAGATCCTGCCCCGCTGGGGAGCCGGGCCGTCCGCCGTCATCATTTGGCAACGGTTGGACAGGGTGCGGAAGAAGCCGTCGGCGTAGCCGTAGGGCACCACGCCCATGCGGGTGGTGCGGTCGGCTTTGAACATACGGCCATAGCTGACGGTGGTGCCGGGATCATAGGTTTTGATGATGCTGACACTGGTCTTCAGGCGCATTACGGGCTTCAGCCCCAGCTGCGCGGCGAACTCACCGCAGCCGTACAGCAGCAGGCCGGGCCGCACCATATCCATCCAGGCATCGGGCCACAGAGCCGTAGCGCCGGTATTGGCACAGTGGTGCAGAGCAAATTTCTGTCCCCACTTCTCCTCCACCGCAGCAATGGTGCGGCGGAACAGCTCCAGCTGGCCGCGGGTATAGGCCACGCTCTCCTCCTTATCCGGCTCATCGGACACGGCAAAGTGGGTGAAGATCCCCTCCACCCGCAGGCCGGGCAGACGGCAGGCCTCGGCGATATCCGCAACAGCCTGCTCGAAATGCTGGCCCTGGCACAGGAATCCCACCCGGGACATGCCGGTGTCCACTTTCATATGTACCGTCAGCTCGCCGCCGTGACGCACCGCCTCGGCGCTGTAGGCTCTGGCAGCCTCGGGAGAGGTGACGGCCTGGGTGATGCGGTAGTCAATCAGGTTGCCCACCTGGTCGGCAGGGGTGTAGCCCAAGATCAGGATCGGCAGGGTAATGCCGTTGACACGCAGCTCCACGGCCTCGTCGATGCTGCTGACGGCCAGATAGTCCGCTCCCAATTCCTCAAGCAGGTGGGAAATGGGAACGCAGCCGTGGCCGTAGGAGTCAGCCTTTACCACGCCCAGAAACTTGACGTTCTGTCCCACGTGGGCACGCAGGGTGCGGTAGTTGTGCTCCACGGCGTCCAGATCGATCTCGGCCCATGTTCTCCTCAGTGTAGATTCCATTTTCGTCTCTTTCCTTTCTTACGGCTTCGCGGAAGCCTCTGTATCTGATATAAAGCTAATTACCTTAACAGTCATTCGTAATTCTCCGTTCAGGGAGAACTCGCTGTAGACCGGTTCATTCGTCTCCCGGTCAAACCAGGTGGTACACACCACCTTTTCCCCGTTTCCCCCCGTGGTGTCAAACGCCACGCGCAGGCAGTCCCTGCCGACGATGGTCTCGTTCCCCTCCTCCAGCACATAACCGGAGGCAGCGGCGCGGAGCATCCAGGGCAGGCAGTTGGCCGGAGAGATCTCCTCCAGCGTACCTGCCGACAGGGTAAGATCCTCATAGGTCAGCGTCAGGTCGTCGCCGGATACGTCGGCCTCAATACCCGCCAGCGTGTCCGGCGCGGTGATCACGATGTGGGAATCGCCCCGGGCACTGTAGGAGCAGTTCACCTGATACTGCCGGATCTCATCGGGCAGATGGACGGCGATCTCTGCCGCCAGCTCTGCTCCGGTCATGGCAGCGTACTGCGACTGCAGCGCCGCGCTCTGCTTCTCTTTGCCGCAGCCGCTCAAAAGCAGCAGGCACAGAAGAAGCATCCATGTTTTTCTCATTGCAACCTCCTGTCCGGAGGCTTTCCGTTCCCTATATGCCGCGCGGACGCCGCTCCAGTTCACGGAGCGCCTGCGGGATCGTCTCCAGCAGGTCGGTGGGCGTCATGGCGCGCTCTGTCTTTTCTGCGGCAGCCAGATCTCCGGCCAGGCCGTGGAGATATACGGCGGCGCAGCAGGCGGCAAAGGGCTCCATACCCTGTCCCAGCAGCGACACCACCATGCCGGAGAGGACGTCGCCGCTGCCGCCCTTGGCCATGCCGCTGTTGCCGGTGGGGTTCACCGCCAGCCGTCCATCCGGCGCAGCGATCACCGTGCGGTGCCCTTTCAGGATCAGATAGACGCCGTGTTCAGCGGCAAAGCTCCCGGCGGAGTCCTCCCGTCCCGCGCTCAGGTCGCCGATCCGGGCAAACTCCCCCTCATGAGGCGTCAGCACCGTGACCATACCGCGGCGGCAGCCCAGTTCATCTATATGTCCCGCCAGCGCATTTATGCCGTCGGCGTCCAGCACCAGCGGCCGGGGCAGATCCAGCAGACGGCGGGTCAGCTCATCGGTCTCGTCGCTCCGACCCAGTCCGCAGCCCATCAAAACGGCATCGCAGGGCGCTGCGGCGCGGCGGATCGCCTCCTCGGCGGAGAGAGCCAGCTTTCCCTCCCCTGTGTCGGGAAGTGGGAAGGGCATGGCCTCATCGGACTTGGCGGCAACCACCGCCCATGCCCGCTCCGGCACGCCGATATAGACCAATCCGCTGCCCATGCGCACGGCGGCACGGCTGGCAAACACCGGGGCGCCGGTGAAGCCCACGCTGCCGCACAGGCAGTACACCTTGCCGAAGGTACCCTTGTGGCCAAACGGATCACGGGCAGGCAGGCTGCTGTGGATCATGGCGGCGGTCAGTTCCATGTCTGGCATCTCCTTTTCCGGAAAAAATCACCAAACAACAGTATAACACCGCTGTCAACCGTCCAAAAACGCAAAAAATCTCTTGCAACAGCGCAGGATCTATGCTATAAATAAGTGTTGTTGCAAACGCGAAGAACGGGAAGTACCGCGACATCCCCCACCCATCAGAGAGGATCGGCCACAGGCTGCAAGCCGGTCCGGGCTGGAGCGCGGCGTTCGCCCGGGAGCGGCCGCGAGGAAATGCGCGGACGGGCAGCCCACGTTACGGGCCGCAAAAGTGCGCCGTCACGTGGCGGCGAAGCCGGGTGGTACCGCGGAAGGATGAGCCTTTCGTCCCTGTGTCATGGGGACGGAGGCTCTTTTTGTTTGTCCCCAGCCCGAAATAAATCCGAGAGGACAGGAGTGTAAACCGTATGAAACAGCAGTTGGAGCAGCTCCGTGCCGCCGCGCTGGCCGCCATCGCACAGGCCGGTGGCATGGAGGATCTGGAGAATGCCAGAGTCCGTTTCCTGGGCAAAAAGGGCGAGCTGACCGCCATTCTCCGCCAGATGGGCAAGCTCAGCCCGGAGGAGCGTCCCGCCATGGGCCAGTTGGCCAATGAGGTGCGCGCCGCCATGGAAAAGGCCATTGACGAGACCAGAGTCGAGCTGGAGGCCGCCGCTCTGGAGCGGAAGCTGAAAAACGAAGCCGTGGACGTCACCGTTCCCGGCGAAAAAGTGACCCTGGGCCATAAGCACCCCATGTATATCGCCCTGGATGAGATCAAGGACATCTTCGTTGGTATGGGCTTTACCGTGCTGGACGGCCCGGAGGTGGAGCTGGCAGAGCTGAACTTTGACCGCCTCAACGCCGGCGAGGGCCACCCCTCCCGGGACTGGTCCGACACCTTTTACTTCAAAGAGGACAGCAGCGTGATGCTCCGTTCCCAGACCAGCCCCATGCAGGTCCGGGCTATGGACACCCTGCCCCTCCCCATCCGCATGATCGCTCCGGGCCGCGTCTACCGTAAGGACGAGGTGGACGCCACTCACAGCCCCATGTTCCACCAGGTGGAGGGCATGGTCATCGACAAGAACGTGACCATGGCCGACCTGAAGGGCACGCTGAACGCCGTGGTGGAGCAGCTCTACGGCAAGGGCACCCAGACCCGTTTCCGTCCCCACCACTTCCCCTTCACCGAGCCCAGCTGCGAGCTGGACGTGCAGTGCCACAAGTGCGGCGGCAAGGGCTGCCCCACCTGCAAGGGCGAGGGCTGGATCGAGCTGCTGGGCGCCGGTATGATCCATCCCCACGTGCTGGAGATGGCCGGTATCGATCCCAACGTGTGGTCCGGCTGGGCCTTCGGCTTCGGTTTGGAGCGCACCGCCATGCGCCGCTTCAAGATCGACGATCTGCGTCTGATCTTCGAGAACGACGTGCGGTTCCTCGAACAGTTTTAAAGGGGGTATCTGACAATGGATTTGAGCCGTAAATGGTTGACTGAGTTCGTCGACGGGGTATCCCCCGCCGAGATCAATGATAAGGATTTTGCCGAGGCCATGACCCTCAGCGGTTCCAAGGTGGAAACCTACCGCGACCTGGGCGCAGAGATCCGCAACGTGGTGGTGGGCCGTGTGCTCTCTCTGGAGCGCCACCCCGACTCCGACCACATGTGGGTCTGCCAGATCGACGTGGGCCAGAGCGAGACCGTGCAGATCGTCACCGGCGCATGGAACGTCCACGTGGGTGACCTGGTGCCTGTGGCCCTTCACAAGTCCACTTTGCCCGGCGGAAAGAAGATCGAGAAGGGCAAGCTCCGGGGCGTGGAGTCCAACGGCATGCTCTGCGGCCTTTCCGAGCTGGGCCTTGACGAGCGTGACTTTCCCTACGCCGTCATCACCCCCGCCGCTCTGCTGAATGACTATCATCCCATCGACCCTGCCAAGCCCTCCATTCCCGCCGATGTCCAGCCCGGCCACAAGATCTACGGTCCCGTGATCTGTGCCCGTGTCGTTGATGAGACAGCGGTGGTGCTTGACACCGGCAGCGGTGATGTCACGGTGAAAACTGTCTGCCCCAACCTGCACAACGGGGATCTGGTGGCCTACAACACCGGGAATAACAGCATCTGTACAGTAGATGACCTTCACGCCGAGCAGCGGGAATTCCCCCACTGCATCCCCGACGGCATCTTCATTCTCCATGAGGACTGTGTCCCTGGCGACGACATCAAGCCCATCATCGGTGCTGATGACCACGTGGTGGAGTTTGAAATCACCCCCAACCGCCCCGACTGCCTGAGCATCATCGGTCTGGCCCGTGAGGCCGCCGCCACCTTTGATAAGCCCCTCCACCTCCACGAGCCGGCGGTGAAGGGCGGCGCCGACGGTGTGCTGCATGATCTGCTGGACGTGGAGACCCCCGCTGCCGACCTGGTGCCCCGTTACACCGCCCGCATGGTGCGAAACGTGAAGATCGCCCCCTCCCCCCTGTGGATGCGCCAGCGTCTGCGGGCCATGGGCGTGCGTCCCATCAACAACATCGTGGACATCACCAACTACGTGATGATCGAATACGGCCAGCCCATGCACGCCTTCGACTACCGCTACGTCAAGGGCGGCAAGATCATCGTCCGCCGCGCTGCCGAGGGTGAGCATCTGACCACACTGGACGGCACCGTCCGCAAGCTGAACGCCAACCATCTGGTCATCGCCGACGAGACCCGCGCCGTGGGTCTGGCAGGTATCATGGGCGGCGAGAACAGTGAGATCGTGGCCGACACCGTGGACGTGGTCTTCGAGTCCGCCACCTTTGACGGCACCTGCATCCGCAAGGGCGCTCTGGCCCTGGGCATGCGGACGGAGGCCTCCGCCAAGTTTGAAAAGGGCCTTGATCCCATGAACACCCTGCCCGCCGTAAACCGTGCCTGTGAGCTGGTGGAGCTGCTGGGCGCCGGTGAGGTGGTGGACGGCGTCATCGACGTGCTGAACTTTGTGCCCCAGCCCACCGTGCTGCCTCTGGAGCCGGATAAGATCAACGCTCTTCTTGGCACCGACGTGGCCGCCGAGGAGATGGTATGCATCCTGCGGAAGCTGGACTTCACCGTGGAGGGCGATACCGTCACCGTTCCCTCCTGGCGCGGCGATGTGCGCCTGATGGCGGATCTGGCCGAAGAGGTGGCCCGTTTCCACGGCTACAACAACATTCCCTGCACCCTGATGCGGGGCGAGACCACCCGGGGCGGCTTCTCCCCCGAGCAGGAGCTGGAGCGCAGGCTGGGCGCCATCTGCCGCAGCGTGGGCTACGATGAGATCATCACCTACTCCTTCATCTCCCCCACCTACTACGACAAGATCCGCTGGGCCGAGGACGACAAGCGCCGCCAGAGCTTCACGATTCTGAATCCCCTGGGCGAGGGCACGTCCATCATGCGTACCACCACCCTCCCCTCCATGCTGGAGATCCTGACCCGGAACTACAATTACCGCAACAAGGCAGTGCGCCTGTATGAGCTGGGCAAGATCTATCTGCCCGGCGGCGAGGACGGCCTTGCCGACGAGCGCAAGTTCCTGACTCTGGGCACCTACGGTGAGGGTGCCGACTTCTTCCGTCTGAAGGGCGTGGTAGAGGCTGTGCTGAACGCCGTCCGCGCTGAGAACGTCCGCTTTGAGGCCGACCGCGCCAATCCCAGCTACCATCCCGGCCGCTGCGCCAGGGTCTATGCCGGCGACACACTGATCGGCACCCTTGGCCAGATCCATCCCCTTGTTGCCCGAAACTACGACGTGGACACGGAGCTCTTCTGTGCCGAGCTGTCCCTGGCGGCTCTGATGGCCGTGCAGGGCGCTGAACCCACCTACGTGCCTCTGCCCCGCTTCCCCGCCGTGGCCCGTGACATCGCTGTGGTCTGCGACGAGTCCGTCACCGTCGGTCAGCTCACCGACTGCATCCGCCGCAACGCCCGCGGTCTTCTGAAGGATGCCGCCCTGTTCGACATCTACCGCGGTCCCGGCATTGCCTCCGGCAAGAAGTCCGTGGCCTTTAACCTGACGCTGCGCAGCGACGACCGCTCCCTCACCTCCGAGGACGCCGACGCCGATGTGGCCGCCATTCTGGAGGGTCTGCGGCAGGAGCTGGGCGCGATCCTGCGGTGAGGAATACGCAAGAATTTCCCTCTTGCGTTATTCGACCTGATCTTGTATAATAATCTGGTAACTTTATAAAGGGGGAGATTGCTCCCCCGATTCGAGAGGATTGACATCATGAGCGCATCAAGAGAAAAGAAAATTCGCAAGGAGCTGGCCGCCAGCGGCTCGCTTGACCCCAAACAGATCCGTGAAGAGGAGGAACGCTCCAAGCACCGCCGCACCAGTATTCTTTACGGCGTCATTGCCGGTGTGTTCGTCCTTGTGGCAGCCTTTCTGATCGCGTGGAACACCCATGCGATCCAGCGCAACATCACTGCCGTGACTATTGACGGAACCAAGTATTCCGCCGCCGATGTGGACTACTACTATCACTCCGTCTTTAATAATCTCGCCCAAAACCCCTATTCCTCCTATATCGGTATCATGCGCGGCATGAACCTTAACGGTGTTATGAACGAGTCCGCCTGCAGTGCTCTGGGCATTACGGACAAGAACATGACCTGGGATGCCTATTTGAAGGGTGAAGCCATCAACAACCTCAAGTATATTGATGCGCTGTATAAACAAGCCCAGAAGGCTGGCTATACCTTCACCGCCGAGATGCAGAAAAACCTGGACTCCGAGCTGGAGGGCCTGCGCACCGCTGCCAAGAGCAACGGTATGTCTGAGTCCAACTATCTGAAAGCCATGTATGGCAGCAACATGACCAAGACGGCCTTTACCCGGATCTGGAAGCAGGCCGCCGTCGCCAATGCCTACAGCGCCGACCATCAGACCAATCTGACCTTCACTGACAGCGAGCTGGAAGCATATTACGCCGAGCATAAGGATAGTTTGGATACCGTATCCTATGAGGTCATCTATTTCGACGGCAACCCCGCGCCCAAGAAGGATGAGAACGGCAATACCGTCACCGCTACCGACGAGGAGAAGGATGAAGCCAAGCAGGCTGCCCACACCGCCGCCCACGATGCTCTGGTCCGCTACAACAACGGTGAGGACCTGGAGACCATCGCCAAGGAATATGAATTTGCCCAGTACAGCAAAGAGGATGCCGGCATGAACTCCACCTCCGACGTGATGAAGTGGCTCTTTGACGCCGAGCGCAAGGCCGAAGACGTCACTCTGCTGGAGACGGATCCCAGCAGCTATCTGCTGCTGTTCCACAGCCGCGAAAGAGCCCGCACCGTAGATGTGCGCCACATTCTGTTCCTGACCGACACTTCTTCTCTGGATAAGAATTCCGAGACCTATGAGGCCGACGTACAGGCCATCAAGGATGCCGCCAAAAAGAAGGCCGATGATACCCTTGCCCAGTGGAAGTCCGGCGAGGCCACCGAGGACAGCTTTGCCGCCATGGCCAATGATCTCAGCGAGGATACCGGTTCCAACACCAACGGCGGTCTCTACGAAAAGGTTTATCCCGGCCAGATGGTCAAGCCCTTCAGCAACTGGTGCTTCGACGAGAGCCGCAAGGCCGGCGACACCGACGTTGTTGAAACCGACTATGGCTACCATGTGATGTACTTCGTAGGTGACAATGTCCCCTATTGGAAGACGACCGCCGAGAGCACCCTGCGCCGCGACAGCCAGAATGAATGGCTCGAGGGTCTGGTGAAGAACCTCACCGTAACCCAGGGCAGCGGCATGAAGTTCGTGGGCTGATCCTGTATCAACCAAAAACAGGCCGGCAGATTTGCCGGCCTGTTTTCATAAGGAGATCAATTATGGAAGAACAGTGGATCCGAAGTGAGATGATCCTGGGCCGGGATGCCATGGATCGACTTTGCCGCAGCCATGTGGCAGTATTCGGTCTGGGCGGCGTGGGCAGCTATGCCGTGGAGGCGCTGGCCCGTGCCGGCGTCGGTGAGCTGACATTAGTGGATCAGGACACCGTCAGCCTCAGCAACATCAACCGCCAGCTTTTTGCCCTCCACTCCACCGTGGGCAGGCCCAAAGCGGAGGCGGCTGCAGAGCGCTGCCGGGACATCAATCCCGCCATCGTGGTTCACCCCCTCCAGGCCACCTATGATGCGGCCCACCGGGAGGATTTCTTTCAAGCCCGGTACGACTATATCGTGGACGCCATCGATCTGGTTTCCTGCAAGCTGGATCTGATCCAGCAGGCTATAGAGCGGGGCATCCCCATCCTCTCCGCCTTGGGAACCGGCAACAAGTTGGATCCCTCTCTCCTGCAGATCACAGACATTTCCAGGACCTCGGGCTGTCCCCTTGCCCGCGTCATGCGCAAGGAGCTGCGCGCCCGGGGCATCAACCATTTAAAGGTGATATTCAGCGCGGAACAGGCTGCTCCCACACAGCAGCTGGAGACGCCGCCGCCCGGCCGCCGCAGCGTGCCTGCCAGTGTTGCATGGGTACCGTCTGTGGCCGGACTGATGATGGCCGGCACTGTGGTGCGGGACCTGATCGAGTTGTGATAACAGAATCCGGTGAAGCGATGCTTCACCGGATTTTGTTTAATTCATGTATGGCTTTGCCCGCTCGGTCAGTTTTTTGTAGACGTGCTCCACCATCCACGGCTCGGTGGAGGCCGCCAGTGCTTCCTCCGGCGTCATCCAGCGGACTGCCTTGTTCTCATCCGGTTTGGACCGCAGGTTTTCCCCTTCGGCCTGCAGAAGATATGTCACATTCAGGTGAATGTGGCTGGGTAACCAGGCCCCGCGTTTTACGTGGCCGTCCACCGTCAGGTTTTCCAGGGAAAAAATCCCCTCTGCGGCAGGATGAGTGTGCAGGCCCGTTTCCTCCCAAACCTCCCGCATGGCCACGGCCAGCAGATCCCTGTCTCCGTCGGCATGTCCTCCGGTCCAGGACCAGCTGTTGTAAAGATTGTGATAGCACATGACCACCTTTGTCCCGTCCGGGCTGATGACCCAGGCAGAGGCGGTCATGTGGGCCAGAAGACTGCTGCGGTCAAAGGCGTTGTCGTAGGCCGTCAGAAAAGACAGCATCACCGCCTTATCCCGCTCCTCCTGTTCACATCTTGGTATGTATGCTCTGATCTCGTCAATGATGTCCATATCTTTTCAACAAGGAGCGGAGGGCGGTCGCCCTCCGCTTCCGATCTCTCAATAGTTCTCTTTCCGGACTTCGAAATAGCTCTGGGGATGGTTGCACACCGGGCACACATCCGGCGCCTTCTTGCCCATGACCAGGTGGCCGCAGTTGCGGCACTCCCACATGGTCTCCTCGCTCTTCTCAAACACCTTCTGCATCTCAATATTCTTCAGCAGGGCGCGATAGCGCTCCTCATGGGAGCGCTCAATGGCGGCCACGCCGCGGAACTGCTCCGCCAGCTGGTGGAAGCCCTCCTCGTCGGCCTCCCTGGCAAAGCGGTCATACATATCCGTCCACTCATAGTTCTCGCCGGCAGCGGCGGCGGCCAGATTCTCGGTGGTGGTGCCGATGCCCTGCAAAGCCTTGAACCACAGCTTGGCATGCTCTTTCTCGTTGTTGGCGGTTGCCTGGAAGATGGCAGCGATCTGCTCGTAGCCTTCCTTCTTGGCTACGGAGGCAAAGTAGTCATACTTGCTGCGTGCCTGGGTTTCCCCGGCAAATGCGTCCCGCAGATTCTGTTCGGTCTTGGTGCCCTTCAGTTCCATGCTCGTGTTCTCCTTTCGATCCGGTAAAATGGTATGGTACAGTTATACCAAGTTTTCCCCGAAAGTGCAATTCTTATTTCGATGACGCCAACCATGTTTTTTCTTGCAATGTGGTTCAAACTGTGGGAGAATAGGGAAAAACCCGGAAGGAGGGCGATTTGATGGAGGAAAAGAAGACGGGTTCTTGGAAAAAGAAAACCGCCGTGGGCGTTGTCGCCGCGGCTGCGTCAGCCAGCGTATTGGTGGGCGGCGCTTTTGACTCCCCTGCCGACGTGTTGAATCCTGACATCGACGATGGCAATTCCCCCGCTCCCATTGTTGAGACGGTGACACTGCATACCGCTCCTGCCGCCAACGGCGGTGATACCTCCGATGACGGCGAGGCGCGCCGGCATCGCTTCCCGGCGATACGTCGTTGGATCCAGTCACTGCCCACAGCCGTGCGTGCTCTGGTGGGTGTACCGCTGTGGTGTGTCGGCTGGGGTATCACGGAGCTGCTCTCTCTTCTGTGGCAGGCCGCCATGACGCCGCTGGGCAGCAAGATCCTGTCCTGGGCTCTGGCTGCATGCGCCCTCATTCTGGTCTACGCTCTCACCGCCAGGGCCCTGTTCCCCAATGCGCCGTGGAAGAAGATCATGCGCCGCCGGAATCTGTTGATCCTGCTGATCGGCATGGCCATCCTCGGTGCGGCGGACGCGGTGCTTTCCGTTTTCTGGAAGGAATACCCGCCCATTGGTCGGCTGATCCGTCTCATCGGCGGCGCACTGATGCTGATGTGTGCCTGGCTGTCCTCCCGCAAACTCCTGCGTCGCGCAGAAAAGAAAACAGTCCCCTGCCAGGACGAGCCATCCTCCCCGCGCACCGATGTGGAGAAGCAGGCCATGGCATTGGCCGACAGCGTCTGTCCGCCCTCCGTGCCCAGGTCATAAACATCTCTAAAACGGATTTGCCCCGGAGCAACAGCTCCGGGGCGATTGCTATTTACTTTGCGTACAGCAGGCCTACCAGCCAGTTCAGCGTACGGCTGGGCAAAATACGCACCAGGAAGGTGAACAAGCTGTAGGAAAATCCAATGGTGTAAAGGGGTTTCACCTTGCGCTTCTGTGCCACGTTGGCAATGAACCGCCCGGCCACCGCCGGGTCCATGCCGGTCTGCTCATCGTGCTCCATGCGGCCCACGCTGCGGCTGATCCGGCCCTCGTATACATCATCGCCCTCGATGACCTTCTCCCGGGCAGCGGTAAAGCCGGTTTTGATGTCGCCGGGCTGAACGGCGCACACGGTGACGCCGAAGGGGCGCAGCTCGTTGGCCAGAGCCATGGTATAGGCGTTCACCGCCGCCTTGGTGGCGGAGTAGTAGGCCTGAAACGGTATGGGAATGGGCGCGGCCACGCTGCTGAGGTTCACAATGCGGCCGCTCTTCCGGGCGCGCATCCCCGGGATCACCGCCCGATTCATGTTCACCATGCCGAAGAAATTGGCGTCAAAGAGGCGCTTTGCCTCCGATGTAGGGGTGAACTCGATGGCGCCGGAGATGCCAAAGCCCGCGTTGTTCACCAGCACGTCAATGTGTCCTTCCCGCTCCATCACCCGGGAAATGGCGTCGTTCACCATGTCCTCTTTGGTGATGTCCGCGGGGATGTGGTTGAGGCCTTCTACTCCCTCCGGGCGGCGGCTCAATTCGTAGACGGTGTAGCCGGCAGCCTTCAATGCCAAAGCCGTCTGCTTGCCGATGCCGGAAGTGCCTCCGGTGACGACTGCAACCTTACTCATGCTCGTTCACCATCACGTCCGCGATAATGTCCATGGCCTCGTCCAGCAGCGCCTCGGTGTGGGTGGCCATGTAGCTGGTGCGAAGCAGGGCCTCTCCCTCCGGCGTGGCGGGGGGCAAAGTGGGATTGACGTAGACGCCCCGGTCATAGATCTTGGCGGCCACATCCAGCGTGCGGTAGGTCTCGTAGGTGTAAATGGGGATAATGGGCGTGGGCACGTTCAGCGCGCTCTCGCGGATGGTGAGACCGCGCTCCGTCAGGCCCTTGCGGGCGTAGAGGCTCAGTTCCTTCAGCCGCTCGGGCAGCTCGGGATGGGCCTCCAGATGGCGGAGGGCAGCCAGAGCCGTGGCGCAGTTGGCCGGCGGAATGGACGCAGAGAAGATAAACGGACGGGAAGCATGGCGCACAAAGTCGGCCACCTCCTCGCTGGCGGCCATATAGCCGCCCAAAGAGGCCAGGGACTTGGAGAAGGTGCCCATATAAATGTCCACCTGATCCTCCAGGCCGAAATAGCTGGCCGTTCCGCGGCCGCCCTCGCCCAGCACGCCCAGGCCGTGGGCGTCATCCACCATGACACGGGCGCCGTACTTCTTCGCCAGAGCGCAGATCTCCGGCAGCTTGGCAATGTCGCCGCCCATGGAGAACACGCCGTCAGTGATGATCAGTGCACCGTGATCCTCCGGCACCTTCTGCAGGCAGCGCTCCAGACCGGCCATGTCGCTGTGGGCGTAGCGCAGCATTTTACCGTAGCTCATCTGGCAGCCGGCGTAGATGCTGGCGTGGTTCTCCTTATCACAGATCATGTAGTCATGCCGGCCCACCAGCGCGCTGATGATGCCCACATTAGACTGGAAGCCGGTGCCGAAGGTGACGATGCCCGGCTTGCGCAGGAACTTGCCCAGCTCCGCCTCCAGCTCCAGATGCATCTCCAGCGTGCCGTTGAGGAACCGGGAGCCGGAGCAGCCGGTGCCGTAGCGCTCCAGGGCCTTAATGCCCGCCTCAATGATCTCAGGATGGATGGTCAGGCCCAGATAGTTGTTGGAGCCCAGCATGATACGGCGTTTGCCCTCCATCATGACCTCCACGTCCTGCCGGGATTCCAGCGCGTGGAAATAGGGATAAACGCCCTTCTTTTTCAATTCGCGAGCCAGAGAGGGTGCGGTGCATTTTTCAAGGATATCCATGAGGTTCTCCTTCCGTTGTGTAATAAATATGAACAATTTATTATAACCAGCGGAGCCCCATCTGTCAAATTATTCTCCGTCCAGCCGCGCAATTATTTCCATCAGTCCTCTGGTCAGCGTGGCAGCACCGCACAGCGTAAAGATCATGGCGAGAGTCGTCATATACCTGTCCTCCTTTATCTTTGTTGTGGCTCTTTGTTGTGGCTCTTTGTTGTGCCCCTTTGTTGTGGCCAGTATAAACGCATCATTGTCCAAAATAACGGTCTGTACTATATGTGAAGCAACAATTGTCCGACCAAATACGGGGGCAGGTTGTTCACAAGGGCAGCTTCCCTTCCACGAAGCTCATTGAATTATTGAAGATTTAGAAGATTTTTGAAGAAAAAATGCTATAATGTGATTGCATTTCTTTGAGTCACGCGACGAAACGTGCTACTCATTCGTTATATAAGTGAAAGGAGGATCCGGACATGACAAAACCTGCATTGCGTACGGATGCGGATTTTGATGCTTTCTATGAGAGGAACTGGAAATACATATATCGTCTCTGTTTTACATTCATGAAGTGCGAAGCGGATGCAGAGGACTGCACAGAGGATGTCTTTGTCAAAGTCCTCACAGGAAATACGACCTTTACGGATCAGACGCATGAGCGTAAGTGGCTGACCGTCACAGCAATCAATCTTTGCAAGGACAGATTAAAAAGCTACGCACGAAAGAATGTCGGTTCCATTGACGATGAGATGACGCCGGATATTGCCGCACCGGAACAAGAGGATTACAGCCATGTCAAAGACGCAGTAATGGCGCTTCCGCCAGATCACAAGGATGTTATCTGGCTTTACTATTACGTAGGCTGTTCCACGGATGAGATAGCGCGTATGCTTGGCCGGCCTTCCTCTACGATACGAAACCGTCTGAAGAACGCACGAAATAAGTTGAAAACTCTTTTAGAAGGGGGAGATATGAAATGATGAACAACGACAACCGTCGTATCACGGAAGCAATAGACTCCATTGAGCCGTCTGACGGCGCAAAAGAGCGCATGCTTGCCAACATCAGGAAAAAAGCGGCGGCGCAGGCAGCTTCTCCGGCAATCATCCAGGAAGCAAGTCATCCTGCAGCGCAGTCCAATCCAAAACGGATCCGTTACAAGACAGGAAAAACGGTTTGGGTGAAATGGGTGGCACTGGCTGCCTGCTTTGCGCTGATCGTTACCGCCGTGGTCATTCGCGGCGGCAAGCCGGGCACCGCTGTATCTCGCAGCAACATTAATGGCAAAGGATCCGCAGAGAAGGATACCGCTGTATACCACGACGGCGTGATCGGCGGAAGACCTGCGGAGGCGGAAACCGATGATATACGGGACGACGCAGAGTACATGCCCAAGCCGTCGTATTCGTCCGAGCCGTCTATGGAAACGGAGTGGGGGTATGACCATTCTGACTCCACGGTAGTGTTCACAGAAAAGGACGAATACGGTGTCGTCATAACCGAACCCGACGGCGAGTATAGCGCCGGAATGCTGACGGCGGGAGAATGGAAGGACGCGGAGGCGATGTCGGATTGGGTGAAAAAGCTGTCCGAAAACGAAGAGTGGGCGGACTTTGTCAAGCAGCGCGGTCTGGACACCTCCCACTATGTGAAAGTGACCGTCACCGACGGCGAGGCAAAATGCTTTAACACAAAAGTTGAACTGACAGACGGAGAAAACACCTTATTCACCGCCAGAACGGATATCAACGGCTGTGCGTACCTGTTCTATTCGATCCACGGCGAGACCGCTTCTCCGGTCCAGGTCAAGGTCGGGAGCACCGTACAGAGCGTTGAAGGAAACACCGATCTCACCATAGACGCTGCCGACGCCGGCATGAACGTGACCGCGCTGGATCTGATGCTGATGGTCGATACCACCGGCAGCATGGGCGACGAGCTGGAGTATCTGAAGGCGGAGCTGTCCGATATGGTTCAGAGGATCTCCAGCGAGACCGACGGACTCTCGATCCGGGTCAGTGTCAATTTCTACCGTGACGAGGGCGACGAGTACGTTGTCAAGTACTTTGACTTCCGGGAGGATATCAACGACTGCCTGGAGCAGATCAAGCAGCAGTCCGCGGACGGCGGCGGCGATTATCCGGAAGCGGTGCATACGGCTTTGGATAACGCGGTGAGCGGACACACCTGGAGAGAGGACGCCGTCAAATTGTGCTTTATCGTCCTGGACGCGCCTCCTCATTCCGATCAGGAAGTGCGGGGTGTGAACGACAGTCTGCGGCAATCCGTTCTCAAGGCGGCCGAGCTGGGCATCCGGATCATCCCCGTGGCCTCCTCCGGCGTGGACAGTGAGACGGAATACCTGCTGCGAAGCTTCGCCCTGATGACCGGCGGAACGTACGTGTTTCTGACCAACGATTCCGGTATTGGCCTTGAGCACAAGGATCCGGACATTGACGAGAGCGTGACGGTCGAGCTGCTGAACGACTGCATGGTGCGCATTGCCTGCGAATACTGCGGCATGTACAGCGGTGAAAAGGTCCCGTACACGCCGCCCCAGTCCGAATATCATCAGTGATTTCCGCAAAATGAAAAAACCGGCCGCCAAGGCCGGTTTTTTCATCTTTGGTATCAACGGATTTAATCGCTGAAAAACGTATCCAGCACGGCGGAGAAGGTGTAATCCGGATATCTCCGGCGCATCTCCTCCAGCACAGCGTCCCGGATGCCCTCGGCGTCGCAGCCGAAGTCCAGCACCAGGTCAAAGCTGACCCGCTTCTCCTCCTGCTCCAGATAGAATCCGTGAAGCTGACGGAACGCTGGATGCTGCTGCGCAATCTCCTGGGCGGTCCGGCGCATGATACTGCTGAAATCCGATCCCGTGTTGGATGCGTAAATGCCCACCGTCAGCAGGATGCCGAATTCCCGGATCACCCCCTCGGTGATCTGCCGGGTCAGTTGGTGGATCTGCCGCGCCGTCATGTCGTCGGGCACCTCCACGTGCACCGAGCCGATGATCTTCTCCGGGCCGTACTGATGCAGGGACAGATCATAGGCCCCGCGTACGTCTTCAAATCCGTTTACATATTCTTTCAGCTTCCCGGACAGCTCGGTGTCCACCCGCTCGCCGATGATGCTGTTGAGGCTCTCCATCAATATCTCCACGCCGGACTTCACGATAATGATGGAAATGATAGCGCCCAGCCAGCCCTCGATACTCACGTGGAAGATCAGGCTGATGGCAGCAGCCACCAAGGTGGAGGCGGAAATCACCGCGTCGAACAGGGCGTCGCTGCCTGAGGCAACCAGGGATTGAGAATTCAGCTTCTCTCCCCGGCTCTTCACGTAACGTCCCAGCAGCAGCTTGACAATGACCGCCGCAGCGATAATGATGAGGGAAATGGTGCCGTAGTCGGCCGCCTCGGGGTGAATGATCTTCTCCACCGACTCCTTAAAAGCTGCCAGACCCGCCAGCAGCACGATCACCGCAATGGTCACGGAGCTGATGTTCTCAATGCGCCCGTAGCCATAGGGGTGCTTCTTATCCGGTGCCTTGCCTGCCAGCTTCGTTCCCACGATGGTGATGACCGATGACAGGGCGTCACTCAGGTTGTTCACCGCGTCCAGGATCACAGCGATAGAGCCGGAAATCAATCCCACAAATGCCTTGAATGCCACCAGCACCAGATTGGCCAGGATGCCGACGATACTGACTTTTACGATCTCACGACTGCGATTCATGCTCTTCCTCCATACCCGCCAGCATCCGATAGAGCAGCGTATGCAGCTCCATGACTTCTTTGGCGCTCATTTTTACACAGGCGCCCACCTCTGCAGGCACCTTTGATGCCCGGTCGCAAAGATTGCGGCCCTCCTCCGTAACGGCAATGACCACGCTGCGCTCGTCGATCTCGCTGCGGCGGCGGGTGACGTAGCCCTTGGCCTCCAGTTTTTTCAAGACAGGCGTCAATGTGCCGGAGTCCAGCCACAGCCGCTGTCCCAGTTCCTTCACCGTCTGCTCCTCATACTCCCACAGGGCCATCATCACCAGATACTGGGTATAGGTCAGATCCAGCGGCTCCAGACTGGGCTGGTACCGCCGGACGATCTCCTTGGCGCAGGCGTACAAGGGAAAACAAAGCTGATTCTCCAGCTTCAGTTGTTCATAAGGCTGTGCCATTACTGCTCCACCAGCTCCGCCACGCGCTCGCGCACCTTGTCCATGCTGGCAGTAGGCTCAAAGCGCTCCACCACGTTGCCCTCGCGGTCCACCACGAACTTGGTGAAGTTCCACTTGATGTCGGGGTTGTTCTTGTAGTCCTTGTCGATCTTCTTCAGCATGGCGCTCATGGCCAGCGCCATGGGACCGTGACCAAAGCCTTCAAAGCCCTTCTGCTCCTTCAGGTAAGTGAACAGGGGCAGAGCGTCAGGCCCGTTGACGTTGGACTTCTTCATCTGGGGGAACCGGGTGTTGTACTTCAGGGTGCAGAACTCGTGGATTTCCTCATCAGTACCGGGAGTCTGTCCGGCAAACTGGTTGCAGGGCACGTCGATGACCTCAAACCCCTTGTCATGAAACGCCTCGTACATCTCCTCGATGGGCTTGTAGTGGGGCGTAAAGCCGCAGCCCGTGGCGGTGTTGACGATCAGCAGCACCTTGCCGCGATACTGCTCCATGGAGACCTCGCTGCCGTCACCGGCGATCAGCTTGTAATCATAAATGCTCATGTTCGTACCTCCTGATTTAATTTTGCGTCACACTTCATTGTGTGCAATCTATTTATATTTGCATTGTACACAATCATTTTGCCCCTGTCAAGAGGAAAAATAAAAAATACCTTGACTTCCACCCTGGGTAAAAATGTAGTATGATCGTAAAGGAGGGTGATCTTATGAAAATGAAGGAGGTCTGTCAGAGGACTGGTCTTACAGACAGAACCGTGCGTCTCTATATCAGCTATGGGTTGGTCTTCCCTAACTATAGTGAAAACTATACAGGCAGAAAAAACTACACCTTCAGCGAAGAAGACACAAACAGGCTGCAGCAGATTGCTCATCTTCGCAGATACGGCTTTTCCATCTCCGACATTAAGGAAATATTGGAGGGGACGCGACCTATCCCGGAAATACTCACTGAGCATATTGATGGTTTGAAAAAACAGATCGAAAAAGAGAGTGCCATTCTGGCTGTTCTGGAAAAAACCGTCAATTCCGACCACGATATTCAAGACGCAGATACGCTGTGCCATTTACTGGAACGGAGCGGCTATGGCGAACCTGATGTCCCGGATACTGACAGGCAGCCACCCTTTATGAGCCGCTACGACAGAACAAGGAAAACTCTGAAGATCATCATAATTGCCTTTATTGCCTGCGTTCTTTTGTTTGTCATAGGTTTTTTCCTTCTGTTCGGCTCAAGCCAGCGAACACTGTACGGAGCAAAAGCCAGGTCCTCCGATTCTGTCGTCACGGAATACTTCGATGAAACCAAGATTGGCAACTGCAAGAGCTACTCCTATTCGCTTCATTTGAAGAGTAGTATTCTCTTCTGTTCGGATGGCTCTGTTCTTTTGGCAGAATATGAGGCAGAAGACTTTGAAAAACAGTTGGAAGTGGTCGAACAATCCTATCGTTTTTTGGATCACCAAGTTCTTGATCCGTATAACGAGACCTATTATATATCCCCTCCACCTGTCTTTACCATAGGAAACTGGGTTTTTAAGACCATCTCGTACCACGTGTTGGAAGATGAGCATAAGTGTGACTATCCCAAGTCCTTTCAAATGATCGCAGTCAACGAACAATCGCAGAAGATCGCCTATCTGGATTTCCGTGATAACGATCTTGACTTTCTGGGAACCCTTGACGACGCGGACTATATGGAACAGTTCATCAAGGATAACTTCCATACAGACTTCTCTCGTATCCCCTAAAAATGAAGAGCCCGGACATCTGCCGGGCTCTTCATTTCTCTATTGTTTATGATTACGCCCCTCTCCCCAGCTTGCGCCGCAGCAGCACCAACGCCGTCAGACAGATCACGATCTGCACCACGGTGGAGCTGGGCGTGGCCAGGCCGATGTGGAAAAGTGACGCCGCGGGGTTTCGGCTCACGAGAAAGGCGATGGGAATACGGACAGCAAAGGCCCCGAAAATACCCTGTGCCATGACCAGCACTGTCTTGCCATAGCCGTTATAAAACCCGATGAAGCAGAACAGGAAACAGGTCAGCAGGCAGTCGATACCGTAAGCCCGCAGATAGTCCGCACCGGCCGCCACAATTTGCCGGTCCTTCGCAAAGATCCCGGACAGCAGGTCGCCGTGGAAAAAGGCCAGATAGAACATCGCAAGGCCCACCGCAGCAGACATCAACACGCTGTAGCGCAGGGCAAGGCGGGCACGCCGATGCTCTCCCGCGCCTACGTTCTGCGCCACGAAGGCGCTCATGGCCTGTTCGTAGGAGGAGGGCACCAGCATAATGAAGGCGCAGACCTTCTCCGCCACGCCCACACCGGCCGAGGCGATGACGCCCCTGGTGTTGACAACCGCCATGATCACCAGAAACGAGATGCTCACCAGCAGATCCTGGAGAGCGATGGGAATGCCAAGGTTCAGGATGCGCCCCACAATGGGTCGGTTCATGCGCAGATCCGCTTTTGTCAGGGTGAACGGCAGCTCCATGCGCCGGATCATCAGCCAGGAGAGCAGCACGCTCAGCCCCTGCGCCATCACCGTGGCGATGGCCGCGCCGGCGGCGCCCATGTGAAGGACAGCCACAAAAAGCAGGTCGCCGGCGATGTTGAAAACGGAGGCGATGCCCACTGTGTACAGTGGGATCCGGGAATTGCCGATACCGCGGAAGATGCTGCCCAGCACGTTGTATGCCACAATGAACACGGTGCCGGCCGAGCAGAGCCGCACGTAGGCGGTGGTCTCCCCCAGCGCCTCCTCCGGCGCCTGCATCAGCCGGGAGATGGCACCGGCGCCGGGTACCATTACGGCGGTCACAGCCAGGGCCAGCAGGAGAAACAGCGTAATGCCGCTGCCAATGGCCTTCCCCGCCTCCTCCGGGCGGCCCTCGCCGATCTTCTGCCCCACCTGCACGGTGATGCCCATGGCAAGACCCGTGATGACAATGGCCACTGTCTGGGTGATCTGACTGCCGGTAGACACGCCGGACACATCCGCCGCCTCGGCGAACTTGCCCACCACCCACAGGTCGATGGCGCCGTACAGCGCCTGCAGAAACAGCGCCAGCAGCACCGGCAGGGCGAATCGCACCAGCGGCCCTAAAATCGGGCCTGTGGTAAAGCTGTTTTCTCTCTCCATTCGCTGATTTCCTCCCATAAAAGAAAAAACCGGATAAGAACCGGGCGATCTCCCGACATCTTATCCGGCGGTACAAAAGCGATTGCGCGCCCTCCGATGAACAGTTGTATTTTACCATCCTTTTCTCCAAAAAGCAACGGTATCGGGACTTTTCTCTTTTCTTTTGCCCGAAATACGTGTATAATGCGGATGAAATCAATATGCGCAGGAGGTTTCCTATGAAATTTCTGTACTTCCTCGAGGGACTCCGCCAGCCCGTTGCGGACGTCTTTTTCTCCCTTATTACCTATCTGGGCGATGAAACCTGCTTTATGGCGCTGGCTGTGATCCTGTTCTGGTGTGTCAGCAAGCGCCGGGGCTATTTCCTGTTTGCCGTGGGCTTCTTCGGCGTCGTCGCCAATCAGTTCCTCAAGCTGCTGTTCCGCATCCCCCGTCCGTGGGATATCGACCCGAAGTTCACCATTGTGGAGTCCGCCCGGGCCGCCGCCACGGGCTACTCCTTCCCCTCCGGCCATACGCAGAACATTGTGGGCACCATGGGCGTCATTGCCGCCACCACGCGCTATCGCTGGGTACGCGTGCTGTGCATCATCGCGGCGATCCTGGTTCCCTTTTCCCGGATGTATCTGGGCGTACATACCCCGCTGGACGTGGGCGTAGCCTTCGCCATCGCCGTTGCGCTGGTGATCGGTCTGTGGTTCCTGTTCCGGGATGAGGTCGCCTTCCGCAGCTCCATTCCCTATGTATTGGGTGCGTTGGTGCTTTGTGTCGTTCTCTACGTGGTCTTTGTGCTGGTCTATCCCTTCCCTGCCGATGTGGATCCGGAGAATCTGGCTCACGGCGTCAAAAACGCCTTTGTCATGTGCGGCTGTGCCGTCGGCCTGCTGGTCTCCTACATCTACGACCGCAAGGTGCTGAACTTTGACACCAAAGCGCCTTTCCTTGGCCAGCTGCTGAAAGTGGTGCTGGGCCTTGCTCTGCTGATGGGCATCCGGTTGGGACTGAGCAAGCTGTTTGAACTGCTGGGCGGACATAATATACTCCATGCGGTGCGCTACTTTGTAATGGTGGTGTTTGCCGGCTGCATCTGGCCCCACGCCTTCCCTTTGTTTGCAAGGATCGGCGCTAAAAAGGAGAAAATGTTAATAGAAAAGTAATGCATTTCACCGCAAATCGGCGTAGAATAAACCCATACTTCACATGAGGAGGAACCTCTTTTGACAAAGCTTCGTGACGCCGTGGACCGGTTCTGTGCACGGCATCCCCGATTTGGCATCCCCAAGCTGATGCTCTATGTTGCCATCGGCAATGTGGTCATCTTTCTGCTGCAGATGCTGACCAGCGCCAAAAATCCCAACGCACTCATCTTTCTGACTTTCCAGCTCAGCGGACTGCTGAAGGGCGAGATCTGGCGTGTGGTAACGTTTATCTTCTTTCCCCCGTCAACCAATCCCTTTTTCCTGCTGATCTCTGTCTATTTCTACTATTGGATCGGTTCGATTCTGGAGAACGCGTGGGGTACTGGCCGGTTCACCATCTACTATATCTCCGGTGTGGCTTTTACTCTCATCGGAGCCGTCCTCGCCAGCTTGATCACCGGATACTATAGCATGACTGTGGCCGGCACCTACTATGTCAATCTCTCCATGTTCCTGGCCTTTGCTCTCCTCTACCCGGATGTGCGGGTATATCTCCTCTTTTTCCCCGTCAAGGTGAAATGGCTTGCCTGGTTGGATATTGCCCTTTTCGCGCTCGGGATCATTTCCTCCGTCATCAGCTTTGACTGGGCCGGTGTGGTGCTGCCCATCGTCGCCCTGTTCAATCTGTTGATCTACGCATGGCCGGAGATCATCCGCCTCCTGGGCATCGGCAGGCGGAAGGTCGCTCCCCAGACGGTCAACTTCCGCAAGGCCGTCCGCCAGCAGGAGCAGCAGAAGGGATATCACCACAAGTGCGCCGTCTGCGGCCGCACAGACGCGGAATACCCCGAGCTGCAGTTCCGTTACTGCAGCAAATGCGCCGGATATCACTGCTTCTGCCAGGATCATATCTTTTCCCACGTGCATTTTACAGAATAGGGGTTGACAATTCCCGATTATGTGGTAGAATACCACCTTGCAGCGAAGCTGCGGCAAATTGAATACCTTATCAAGAGTGGTTGAGGGACCGGCCCGATGACACCACGACAACCTGCGAAAGCAAGGTGCCAAATCCGGCGAACGAATCGAAAGATGAGGGTAGCAAACGATCATCGCGCTCTGCCTCATCGGCAGAGCGCGTTTTTCGCGTCTCCCCACGAAAGAGAAAGGAAGATTTCATCATGGCAAAACGTCTTTTTACCTCCGAGTCCGTCACCGAGGGACATCCCGATAAGATCTGCGACCAGATCAGTGACGCCATTCTGGACGCCATTCTGGCCCAGGATCCCAATGGCCGCGTAGCCTGCGAGACCTGCGTCAGCACCGGCCTCATTCACATCATGGGCGAGATCACCACCGACTGTTATGTGGATATCGGCCACATTGCCCGTCAGGTAGTACTGGACATCGGCTATGACCGGGCCAAGTACGGCTTTGACGGCACCACCTGCGGCGTCATCACCAACATCGACGAGCAGTCTGCCGATATCGCCATGGGCGTGGATAAGTCTCTGGAATCCAAGGAGAGCGGCGCCGGCGAGCTGGATAACGGCGCCGGCGATCAGGGTATGATGTTCGGCTACGCCTGCGACGAGACCCCCGAGCTGATGCCTTTGGCCATCTCCCTGTCCCACAAGATGGCCAAGCGCCTCACCGAAGTGCGCAAGCAGGGTCTGGTGGACTATCTCCGCCCCGATGGCAAAACGCAGATCACTGTGGAATATGACGAGAAAGATCGTCCCATCCGGGTGGATACCGTGGTCCTCTCCACACAACACAGTCCCGATGTAACGCTGGAGACCATCCGCAGGGATATGATCGAGCTGGTCATCAAGCAAACCGTTCCCGCGGAGCTGATGGATGAAAACACCAAGATTTATGTCAACCCAACCGGCCGCTTTGTCATCGGCGGTCCCCAGGGCGACACCGGCCTTACCGGCCGCAAGATCATTGTAGATACCTACGGCGGCAGCGCTCCCCACGGCGGCGGCGCCTTCTCCGGCAAGGACCCCACCAAGGTAGACCGCAGCGCCGCCTATGCCGCCCGATGGGTGGCCAAGAACGTGGTGGCTGCCGGTCTGGCCCGCCGGTGCCAGGTGCAGCTGGCCTACGCCATCGGCGTGGCCCGTCCTGTCAGCGTTCTGGTGGAGACCTTCGGCACCGGTGTCGTCAGCGATGACGCGCTGGAGCAGGCCGTGAATCAGGTCTTTGACCTTCGCCCCACCGCCATCATCCGGGATCTGGATCTGCGCAAGCCCATCTACCGCCAGCTGGCTGCCTACGGTCACATGGGCCGGGAAGATCTGGGCGTCCGTTGGGAGCAGACTGACCGTGTCGACGACCTGAAGGCTGCCCTGGGCCGGTGAGGGGAATACTGTTCAGCGGCGTCCTTTTCCTGTCATTGCGAGGGCCAAGGGCCCGCGGCAATCCGTGTTTTCCCCGCTCCCGTCATTGCGAGGGCTGAAAGCCCGTGGCAATCCGTGATCCACGAAGCGGCGTTTCCTTATGGATTTCCCGTGCAGTCTGCCCCATTTTGCCCTTGCCAAAGCCGCAAAAAACTGGTATAGTAAATGCGCCGTCCATTCGGACGGCGCATTTCCATATCCGGGTGTAGCGCAACTGGCAGCGCGCCAGCTTTGGGAGCGTGTAACACCCCCGGCATCCGGGCAAAATCCGAAATCCCGCAACCCCTTGCAAACACTGGCGTTTTGGTGCTTCATCCCTTCCGCAAAAACTCCGAAAATCGCCGTTTGACCACATCTTTGACCACAACGGCAAAACGAAAAAATGAATATCCGGGTGTAGCGCAACTGGCAGCGCGCCAGCTTTGGGAGCTGGATGCTGGGAGTTCAAGTCTCCCCACTCGGACCAAAAGAATTGGAGCTGATACGTTCGTATCAGCTCCAATTATTACATTGTCGCTTTGTTTTCATCATGGAAAAACGATAATCCTCAAGTCTTGTTTTGCGATTTCTTCCGCAACGCCTCATATACCCAGTGTGATTCGCTTCATGGGCGGTCACCTCGACAAGTAGGTATTTGTGCAACGATCTATTGTTATCATTTCCTACCAGTTCAGTTCAAATACGATCTCTCCATCATTCATATCGCCATTGGGTGCGAATCCAAGCGACTGATATAAATGAATGGCGTTGATGTTGCTTTCTTTTGTTGAAAGCCTTATATTGCTTGCCCCGTTTTCTTTAAAGTATGAAATGATATGTTTTAATGCCTCCTTGCCATAGCCTTGTCCTTGATATTTCTCGTCAATCATAAATCTCCATAGCCAATATCTGTCATCCGGGTCTTCATTATTCGGTTCAAAAGCAAGCATTGTAAAGCCAACAGCTATGCCATCAGAATAGATCACAAACGGTCTGGCAGCTTCAGAGTGTTCCGTAGCTGCCTCTAAAGAACTTTCATTAGCTGCTATATACTCCGATTGTGCTTCTGTTACTCTCAGGCGAATACAATCCGTCCTGTTTGATTGGTCTACTGGTATTAATTCAATATTCATTCGTTACTCCACAAAAAACTTCTCGACAAATACCGATCCGTCGGAATCAACTCTTTCTCTTTCGATTCCTTTTTTGCTTTGCCTCAGCCGCTTTCATCGCTTCGTTCGCTTCTTCGTCCCAGACGGTCCTCTCGGGACCGAGAGTGCCGTACATCGTGTTTTCAAACGAATACGTCATCCTGGCGGTCTTGATCAGTCTTTCGTTGTCAAGATCGTCGGCAAACGTGCCGAGCCGGTCGAACAGTTCCTTTGTGATCTCGTAATCGTACTGTTCGCGCCCCTCGCGGCTGGTATACATGATCTCCGCGAAGTACCGTTTTGTATCGGGATCATAAAACGCCGTCCAGTTGTTGCCTTGTTTTTTCGTTTTCATCTCTTTCTTTGCCGCCTCACTCTTATCTTTCGTCGTCTGTTTTTCTGTCATCTTATATCTGTGTCGCTCATTTGAAATCTCAAGAAACCGCCTGAGCGTTTCATTTGCCAGTATCTGGTCTCTTGCTCTATCGGTGATATTGTCTGCGAACTTCCTGACAGTGCATCCGACGTAAAAATCCTTCGGCAGCTTGTTTGCGTACTCGCCTCCGCCGTAGTTTCCAGCAGAGCTGCCCGGAGTGAAGCAGTTGAAATGGATGTCAGCTTGCCCATTCTCATGAAAACGTAGCGTGACGATATCGTGTTCATGAGCTGCCTCTATGTCATACTCGGCCAGGGGAATGTCACTGTGCAGAAAATCGAGCTTGTTTTCATCCGCGAATTTTTCGGCAAAGGTGTCGTATTCTCCGCGGATCAGAACTTTTCTCTTGCGCATACGCTTTACTATTTCAGGCGTCACGGCGACCGATTCCACCGTCCTGCTGAGAATCAGGCAGTCGATATACGGGAAGGCGTCGAGAAAGCCTTCCCCGATCCCCGTTATACCTTCCGTAATACTGAGAGTATGGTATTCTCTCGCCAGGCTTTCGGTCGGTGTCGGCGTGACTTCGGTATCATCGCTGCAGAGAACGCCTTTGCCCTTGACTTCAAGCAGTCCGCTGTAATGGTTTATATAAACCATTTTTTCGTTGTGTTTTGAAAAATACACCGTTATTTACCTCATCAAACTCCGAGTTGTCACGCTCCATTATAGCATAGACGTGCGAGTAAAGCTATGCACATAAACGGACCCGGCTGGACCCGACTCCCACAACATAATCAAACATGTTGGTATCCTCAATAGTCAAATTGGTTTTCGTCCACTCGGATCTTTCGGGTGAGCTTTTCGCCGGTAAACGGTTTGCGGATCTCAATCAGATTCAGCACGGTATATCCTCTAGATTTCAGAAACGCGATGATCCCATTGTTATTGGGATGCACATAGTTGTACACGGTGTCTTCACCGTATGCTGCGGCAAGCTCCTCGGCCCTGCAGAACAGCGCAGCGGCAACGCCCTGTCTGTGAAACTCCGGCAGGACATAGATCGACTCCACCCACACGCAGGGCTCGTCCACGCGGCAGACCATGTAGCCGCAGAACACGCCCTCGCTCCGAGCCGCAAACACAGGAAACCCGGCATCCAGATATTCCTTCAGCTCAGAAGCGCCCTCGTTATCTTTTGGGGAAGCATTGATTCCCTTAAATGATTTCAGCGTCACGCGAAACTGCGCGACGAGTGGGGCGATCTCCGGGATAGCCGCTTCGGTCATTTTTTCAATCTCAATCATATTAGCCTCTCTTTGAATTGCAGCCTGAAAAAGGTTATAATTGGTCCACCCATTTGTCACCTCTACAAGCTGGGCTTTGCATTAAAGTTCCTTCCTTAAAAAAACTTTTTCTTCCGTACGGAAGTCTTCTGTAAAGCCATGATTCAGGAAGAGTTTTATTGCTGGATTGTCAATGGCGATATCATCATAAAGCACTAAAACACCGTTGTTCTTTGCTGCCTGACATAGTAAATCCAGCGCCTTCCCACCATACCCTTTTCTTCTATGAGGAGAATAGATGATAACGTTGGCGATTTCATGCTGAATATCAGCATCATAATGATACGCGACTTCTCCAACATATTGGCCTTCGTTATTTCTTAAGTATCTGTAATACCGTTTGCTGTCGGGGTTTGTAATCCAATAATCATACCAGTCCATCCATTTTTCTTTAGGCCATGATATCGTACCACCCCATGCATGGTTATAGGACATTGTTTCTTCATCGGCTAACATCATTTGCCTAAACCATAAATCCTCATACTTTGGTTCATAGAGAGTCAGCATACAGTTTCCCTCATCAAATTCCGGTTTGTCAGATTCTTTTTTCATCAAGCCGAATTTGTCCATCGATAAGATTTTCTATCGTCTGTTCGTAGTTAGAATCAATCAACACCACCGGTTCCCCGACATGCTGAAAGCCTTCAATGATGCTTGTGTTGTCTGTCTTCAGGCTGTCTATCGTACAATCTGCAGCGACTGATCTGGATTCTATTTCCGACTCATGTTCAATGATTTCACCAAAATGGTTCTCTATGTATTGTTCACTCATAGCAAGGCATACGAATTGGATAGATGGTAAATATCGTACGTCAAAATCTTTCCTCCAACCAAAGGGGATATAACAACCTTCAATAATGAGGTTTTGACGGTTCTCGATCGCAGTCTTCATGATCTCTCTTATGACAGGCCACAGGTACTCTGTCAGCGCCTCATCATCCATCGGCGTCAATCCTGTCATGCCGCTGCGGATAAGGCCCATTTTCAGGTGATCTATTGACAAATACGGAACTTTGTATTTTTCAAGCAATCGCTGCGCCAAAAGCGTTTTCCCCGTATGTGACGCGCCGGTTATTAATATAATCATGCTTTTCCCCTCCGAAAGCAGAACTACTCTTCTTCTCTGCAAGCCGGATTCAACGGGCTCTCCGACCGGTCTTCAGGCTTCTCAGGTAAACCTTCTGCTCCTGCGTGATCCGGTAGCTCTCTATGCTCTTTTGGATGGCCTTATTGCGTGTCCACTCGTCCAGTTTCCTCTCCTCCAGATACGGCATGATCGTATCGTACTGCTTTGCCAGGGCCGTGGCAAAATACCACGCGATCATCATGTTGACGTAGTATTCCTCCGACCGGACAGATGCCACCATATCCGCATACGCCGGGCTGAATCTTTCATCCAGGAAGTGCTGCATCAGCATCCCGATGGCAAATCGCACGGTATACGACTGATCCGATTTGATCCAGGTCCGGATATATGGGAGCAGCTTCTCCGGCTCTTTTTTGAAGGCCTTGGGCGAGAGCTGGTCGCAGGTGGCCCAGTTATCCACATACGGCAAAAAGGTCTCTACTTCCATGGCACACTTGTCGAAGTCCTTCTCCAGTGATATCACAAATGCATGCAGCTGATCCTCGTCAAAGTACCGGTGCGGCAGATCCGTCAAAAAGGCATCTATATCCTCGTCGAAGCGCAGCTTCTTTGCAAAGGCGCGGAGCTCCGGCGTTCTGACGCCGATGATCCTGTCCGGCTTTACCGTCGGCAGGAGCTTGACCTGCATCTCCGCATATTTCTTATCCTGCAGGCGGAACAATTCCGCCACGATCTCATCTCTGTTCATCTGCGGGCTCCTCTATTGTAAACGCTTATAGGACACCGTCCTCCTGCTTGTTCTCATGTCCCGTATCGATCTGGGTCGTCACACCGCCCATATGCTGGTAGGACCGTTTTCTGTCGATTCGATAATATTTGAAATCCTGATCTTCCCGTATGAAAACAAAACCGAGCTTTTCCAATACATGCTGACTGCGGGTGTTCGTCTGTATGGTGTCTGCATACAGGGTCGGGATATCCAACTCGTCGAAAACAAAGCGGATTGCCAGTTTTTCCGCCGCCGTTCCGATGCCACGATCCTTGTATCTCGCATTTTTCAGCGTTATTCCCATGGTTGCGCACTTGTGGGGTTCGATATTCTTGATGATGATTTCGCCCACGATCTCATCACCGCACATAATCGCAAGCGGAATTTGTTTCAAATCTTTCTGTCTCTGCACATATTGATCTACTTTTTTTTCGCTGTATGTGTAGGAGGAGTATGTTTGTCCGGGCAGAAACAAATCATGGTCATTTTCATATTCCTTGAAATAGCAGCGATACATCTCATCTGTCATAGGTATTACTTCGATTTTACTCGGTTGAAATATCATGTGGTATTTCCTCATGCAAAAAGCAGGTCTTTACAGTTCAAAAACGAGATCATCGCCATCCAGTTCGGAAAGCAGCCGGAAGCCGAGTGAAGTATACAGCCGCTTCGCTTTTTCGTTGTTCTTCTCCGTTGACAGCTTTATGGGCTTTTCGGGATTCGCCGACTTCAGAATGCGGACGGCCATCTGCGCAGCACTTCTTCCGTAGCCTTTTCCCTGCTGATTCTTGTCAATAAAGTAGCTCCATGAATATGCATCGCCTTTGCCTAGCCATTTATCGAAGTTGATGAAGCCTATCGGCTCCTTCTGTCCGTTATAGATGATACAGGGAAGGTTGTCTTCTCTGAACAAATATGCTCTTCCGATGGAGAAGCCTGCCGGATTGACAAGTTCTGTCTGCTCCTCGGTAAGCTGACACGCAAAGATGGCATAAATCAAATCGTCCTGCGTTTCCATCGGCTTGATGCATACATGGTCGTCGGACCATGACGCGCTGGCAACGCGATCCAAATCTGTTCGTATTGACATATTGTTTCTCCTCAGTAAATCCGAGTTATCTCTTCAGCAGAATTCTACTGCGATTGCTTCAATTTGGGTAAAGATTATGCTGAGCCTCCGCAGATACCAATTATTCAGCCAGCGACAGGACACCGGCGCAGTAGGATACTTGCTTAAATGCGAGTGCAGGAAATTCCTCCTTCAACTCATCCGCTACGAAATAGATCTCCTCGTCGTCCCATTCGTCGCCTGCGTCCTTTTGACACTGCTCCAGCTCTGCCCGGGTTTCAAAGGCGACGTCTCCGATCAGAATCTGTCCGCCGGGGTTCAGATAATCGCGCAGAACGCGCAGGAAGGAGATCTTCTGTTCGTCTGTCAGATGGTGCAGTGAATAAGTCGCCACGATGAAATCATAGCGCCGCCCCATAAGCGGCTCCACCAGGCCCCGCGCGAAATCGCCCTGGTACAGATGCGCCCTGGGCATTTTTTCGGTGGCCAGCTCGATCATCCTTGCCGAGAAGTCCTGGCCGTAGATCGTGCAGCCGTTTTCGTACAGTTTTGTTGTAAGCGTTCCAGTGCCGAAGCCAATGTCAAGGACAACCGCGTTTGGCTTCTTCAGGATCGTCTTGTAGATGCTTCCCAGCACTTCCTTATATCCGGCGAAGGGATAGGTGTTTTCCTCATCGGATACGCCTACCGTTCTATCGTATCCGTCCGCCCACAGGTCAAAGCCTTTATTGTCAAGCATACATATCCTCCCACAATTCCGAGTCACCGCAGAGCCATCACATAGATCTGGCAGGGATTCCACTCATCCCACAGTGCGGGGATCACTTCAAACTCCTTGAAGCCGAGGCTCAAATAGAACCGGTTTGTATTGTCATATTCCTCATACCGTCCCATTTGAACGGTCTTCACCTGTAAGAAGGAGTAACCCTTCTCCACAGCAATTTGCTTTGCGTGCTCATACAGCTCCCGGCCGATTCCTCTGCGGTGGCATTCCTTCAGAACGCCCATCACAGCCAGTTCAACGGTGTCCTTTCCAGTTTCTTTCAGGCAAACAAATCCGGTTGGCTGATCGTCTTCCACGGATGCAAGCAAAATCTCATCGCCACTCTCACGGATGTACTGTTCTCTCGCTTCCGGGATACCGAACCATTCCGGCAGGCTTTCAAGAATGAAGCGGGAAATCCTCTGTTTTTCCTGCGCATCATTTATCACACGAATCATGTATGGATCTCCCCCTTATGCTACCTGGCTTTCTCATCGTGTCTCGGCATTCATAGCGCTCTTCGCAAATATACCATATCCACAAGCTGCACGCCGCACTCATGGATCGGATGGTCGTAGTTGTCTGTAAAGAAGTTCTTCACGATATGATGGCGGACAAAACCGCATTCCTCATAGAACGGAATGGTCAGAGGGCTGTCGCCTGTGCCGACCTGCAAAATCGAATACCTCTCCCGGTATCTGTCGGCGAGATATTCGATCAGGGCCTTGCCATACCCTTTCCGCTGGTGCTCGGGCGTGACGGCTAGGTTCTTTATCTCCAGAATGCCGTCCCCCTCATCGGTGACGACACATTCGCCCTTGATCCCATCCTCGTCCAGTACGAGCATGACGCCCCTCTCCAGATACCGGTCGATCATGTCCTCCTGTTCATCTGCCAGATGGAGCAAAGAGAGGTATTCCTTTTGGGACTCTTTTACCTGAAAAATGTTCCATTTCTGCCCCACAACTTCCATCCTCTTGGCATGAGTATACAGAATTCATCATGACTTTTCAATTGTTTAATCAAGTAAATTCGCTCGCGGCAAAAATAAGATGTACCCTATAAAACAGACACAATCGGTTTTCAGAAACCCTTAAAAGTGGACACAGTAGTTCATGCACATGTAACACCAGGTTCGAGTCCCTTTGGGAGCTGGATGCTGGGAGTTCGAGTCTCCCCACTCGGACCAAAAGTCCTCTGAAATCAGTGATTTCAGAGGACTTTTGATTTTTACACTTTACAGCTTTAGGAGCGGATGAGACGGGATACCTTGCATAACCGCACCACCATTCTTCCATATTGCCTTATGCAGTCAGAAAATACGCAACAGCTCATGAAGGCTGTCCACTGTATTGGCAGGAGTCTCTGCCTCGGAGAAGGGTCTGGCAAAGGACCCGATCCCTTTTCTGATTCGGACGGTCAGTATCCCCAACTCTTTGGCAGGGCGGATATCGTTGTCCAGCCGGTCGCCCACCATGACAGCGTTCTCCGGCCTGCAGTCTGCCATTGCCAATGCACGCAGGAAAATCTCTTTGTCCGGCTTCGCCACGCCCATTTCCGCAGAGGATGCAATCACCGAAAAATACCGGCCAAGCCCCCAGGCGTCAAGACGCTCTTTGGCCCCCGGCTTCTGATTGGCAATGATGCCAAGTCGATAACCTCTGTCACGCAGAGCCTGCAGAGTATGCTCACAGTCATCAAACGGCACCTCATCCTCGCTGTGCCACGGTGTTTTGGTGAGGCCGAAATACTCGATCGCCTTCTGATCTCCGTTATATCCCGCCTTGGCGTATTGAATACGCTTCTCGGAAAACTGCTCGAAGGTGACAACCGTGCCCCGGATCATGTCTCTGATCCGATGGTTATAGGCTTCTTCCTCGTTAATCAGCGTTGAGCCGATATCAAAGAAGATCCAGCGGATTGCGTTCATATTATTCATCTCTGCATTTCAGCCAATCTGCTTGAGTGATTTGGTAATATACAAAGGTTTCATCTCTGCCGGTTTCCCGAAAACCGACTTTCTCTAATGTGTGTTGGCTTCTCTTGTTTTTGAGAACGGAGTCAGCAATGACCGTTGTCATTCCAAGTGTCTGAAATGCGTATTCCAGAATCAACCGTTCCGCCTGCGTTCCATAGCCTTTATTCTTGACGGCATCGCTCTGCAGGTGGATGGATAGCTCGCATTGCTTCGCCGTATTATCCATGTGCTTCAAGGCGATTTCTCCAATCGGCTTTTCATCGCTCATAATCAGAAAATCCACACGGTCTTTTTGTGATTGAAGTCTGTCAAAATAGGCATCAACTCTCTCGGGAGAGTAGGTATAGCCCCGAAGGTTGCTCATGTCCATAAAGATATCCGCATCCATAACGAAGTTTTTGTAGTATTCGTGAAGGAGCGATCTATCCATTGGCTGAAGACACACTTTGTTTTTTCTTCTCTTCTCCCGCTTTTTCCTCCGCTGCTCCCGGTTATTCTTTTCGGACTCAAACAGCTCCACCGCCGCGTCGGTCAGCTCGTCCGGCCAGACTTTGCCGCTCTTCATGACGCTCGCCCACGGGCACAGCTTTTCATAATCATCGTCAAACACGATGGTGTAGGGCGGACCGCAGCGGTCGTCAACGGACATATACAGATGCCGCCCTTCATACATGACGGTACTTGCGTCGCCCTCGGTCATTGCCTCGTCCAGCCGGTCGTAGAGCTCCTTTGTCAGCTCATACAGGTGATATGACTGTATCCCGCCGTATTCGCCGAAATACCGTCCGGTGTCCTCCTCATAACAGGCTTTCCAGCCAGAGCCCTCTTTGAATTGCATTTGTATCACCTCATATCAACATGGCCACGGTTCAAAAATCGGCGGTAGAGCATCAGTCCGGCCAGGCTCGTGACAGTCTCCGTCACAGGAAAGGTCAGCCAAAAGTTATTCAGTCCCATCAGAGAAAAAGCGTACCCCAGCGGCACAAACAGAATCACTGTGCGCAGCACCGTGAGAGCAGCGCTTCTCAGACTCATCCCCACTGCCTGGAAAAACACCGGGAAGATCAGTGAGGTCACCATGGGGATGAAGCTCGATCCGATAAAAAGAAACCCTATTCTGCCTATGGCGACCACCAGCTCATCCTTTGTGAACACCCGCAGCATGGGCTCCGGGATGGTAACAAAGCACAGCGTCCCTATCGCCATGAGCGCCCAGCCAAACAGGATGGCGGCTTTCAGCGTCGCTCTGCAGCGATCGATCCTTCGGGCGGCATAATTGTAGCTGATCACCGGTACGATGCAGGTCTGCATGGCACCCAACGGGATGAAGAAAAACGTCTGCCACTTGTAGTACAGTCCCAGCGCGGTGACCGCCTGATCCGAAAACCTTGCCAGAATCAGGTTCAGTCCGAGGATGTAAAACGTGTAGGCCGACTGCATCAGAATGTTGGGGATTCCGAGGCGGTAGATCCTCCCCACGTGGCGTAAGAAAACCTCTCTTTTTGGTGGCTTTCTGAATCCTCTTCGCGCCACCATACATGCTGCGGCGATCTGGCCGATCACGGTTGCCACGGCAGCGCCCAGAATGCCCAGCTTTGGAAAGCCCAGCAGGCCGAAGATAAACAACGGATCCAGCACAATATTCACGGCGGCGCCGACGATCTGCGCGATCATCGGCGTTTTCATATCACCGTTTGCCTGCAGCACCTTGGTCCAGACGCTCTCCAGCGTCAGGCCAAAGCTGAACACGCAGACGGTACGTCCGTAGAGGATGACCTCACGGATGACCGTCTCCGACTGCGTTGACATGCGGGCGTAAGCCGGCATCAGGAAAAAACCGGCTATTGCAAACAGGGTCCATATCACAACAGCCAGAGGCGTGCCGGCGCTGGCAACCTCTTCGGCTTCCCGTTGCTTGTTCACACCCATTTTGGCCGCCATCAGCGTATTGATGCCAACGCCTGTTCCGACGGCCAACGCAATCATCAGCAATTGAACGGGATAGATAATCGACAACGCCGTCAACCCCGTTTCCGAATATCT
This sequence comes from uncultured Oscillospiraceae bacterium, assembly GCA_947169975.1. Classification (GTDB taxonomy): domain Bacteria; phylum Bacillota; class Clostridia; order Oscillospirales; family Oscillospiraceae; genus Vescimonas. The sequence continues at coordinate 66,012 of CAMVRT010000010.1, forward strand.
CCCCACAAACAGACTGTCGACGATATTGTAAAGCGCCTGGATCAACTGCGCCAGCATCACGGGAGGCGCCAGACGCATCAGTATTTTGGATGGTTTTTCTTCGGCAAAAAGCTCCGATCCCTGCATTTTTACACCTTCTCATAAGAAGCCGGCAAATCTGCCGTCTGTGCTTATGGAACGATTATACTATGGGCTGTCGAGACAGTCAACAAAACCTCATGTCGCTTTCCTCGCATACAAAAAGCCCCCGCCTTCTTCCGAAAGCGGAGGCTCTGCCATAGATCAAGCTGTCTGTTTCTTTTCCTTCTTTTCAAACCGGGCGCGGTTTTGGGCGTCGGTGGCGCCGGAGGTGATCTCGCCCGCGCGCTGCAGGGAGATCTTGGTCAGCAACGGGCCGATCAGCTCATACACCAGCACGCTGAACAGGATGATATTGCGGATCAGTGCGCCGTATTCAGCGCCCAGCGCTTGGGCGCTGACCACCATGCCCAGAGCCACACCGGCCTGGGGGAACAGAGTAATGCCCAGATACTTGCGCACGGTATGGCTGCATTTCATCATGGTACTGCTGAGCAGCGCGCCGAAGTACTTGCCCACGCAGCGGCCCAGGATATAGACAAGGCCGATCACGATGACCAGGGGATACTTGAACACGCTGAGATCCAGCTGCGCACCGGACAGGACGAAGAACACGGCGTACAGCGGCGCCGTCCACTTGGAGGAGCGGTTCATGATATCGGTGGAAAATTCGCTCAGGTTGCAGAACATGGTGCCCAGCATCATGCAAACCAGCAGCGAGGAGAAGGAGATCTCCACACCGCCGCCCAGCGGCACGGTGACCGAGGACAGGGCGATGGTCATGATGACAAAGGCAATGGTCAGGGACAGACGGTTGGAGTTGGAGAAGAAGATCTTCTCCAGCACCGTCAGCAAGGTGCCCATGACGGCGCCCAGAATCAGCGAGCAGACGATCTCCAGGAGCGGGTTCACGATCACGGAGACGGCGTTCAGCGTGCCGCCGTCCATGGCCTCCGCGATGCCGAAGGAGACGGCGAAGATCACCAGGCCCACCGCGTCGTCCAGCGCGACGATGGGCAGCAGCAAACTGGTAACAGGGCCTTTGGCCTTATACTGGCGCACCACCATCAGTGTGGCGGCGGGAGCCGTAGCGGCGGCAATGGCGCCCAGGGTGATGGCAACGGGCAGCGGCAGTACGTCGGGACCCACGATAAAGTGGAGGCCGATCAGCGCCGCGTCCACCAGCAGCGAGGCGATCACCGCCTGCAGGATGCCAATGACTGTGGCGGTTTTGCCCGTGTGCTTCAGCTGGGCAAGGCGGAACTCATTGCCGATATCAAAGGCGATAAAGCCCAGCGCCACATTGGAAAGCACCGTCACACGGCTCAGGTCCTCCATGGAGTCGAAGCCCAATCCGGGCACGCTGGTCGCGCCCAGGCAGAAGGGGCCCACCAGTACGCCGGCGATCAGAAACGCCGTCACGTCGGGAAAATTGAGGCGCAGATACTTGAAGACACGGGTCATCATCAGACCGGCAAACAGCGCAAAAGCCGTTGCCAACAAAATACGCATAAAACTACTTCCTTCTTTCACGGGATATTTCCCGGGTTTCTGTTTTGTCCCAAACGAATATAGAGTATAGCACAAACCCGGGAAAACGCAAGGAGTTTGCCTGCTTTCTCCGCCCCAATTCGCCGGGCGGACGACAGGCCAAAGCCTCCGGCTCAGCGGAGGCTTCAACTGATTACAGAATGGGAATCTTGATCTTCAGATCTGTCAGAGGCCAGGAGGAGCAGGGGTGGAACCAGCCCATCTCTTTATCCATCATGCGGCGTCCGTCACTGATGGGCGAGATCGATTGAAACTCTGCAAAAAAGGAAAATGGGACTGTTTCAAAATGCAAACCACCCCCGTCATTCCCACAGAAAATGCCGCCTGTTAGGCGGCATTTTCTGTGGGAATCCGTCCTTTTCAGCAGGAAATGACGGATTGCCACGGCCCCGCTGGGGCCTCGCAAAAACTGAGTGTCCAAATCTCTGATTTGGCAACGCGAAGGATTCCTGCGGATGACAGGAATGGCCATTTTGAAACAGTCCCTCTTTGCATCTCAATCGGTGCGGACGCCTGTCCGCCGATCAATGCTTCCTGGACTCTTTTTTCAGAAGCGCCTCGATCTTCTCCCGATCCTTAGGCGCCAGCTCGTCAGTCTTGCCAGAGAAGAAATCCTCGATGACGCCCAAATGGACGCCGGTCTTGTAGTTGATCTTATAGTTGATGAGGCCCAGTTGTTCCTTCAGCCGTCTCATTTCCTGATTGTCCATATGTTCCTCCTTATTCCGCAGCGGCGGACTCACTCCACCTCAATCTGCTTGATGTTCATCTCATTTCCCTGCTGCAGCCATGTGTTGCCGCTGCCGCAGTGGGGGCAGGTCTTGCCGTACTGCACGGTGGGGTAGGTCTTCTTGCAGTTATCACACCAGGTCACTGCCGGAATGGTCTCACACAGCAGCTTCGCTCCGTCAAACAGGGGAAACTTCTTGGTGTACCAGTCCCAGTAGCTGTAGAGGTAGGATGTCACGATGCCGGAGACCTCGCCGAATTCCAGCGTCACCGAGCAGACCTTCTCCACCTTGTTCTCCTCCGCGATCTTTGTGACCTGCTTGACCACGTAGTTTACCAGTCCGAGCTCGTGCATAGCGTCTTACTTGCCGGACTTGGAGGTCTTTTTCTTCAGGATCCTGATGCCCCGCTTGGCGGCGTAGGCGCCGATGGCCTTGAACTTGTCCTCGGCGGGGATCATCTTCGAATAGGCGTCGCCCATGTTGCGCACCAGATGGATGGCGTCGAACTTACACTGGACGGTGCACATGCCGCAGCCCAGGCACTTGTTGGCGTCCACCACGCTGCGGCCGCAGCTCAGGCACCGGGAGGCCTCGGACTTGATCTGCTCCTCGGTGAAGATCATCCGCTCATCACTCATGGTGCGCACCTTGGCCGGATCCACGCCCTTGACGGCGCGGCGGGGCTTCTTGTAGGCGTCCACGGGCAGAACCACATCGTCCTTATCCAGCGGCGTGAAGTGGCGGGTGTTGCGGTGGATGGTGAGGGACTGGCCCTCGTTGACGAACCGGTGCAGGGACACAGCGCCTTCCCGTCCGGCAGCCAGCGCGTCCACCACGAACTTCTGCCCGGTGTACACATCGCCGCCCACGAAGATGTCGGGCTCGGCGGTCTGGAGCGTCACAGGATCCGCCTTGGCGGTACCGTTGCGGTTGAATTCCACCTTGGTGCCCGAGAGCAGATCGTTCCACTGAACCTTCTGGCCGATGCAGTAGAGAACCGTCGTGCAGGTCTCTTCGGTGGTCTCGTTGTCGTCAAACCTGGGATCGAAGCGGCCCTCGGCGTTCTTTACGCTGACACACTTACGGAACTTGATGCCGGCGCACTTGCCGTTTTCGGTGAGGATCTCGGTCTGGCCCCAGCCGGCATGGATCTCCACGCCGTCGGCCTTGCAAAGCTCCTGATCCTCCTCGCCCATGGGCATTTCGTCATAGGACTCCAGGCAGTACAGCTGCACGCTGGAAGCACCCTGGCGGATGGCGGTGCGGGCCACGTCGGCGCCGATGTTGCCGCCGCCAATGACCACCACGTTGCCGCTGAGGGGCTTGGCGGTGCCCATGTTGACCGTCTTCAGATAGTCCACGCCGGGCATGACGTTCTCGGCGTCGTCGCCGGGCACGTTCAGTCTGCCGCCGAACTGGAGACCGACAGCCACGAAGAAGCCCTTGAAGCCCTCGTCCCGGAGCTGCTGGATGGTGACATCCTTGCCAACCTCCACGCCGCAGCGGAACTGAACGCCCATCTCCCGCAGGATGTCGATCTCCGCGTTGACCACGTCCTTCTCCAGGCGGAAGTTGGGGATGCCGGTAACCATCATGCCGCCGGGTACGGTGTCCTTCTCGAACACCACAGGAGAATAGCCCTCGATGGCCAGGAAGTAGGCGCAGGAGAGGCCGGCAGGGCCGGAGCCGATGATGGCGATCTTCTGGTCGAAGGGCTCCCGGGTAGTGGAGCACATGGGCGGCACATAGCGGTGCTGGGCGTTGAGATCCTGGGCGGCAATGAACTGCTTGATATCGTCAATGGCCAGAGCCTCGTCCACGGTGCCGCGGGTGCACTCGTCCTCGCAGTACTTGCGGCAGATGGCGCCGCAGACCGCCGGGAAGGGATTGTCCCGCTTGATCAGCTCCAGCGCCTCGCGGTACTTGCCCTCGCTGGCCATCTTGATGTAGCCCTGGATGGAAATGTGCAGCGGGCAGGCAGCCTTGCAGGGCGCCGTGCCGTTGGGCCAGGTCTGGATGACGCCGTTCTCGTTCTTGTAGTTCCAGTTCCACTTATCCTCGCCCCAGGAGGTGTCGTCGGGCAGCTCCTGCTTGGGGTACTCGATCTCGCCGTGCTTGGTGCACAGCTTCTGGCCCAGACGGACGGCGCCGGCGGGGCAGACCTCCACGCACTTGCCGCAGGCCACGCACTTCTCCGGGTCCACCTGGGAGGTGTAGGCGGAGCGGGACATGTTGGGGGTGTTGAACAGCTGGGAGGTGCGCAGGGCGTTGCACACGCCCACGGCGCAGTTGCACAGGCCGAAGATCTTGTTCTCGCCGTCGATGTTGGTGATCTGGTGGACGTAGCCCTTCTCCTCCGCCTTGTGGAGGATCTCCATGGCCTCATCGTAGGTGATGTCGTGGCCCATGCCGGTCTCCCGGCAGTAGTCGGCAAAGTCGCCCACGCCGATGCACCAGTACTGCTCGATGTCGCCGGAGCCCTCGCCGCGGATGCGCTGCTGCTTTCGGCAGGAGCAGATACCCACGCCGATGTGGCCCTCGTATTTCTTCAGCCAGTGGCTCAGGTGCTCGATGGGCAGGGACTCGCAGTTGGCAGGGATGGCCTGCTCCACGGGGATGACGTGCATGCCGATGCCCGCGCCGCCGGGAGGCACCAGATGGGTGATACCGGCCAGAGGCAGATAGGTCATGCGCTCAAAGAAGTCGGCCACCTGGGGCGTCGCCGGGGAGATCTCCGGCCGCATGACCATGATCTCGGCGCTGCCGGGCACGAACATATCCAGCACCCAGCGCTTCTCGTGGTTGGGGTTCTTGCCGTCCAGATTCTCAAAGTGCCACTCCACCAGACTTGCCTGGCACAGGGCCTCCAGCACCGTGGTCAGGTGCTCGTCGTCATAGCCGCTCAGCTTTTTCAGCTGGGCAAAGGTCTTGGGCTTGCGCTTGCCCATTTTCAGGGCCAGATCCAGGCAATGGTCAGCAACCTCCTTGCCGTAGCGCCGCTCTGCGTACTGCATGCCGCAGTCGATGCCCCAGTACTCGGGAGCGTCGGTGGACATCTTCTCCAGGCCCAACAGGATTTCCTTGCGATCTGTGATGATCTTTCCCAGCTTGAAAATCTTTTCGTCGCGGGTCATTTGCGCCATATTGCTTTCCTCCGTTTCTGATGGGGCTCTCACCCTTTTCCGGCATTTCGGCCGGATGTTTATATAACCTCATTTTAAAAATAACATAGGGCAGCCGCCGTGTCAAGACACGTCGGACATCGCCTGTGCCGCGCTGATTGTCGCGGCGGGATCGCCTTGCCATGAGCGAAAGCGGTAAGCCTCTTGACTTTTCCCATATCCTGCGGTGTATAATCAATGCAAGACACTAAACCGAAACGGGGGTTCTGAATGAATAAAAAGGTCTATTTTGCCGGCTCCATCCGCGGCGGGCGGGTGGATGCGGCGCTGTATCAGCGCATGATTGCCTACATCCAGCGAACAGACAAGGTTCTGACGGAGCACGTGGGCCATCCGGAGCTCAACCTGCTGGAGCAGGGGCGGGATCGGGACGGCGAAATCTACCATCAGGATACGGCGTGGCTGCAGGAGAGCGATCTGCTGATCGGCGAATGCACCTGCCCCTCTCTGGGGGTGGGATATGAGCTGGCCTATGCAGAGAAGCTGGGAAAGCCCTGTTATCTCTTCTACGACCGGCGCAAGACCCAGCTTTCCGCCATGCTGACCGGCAATCCGTATTTCCGCATTTACCCCTATGAGGATCCCGAGGCTGTGTTCCCTATCCTTGACCGCATTCTGCGGGGGGATGAATGAGTGGGGATAGTTATCAGGATTGTATGAAAAAAGCAGCCTTGCGGCTGCTTTTTTTATGCGTCAGGCGGTCTTCTTTTTCCCCTTGAAGAAGCGGATGAACAGCATCAGCAGGGAGAAATAGACAACAATGATACCGGCGACGATGTAGCACATCAGGTCGGACCGGGCGGCCATGGTGACCAGGATCAGCAGCGGCGCGCCGAACAATATGGCGTAGCTGGAGCCCACCACCAGATTGTTGGCTGCCGGGGTGCGGAACTCCGGATCAATCTCTCGCAGGAGCAGGATGCCGGAGCCGATGGTGCCGGTCATCATGCCGTACATGGAGATGAGGCCCTCATGATAGTAACCGTTATAAATCCTGCGGCTGATGGTGCGCAGGTAAAACCACGTGACAACGCCGCCAGCCACCGCCATCAGCACGAACGGCAGCCACAGTCCGGTGAGGTCCTCGGGATCGATGCAGGCGATGCCGGCCACGATCATGATGTCGAAGAAGAAGCCGGAGAGGCGGTTGAGCAGATAGTTATTCTGATAGCGGCGCTTCATGATGCCCCGCTTCTCCGCACCGCCCAGCAGCGTCTTGGTCAGCATGGCGATGGCGGAACCGATGATGAAGTTGAAGCCCCAGAGCATGGAGTTGAGCAGCTTGGCAAGCCCCGGTGCCCATGCGGTCAGCGCGGAGGTGATGCCCAGCGTGACAAGATAGGTGACGCCGTACACTACCAGCACCATGGCGGTCTGCACCGAGAGCTTGTCGATGGAGTCGGAAACCGGGATCTCGTTTTTATCCTGAAAATAGTCCACGGTGAGCTGCTGCTCTTCCCCGGTAATGTTTCGGGAGATGTCCAGCTTTTTGTGGTTTTTCCAGTAGTTCAGCACCAGAACGCCAACGGTGCAGGCGCAGATATAGCCCGCCGCGGCAATGGCCAGGCCGAAGCTCTGGCCGCCGGTAAAGCCATAGGTCTCGTAGGTCATGCCGATGTTGTTGGCCTGGCCGGGCCCCTGGCCGTAGCCCATGGGAAGCAGCAGTCCCGCAGCCTTGAACAGGCCGGGCTTCAGCGTCAGGGAGAGCAGGATCGTGATCACCAGTCCCACAAAGCCCTGAATCAGATAGGATCCTACAATAGCCGCGCCGGACTTGGCGCCGGCCAGGCCGGTGCCCGCCTCTGTCTTCCTGCTGACGCGCAGGCTCATGGCAATAAAACCCAGCGCGATGCAGTGGAACACCAGAGTATCCAACAGCTCAACGTCAAAGAAATCATCGATGCCGAAGCCTTTTTGCAGCACCAGCTTCACCGCCAGCATCAGGAATCCGGCCAGCACAGACACCGGCATCAGGCTCTTGCGGATGAACGGGATCTGACGCCGGAGCAGATTGGCCAGCAGCATCAGCGCGGCAATGATGCCCAGCTGTATGATCAGATTCCACACCCCCGGCGTGGCATAGAAAATGGGCTTCATATCGGAAGCAGCGGTACAGAAGATCATCATCATTCTCTCCCCTTTTCTATCGAATAAAGCTGTTTTGCCAATAGATAAGGACGTAAAATCCCGTGCTTTGACACGATCTCATAATAGTCGCCGTTCCACCCGAACAGAAGGCGGTTGGTCTTGACCATTGCCATGTCGGAGAAATCCGGGAGCGGTATATGCTCCCCGCCTATGACCATGGCGCCGCCGGCGAGGTCCAGACAGAAGCTGATCTTTCTTTTCGTTCCGGCTGACAAATCGGTCAGTACGCCGTCTGCGGGAAACAGCTCCGCGTGTGCGGGATTCTCTGCCAATCGGGGGAATTGTTCTCTCTGCCAGACATCCCATTCACGGACGGTGGAAAACCTGCCATCGCGGAAAAAGCCCCGCTGATCCACGGTCACGCGCATGCCGCATTTCGTGCAGAAGATCGCGTCGCCCTTGGTTTGCACGCCGCCGATCTCTCCGCATTCCGGGCAGATAAACAATGCTCTTTCCAATCCCTCGGCGCGTTTGCGGGAGGCAAGGATGACGTTGTCGCGCCGCTGGGTCTCCCAGGCGTCCTCGTAGATATCTCGATTGATGGCCGCGGTGATTGCATCCGGGCTCATCTTTGCCAGCTCTTCGGGGCTGTACCGGTGAACGACCCTGCCGCGGATCCGGCCTCTTCGGGAGGAATCGGCCCAGCGGGGCATGGACAGATAGTTGCCCTCCAGCCGATAAGTGACCAGTGGGACACGGCTGACCTTCGCCAGCTTGCCGGTGGCGGGAAACACCGGGGCCGACACACCGTCCCAGGTGCACTCCCCCTCTGCAAACAGCACCACCGGCGCTCCACGTTTCAGCGCACGCAGGACCGATTTCACAGTGTCCGCTGCGGAGGACGCCTTCTTTCGCGGGATGATGGAATAGTACCGGGTCAGCAGCTTCGTGACAACCCCCATCCGCTCCAGATGCTCGCTGGCCACATAGGTCAGCGGCATGTCCTTGCTGGACAGGCCGATCAGGATCGGGTCAGCGTTGCAGGCGTGGTTGGACACCAGCAGGAACGGCCCGTTGATGTCGATCTGATCACATGTGAAGTTGTATTTGTGCGCCATCACCGGCTTGGCGGTGATGTAAGTCAGGCGCCAGGCTCTGCGCTGAGCGGGGGTGACCGGGTCGGTCCCCGTCGCTGTATTACGCTCCCTTTTCTCCATAACGTCTCCAGTCGGCAGTTTCTTTTGCTGAATTATACCACATTCTTTTGTGGGATGAAAAGATAAATTGTCCACACAGTCCGCATAATTTTTTCTTGCTTTGCGCGGCAGGGCGTGGTATAGTATGTGACGCTGTCTGTCTGCTCGTTTGTGGCAGGCGGCAAATCCGTGAGTTCGAAACCATCCTCACGTAAAACAAAACTAAGGAGAAAACAGAACATGAGAAACAAAAAAGTGGCCTTTCTGGCCCAGGCAGCCATGATTGCTGCGCTCTACGTGGCACTGGTCTACGTCTTCGCCCCCATTTCCTTTGGGCCGATCCAGTTCCGCATCGCCGAAGCGCTGACCATTCTTCCCGTCTTCACCCCTGCTGCCATCCCCGGGCTGTTCGTGGGATGCATTCTGGGCAACATCATGGGCGGCGGCGTGGCTCTGGACGTGGTATTCGGCAGCCTTGCCACACTGATCGGTGCCTTCTTCACCTGGACGCTGCGCAAGGCCCACTCCTTCCTGGCGCCTGTGCCGCCGATCCTGGCCAACACCCTGATCATCCCCTTCGTGCTGCGATACGCATATCAAATTCCCGATTCCATCCCCTACCTGATGCTGACCGTCGGCATCGGCGAAGTCATCGCCTGCGGCGTTTTGGGCCTGCTGCTCTATTACGCGCTGCGCGGCAGCAAGTCTCTCATCTTTCGCAATCAGGTCAACTGAATCCGATTACAGAGAACCCGCCGTTCATGGAACGGCGGGCTTTTGTTATTCTGTCAGCTTTATATCAGGTTTTCAGCGTAAGGTTTTCTCCGGTAATGCCGATGTAGGCGCCTTTTGCAGCCTGTGGGGAATCCGGATGACAGACGAGCCACTTGTTTTTCATCCACAGCAGCTTTTCTTCCCCGGCGGCAGCGGTGTTCACGCCGCCCTCCAGCGGCTCGTTGGTGCCCCGTTGGAGCACCACCAGACAGCGGAACCCCACCTCGATGACACGGCAAGGCGCAAAGTGAAGCACGCGCGGGTATATTTCCACCAGTGTATTTGATGGCAGGTAGAAACCCTTTACACTCTTGCTGTGAAGGGTGTTTTCACGCAAGTCCTCCGGCAAAGCCAGCAGCAGCACAAGGCCGGTGGTGGTGTAGTTCACCTCGCTGCACTTGTGGTACTCCTCGGCGTTGAGCGTGAAGCCGTTGCCGTTGCAGTAGCCGGCCTGGAGCTCCGTTTCACCGTAGACGAGGCGGCGGAGGGTGTCCATCACAGGCAGGCCCTCCAGCGCGGGATCCGAAGCTACGTAGCAGTTGCCCTCGGCCGGGATGGGCGTATCGTTCAGTGCGGCGGACAAGTCCTCGGTATCGGCACAGGACAGAACCCGCCCGTAGGGTGCGAAGGCGGAATCCGTGACGCTGTACAGCGGCAGATCCGGGTTTTTCAAACGCAATTCATTCAGATCCATTGCGAGAACCTCCTGTTAGTTTTTAACTGCGGCCTCCTTACGGTGGAGTTTGCCGCGCAGCAGAATCAACACCGCACCGGCCATGACCACCGCGATCCCGATGGCTTTGAGTGGCGTGATGGTCTCATGCAGAAAAGCCACGCCGATAAAGCAGCTCACCACCGGCATCAGCAGCAGGTAGAGCTTGACCACCCACACCTCATACCGCTTCAAATTGCGGTAGTAGAAGAAGTAGATACCCGTCTGGGCCAGGCCGCCCAGAGCCACAAGTCCCCAGAACCGCAGATCCGTGCCGCGGCTTAGAGCAGCCGACAGATCGCCGCGGACGATGCAGAACAGAGTGAACAGAACCAGCACCACCAGGTTATTGTAGTAGGAGATCACGTCTGAGGTCTGGCGGTACTTGTTCTGAGCCGTCTTGATGACGAAGGCGTTGACCGTCACGCAGGCGGCGCTGAGCAGGAACAACAGGTCGGTGGGGTTCCAGGTCATGGCCCGGAAATCCACGTCCAGTACCAGCAGTACGCCCACCAGCATCACCAGCGTGCCCAGCCAGTCCGTGGCGTACAGCCTCTTGTGAAACACCGCCACGGTGATGAGGTTGGCCATCAGCACGTCCGTTTTCAAGAGTGCGGTGCCGGTGCTGAGGGAGCCGTGGGCGTAGCCCAGATTGGCAAAAAGATCCAGCAGGAAACCGAACAGACCGATCAGCAGAAGGATAAAAACGGCTCTGCCGGGGCGGAACAGCTCCTTGAACTGACCGTCCGCCAGAAGCTGAACGGTCAGGAACACCAGAGCGGCGGCGCGGATCAGCGCGCCGCCGGCGATGGCGGAGCCGGTGGCGTCCACCATGACCTTGGACACGGCGTAGAACACCGACCATGACAGCACCATGGCCGGGATCATCCATTTTCCGTCCTTCACCGCAGCGCCTCAAAGAGATTCCGCAGCGCCCCTTCATCCATGGGCACCGGGTTGTTGTTCATCAACGGGTGGGCGGCGCATTCCCGGGCCAGCTGCGCCGTATCCGCCTCACCCAGCTGGGAGAGCTTCATGGGGAGACCCGACAGAGCCTTCATCCGGTTGATCCAGTCGGCCAACTGTTGTGTATCACCGATGCCGGCGCGGCGGCACAGCTCCTCCAGCCGCTCGTCGGCGTTGACGCGGACGAAGCTGTCCAGCGTGAAGGCGCAGGCCTCGCCGTGGGAGACGTGGAAATGCTCGCAGATGGGATAGCTGCAGGCGTGGCAGCCGGCGGTCTTGGGCAAGGCAAAGGACAGCCCGCCCAGCAGCGCGGCGTAGGCCATGCGCTCATGGGCGATGCGGTCGTCCGGATCGCGCCAGGCGTTCTCCAGATTCCCCAGCACCAGGCGCACCGCCTCCACCGCCATCAGGTCGGAGATGGGCTGGTGATTGCGGCTCCAATAGCCCTCCAGGGCGTGGGCCAGGGCGTCCAGACCGGTGCACATGACCACCCGGGCCGGCACCGTGTCGCTGAGATCCGGGTCCACAAGCGCCACGGCAGGCATAAACACCGGATTGTTGATGGTCCGCTTGGTGGCGCCGTGGCTGATGACGGACACCTGGGTCACCTCGCTGCCGGTACCCGACGTGGTGGGCACGGCGATGATGGGAAGGCCCCGCTCCGGCAGCGGACGGTCTCCGTTGAAATAAGTCAGCGCGTCGGCGTCAGTGGGAGCAACGGCGGCGACAAACTTGGCGGTATCCATGGCGCTGCCGCCGCCGATGCCGATGACGCAGTCGACCTGATACTCCCGGGCCAGCCGCACTGCCTCCTCCACGCCGGAGAGCTGGGGCTCCAGCTGCAGGTCGGAAAACACGGCAACCACGCCGCAATTCTGCTCCACCAGCCGCTGGGCTTCCGGGGCAAAGTGGCGGCCGCAGACGATCAGCCCCCGGTGAAGACCCCGTCCGGCCAGGATTTCCGGCAGTTCAGCCAGCTTGCCGCGGCCGAAGCGGATCTCTACCGGCTGTCGGTAGATAAACTCACTTACCATAGACGCTGTCCTCGATGGCGCTGACCTGCACGGCAAACTTCTTCATGTTCTCCTTGCGCCAGTCCTCCAGATCCTGGCACCAGTCGGTGGACAGAAAGGTCTTGACCATCTCCAGTGCCATCTCCGGCCCCACGATCCAGCCGCCCATGCAGAGGACGTTGGCGTTGTTGATGGCACGGGCCATCTTGGCGGAGTAGACGCCCTCGCAGGCCACGGCGTACACGCCCTTGAACTTGTTGGACACCACGCACATGCCTGCGCCGGTGCCGCAGATGAGGATGGCCCGGTCATAGGTGCCGTCCTGCACCAGCGGGGCCACCTTGCCGGCTACCGCGTAGTAGGGCACCACGTGGTCCAGATCCAGCGTGCCCAGATCGTCAAACTCCGCGCCGGTCTCCGTGAGGTATGCCTTGACGGCTTCCTTCACGGCAAAGCCGGACTTATCGCTTCCAATGGCAATTTTCATGGTTCTTCTCCTTTACTTCAGCGCCGCCGCGCCCTTGGCGGCGGCCACGATATCCTCCACGGTCATGCCCATGGTCTTGCGCAGATAGGGCAGCTTGCCCACCTCGCCGAAGCGGTCGGGCACACCCACGGCGCACACGGGGATCTTCTCCTGTGCCAGCGTCTCCAGCACGGCGGAGTGGAGGCCGCCGATGACGTTGTGGTTCTCCACCGTCAGCACAGCGCCGGTCTTACGGGCGGATGCCAGTACGGTTTCCTTGTCGATGGGCTTGATGGTATGGACGTTGATGACGTCACAGGAGATGCCCTCCCCCGCCAGCTGCCCCGCGGCGGTCAGTACGTCCACCGTGGGCAGGCCGGAGACGAAGATGCTCAGGTCCGTGCCCTCGCGCAGCGTGTCGGCCTTAAAGAGGTTGAATTTGTAGTCAGCCGGGAATACATCGGGAAGCTCCTTGCGGAACAGGCGGACGTAGACGCAGCCGGGATAGTCGTTGAGAACGGGCATGGCGGCACGCAGCTGCACGGCGTCCACCGGCTCAAAGATGACGATGCCGGGGATGGAGCGCACCACGCCGATATCCTCCATGCTCATATGGGTGCCGCCGTTGAGCTCGGCGGAGATGCCGGGATCGGTGCCCACGATCTTCACGTTCTGCTTGGCATAGGCGATGGAGATGGCGATCTGGTCGCAGATGCGGCGGGTGGCAAAGGGGGTGAAGCTCTCGATCCAGGGCTTGAAGCCGTAGCTGGCGAGGCCGGCGGCGATGGAGGCCATGTTCTGCTCGGCGATGCCGCAGTCAAACATCTGCTCCGGGAACTTCTCATACAGGCCGCGGGTACCGCTGGCCTTGGCCAGGTCGGCGTCCAGCACGCAGACGTGGCGGTCCTTCTCCATCAGCTCGGCCAGACAATTGGCGTAAACAGCTCTCATTTCCATGTGACTCACTCCTCCCCTCTGATCTCGGCAATGGCACGCTGGGCATCGGCTTCGGAGACCTGCGTGTTGTGGTTGGCGACGCCCAGCTTCTCAATGAAGGAGACGCCGCAGCCCTTCACGGTGTTCAGGATCACCATGGTGGGCCGTCCGCTGCCGATGTTGCCCTTTGCGTGGGCCACAGCGGCGGAGACCTGCTCCACGTCGTTGCCGTCCTCCACCTCGATGACGTGCCAGCCAAAAGCGGTCCACTTGTCCGCCAGCGGGGCAATGTCGTTGACGTTGGCCACGGTATCGTCGATCTGCAGCTTGTTGTAGTCTGTGAAGGCGATCAGGTTGTCCAGCTGCTTGGCAGAAGCGAACATAGCCGCTTCCCAAATCTGACCCTCCTGGGATTCGCCGTCGCCGATGATGGCGTAGATGGTGGCGCCGTCCTTCTCCAGCTTGGAGCCCAGCGCAGCGCCCACGGCGCAGGAGAAGCCCTGGCCCAGACTGCCGGTGGTCATATCGATGCCGCGGGTCAAATTCATGTCGCAGTGGCTGGGCAGGTGGGTGCCGCCCTGGTTCAGGGTCAGCAGCTCCTTCTTGTCAAAATAGCCGCGGTTGGCCAGCGTGGCGTACACAGCGGGGCCGGCATGACCCTTGGAGCAGATCAGACGGTCACGCCCTGCCATGGTGGGGTTGGCGGGGTCGATGTGCATGGCCTCAAAGTACAGTACAGCCAGCAGCTCCACCACGGACAGACAGCCGCCCACGTGGCCCACGCCCAGGTGGCCGATGCAGGTCATGATATCACAGCGGATATCCCTGCAGATCTCTTTCAGATTGGTTTCCAACGCAAATACCTCCTATATAATAACAAATCAAACCAACGAAATCTTAATCTCTGGGCACCCGCTTTGTCAAGGGCAAATCAGCCAACCGGAAGATCTTACTTGACAAGTTTTTTCCACAAGCTTATGATGAAGCAGAAATAATCACTCCTACAGGAGGTTTCCTATGAAAAGCTTTGTGCCTGTATACGTGCCCGTGGGCGTGCCCACCTTCCATATGGAGAGCGCCGGGGATCAGTTTACCCGCAGCACCGCCTTGCTCCGCCGGATCGATGACAGCTTTGTTTGCCCTGATGAGATGCTGCTGGGCGTGGACCAGCTGCGCGCGTTTTTGGAGCCGCTGCAGCCGGATCTGATCGTGTTCCAGAATCTCACCTTTGCCAACGCCGCCTATATGTCCGAGGTGCTGCGGCAGTTTCGCTGCCCCATCCTACTCTGGACGCTGCGGGAACCGGTCATCGACGGCGGCCGCCTGCGGCTGAACTCCCTCACCGGCGCCTATTCCGCCGCCAACGCCCTCCGCTCCTTCGGCGACCGTCCGTTTTCCTATGTGTTCGGTGCACCGGAGGAGGAACGGGTGGCGTCCGCCATCGCCGCCTGCTTGAAGGCAGCCCGCCTCAAGCACGACATGGCCGGTCTGCGTATGTCCGCCGTAGGCCATACGCCTCAAGGCTTCGGCTTCGGCCGGGCGCTGGACAGTGAGCTGATGCACACCTTCGGCGTGGAACTGGAGGCCATCGAGGCCCGGGAGCTCATCGACAGGGCCAAGGCGTACTCCGATGAAGAGTGCGCCGAGTATCTGGAGAAGACCCGCTGCGCCACCTGCGGTCTTGACAAGACACCCACCAATAATCAGCTGGACCACGCCCGGCTGTATAAGGCCTACTCCGACTATGTCCGCGAGCACGGCATCGGCGCCCTGGCCTCCCGGTGCTGGCCGGACTTCTTCACCGCCTTCGGCACCCCGGTGTGCACCGTGCTGTCCCTCCTCAACGACGAGGGCGTGGCCGCCGCCTGCGAGGCGGACATCTACGGCGCTCTTTCCATGTGGATCGGCATGCAGCTGTCACACCAGCCGGTTTTCTTCGGCGATCCTGTATCGCTGGACGAGGGTGAGAACACCGTCACCTTTTGGCACTGCGGCGCAGCCGCGTGCTCCCTGGCCCGGCATGACACCGGCGCGGTGGTCGGCGTACACCCCAATCGCAAGATCGGTCCTGCCATGGACTTCGGCTGCGAAGCCTTCCCGGAGGCCACCGTGTTCCGCATCGGACGGGAGCCGGACGGCAGCTTCCGCTTCTTCCTTCTGGAGGGCGAGGCGCTGGACAAGCCCAAGCAGTTCACCGGCACCAGCATCGTGGTGCGGACGGAGAATCCCTGCCGTGACGTGGTGGAGCGCAGCGTAAAGGCCGGCTTCGAGCCCCACTTCGTGGTGATCAAAGGCCATCACGCCGCCGCGCTGGAGATGCTGGCGGAGATGTTCGGCTTTGAAGTGTGTAAATACTGAGATCGGAATCACAACAGAAGAGACGGAATTGCATCGCTGCAATTCCGTCTCTTTATTATATTTTTACTTCAGCAGTTTGGCCTTTTCCACCTGCAGCTCCTCCACCTTCTTCTTGCTCAGGGGGTAGAAGAAGCGCAGCAGCAGGAACACCAGCAGGAACAGCACCGCCGGGATCATGACGGAGTAATTATACATGGTCTTCAGAGCGGCCTCGCTGAGGCCCTCGGTCTTCAGCTCGCTGCCGTTGTAGCCGATCCGCAGCAGCGGCACGTTGATGAGCACCGTGGCCACGGTCTGGCCCAGCTTGCGCATAAACGTGTAGAAAGCGTAGGACGTGGCCTCATCGGTCAGGCCGAAGCGGACGCGGTTGTAGTCGATGGCGTCGGTGGCAAGGACCCAGACCAGCAGGAACAGGAAGGCCGTGCCGATGCCGGCCATGAGGTTCGCCAGCAGATAGAGCCAGACGTTGGTGATCCCGGCCAGAGCCAGCACAAAGAGGGCCAGATAAAACACCGCCGCCAGCAGCACGCCGTAGGAACAGACCTCCCGGCGGCCCAGCTTGTTGCCCATGCGGGTGGCAAAGAACATGATCACCGCCACAGGCAGATACTGGAACACCGTGGGCAGCATGGTGAGACCCGGCTTATTGAAGTAGTGGTGGAACAGGTAGGTATTGTAGCCCTGGCCAAACATCTGGGCCGCCAGAAACAGCATGGACGCCAGAGAGACAGCCATGAAGGGACGGCTCTTCAGCAGGGCCTTGACCACTTTGGCGGTCTGGCCCTTCTCATGAGGCGCAGGCTCGGAGACCACGCGCTCCCTGGTCCAGCGGTGGCACAGGAGATAGAACACCACGGACAGAGCGGCGATGACGCAGACGCCGATGAAGACGCGGCTGTAGCTCATCTCCTTGGTGCCGTCAGCCAGCGTCACGTAGCACACGGAGGCCAGCACCATGGCGGGCATGGCACCGAAGGTGGAGCCGATGGAGCGGAACACGGACAGAGAGGAGCGCTCCTTATCGTCAGAGGTGATGACCTGGGCCAGAGAGCCGTAGGGGATGTTGATACAGGTATAGAGCATGCCGAAGAGGATGTAGGTCACGTAGATCCACGCCAGACGGCCCGCGGGAACAAAGCCCCGGACGTCCAGGAACATGAGCACGGCGGCCAGAGCCACGGGAAGGGCAAAGATCCGGATCCAGCGGCGATAGCGCCCGTCCTCCTTGCGGCCGGCACGGTCGATGATCCGGCCCCAGATGGGGTCGTTGATGGCGTCCCATATCCGGGCGATGATGGTCATGACCATCACGTGGAGCACGGAGATCTCCAGGACGTCGGTGTAGTACTTGTTCAGTACGCTCTGGGTAAGGCCGAAGACGAGGCAGGAGGCCAGATCGCCCATGGCGTAGCCGATCTTGTCCTTTATGCCGATTCCGCTGGTGATTTTCTTGTTTTCCATGTCGTTCACCTTTCCGTTTTCTTTATTGTACCGCCGCCCGGCGGAATAGTTCTTCATAAGGACTGCCCTTCCGGTAGAACACCGGGATGCGGCCCAGGGGTGCGGGGATCACGTGCTCCGTCTTGCCCGGATACGTTTCCCCACTCCAGAAATGCACCCACTCCCCTGCCGGGAGCGTCACGGTGCGACTCCGCCTGCCCTTGTCGATCACGGGGCAAACGAACAGATCCTCGCCCAGAAAATAGGCGTAGGGATCGCGGCTTGTGGAAAAGCTGACGTCCTCCCAGAAGTCCGGGCGCATGGCCGGGACGCCCTGTCCCGCCAGCTCCGCGCAGTGGGCAATATACGGCTTCAGCGCGGCGTGGGTCTTCGTCAGCTTGACCGTGTAGGGCTTCACCTTCTCCGCGTCGAACTGGGCGTTAGACCAGGGTCGCAGGGACTCATGGCTGCGCATCAGCAGGGAAAACGTATTCATCTCCATCCAGCGGATGAACAACTCGTCATTGCGCCTGAGCTTGCCGAAGGAGAAGAAGCCGCCGACGTCGCTGTGGACCATAGGCGCGCTGGAGAAGCCCAGGGAGAAGCTGGCGGGCATGACGCAGGGCATGCCGTAATCCCGGCTATAGTCCGTGTGCTGATCACCGTTCCACATGATGGGGGCGTACTGCTGGATGCCCAGATAGCCGGAGCGGGTAAAGAACATAAGGTCCTCCCCGCCGTACTCCTCAATGGCCTCCCGGTTGACTCTGGCCCACATCACCGGCCAGAGGTTATGGAGCTCGGCGGGGTCGCCGTTGTGAAGCACGCAGTCCACCGGGAGATACTCGCCGAAGTCCGCCATCCAGCCGGAGATGCCCAGGTCCAGCATATTGTGCTTGATGAGCTGCTCCTTGATAAACCGCACCGCCTCCGGGTGGGTCAGGTCCAGCATACCGGCATCGAAGGTGGTGGACTTGATGTGGTAGATGCTGCCGTCGGTGTGGGTGATGAGATAGCCCTTTTCCGCGCAGTATTTGTATAGACGGCTGTCCTTTACCAGATAGGGATTGATGTAGGCCAGGAAACGCACGCCCCGCTCGTTCAATCTGGCGATGGCGTTTTTGAGGTCGGGATAGAGCTTCTCGTCCGCCTCCCAGTTCCACCACACCTGCTTGCCCATCATGGTGCGGTTCTCCCCGCACCAGTCCTGGCACCAGACGCCGCAGATCTTCGCTCCGGCATCCAGCATGGCGAAGGCCTTGTCCAGCACCGTCTGGGTGCCGCCCTGGACGCCCAGGATCATGCCGTCGTGGCACCAGTCGGGGATATACTGGCGGTTGGGGATCCGCCCGGCCAGCAGCCGGGAGAGCATCTCGTAATTCTCCCCCCGCAGCAGGACCAATCCCCCCGGACAGCCGTCAAAGCGGAAGGTGTACGCGTCCTCATCAAATTGGGAGCTGCCGTCAAAATCTGTCTCAAACAGGATCAGTCGGCCCCGGTCGGTGACAAAAACCGGCATGGGGGAATAGCTGCCGATCTGGCTGTGTTCCTTCTCCTTGTAGAACACTTTGGGCAGAAATGCCTTTTTCATCACGGTGGCGGCGGTAATGTGCTCGGAGACGAAGTTGACCACCCGCTCGCCCCGCAGGTTGACCTTGCGGTACTGCTCGCCGCCGCCGAAAACCGCCTCGCCGTCGTATGCCGGCAGGCGGAAGCAGTAGCTCCAGCCCTTCTCCCCGGCAAAGGTCAGCGCCGCGCCGCCTTCACAGGCGGCACAGGTCACCGTCAGCCGATGTCCGCCGCCGCTGAAAATGACGGCGTCCTCCCCCCTGCTCTCCACGTCCGTCAGGGGGATCCGCTCCCGCTCTACCACAGTGGTCTTCACGCTGCCGCGGTTGGTTGTGTACTCCTTTTCCAACCGGATCATGGTGGCAAAGGGCATCTCTGGCGTATGCAGAACGGAAGGCTCACCGTCCGTGTACAGTGTCCAGTTTTGCCCGTCTATCCGGGATTGAATCATTATGCTCCCTCCTGTCTGTCTGCACTCTTTCGCCTGGACAGGGGGCGCAGCATGTGCCGCAGCTCCGCGCCCTTGGCGATGTTGCCCAGCACCTTCATCTGGCCGTTCATAAACAGGCGATCCGCCGACACGGTGCCGTCGGTCATGCCCACCAGATTGTCAAAGCTGGCGGCAAGAAATACCTCGGCGTCATGGTAGGTGGTGGGCTCCACCCGGATACCGTCCTTTCGGAACTCCATGTAGAAGAAGCCGGCGCCGCGGCCCAGAATCTGGATCTGCGCGAGACGGCGGTAGTCATCCGGCAGCTCAGTGCCATGATGGGCCAGATAGTCGGCGTACTGCGCCTCATAGATGGGCTTGAGATAGGCAAAGGCCTCGTCGAAGGCCAGATCTGCGCCGCCGGTGCCTTCGTCGGCAATGTCGCTGTACATCCGCTGGTAGGCCATGGCGCTTCTGGTCCAGGAAAAGTCCTTGGTCATGCAGCGATCCTGTAGTGTGCGAAACATTTTTTCATCGCCGAAATAGAGCTTTACCGCTTCCTGAATGGCAAGATACAGTGCCTTGGGTTGGTAGTTGGCGAAGGAAAAGCCATCACCGATGCCGTCAAAGTCGCTGTAAGGCCGCACGGAATCCTTCAGGCCGCCGGTTTCGTACACAATGGGCACGGTACCGTAACGCATGGCCATCATCTGGCTTAAGCCGCAGGGCTCAAAGCGGGAAGGCATCAGGTACATGTCGGCACCGGCAAACACCTCGCTGGCCATCTGCTCGGAGTAGTTGCTGGAGAAGCCCAGCTGACCGGGCCACTGCTCCTTGGCCCAGTTGAAATAGTCGATATACCGCTGCTCGCCCTGGCCGAACACAATGAGCTGCACGCCCATTTTCATCAGCTCCGGCAGGATCTCCTTGATGAGCTCGATGCCCTTCTGCTCCACCAGACGGGCCACGGAGCACAGAAGCGGCCATGCGGGTTCCTCTGCCAGGCCGAATTTCTTTTGGATAGACGCCTTGCATCTGGCCTTGCCGGAGCGATCCGACACGGTGAAATTGAAGGGAATGCGCGGGTCAATGGCCGGATCGTAATGGGCCATGTCGATGCCGTTGAGAATGCCGTAGGTTTTGCGCTCCACCATGTCCATGACCTTCTCCAGCCCGTGGCCGAAGTCGGGATGGTGCAGCTCTCTGGCATATGTAGCAGAGACGGTGGACACCGCATCCGCCATCAGGATGGCGCCCTTCATCAGATTGATGTCGTGGCGTCCCTGATACTCATAGCCCAGACCGCCTTGATACCAGCCGCCGGGCAGGGCAAAGGTGCGCTCCAGCTCTGCGGCGCCGAACTGGCCCTGATAGGCAATATTGTGGATGGTATAGACCGACTTGATGCCCCGCAGATCCTGGCGCCAGGCCTGATCGTTCTTCAGATACAGCACCGCCGGCGCCGTCTCCCAGTCGTTGCAGTGGAGGATCTCCGGCCGGAAATCCAGATAGGGCAGCAGGTCGATGACGGCGCGGCTGAAAAAGGCAAACCGCCGCCCGTCATCGTCATAACCGTAGAGCCGGGGACGGTCAAAAAAGTCATCGTAGGCCACAAACCACACAGTCACGCCGCCGCGGTCGCCCCGGTAGAGACCGCACTCGGTTTCCCAGTCCCCCAGGATCACCTTCGGCGAGGCGACGAACTCCAGTTCTTCGCCGAACCGCTCACGCACACAGCGATATAGGGGTGTGATGATGGCGATCTCGTCTCCTGCCGCTTTTAAGGCAGGCGGCAGGGAAAAAGCCACATCGGCCAGACCGCCGGATTTGCTGAACGGAGCACACTCGCTGGTGACAAACAGAATCTTCATGGACGAAATCCCTCCCCACTCGTTTCCACGCAGGAACTTCTCCTGTTATTGTGACATATTACGGCAAAAAATACAATTCCTTTTCAAACTTTTGTGAGAATTATTGCATATTAACGAATTGCTCCCCTTCACGATTGTCAAAACAGGGTGGAATTTCAGATAAAACATGCTATAATCGAGGAAAAAGGCGAAAGGCGGGTTAATATGAACACCTTTGAACGGATCGTGTATGCCCTCCAGTTCGAAATGGAGCGTCCCACAACCTACGGCTGGTTCCATCTGGCCTGGCTGGCCGCATCTATTCTGCTCATCCTGATTCTATGTCTGCGAAGGGAGAAGAACCACGAGCGGACGCTGAAAATCGTTCTGCTCGTTTACGGCATCGGTTCTCTGCTGCTGGAGGCGACCAAGCAGATCATTTGGTCCTATAACTTCGATCCTGTCACGCAGACGGGATATTGGGATTATCAATGGTATGCCTTTCCCTTCCAGCTCTGCACCACGCCCATCATCATCTCATTGATCTGCGCACTTTTGGAGAAGGGCTCTCTGCGAAACCGGCTTCTCTCCTTTATGGCTTTTGTGACTATTTTGGGCAGTGTGGCCACCGCGCTGTACCCGGAATCCTGCTTCGTGCGCACGGTAATGGTGGATATCCACACCATGTACCTCCACTTCGGCAGTCTGGTGGTGTCCATCTACCTGCTGGCCTCCGGCGAGGTGAAGGTGCTCTTCAAAAACCTGCTCAAGGGATACGGTGTGTTTCTCGTGTTTGCACTTATGGCAGAGGTGCTGAATGTCACTATTTACCGCTCAGGTGTCCTGGGAGATGAGACCTACAATATGTTCTACATCAGCCCTTACTTTACCAGCTCTCTGCCGGTGTTCGACGCGATTCAGGGCAAGGTTCCTTTCCCCGTTTTTCTGCTCCTCTACCTGATCGCCATCTTTCTCGGCGCTCTCCTCATCTACCTGATCGCCCGGCTGATCCGCCGGATTACCGCAGGACATTCTGAAAAGCAAAAGACCTTTACATCTGTTGCATGAGAAGTAAAAAAGAAGCAAGGCCTCCGGTTCTCCGGAGGCCTTGTCTTTTGTCAGAAGTCGCGGAGTCGGATCGAGACCATCACACGGCCAACGATGCGTTCCTCGCTGATGGGACCGATGGTTCGGCTGTCTCCGCCTTGGGAACGGTCATCGCACAGGACAAAAAATTCGCCCTGACGCAGCTTCACCGGCAGGGCGACCCCGCCTTCAAACAACACAGTGTCGCCCTTTTTATAGGGCTCCGTCTGGTAATACCCGTTGATCTTCAATCCGCTCTGATCGATATCCACTGTGTCGCCGCCTTTGGCCACCACGCGGCCAAGCAGGAGCTGCCCATTTCCGGCGCGGTAAACCACCACTTCGCCGGCCTTGATGTCCCTGGCCATCCGGTAAAAGATCACCACATCGCGGTCGTGAAATGCCGGCGCCATCCGATTGCTCTTGTTCACCGTGATGCCGCAGACCACCAGCAAGAGGATAGAGAGGATCAGCGCGATCCAGCCGATGCGCAACAGCAGTGCGATTAAATCCGACAGGATGCCGCTTTCCTTCTGCTTCTTTTTTTTCTTCCCTACAGGCGGTTTTTCCTGCTGTTTCTCCCGGACAGGAGGTACGGTATCGGCGAGGGGCTCATCCGGCCGCATGTCCGTCGTCTCCCTGGCCTCGTTCAGGATTCGCTTCAGCTCTTCATTTCTGTTTTCATTGGTCTCCATCTTCATCCTCCCTCTTTTTCCTGCGCTTCAGCAGGACAAACAGGATCGTCAATCCCGCCAGAACTGCACCGGCAGGGATCAGATATGCCCATGGGGATATTCCCGTAAGAACGCCGTGCAGGTGAAGTCCCTCCTGCGTGGAATGCGTCACGCGGGATGCGGGGGCCTGACCGCCCGGCAGAATGGAGGCCGCCAGAAGAAATCGGCTGTTGGTCTGGCCGTCTGAACAGGTGCTCATCAGCAGGATCGGCCCGCCCTCCGGGAACTTCTCCGCGCGATTAATGGCAAGCTGATCCACGTAATCCAGCCACTGCTGACAATTCTCCTCGGTCACACGGGGGTTATATACCCTTGTATCGTGGCCGTCTGCAGCAAAGAAGGCAAAAATCTCCAGCTTGTAGTACTCTCCGCCATAATAGAGCAGGCCTTTGAGGTGCCTGGAAAAATACGATGGATCTTCGTAGTTGTCAATCCCGCCGAACATCAGATCCTTGGCCATGTTGTGGCCGTAAACAATGGAGACGGGATCGGAGAAATCCGGGGCATTCCGGGAATCGAGGAACAGCGCTCCGCTCAGGGAAAACTCGCCCAATGCAGATGTGTTGATGTAGACATCGTTGTTTTTTCCCTGCACCAGGGGGTAGTCAATGTTGGTGCCGTTGATGGTGAGCCAGCCCACCACGTCCGGATTGATCGCTACCAGTTCATTGAAAGAAAACTTGTCCTCCTTCGTGGGCTTGTAGCTCTGGTATACATCGGTGCTGGCCTCTGCCATGATACGCTGATTATCGAGGATCACACAGACAGCAAGAAACAGCACCAGCAGGAGAACCGTCATGAAGGCGGTGCTAATGGCACGATCTGTAAACCGTATCAGTTTTCTGATAAGCTGCTGTTTCTTCATCAATCAATCCCTGCGTTCAGTGTTTTTTGCGGCGCAGCACAAAGAAAACACCTGCACCTGCGGCCAAAACTCCGGCTGCTGCCACAGCAATCCAGAGATAGGGCGGTTTGCCCGATTCCGCCTTTGTTTCTGTTTTCGTCTCTGTCTGGTCTTTTGCCTCCGCCGATGCAGAGATTTTCACCCGGTTCTCCCCTGCGCCGAGCGCAGATGAGACGGTCAAAAGCCCGTTTTGCGTGCTGTTGGCTTCGTCCTGATCCGTGCCGTCGGACTGAACCTGTGCGGTGAACACGATATCTGCTTCACCCTGCACAGTCAGTTCATAGGCCGTTCCCACCGGCATGCGGAACGTCGCCTCTTGCCCGTTCTTCAACGAAATCCGTTCCGTATCCTCCGCGCCGTCAAAGTGCAGCGTAATGTTGAACTTGCGATCTGCTGCCGTATCGTCGGCAGTCAGTGAAACCGTCAGCGCAGCAGCCTCCAGCAAATCCTCCGTCTTGGTGATCACCAGTCTCAGATCCTTAAAAACAGGCATGTCAAAATCGTACTCGATACCATTGACCGCCCATCTCTCATCCTCATCCGCGCCGTCTGCTTCTGTGACCGTCTCGCCGTCCTCCACTGTAATCACAAGAATGACGTTTCCATCCTCATCCTCGTACGTTACCGTATGAGTGGCAGGAACGTCAGGCTCGGGATCGACAGGCTCTACAGTAGGCTGGGGATCCGTACCGGGTTGGGGATCCGTACCGGGCTGGGGATC
>CAMVRT010000011.1 GCA_947169975.1 uncultured Oscillospiraceae bacterium
GGTTTTGACGGAAAAATGGGGCCGCTGCAAAACCCTCGTTTTGCAACGGCCCCTTCACGTCAATTCTTTATCCCAGCACGCGGCACTTGAGGGTCTGCCCGTCCACTGTGGCGGTGATGTAAGCTGTGCCTCGGCCCACGCGGTTCAGCGTACCGTCGCTGCTCACTGTGACGGCGCTGGAATCACTGGCCCAGGTCACCGCACTGTCCGTTCCGTAAATGAACAGCGTCAGGGAGCCACTGCTCGAATAGAGTGTCAAGTCATATACCGTTTCGCCGATGTCCGTATCGTAGATCTTTGACAGCTCCTTGCCCTTGCCGTCCCACGTCCGGTAGCAGATGGAGAGATCCTTAGCGGGTGTGGGATCCACCGGGTCGGTACCGGGATCAACCGGGTCAGTGCCGGGGTCCACCGGGTCGGTACCGGGATCAACCGGATCAGTGCCGGGATCAACCGGATCGGTACCGGGATCAACCGGGTCAGTGCCGGGATCAACCGGATCAGTGCCGGGATCCACAGTGGCCCCCAATACGGTGATCTCGCATTTGGCGGTGCTCTTGCCGTCCTTGGCAGTAACGGTAATGGTGGCGGTTCCCTCGCCCACAGCGGTGACGGCGCCGGTCTCATTCACGGTGGCCACGCTCTCATCGCTGCTGGCCCACGTGCAGCCCTCCGGTTCGGAGACGCTCAACGCGCGGATCTCACCCACAGTCAGCGAGACATTGGCAGGCTGCATGGTAAACTTCTGTTCCGCGACAGGGGTATTCTCTGCCGGATTTCCCTTGAGCTTGGCCTTGATCTGGTCGCCGAAGAAAGCGAACACCAGCACAGCCGCCAGCAGAAGCAGCACCAGGATCATGGCCGGGCCCAGGATTTTTGGGGTTTTCCGCCGCTGCACGCGGCGACCGCCGCCCTTGCGGCGCTTGACGGTACCCTCATAAGGACCGCTCTCGGCGCAGAAGGGACAGGCTTTATAGCTCTCGGAATACATCTCGCCGCAGATGGGACATTTTACCAATTCCATATATTATCCTCCGTAGAAACGCCGTCCGGACCGACGGCGGCACCGTGTTGCACTACTGTGATTATCATACCCAAAACGGCTCATTCCGTCAACCTCCATCGGCGGAAATTCATTCTTTTTTTACAAGATGCCGCTCCTTCCCTTGCTTTTCCTCCTTTGGCTTTTTATAATAAGAACATCAACAGGAAAGGGATGCTCTACAACTATGAATACCATGTTCATCGGCATCGCCGGCGGCACCGGCAGCGGCAAAACCACTCTGACAAAGCACCTGGCCTCCCACTTCGGCGCCGACGTCAGCGTGGTGCATCACGACAACTACTATAAGCGGCAGGACCGCCCCTTTGAGGAGCGCTGCAAGCAGAACTACGACCATCCCGACGCCTTCGACACGGAGCTGATGATCGAGGATCTGAAAAAGCTGAAGGCCGGTCAGACCATCCACTGCCCCGTGTATGACTACTCCATCCACAACCGGACGGACAAGACCGTGGAGGTCAAACCCACCAAGGTGGTCATTGTGGAGGGCATTCTCATTTTTCAAAACAAGGAGCTGCGGGACCTGCTGGACATCAAGATCTTTGTGGAGACCGACGCCGA
Organism: uncultured Oscillospiraceae bacterium; assembly: GCA_947169975.1. Taxonomy (GTDB): domain Bacteria; phylum Bacillota; class Clostridia; order Oscillospirales; family Oscillospiraceae; genus Vescimonas. The sequence continues at coordinate 1,625 of CAMVRT010000011.1, forward strand.
CGTGCGCATCCTGCGCCGTGCCCTGCGGGACGTGGAGGAGCGGGGCCGCTCCCTGGAATCGGTAATCAACCAGTATCTCACCACCGTCAAGCCCATGCATGAGCAGTTCGTGGAGCCCACCCGGAAGTTTGCCGATATCATCGTGCTGGAGGGCGGCCACAATCTGGTGGCCCTGGACCTCATCATGCAGCGCATCGCCAACCATGTGGCGCAGAACTGACAAGCCGGTGCGGCGGCGTCCCGTTTTGGGTATTATCTGTCTGGTATTGACAGCATATTTCCTGCTTCCGCTGTGCATCGGCATTCTCCACATCGGCATGATCTGGCCAACGGCGCTGCTGCTTCTGGCCGCGTCGGTGTGCTTCTGGCCCCGGTGGCCGGAGCGTCTGCCCCGCTGGCTGCAGAAAACCGCCGCAGGGGTCATTGCGGTGGGGCTTTCCGTTGTGGCAGCCGTGCTGGCACTGATGATCCTGGCTGCCGCCCACCGCGTCGGTCCCTCTACCGATGCACCGCGGACGGTGATCGTGCTGGGCTGCGAGGTGCATCCCGACAACCGGCCCAGTCTCATGCTGCAGGATCGGATCAACGCTGCCTGCGATTATCTCACCGCCCACCCCGAGGCCGTGTGCGTGGCCTCCGGCGGCATGGATGACGACGAGCGCATCACCGAAGCGCAATGCATCCGTGATACACTGGTGGGCATGGGGATCGCGCCGGAGCGGATCTATCTGGAGGAATCCTCCGGCTCCACCCGGGAGAATCTGGCCTTCTCGGCAGGTGTCATCGCCGAAAACGGCCTTGACACCCGCGTGGCGATCTGCACCGACAACTTCCACCAGTACCGCGCCGGGTACTTCGCCAAAATGGAGGGGTTGGAACCCCTGTCCGCCGGCAATCCGTCCTTCTGGGTGGTCACCCCGGGTTACTGGGCCCGTGAGGTCGTGGGCGTCCTCGCCGCGTGGATACGGGGATACTAAGAACGTAAAAGTCCGTCGGAACGGTGTTCCGACGGACTTTTTGCCGTTAAAACCGGAAGATCACACCCACCACGGCGCTGGCCGCGATGAACACGATGGGGTGCTGGCTCTTGGTGGGCTTCACCCAACGGGTCAGCACCAGAATGACAGCCGCCAGAGCCACGCCGGGCCAGTTGAAGAAGCCAAGGCCGAAGGTCTTTTCCGTATGCACCAGCGTCAGCAGCGCCACGCCAATGCCCGCCGCCGCCACCATGGCGGTGGAGGCGGGGCGCAGGCCGTAAAAGGCGGAGCCCACATACTTGCTGTCCCGGAAGGCCCGCAGAAACGCCGCCACAATCAGGATGATGATGACGCTGGGAGTGATGAGCCCCAGGGTAGCGATCACTGCCCCGGGGATGCCCGCCGTGGTAAAGCCCACGTAGGTGGCCATGTTGACGCCGATGGGACCGGGGGTGGACTCGCTGACCGCCAGCATATCCGCCAGCTGTGCCCGTGTAAACCAGCCGGTCCGGTCCGCCATATCGTTGAGGAACGGCAGTGTGGCCAGGCCGCCGCCTACGGCGAACAGGCCGGTTTTGAAGAACTCATAAAACAGCTGCAAATAGATCATTTCCGCCCACCTCCCAACGTCTGGATGAGGATGCCGGCCAGAGCGGCCAGCAGCACGTAGACGATGGGGGACAATGACGTAAACAGCGTCAGGGCCAGCACAGCGGCAAAGATCACGCCGCCCCACACGTCATGGACAGCGCTTTTCCACAGCTTCACCACAGCGTTGAAGATCAGCACGCAGACACAGACCCGGATCCCGGCGAAGGCGTGCTGCACCCAGCTCAGATGGGAAAAGTTGGTTATGAGACCCGCCAGCGCGGTGATGATCACAAGGCTGGGAAACACCATGCCCAGGGTAGACACGATGCCGCCCAGAATGCCCCGGCGCTTCTGTCCGATGAAGGTGGCGGTGTTCACGGCGATGATGCCGGGGGTGCACTGGCCGATGGCAAAATAGTCCGTCAGCTCCTCGTCGGTGGCCCAGCCTTTGTTCTCCACCACCTCACGCTGGAGGATAGGCAGCATGGCCATGCCGCCGCCAAAGGTCATGACTCCAACCTTGGCGAAGGTCAGAAACAGTTGAAGCAACTCGCTCAAAACAATCTCTCCTTACACATATCCGTACAGGCCCCGCACCGATACCTCGCCGGCGCGAAGGATCTCCTCTGTGCCGTCGTCTCGGCGGATCACCAGACCGCAGCGGTCATCCACTGCCACCGCATCCGCCTCGATGTGATGACCGTCCCGAAGGATTTGGACCCGCCTGCCTACGGTCAGGCAGCGGGCGCGGTAGTCCGCCAGCCAGCGTCCGGGATCGCCCAGCACGTCGGTGCGCAGCGTGTCCAGCTCCTCCATCAATGCGGCAGCCAGCGCTGCGCGGCGCACCCGGACCGGCAGCGCCATATCCAGGGAGATGGCCATGTCAGACAGCTCCGGCGGGAAATCTTCCACACGCTGGCGGCAGTTGAGGCCGATGCCCGCGATCACGCAATCCACGTGTCCGGTCTCCCCCTCCAGGGACAGCTCCGTCAAAATGCCGCCCAGCTTGCGGCCGCAGAGCACCAGATCGTTGGGCCACTTGATGGCGGGGCTGACGCCGCCCGTGCGCTCCACCGCCCGGCAAACCGCCACGGCGATCAGCGCCGTCAGCGGCAGCAGCGATTGCGGCGGACAGTCGGGCCGCCACAGGATCGAGAGATACAGCCCCATGCCTCCGGGAGACGAGAAGCTGCGTCCCCGCCGTCCTCTCCCCGCCGTCTGGCAGTCCGCTATGACCACGGTGCCGTCCGGGGCGCCGTCCGATGCCAGCCGCCTGCACACCGTGTTGGTGGAGTCCACCTCATCCAGCACCTGCCAGTTGTCGCGGGGGACAGCGAGACAGGCCGCCACGCTGCAACGATCCAATCGGTCCCCCGGGTCAGTGAGGCGGTAGCCGCAGCCGTTGCGGGCCTCGATGCCGTATCCCTGGCGGCGCAGGCCCTCCACGGCTTTCCACACCGCCGCCCGGCTGATGCCCAGCGTACGGCTCAGCTCCTGGCCGGACAGATATTCTCCCGGCCGCTCCGCCAGCGCCCGATAGACCAGATCACGGCTCACGGTGCTGCCCCCTTTCGTTTCACGTTGTTTTACTGTATCACAAAGACGCGTGATTGTAAACGGATTTCACCCTCACGGGTTGACAAATGCCCTTTTGGCGTATATGGTAAACCTATAATGTGTCGGGAGGTTTACCATTGTGAAACTGCGTCCGCTGATCTTTACCGCCCTTTTTGCCGCGCTGACCGCCGTGGGGGCTTTTTTGCAGATCCCCATCAAGCCGGTGGCCGTTACGCTGCAGTTTCTGTTTACCGCCATGGCGGGGATCCTGCTGGGGCGGCGTTACGGTGCGCTGAGCCAGCTGGTTTACGTGGTACTGGGGCTGGTTGGCCTGCCCGTTTTCACCAACGGCGGCGGATTCGGCTACGTGTTTCAGCCCAGCTTCGGCTTTTTGCTGGGACTGATCCCCTGTGCCTGGGTCATCGGCTATCTCAGCCGAAAGAGGAACAGCGCACTTTGGCTGGCAGCATCCTGCTTCGCCGGTCTGGCGGTGCTGTATCTGGTGGGCATCCCCTATATGGCTCTGATCCTCAACGTATATCTGGGCAAGGGGCTGGGGCTGCGGGCGATCCTCATGGCAGGCATGATCCCCTTCCTGCCCGGCGACGCGCTGAAGATTGTTGTGGTGTCGACGGTTTGCCCCGTTTTGAAACAGCGTTTGTGCAGTTTTGACGAATTCCAACCCTGAATTTTGGTGGGTTGTGTCGGAGAAAATTATTGCAATTTCCCGGCGCGACTCTTATAATAATCAAGAAAATTCCAGGAGGTGAGAGTCATGACGCTGCGGAATACCCCTCAGTACGGCGCCGCTCTCTTTTTCTCCTCTTTTATCTGTGCTTTTTCTCTGTAACCGGTATTTTTACCGGTTATTTTTTTGGGTATTGTCAGCAAATAAGCAAACATATAAACAGGAGAAAGAGAGGTCAACCGCAAATGAAGAAAAAGGACAAGAAAAACAACCTCGGCCAGGAGGCCATCTACGACGCCCGCACCCTGGGTGTGCCCCGGATGCTGGTGCTGGGTCTGCAGCACCTGTTCGCCATGTTCGGCGCTACCGTACTGGTGCCCATTCTGGTCACCGGCTACGGCCTGCCCCTGTCCATCCAGACCACCCTGCTGATGGCCGGTCTCGGCACGCTGCTGTTCCACATCTGCACCAAGCTGAAGGTTCCCGCCTTTCTGGGCTCCTCCTTCGCCTATCTGGGCGGCTTTGAGGCCGTCGCCCAACTGAAGGCCGGCAAGTACGCCGCCATGACCGGCGACGAGAAGCTGGCCTATGCCCTGGGCGGCGTGGTGGTCGCCGGCGCGCTGTATCTGGTGCTGGCCCTGCTGTTCAAGGTGGTAGGCGCCAAGAAGGTCATGCGTTTCTTCCCGCCCATCGTCACCGGCCCCATGATCATCATGATCGGTCTGAACCTGGCTGGCTCCGCCATCGGCAATGCCCAGACCTGCTGGTGGCTGGCTCTGGTGGCCATCGCCGTCATCATTGTCGCCAACATCTGGGGCAAGGGCATGATCAAGATCATCCCCATCCTGCTGGGCGTGGTAGTCAGCTACATCGTGGCTCTGATCGCCACCGCCTGCGGCGCACAGCTGCCTGACGCCGACGGCGTGCTGCAGCCGATGGTCAACTTTGCCTCTGTCAACAAGGCCGCCTTTGTGGGTCTGCAGAAGTTCGTCATCGCCAAGTTCGACCTGACCTCCATTCTGGTCATGGCCCCCATCGCCATCGCCGCCATGATGGAGCACATCGGCGACATCTCCGCCATCTCCTCCACCACCGGCCGCAACTTCATCGCCGATCCCGGCCTGCACCGCACCCTGCTGGGTGACGGTCTGGCCACCGCCTTTGCCGCCCTGTTCGGCGGCCCCGCCAACACCACCTACGGTGAAAACACCGGCGTCCTGGCCCTGAGCCGCGTGTACGATCCCCGGGTCATCCGTCTGGCCGCTCTGTACGCCATTATCCTCAGCTTCTCCCCCAAGTTTGACGCCCTGGTCAACTCCATTCCCGCGGCCATCGTGGGCGGCGTCAGCTTCATTCTGTACGGCATGATCTCCGCTGTCGGCGTCCGCAACATCGTGGAAAACAAGGTGGACCTCACCAAGTCCCGCAACCTGATCATCGCAGCCGTCATGTTCGTCAGCGGTCTGGGCTTCAGCGCCGTGGGCGGCCTGACCTTCATGGTGGGCGACGCCGCCATCACTCTGACCGGTCTGGCCATCGCTGCTCTGGCCGGCGTGATCCTCAACGCCATCCTCCCCGGAAACGACTACGAGTTCGGCTCCAACCCCCAGGGCGACAAGTCCGCCGACATGGGTTCCTATTGATCCCGATCGCTCTAAAATCCATAAAGGCCTCCGGCATGTGCCGGAGGCCTCAGCTTGTCAAAAAAGCGGCTTTGCCGCTTTTTTGACAAGCTGAGGCGTTTTCCGAACTTTCTAAAAAGTTCGGAAAACGGGGATTAAAAAGCTGAAAGACACCCCTGATGGGTTTCTTTCAGACTATCTTCCTTTCCGTCGCACAACGCCTTTGGGACTTTTTGACAGTCTGAGGCCTCCGGCTTGAGCCGGAGGCCTTTTCTCATTCTTTTTTCAACAGCAAGTCGATCTCGCTCTCGCCATATACCGGGATGCCGTTTTGACGCAGCAGCTCCGCCGTCACGCCCCAGCCGTCGGTCAACGTGTGGGAAAATGTACCGTCGTAGACGCGTTCCTTGCCGCAGGAGGGACTGCGCTCCTTCAGCACGGCTGCCTCGCAGCCCAGAACTCGGCACAGGTGAAGGGCCTCCTCCGCGCCGCGGCGGTACTGCTCCGTCACGTCGGCGCCATCCGCCGTCACCACACGCTCTCCCTGCCGCTCGGACGGCGTGCGAGGCGTGGGCAGGCCGCCCAGCTGCTCCGGGCAAACGGGGATCAGCTGATGGTGCTTCATCAGTTCGATCACACCGGGATGGGGCTTGCTGCGGCCGTCGTAGCGGCAGGCGATGCCCAGCAGGCAGGCGCTGACAAGGATCCTCACATCCCCACCTCCAGCTCTTTTCCGTTGAGAACGGCCTGCCGCAGCTTCTCCCCCTCATAGCGCAGCTTCAGCGAGAAGAATGGCACATCCTGATCCAGCAGCCGCAGGAAGATGCGGTCGCCCTCCCACTGGGGCAGAGCCAGCAGCTCCGCCTTGCCGATCCACTCCAGCACGCCCTCGTTGCACTCGTGGATGGCGCCGGTATAGCCGGTGGCGGTGAACAGGTGCATATACTCTGTCTCCCACCGGTCGCTGACAAAGGTGACAAGGCCCCGGTAGCGATAGTCAGTGAGAGTCAGCCCCGTCTCCTCCCGGGTCTCCCGCAGCACGCACTCCTCCGGGCTTTCCCCATCCTCGAACTTGCCGCCGATGCCGATCCACTTGTCGTGATTGGCGTCGTTTTCCTTTTTTACCCGGTGGAGCATCAGGTACTGCCCCCGGTCATTCTCAATGTAGCAAAGCGTGGATTGGATCATGCCGTCGCCCCCTTTTTTCTCATTATACCCGCCGGAAACGCCGCCGTAAAGCCCCTTTGCCTTTCGGTGCAAAAAGTGATATACTAAAGAAAAAGGGGGCTTCATTATGGAAGAGATCAGACCCGGGCGCTACCGCCACTTCAAAGGCAACGAATACCGCGTCATCGGCACCGCGCGCCACAGCGAGACCTTGGAGGAGATGGTGGTGTATCAGGCACTGTACGGTGAGCGCGGACTGTGGGTGCGCCCTGCCTCTATGTGGAGCGAGACGGTGGAGCGGGACGGCTACTGCGGCCCCCGGTTCGTCTATATTGGGGAATGACCATGGACTACACCGTGATCCGCTCCGCCCGCCGCACCATGGCTTTGGAGGTCACCCGGGAGGCGCAGGTGCTTGTCCGGGCTCCGCACAGGGCTTCGGCGGCGGAGATTGAGCGGTTTGTGGCCGCCCACCGGGACTGGATCGAAACTCATCTGGTCAGGCGGCAGACGTATCTGGAACAGCATCCTCCACTCACCGACGCGGAGATCGCCGCCCTGCGAGCCAAGGCCAAGTCATATCTGCCCGGCAGGGTGGCCTATTGGGCCGAGCGGATGGGCGTAAAGCCCACCGGCCTTCATATCACCTCCGCCCGCACCCGGTTCGGCAGCTGCTCCGGGAAAAACAGTCTCTCCTTCTCCCTCTATCTGATGCGGTACCCGGCGGAGGCCATCGACTACGTGGTGGTCCATGAGCTCTCCCACATTCGCCACAAAAACCACAGCCCCGCCTTTTACGCCGAGGTGGCAAGGTACATGCCCGACTACAAGACACACCAGGCCATGCTGCGGCCATAGAATCGTAAAACAGACCGCCTTCACACAGGCGGTCTGTTTCTATATGTTCTTCCTCAGGCGGCGTGGGTCTCGTTGTAGGCCGTGCGCACGGCGATGGCCAGCTGATCGGCGCAGGAGGTGGGCCGGGGACCGCAGGTGTTGCCCCGGAGATACTCCTCGATCTTGTCCACCGTCCAGCCGTTCACCAGCTTGGCAATGGCCTTCAAATTGCCGTTGCAGCCGCCGATGAACTGGATGTTGGTGATGACGTCGTCCTCGATGCGGAACTTGATCTGGGTCGAGCAGGTCATGTAAGTGTTGTAAGTGTAATCCATGGTATTTCTCCTTCTCTCTATTGAGATTATTCTTCGATATGCTCCTTGCCCATGGCAATGATGGTCTTCACGTGGTCATCCGCCAGGGCGTAGATCATCTGCTTGCCTTCTCTGCGGGAGCCGATAAGCCGTGCGTTTTTCAGCAGTTTGAGCTGGTGGGAAACGGCGGACTGGTTCATCTCCAGGTCGGCGCAGATCTCCGTCACGTTCTTCTCCCCGCTGAACAGATCGTACAGGATCTTGATGCGGGTGGAGTCGCCGAATACCTTGAACAGCTCCGCCAGATCGCTCAGCTCATTCTCCGACACGTTGGCGATCTGATGCTCCGCTCCGTTCATCATGCGTGACGCCTCCCCTCAAAAATGATCTCTATCCCAATAGATTACCGATTTTCGCCCGTTTGTCAAGGAGAAACTTCATCCCCTGGCGCAGTCCGCCTGTCCGCCCCGCAGCATTTCCAGGCCGTGGCACAGCGACGGCAACACCGCCTCCAGATTCTCTTTGGCTCCCTTGGGACTGCCGGGCAGATTGATGATGAGGCTCCTGGCCCGGATCCCCGCGGCGGCGCGGGACAGCATGGCCCGATGCGTGATGGCCATAGACGCTATCCGCATGGCCTCCGGGATCCCCGGCGTCAGCCGCTGACAGACAGCCACGGTGGCCTCCGGCGTCACGTCACGAGGCGCAAAGCCGGTACCGCCGGTGGTGACGATCAGCGCCACGTCCGCCTCGGCGGCGGTGATCAGGGCATCTTGGATCTGATCCTGCTCGTCGGGTACGATGACCACGCTGTCCACATCGTACCCGGCATCGGTCAGAAGCTGCCGCACCAGCGGGCCGCCCTCGTCGGCGCGCTCACCCCGGTAGCTGCGGTCGCTGACGGTGATAACTCTGGCTGTAAACATGTGCATCCTCACTTTCCGAAGGGGCAGATGGGATAGCGGCACTCACCGCAGCCCAGACACAAGCCGCCCTCGCCCATGTCGATGAAATCGTCTCGCGTCATCTCCACACCCGCTGCGATGCGGGGCAGCGCCAGATCGAAGATGGTTGCCTTGGCGTACATGACGCAGCCGGGCAGGCCCATGACGGGCATACCGTCTGGGTAATAGCCCAGCAGGAACATGGCGCCGGGCAGCACCGGCGCGCCGTAGGTGACGATTCGGGCGCCGCTCTGCTTGATGGCGCCGGGGGTGTTGTCGTCCGGGTCCACGCTCATGCCGCCGGTGCAGAGGATCAGCTCCACGTCCTTTTGCCGCATCTCTGCAATGGCCTTCTTGATGTTCTCCAGTCCGTCGTCCACGGTGACGTGCTCCGTCATTTCGATGCCGTAGGCGTTCAGCTTCTTCACCACGGCAGGAGTAAAGGCGTCGGTGATGCGGCCGTGGAATACCTCGCTGCCGGTGGTGATGACGCCGGCTTTTTTCAGTTTGTAAGGCAGCAGCTCCAGAATGGGACGGTCGCCCACCGCCTTTTCAGCGGCGATCAGCTTGCTCTCCTCGATGACCAGCGGAATGCAGCGGGTGCCGCACAGCTTGTCGCCGGGCAGAACGCCGGTGTTGCCGTGGCGGGTGGCGATCATCAGCTCGTCGATGGCGTTCACCGCACGGAGCCGGTTGCTGTCCACGCGGAACAATCCCGCAATTTCCGCCCTCAGCTCGATCTTGCCCTCCTTGACGGGGGTGGCGGACATATGCTCGTTTCGGCAAAGGGCGGCCAACCGCTCCGCCGCCTCGTTCTCATGGAGCATACCGGCATTCTTCTCCCAGACGTACAGGTTCTCCTTGCCCATGGCCAGCAGCACCGGGATGTCCGCCTCGGTGACGATATGGCCCTTGCGGAACCGGGCGTCCTTATACTCGCCGGGGATGATCTGGGTCATGTCGTGGCACAGCACGTGTCCCACGGCGTCCTGCGTGCGGATCAGCCTCATTTCGCTACCCCCTCTATCGTAATCGTATCGCCGCTCCGGATGCGGCCTTCCTCCAACACCACGGCAAAGATGCCCTCTGTGGGCATGACGCATTTGCCGGTGGTCTTTTTGATCTCGCAGTCGCTGTGGCACTCCTTGCCGATCTGGGTGACCTCCAGCAGCACATTCCCCACCCGCAGTCGGGTGCCAATGGGCAATGTTTTTAATTCGATGCCCCGGGTAAGGATGTTCTCGGCAAAGGCGCCGGGAGAGAGCGTCAGGCCCAGGGCGCGCATGGTGTCCACGCTTTCGTCGGCCAACAAACTGATCTGGCGGTGCCAGTCCCCGGCGTGGGCGTCCCCCACGATGCCGTGATGGACGCGCACGTCAATACAGGGCACGGTGTGCTTCACCGTGCCTTTTTTCTCACTGATGCAAACGGCAATTACTTCTGCCATGTCAGATCCTCCCTTCGAAACGTGCCGCTCTTGCCGCCGGTCTTTTCCAGCAGGCGTACGTCGGTGATCTCCATATCCTTCTGCAGGGCTTTGCACATATCGTAGACAGTCAGCGCGGCGGCGGAGGCGGCGGTCAGCGCCTCCATCTCCACCCCGGTTTCCCCCTTGCAGCGGGCGGTGGCCAGAATCTCCAGCCGGTCCTCGCCCAGAGAAAAGCGGATGTCCACCCCGGTCAGCGCCACGGGATGGCACATGGGGATCCACTCCCCGGTGCGCTTGGCTGCCATGATCCCCGCCACCTGGGCCACCGCCAGCACATCGCCCTTGGCCACGCCGCCGGTGCGGATGGCCTCGGCCGTGGCGGAGTTCATCCTTACCACCGCCATGGCGGTGGCGGTGCGGACGGTGGCGGTTTTCTCCGTCACGTCCACCATCCGGGCACGGCCCTGTTCGTTGAAATGGGTAAAGTCCATGGATTCAACCTCCGATCTCGTTCATGTTGCGGCGGCTGTCGCTGTGATGCTCCGCCAGGTGGTGTCGATCCGGCTTCACAGCCGCCGCCTCCCGGATGGCACGCTCCAGTGCTTCGCCGGAAAGTCCCCGCAGGGGGATCTCCCGGTCCGAGTGGAGACAGGGCTTCAGCCTGCCGTCCGCCGTGACGCGGATGCGGTTGCACCGATCGCAGAAGCAGTGGCTCAAAGGCCGGATCAGGCCCACCGTGCCGACCCAGCCGGGCACACGGTAGAGCTCCGCCACACCATCGGTACCGATGGGCTCCAGCTGCGGCATCGCCTGCAGCACCGTGTCGGCGCTGATAAAACGCTCCTGCGGCCAATCGGCACAGACGCCCAAAGGCATCAGCTCAATAAACCGTACGCTGACGGGCTTTTCCCTTGTCAGCCCGGCCAGCGCGCCGATCTCGCCGTCATTGATCCCGCCCAGCAGCACGGTGTTGATCTTGGTGCCGGTAAAGCCAGCCGCCTCGGCGGCGGCAAGTCCGTCCAGCGTCTGGCGCAGCTCTCCGCGCCGGGTAATGGCTCGGAACGTATCTTCACGCAGCGTGTCCAGGCTGATGTTCAGCCGGTCCACGCCGGCCTCCTTCAGTGAAACAGCCATCTCCGGCAGGGCGGCGCCGTTGGTGGTCAGCGTCAATTCCGTCAGACCGTCCAGCCTGCGCAGCATCCGGCAAAGGTCCAGAATGCCGCGCCGCACCAGCGGCTCGCCTCCGGTGAGCCGGATCTTCCCCACGCCGCAGGCCACGGCGGCACGGCCGATCTCCGCCAACTCCTCGATGGAGAGGATCTCCCGGTGGCTCCGCTTGCAGACGCCGTTCTCCCCCATGCAGTAGATACAGCGGAAATTGCACAGATCCGTCACCGACAGGCGCAGATAGTCGATTTTTCTTCCCTTCAGATCGTACATTCCACGCCTCCCGTCAATACCATCACGTGCTCCGGCGCAATGTGAACGGTCAGGTTTTCTCCCGCACCCACAGCGGCCCAGCGCTCCTTGTCCAGTTCCATGCGCAGCAAACCGCCGCCGGGGGTGGTCAGCATAACGATGGTGGAAAACACATCCTCAATGACCCGGGACACGGTACAGGAGATGTTGTTTTCCACTCCCTCACCCGGGACAATGTGGTGGGCGCGGACGCCCACGGCGGTGATCCCCGGTCCCACCTCCGCCGCCGTGCGGAGGGTGACGCCCCAGTCATCACATCGGACGGTGTGGTCATCCAGCCGGGCGGCACGGGAATAGTTCTTGCAGCCGGAGAGCATCGCCGCGCTGACGGTGCCGGGGGACGCCATCAGCTCGCGGACCGGGGCCATGGTCTCCGAGCGGCCTTCCGTCAGGACGCATACGGTATTACACAGGCGGCACACCTCGTCCCGGTCGTGGCTGACGAACACCACGTCGCCGCCGAAGTCCGCCAGCGTGTCCATCAGCTCCAGCTCCAGCTGCCATTTGAGGTGGCTGTCCAGCGCCGCAAAGGGCTCATCCAGCAGCAGAAGCTCCGGCTGTCCCGCCAGGATCCGGCCCAGCGCCAGCCGCTGCTGCTGTCCGCCGGAGAGCTGGTGCGGATATCGGTCCTCCAACCCCTCCAGGTGAAACCTCTTCACGATACGCGCCACCGTCTCTCTCCGTTCCGCTCTCGGCAGATGGTAAGCGCCGGCGGCAATGTTCTGCGCCGCCGTCATATTGGGAAACAGGGCGTACTGCTGGAAGAGATAGCCCACCCGCCGCTTCTGGGGCGGCAGATCGATGTGCTTTTCGCTGTCGAACAGCACCCGGTCATTGACCACGATGCGGCCGCTGTCCGGCCGCAGGATGCCGGCAATGCACTTGAGGGTCACGCTCTTGCCGCAGCCGGATGCGCCCAGCAGCGCCAGCACCTGTCCGTCGGTCTCGAAGGACACGGCCAGCCGGAAATCCCCCAGTTTCTTCTTTATGTCAACTAAAAGCATGACCTCACCTCCCCTGCCTGCGTTCCAGCAGGTTCACCGCCAGCAGCACCACGGCGGAGATGGCGATATTCACCGCCACCCAGCGCGCAGCCAGCATGTCGTTGCCGATGCGCCAGAGCTGATAGACCTCCGTGGCCACGGTGGCGGTGCGGCCGGGGGTGTAGCCCGCCACCATGCTGGTGGCGCCGTACTCGCCGATAGCACGGGCAAAGGACAGCACGGCTCCGGCAATGATGCCCTGCCGGCAGCAGGGCATGCGGATCCGCCAGAAAATATAGGTATTGCTGAGGCCCAGGGTCCTGCCCGACTGGGCCAGCGTCTCGTCAAAGCTCTCAAATGCGCCCCGTGCGGTGCGGTACATCAGGGGAAACACCACCACCGTCACGGCGAATACCGCCGACCACCACTGCATGGTCAGCCGGGCGCCGAAGGTTTCCAACACCCACAAGCCCACAGGGCGACGGGGTCCCAGCAGGCGCAGCAGCAGATAGCCCACCACCGTAGGCGGCAGCACCAGCGGCAGCGTCAGCACCACGTCCAGCACGCCTTTCAGCAGGCGGGGCAGCTTGGCGATATAGTAGGCGGCGGCGATCCCGGCAAAGAACACGATCCCCGCCGAAATCGCCGCAATGCGCAGGGAGTTGAGTAACGGATACCAGTCCATAGGCCCTCCCGTTAAATAATTATGTTAACCAAGCGCGGTAAATCCCACGCTCTCAAAGACGGCGGAGGCCTCTTCCTCTGTCAGATAGAACAGGAAATCCTGCGCCTCCTGCGGATGCCGGGCATTGCTGAGCACGGCTGCGGGGTAAATCACCGCGCCGCACATATCATCGGTGGCGGTGTCCACCGGAGTGAGCCCGGCGGAATATGCGTCGGTGGCGTAGATGATGCCGCAGTCGGCGGTGCCCTCCACCACGGCGGTGGTGACCTCCTTGACGTTGGAGCCGTAGGTCAGGCAGGTGGCCATGGCCGCCTCATCCAGACCGAAATAGGTAAAGATCTTCTGGGTGTACTGGCCCACAGGCACGTCAGCATTGCCCATGGCCAGCAGCACGCTGCCTGCCTTCAGCGCGTGGGCCAGATCGTCAAAGTTCCTGATATCGGCAGGGTTCCCCTCTGCCACGCACAGGACAACACGGTTTTCCAGCAGCTTGAAGCGGTAATCACTGTCCACCATACCCAGCTCCTCCAGCTGGTCCATCTGCTTGGGTGCAGCGGAGATGAACAGGTCACAGTCCGCGCCCTCCTCGATCTGGGTCTTCAGCGTGCCGGAGGAGTCAAAGGTGAACACCAGGTCGATGTCGCTGTGGGCGGCCTCGTATTTCTTTTCAATTTCCGTCAGCGTCTCGGTCATGGAGGCGGCGGCAAACACGTTCAGTTGGATTCTTTTCCGTTCTGTCCCCTGTTTATCCTTGCCGCAGGCAGCCAGAGACAGGAGCATCAGCAGCGCCATTACCAGAGCCATTGCTTTTTTCATGGGGATCCCTCCTGTTTTTTTTGATGATTTTATCAGTTATTCTGACAGATAGCAACACCGTGATTCGGTATTACAGAATGATATTCCAGCAATACAGAATTCTCTTGTTTTTCTGCCTGTCTCGTGGTATTCTCAAAAAAAGGAGGCGATGTCCCCATGTCCGCTGAACCACGCACTGTCCACTCGGTGGACAAGGCCATGGAGCTGCTGGAGCAGCTTCTGCGCAGCCGCCTGCCTATGTCGCTGCAGGAGCTGTCCGGCGCCACGGGCTATCCCAAGAGCACGGTCCACGCCCTGCTGGCCACCCTGCGCCGCCATGAGATGGTACGGCAGAACGACGACGGCCGCTACGATCTGGGCATCCGTCTCTTTGAGTGCGGCTGCGCCGTGGCGGAGCGGTGGGACGTGTCCCGGCTGGCAAGGCCCTATCTGGAACGTCTGGCAGCACAGACCGGCGCCAGTGCCTTTGTCTCCGTGCTGGAGGGGGATCACGCCATCTCTCTGGATCAGTGCGCCGGAGGCGGCGGACTGCAGGTGATCCCGGAGGTGGGCAGCCGCCTGCCCCTCCACGCCACAGCCCAGGGCAAGCTGTTTCTCAGCCGGCTTTCGGAGAGCGACGCCCTCCAGCGCGTGCAGCGGGCGGGACTGACCGCCTATACGCCCCACACCATCACCGACACGGGAAAGCTGCTCCACGCCCTGGAGCCGATACGGCGCTGCGGTTACGCCGTGGAAAACGGCGAGTACAAGATCGGTCTGCGGGCCGTGGCGGCCCCGGTTTCCGACCGTGACCGCACGACCCGGTACGCTCTGGGCGTGGTGGGACTCTTCCGCCGGGTGGAAAGCGAGGAATTTCAGTACGCCGTGGAACAGACCGTGCTTCTGGCCCGCCAGCTTTCACAGGCGCTTGGCGCTGAACTGTGAGAAATAGAGGTCGATATTATGTCAACTAATGAGTTTGTTCGTATTGCAGAAGAGCTGGCCCAAGGACGGGCGGCTGATCTGATCCGTCAGGCGGAGGGGGAAATCTATGTCCGCCGTTTCGTGCCGGAGGAGCGGCTGATCCTGCTGGGCGGCGGCCACATCGCCCGGCCCCTGTGCGCCATGGGCGCTATGCTGGATTTTGCCGTCACGGTGGTGGATGACCGGCCGGAATACGCAAACCGCCAGCGCTTCCCCGACGCCGCGCAGATGATCTGCGGTGCGTTTGTCCACGCCATCGAAGGATTGGAGATCCGCCCCACCGACTACGTGTGCGTTATTACAAGGGGCCACCGGTGGGACCGGGAGTGCCTGCGGGCCATTCTGGGCGGTCAGCGCCCCACCTATTTGGGGCTCATCAGCTCCCGGAGCCGTGCTTCGGCGCTGAAGGAGCTGCTGGTGTCAGAGGGCTTTGACGCCGACGCCGTGGGCGCCATCCACGCCCCCATCGGCCTGATGATCGGGGCCATCACCCCGGCGGAGATCGCCGTTTCCATCTGCGCCCAGCTGGTGGAGCATCGCCGCAGCCTGCCCACCCGCGCCAAGGTGCCGGGTCTCCTTGCCCAGACCAACACCGACCCGGCCTTTCTCCGCTTTATGACGGAAGATTGTCCAAAGGCGCTGCTGCTGGTACTCTCGGCCACCGGGTCCACCCCGGTGAAATCCGGCGCCATTATGGCGGTGGACGCCGCAGGCCGGGGCTACGGCACCATCGGCGGCGGCGAGGGCGAGGCCGAGGCCATGGAGCTGGCCCGCGATCTCATCGGTACCGGGCAGACACGAGTCCTCACGGTGGATATGGACGGCGATCCGGCCGGCGAGGACGATCTGGTCTGCGGAGGCTCTCTGCGCCTTCTGATCGAGGACGTCAAATAACAATTCCCATAGCAAAAGGACGGGCTGCGGCCCGTCCTTTTTCCCATCTTTTTGGCTATAAAAGTTACATGTATCACTCTCTGCCCAGCATGTAGAGCAGGGCGTTGCAGATGGCTGCGGCTACGTTGCTGCCGCCCTTGCGGCCACGGGCCACAATGTAGGGCACGTCTGCCGTCATGATCAGCTCCTTGGACTGCACCACGTTCACAAAGCCCACCGGCACGCCGATGATCAGCTCCGGGCGGAGCTTGCCCGCCTCGATCAGCTCATAGAGGCGGATCAGAGCCGTTGGCGCGTTGCCGATGGCGAAGATCAGAGGTCGGTCCAGGGCGGCGGCCTTGTCCATGGAGGCCACGGCCCGGGTGGTACCGTTGGCCTTGGCCATGGCGGCCACGTCCTCATCCGCCATGAAGCAGAACACCTCGCCGCCATGCTTGGCCAGGGCCTTCTTGTTGATGCCCGCCTTGCCCATATTGGTGTCGGTGACGATACAGGCCCCGTTTCGGATGGCGGTCAGGGCCTTGTTCACCACGTCCGGGGAGAAGCACAGGGTGTCGGCGTACTCAAAATCCGCCGAGGTGTGGATGACGCGCTTAATGATGGGGGCCAGCTGCGGATCCAGGGGATGGGGCAGCTCCGACTCGATGATCTCAAAGCTGCGGCGCTCGATTTCCATGGGGGTGACCTGTTCCAGTTCGATGTTCATTCCGTGATGCCCTCCTCCAAAATGCGGTAGATAGCTGCCATGTCCATGTTCTTTCGCACGGCGTCAGCCAGCAGGTCGTACTGCTGCTCCTTGTAGGCGGCGTAGTCAAAAGCCGTCAGCTCGCCCTCGTCTATCCCCTTGCGGCGGCACAGCATGCCCAGCACCGCCCGGCGGCAGGACTCCGTGTCATAAAAGCCGTGGAGATAGCTGCCGAACACGTTGCCGCTGACGCAGCCGTCAAAGGCGCCGCTCTCCAGCCGCACCAGAGGCTGCGCGCCATCGTCCAGTTTGGTCTCACCCATGTGGATCTCGTAGCCCTCCAGCTCCGCACCGATGAGCTCGCCGCCAATGACGGTACCCCGGACGCGGGTGCGGTGCTTCTCGGCGGCGAAATCCGTGACCATGGGCAGCAGACCCATGCCGTCCACGCTGCCGCCGCCCTCGGCGCCGCAGCTGTCGGTGATCCTGCGGCCCAGCATCTGGTAGCCGCCGCAGATGCCGCACACCGGCGTGCCGGCAGAAGCCAGCTTCTTGATGGCGGCCTCCAGACCGCACTGGCGCAGCCACAGCAGGTCGGCGATAGTGCTCTTGGTGCCGGGCAGGATCACCAGATCGGGATTGCCCAGCTGACGGGGCGAGGCGACGTACCGCACGCCTACCCCCGCGGTGGCCTCCAGAGCGGAGAAATCGGTGAAATTGGAGATGCGGGGCAGGCGCACAACGGCGATGTCCAGTGCGGCGCGGCTCTGGCGGCCGAAACGCTCGGTGAGACTGTCCTCGTCCTCGATGTCCACCTTCAGGTAGGGCAGCACGCCCACCACCGGCTTATGGGTCAGGTCCTCCAGCATCTTGAGACCGGGGCGCAGGATCTCCACGTCGCCCCGGAACTTGTTGATGACCGTGCCCTTCACCAGATTCTGCTCCTCCTCATCCAGCAGGGCCACGGTGCCGTAGAGCTGGGCAAACACGCCGCCCCGGTCAATGTCGCCCACCAGCAATACGGGGGCGTGGACCATTTTGGCAAGGCCCATGTTGACGATGTCGTCGGTTTTCAGATTGATCTCCGCCGGGCTGCCGGCGCCCTCGATGACGATGATATCGTTTTGGGCGGACAGGGTGTTGAACGCCTCCATGATCCGGGGAATCAGACTGCGCTTCATGGCGAAGTATTCCACCGCCGACATGTTGCCCAGCACCTCGCCGTTCACGATGACCTGGGAACCCACGTCCGTGGTGGGCTTGAGGAGGATGGGGTTCATCAGCACTGAGGGCTCCACGCCGCATGCCTCTGCCTGGACCACCTGAGCCCGGCCCATCTCCAGCCCCTCTTTCGTGATGAAGGAATTGAGGGCCATATTCTGGCTCTTGAAGGGCGCCACCCGGTAGCCGTCCTGACGGAACACCCGGCACAGCCCCGCCACCAGCAGGCTCTTGCCCGCGTTGGACATGGTGCCCTGCACCATAATCACTTTAGCCATGCAGCACCTCCCGCAGCGTATCGATCAGCAGTTGATTTTCCGCCGCCGTCTTGACGCCGATGCGGAAATACGTTTCATTCAGCCCGGTGAACGTGGAGCCGTCCCGGATCATCAGCCCCCGCTCCAGCAGGGGTTGGCGGATGGGGCGGTCTGCGCGCAAAAGCAGATAATTGGCCTCACCGGGATAGACCTGCAGGCCCAGCTTGGTCAGCTCCTCCGCCAGATACCGGCGCTGAGCGGATACGAACGCCCGGGTTTTCTCCGCCCAGTCCCGCTCCGTCAGCGCGGCGATCCCGGCACGCTGGGCCACGGTGGACACGCTCCACTGGGCGCCGTGGGCGGCGATGCGGTCCAGAAGTGCCTCATCTGTGCAAAGCAGATATCCCAGCCGCAGACCGGCCATGGCGTAGAGCTTGGTAAAGGCCCGCAGGATCAGCAGATGGGGATTTCCGGCAAGCAGCGGCAGCAGACTTTTCCCCTCAG
Organism: uncultured Oscillospiraceae bacterium; assembly: GCA_947169975.1. Classification (GTDB taxonomy): domain Bacteria; phylum Bacillota; class Clostridia; order Oscillospirales; family Oscillospiraceae; genus Vescimonas. The sequence goes on from CAMVRT010000011.1 coordinate 20,238, forward strand.
TGAACTCGATGAAGCACTCGTCCACCACCAGCACCGTGCCGTTTTCCCCACACTGGAGAACGATCTCCTCCAGCAGCGCCGGGTCGCACAGCCGCCCGGTGGGGTTGTTGGGATTACAGAGAAACACCATATCCGTTCCCGGTGTGATGGCGGCCAGAATGCCGCTGTCCACGGCAAAGCCGTTCTCCTCCCGCAGGGGGTATTCAACAATTTCCGCGCCGAACAGGGCGGCGCTCCTGCCGTATTCGGAGAAGGTGGGCGCAACTGTCAGCACACGTCCAGGCCGCAGACAGGCGCAGAGGCGGAAAATGAGGTCCGCCGCGCCGTTGCCGCAGAGGACGGTATTTTCCGGCGTGCCGTATCGCTCCGACAGCGCCCGCCGCAGGGCGCGGCACTGATAGTCGGGGTAGCGTACGTCCTGATCCGTGCCCTCCCGGATGGCGCGCACCACCGATTCCGGCATTCCCAGCGGGTTGGTATTCACGGAGAAATCCACGCGGATCGCTTCACCGCCGTAGATATCTCCGCCGTGGTCATAGGGCAGCATACAGACACATCCTCTCCAGCAGCGTCAAGAGCAGCATCAGCCACGCCGTGCCGTAGAGCAGGGCGTGGGAACGGCGAATGTCCTCCGTCTCAATGGGGCGGAGATCATCGCCGATATAGGGTTTTTGGTGCACCACGCCGCCGTACACCGCGTCGCCGGCCAGGCGCACCCGGAGGGCGCCGGCCATCACCGACTCGGTCTGGGCGGAGTTGGGGCTGGCGTGCTTGCGCCGGTCCCGCCGCCAGATCCGCCAGGCATTCTTCGCGTCAGCGCGGCAGATGGCCGCCGCGGCGATCATCAGCAGGGCCGAGAGCCGGGCGGGGATGTAATTCATCACGTCGTCCAGCCGGGCGGCGCAGGTGCCGAACCGCTCATATCTCTCGTTGCGGTAGCCCACCATGGAATCCATGGTGTTCACCGCCTTGTAGAGGCAGCCGCCTGCCGGGCCCAGCAGCATCATATAGAAGAGAGGGGCCACCTCCCCGTCGGAGGTGTTCTCCGCCACGGTCTCCACCGCGGCGCGGGTCACGCCCGCCTCGTCCAGCACAGCGGTGTCACGGCCCACGATCATGCCCACGGCTTTTTGCGCCTCAGCCAAGGTGCCGGTTTTCAGCACACGGTAGACCCGCAGGCTTTCTACCCGCAGGCTCCGGGCGGCCAGGCACTGCCAGCTCAACAAAGCGCCGATGGCCACATAGCACCAGGGGCTCACCTTCCACGCAAGCCACAGCACGGCAACGGGAATGCCAGCGCCAAGTATCAGCGTACCAATCACCAGCAGCACGCCGCCAAGGCGTTTGTTGGACATGGGATACAGCAGCTTTTCCAGCCCCTCGATCACCTTGCCGTAGTACCGCACCAGATGGGGCCAGCCCTGGGGGTCCCCCAGCAGCAGGTCCAGTCCGAAGCCCAGCAGCAGCGCCAGCGTATCATAGAGCAGCATAGTCCGCCGCCTTTCTCACATAGTTTTCCGCAAACGCGGGATTTGCCGGGAAGTAGAGATGGGGAAAGCCTGCGTACAGTGTTTCCGTTGCGTGGGCGCATGGCCAGCTCCGCTTGCCGGAGGGCTTGGCGGCGGTAAAGCCGCTGCCGTTGTCCTCGCTGTCATAGTAATGGAATTCATGGGCCCGGATGCTCTCCCCTGCGCGGCACAGGAGGTTGTCACGCTCCGCCGTCAGATTGACGTAGCCGAACCGCTGGAGCTTTTTGGTGCCGAAGGCGGCGGCGTGGATCACGCCTGCCATTTCCGCACCGTCCAGCGTGTCGTGGAGATAGAGGAAGCCGCCGCACTCCGCCACGGTGGGCAGTCCCGCCTCCACCGCCCGGCAGATCTCATGCCGGATGGGGTTTCGGGACAGCTCCGCCAGGTGCAGCTCCGGGTAGCCACCCGGCAGGTAAAGGCCCTGCACGTTTTCCGGGAGATGTGCGTCGTGGATGGGGCTGAAAAAAGTCAGTTCACAGCCAAGCTCTTCCAGCAGGCGCAAATTCTCCTCGTAGAGGAAGCAGAACGCCTCGTCCCGGGCCACGGCGATGCGAACGCCCTTTGCCACGGGAGCCGCCGGCTTCGGCTGCGGAAGATCGGGAGCTTCCGACGCAAGGGCCAGAATGCCGTCCAGATCCAGATACCGCTCCGCCAGTTCTCCCAGCCGGTCCAGCCGCTGCTGGAGATCGGCGATCTCGGCGGCGGTGATGAGCCCCAGATGGCGGCTGCCGATGACAGCTTCCTCCGCACGGGGCAGGAAGCCCAGGGGCTTCACTCCGGCATCCTCCGCAATTTTGCAAAGGTCTCCATAGAGCATGGGCGAGGCCTGATTGAAGATGACGCCCGCCACGCCGCTCTCCGGCCGGAAGTCCCGGAAGCCCCGGATCAGCGCGCCGGCGGAGGTGTACATGCCCCGGACGTTGACGGTGAGGATCACAGGCGTCTGTGTCGCCTTGGCCACGTGGTAGGTGCTGCAGTCGCCTTGAGTGCCGATGCCGTCATAGTAGCCCATGACGCCCTCCAGCACGGAGAGCCTGTCCGCAGCACCGCCCAACTGGCAGCGCAGCTGCTCCGGCGTGCTGAAAAACGGGTCCAGATTCCGGGCAGGCACGCCGATGACCTCCCGATGAAACATGGGGTCGATATAGTCCGGTCCGCACTTGAAGGACTGGACGGCCAGTCCCCGGTTCTTCAGCGCCCGCAGCACCGCGCAGGTCACGGTGGTCTTGCCGCAGCCGGAGTTGGTACCGGCGATCAGAACACGGTCATTCATGGTTTCCGCCTCCGCTGATGACGAAGATGGGGTTCTGGGCCATCATCATATGGAGCCCCGCCACGGTTTTGGCGGCGGACACCCCCACCTGCACCAGCTCGGCCTCCAGACCGTGGGCGGCAAAGGCCGCCAGCGCAGCCTGGGCGCTCTCCAGCGCGATGGCGTTGACCACGATGCGGGCGCGGGGATTCTTCTCGAAAACGATGTCAAAGACGGCGTTCATCCGACCGCCGCTGCCGCCCACGAACACAGCGTCCGGGGCTGGCAGTTCCCGCAGCGCATCCGGTGCGCCGCCGCAGATGGCCTTCACGTTGCCCAGATGGAAGGCGGCGGCGTTCTGCTCCGTCAGGGCGATGGCCTCCCCGTTTTTGTCCACGCCGTATACACGGCCCTTGTAGGCAGCCAGTGCCATCTCCACCGTCACCGAGCCGGTGCCGCAGCCCACGTCCCAGCAGACGTCGCCGGGACGGACGCCCAGCTTGCTCATGGTGACGGCCCGGACCTCTGCCTTGGTCATGGGCACCTTGCCCCGGATAAACGCCTCGTCCGGGATGCCGCAGCGGATCCGGTCATCGGATGTCGGATTATCGATCAGCAGCACCGCCAGAGAGTCAAAGCTCTCCTCCTTCAGTTGTTCCACAGACATGGTGCGAATCCGCTGGCCCTCCATGCCCAGCCGCTCCCCCACCTGTGCGGTGAGGAAACCGAAACCGGCACGGCACAGAGCCTCCGCCAGTTCGGAGATGTTGCCGCCGGTGAGGGCAAAGGTGCTCTGATTGCGGCGGACGGCGTCCACCAGCGCGCCTTCCCGGCCGTGGCAGCTGACAAGGGCGGTATCCTGCCACGTCCGGCCCAGCCGTGCGGAAAAATAATGGAGGGACGAGATGCCGGGCAGTATCTGTACTTCACAGTCCGCCAGCTCACGGCACAGGGCTGTCGCGGCGCTGTAGAAGCCCGTGTCCCCGGACACCAGCACCGCGTAGTTCCCCTCGCCATGCTCCGCCAGCACCGGGCGGATCTTATCCGCCGTGTAGGCTGCCACGGAGGGCTTGTTCAGATAGGCGTAGTCCGCCAGCATACGGGGCGCGCCCAGCAGCACGTCAGCGTTCTCGATGGCCCGCAGGCCCTCCGCCGTCACGGTATCGGGTCCCATGCCGGTCCCTACGATGGTCACAGTTTTCATATCGTTCCTTCCTCGATGCGGCGAAGCCACTCCGCCGCCGTCAGACCGTCGGCGTCCTTGGGCCGGGCCAGCACCGCCGTGGTCATGCCGCAGGCACGGGCGGCTGCCAGCTTCTCCGTGAATCCGCCGGCGGCGCCGGATTCCTTGGTCACCAGAATGCCGGCTCCGGCGGCGCGGAACATGGCCTCGTTCAGTTCCCGGGAAAACGGTCCCTGCATACAGATGATGTGCCTGGCCGGGAAGCCCGCCTGCAGGCAGCCCTCCAGTCCCTCCAGAGAGGGCAGCACCCGCAGCCACACCCGCTGCTCAAAGCCGGGTATTTCGCTCAATGCCCGGGCCTCCTTGGAGCCCAGAGAGGAGAAGATGACTCCTTCCTGCCTTTTCAGCCAATCGATGAGCGCCGCCATGTCCGGGAAGGTGAGACAGCCCTCCTCCATGGCAGACTGCCGCAGCACGCGGCGGTAGGTCATGCCCGTTGCGGCGCAGGCCCTTTGGATGCAGCGGCTGACCCCGTCGGCGTAGGGATGGGTGGCGTCCAGCACCAGCCGGGGCTGCTCCCGCTCCATCAGTGCTGCCATGGCGGCCTCGTCCAGCCGGCCTGCATGGACCTGCAAAGAGCCGCCCGGCTCTAAGAGGGATTCGCCGTACTCCGTGGCCACGCAGACCATGGACGGGACGTTTTTCCTTTTCAGCGCCTCCGACAGCTCACGGCCCTCGGTGGTGCCGCCGAACAGCAGAATGTCAACCAAGGCGATACCCCCTGGGCGTCACCATTTTGCCGCCGATGACACGGGTCTGGGAGTTGCCGATGAACACGGTGGTGAACATATCCACCGTGGTGTCGCGCAGCTCGCCCAGGGTCAGCACACGGAAGGTCTCCCCCTCCCGGCCGATCTGCATGGCAAGGCCGCAGACCGTTTCGGCCGGCAGCGTCTCCAGCAGGATGTCGCAGGCCTTCTGCAGATAGTCGGTGCGCTTGTGGCTGCCGGGGTTGTAAAGACTCATGCAGAAGTCCCCGGCGGCACCGGCGCGCAGCCGCTTTTCGATGGTCTCCCAGGGCGTCAGCAGGTCGCTGAGGCTGATGACGGCAAAGTCATGGCCCAGAGGCGCGCCCAGAATGGCGCCGCCGCTGAGAGCCGCCGTCACACCGGGGATCACGCCGATTTCCACCTCGCTGTTCTCCCCGGCCAGCTCATAGATGAGGCCCGCCATGCCGTAGACGCTGCTGTCGCCGCTGCAAACCAGGGCCACAGTCTTGCCCCCTCGGGCCAGTTCCAGCGCCAGAGCGCAGCGCTCCGTCTCACGGGTCATGCCGGTGTCCCGGTACTCCTTGTGGGGGTAATAGGGGCGCACCAGCTCCACGTACTTGCTGTAACCGATGATGATCTCCGCCTCGCGGAGCGCCTCGTCGGCGGCGATGGTCATACCCCGGTAGCTGCCGGGTCCGATGCCAACTACATATAATCTCTTCATACGCTCTCTCCAAATCTCAGTTCAGGTTCCCGGATGGCAAGGGCCACGGTGACGCCGTTGCCCGCCTCCTTCTTGGTCAGCAGCCGTCCGCCGCAAAAGCGCACCGCCGCCCGCTCACACACGTTGTCCACGCCGGTGGTCTTCTTCACAAATGCCGAGCCGGTGAAAGTGCCCGGCACCGATGCAAGCTCGTCGGCGGAATAGGTGTAAAGCGGCAAATCGTACTTTCGGCAGAATGCCAGCAGCCCCGGCTCGTCCGCCTTCAGGTCGATGGTGGCCACGGCCTCCACCGCCGCCGTGTGGCAGCCGTTCTTGCTGAGCGAGGCCATCACCGCCTCCTCGATGGCAGCTTCGTCAGTGCCGCGCCGGCAGCCGATGCCCACGGTGACGACCCTGGGCACCAGGCGCAGCGCCTCGGCACGACCGCGGGAGCGGTGGCTCACCAACACGTCGTAATCCTCCTCCGCCATTTCCACGTGGGCAGGCAGATCCCCGGCGATGGGGTACAGGCTTTTGAGGCGGATAGTCTCCCCTGCCAGAAGCCGGGCGGAGATCCACTTGATCCGCTGGGGATTGGCCACCGTCAGGCCCTGGGACCGGGCCCAGCTGTCCACGGCGAACATGCCGTGGACGTCGGTGGCGGTGGTGATCACCGGCAGGGCGTCCACATAGCGAGCCAGCGCAGCCGCCAGTTCGTTGGCGCCGCCCAGATGCCCCGACAGGATGGGGATGGCAAAGGTGCCCAGCTCGTCCATCACCACCACGGCGGGATCGTGGACCTTGGTGCGCACGTGGGGAGCGATCGCCCGCACGGCAATGCCCGCGGCTCCGATAAACACCAGGGCATCGTTCTCGGCAAAGGCCCGCTCCGTCCACTGCCCCAGGCCGCCGCTCTCGCAGCGGCTCAGCGTCAAACCCTCCACCTTCTCCTGCAGTCTCTGGCCCAGGGCCATGCCGCAGTCGGTGAAGGCAATGGCGGCAACCCTCATTTGCTGGCCTCCCGGAACTCGGTGGAGAAATCCGCCGCGTACAGCCGGGACAGGTCATAATCGCTGCCCAGGCAGTGGCCCACCACGATGAGGGCCGTCTTGCGCACGTGGTTCCGCTCCGCCGTCTCATGAAGGTCTGCCACGGTGCAGCGCATGACCTTCTCATCGGGCCAGGTGGCCTTGTAGACGATGGCGGCGGGTGTATCGGGGGCATATCCTCCGGCGATCAGCTCCGCGCTCAGCTCCCGCAGCAATCCGGTGCTCAAAAAGATCACCATGGTGGCGCCGTGGGCGGCAAAGGAGCGGATGCTCTCCCGCTCCGGCACCGGGGTGCGTCCCGCCATGCGGGTGATGATCACCGACTGGCTCACGTTGGGCAAGGTGTACTCCGCCTCCAGCGCAGCAGCTGCGCCGCAGAAGCTGGACACCCCGGGGCACACGTCATAGTCGATCTTCAGCTCTTTCAGCCGATCCATCTGCTCCCGGATAGCCCCGTAAAGGCAGGGATCACCGGTGTGGAGCCGCACCGTCATCTTATTCTCTTTTTCCGCCCGCTCCATCTGGGCGATGACCTCCTCCAGCGTCATGGTGGCGCTGTTGAAGATTTCACAGCCAGGCTTGGCGTAGTCCAGCAAAGCCGGATTCACCAGAGAGCCGGCGTAGATGATCACGTCCGCCTGCTCCAGATAGTTCTTTCCCCGGATCGTGATGAGATCCGGCGCGCCGCTGCCGGCACCCACAAAATGAATCATACTCTTTCCCTCCAATTATCCATCAAACGCTCCGCGTTGTCGCTCTCGTGCAGCAGGCCGCCCAGATCCTCCCGGTTGGTGAACAGGACGTAGCCGATGTCGATATCTGCCGGGACCCGCCGCAGCAGCGTGGCCTCGATCCGCTGACCCAGCAGGGCGCAGACCGCGTCCTTCAGCCCCGCCGAGCGCAGATGCTCCAGAGCGGCGTCGGTGGTGACGCACCCGGCGATTTGGCGCAGCAGCGGAAGATCTGCCCCGCACAGCAGGGCGCAGGTCACCAGCGTCTCCATCCGCCCGTCTCCGGCGGAGGAGTGGGTGTTGGTCTGGCCGATGCCCAGCTTCACCAGCTTGCCAATGTGGCCCACCAGCAATATCTCCTTGAAGCCGCACTCCACCGCCGCGTCGATGGCGTCGCCGATGAAGTTGGAGCAGCTGACACACTCGTCCACCCGGAGGTGGAGCTTGTCCGCGGCAAAATCCCGTCCGTAGTTCCCCGGCGTCAACAGAAGCCGATGGCTCCCCTTGGCCGCCAGCTGCCGCAGCTCCAGCGCGATGGTGTCCACCAGAGCCTGGTTGCTCATGGGCTCCACGATGCCGGAGGTTCCCAAAACCGACAGGCCGCCCTCGATGCCCATGCGGGGGTTGAAGGTCCGCGCCGCCAGTTCCCGGCCCGCCGGGATGGAGACGGTGACGGCAATGCCGCCGCTGTAGCCGCAGCCAGCGCATATCCGGGACACGTTCTCGGCGATCATCCGACGGGGCGTGGAGTTGATGGCGGCGGCGCCAACCGGCTGATCGAGGCCCGGCTTGGTCACACGGCCCACGCCCTCGCCGCCGTCAATGGTTATGCCGCTTTCAATCCGCTCCGCCGTGGCGTAAACCAGCATCCCCGCTGTCACGTCCGGGTCGTCGCCGGAGTCCTTGCGCACGGCGCAGGAGGCCCGGTCCCCGTCCATGACCCCATCCAGAATATCCAGCGTCAGCCGGATGCCCTTGGGCGTGTCCAGTTCCACGCTGTCCACCCGTTTTCCGGTCAGCAGCATCTGCGTTGCCGCTTTGGCGGCTCCCGCAGCGCAGGAGCCGGTGGTGTAGCCGCAGCGCAGCAGCTTGCCGTTGATATTTCTCGTCAGATCCATAAAATAAACCCCCGGCAGCGGCTGCCGGAGGCGGAAATGGGCATAGTACACCCTCATACTTCCTCCGGTGGCCGCAAAGGAATAGGAAACGTGGAACCCGGCTGTCACGGTAACGCACTTGCGAGGGAATTTCACCCTGCTTTCCCACTGATTTGTGAGTCACATTATATCCTTCCCTGCCGCAGCTTGTCAAGGAAAACCCTTGCAACGGCGGCGGCGCCTTGCTATAATGCGGTCGAGAACGCAGAATCACCGGAGGAGCCGCCCATGAAGCTGTCCTATCTGGATCTTTACACCACCGATCCGGCTTACAATCTGGCCGTGGAGCAGGTGGTTTTTGACCGTCTGCCCCGAGACCGGGCCTATCTCATGCTGTGGCAGAATGACAACGCCATCATCATCGGCAAGCACCAGAACGCCCTGGCGGAGATCGATCAGGCCTACGTGGATGCCCACGGTATCGCCGTGGTGCGCCGTCTCTCCGGCGGCGGCGCCGTGTATCACGACATGGGCAACCTGAACTTCACCTTCATCACCGACGCGGCGGACACCGAGCATCTCAACTTCCGGCTCTTCTGCCAGCCGGTGGTGGACACGCTGGCCGAGCTGGGCGTCCACGCAGAGATCAACGGCCGCAACGACATCACCATCGACGGCAAAAAATTCTCCGGCAACTCCCAGTACCTCCGGCAGGGCCGGGTCATGCACCACGGCACCATTCTCTTCGACTCCGATCTGGATGTGGTGAGCCACGCTCTGCGGGTAGACCCGGCCAAAATTCAGGCCAAGGGGGTATCCTCCGTCCGCAGCCGGGTGACCAACGTGGGGGAGCATCTGCCCGGTCCTGTCGACCTGCCCGCTTTCCGGGCGGCGCTGCTGCGGCACATTCTGGCCGCCACACCCGGCGAAGCCTATTCCTTGACAGAGGCCGATTTGGCGGCGGTGGAGGAATTGCGCCGGACGCGCTACGCCACCTATGAATGGAACTACGGTATCTCCCCCCGCTGCACCCTCTCCAAAAAGAAACGCGTGGAGGGCTGCGGCACGGTGGAGGTGTACCTCACCGTGGAGCGGGGGCTCATTACGGACGCGGCTTTTCGGGGCGACTTCTTCAGCGCCGTGGAGCCGGAGGAGCTGGCGAGACACCTCATCGGCCTGCGCCCCACGGCGGAGGACTACGCCCGCGCGCTGGAGAACGTGGATGTGGGGCGCTATTTCACCGGACTGACCAACCAACAGTTTTTGGAGATAATGTGCGAATAAGAGTGAACGGCCTGCGGGATCGATCCCGCAGGCCGGTTTCTGTGTTCAGTCTCTTCGATAGGTGTGCGTCACCCGGCGCAGCTTCCGTGTCAGGGCGGCGGTGATGGCGTCCGGTTTCATGCGCCACTGCCAGTTGCCCTCGGCGGTGCCGGGGGAATTCATCCGGCTCCAGCCCGGCAGCTCCAGCACGTCCTGCATCTGCATGACGAACAGCTCCGAGGCGGTGGACATGCCGGTGCGGATCATGCCCCAGCACCAGCCCTCATCGGGCTCGATGTGCATATACTCCCTGGCGTACCGGACGTAGGCCTGACCATGCCCGGCCTGTACCCAGCCACGCACCGTCTCGTTGTCGTGGGTGCCGATATAGCAGACGCTGTGGCTCTGGCAGTTGTGGGGCGCGTAGCCGGACTCGCCCCGGGGATCGAAGCCGAACTCCAGCACCTTCATGCCCGGCAGGCCGGAGTCCCGCAGCAGTTTCTCCACCTCGGGGGTGGTGTAGCCCAGATCCTCGGCGATAAAACGCAGATTGGGAAACCAGCTTGTCAGCACGCCCACCAGATCCATGCCCGGGCCGGGCTTCCAGTAGCCGCATCTGGCGGTGGTATCACCATAGGGTACGGCCCAGTAGCTCTCAAAGCCCCGGAAATGGTCGATGCGGATCACGTCGTACAGCTTTTGAGCGCCTTCGATGCGGCGGATCCACCAGCCGAAGCCGTCTTTCCGCATGGCGTCCCAGTCGTAGAGGGGATTGCCCCACAGCTGGCCGTCCTCGGTAAAGGCATCCGGCGGCACGCCGGCCACCTCCTTGGGCACGTTCTTCTCGTCCAGCTGGAAGAAGTGGGGCGCGCTCCACACGTCCGCGGAGTCCAGCGCCACGTAGATGGGAACGTCGCCGATGAACTGCACGCCCTTGCTGTGGGCGTACTCCCGCAGGGCGTTCCACTGGTGGAAGAACAGGAACTGGAGAAAAACCCAGAAGTCCATCTCCTCCCGGTTTTCCGCTGCGCAGCGCGCCACCGCCTCCGGCTTGTGGAGCCGGATATCCTCCTCCGGCCACTCTGTCCAGCCGGCCATGCCGAAGCGGGACTTCATGGTCATATAGAGGGCGTAGTCCTCCAGCCAGCCGCTGTTTTGGCGGCGGAAGGCGGCGATCTCCGACCCCATCATCCCGCTGCGCCCAAAGGCCCTGCGCAGCACCGGGAAGCGGTTTTCATAGATCTTGCCGTAGTCCACCCGCTGGGGATCCTCCCCCCAGTCGATGCCCTGCAGCTCGGCGCGCTTGAGGAGACCGTCCTTTACCAGCATGTCCAGGTCGATGTAATAGGGGTTTCCGGCAAAGGTGGAAAAGGCCGAATAGGGACTGTCGCCGTAGCCGGTGGGGCCAAGGGGCAGCAGCTGCCAGTAGGTCTGGCCGGAGGCGTGCAGGAAATCCACAAAACGATAAGCGCTCTTGCCCATGGTGCCGATCCCGTAGGGGGAGGGCAGCGAGCTCATGGCCATCAGAATGCCGCTCTTTCGCATATCAGTCACTCTCTTCTGTTTCTCTTTTCTGCCCGGGGCAGATCGGTTTCAGTTTACCAATTTGCCGCACAAATGTCAACGCCGGGACAGGAGTGAGAATTGACTTCCCGGCCGTTAGATGGTAACATATTTTTATGGTATCATTGCGGCGAAATGCTTTGAGGAGGAGTCAATATGAGTATTCTGCTGATCCACAATATCGGTCTGCTGGCCACCCCTGTGGGCACCGCCGCACGCCGCGGCGCAGAGCAGGGGCAGATCCAGCTGCGCAAAAACGCCTGGGTCCTGATCAACGACGGCGTCATCGCCGGTGTGGGCGAGGGAGCGATCCCCGATCTCTCCGGCTATTTTGTACCCATGCTGGACGCCGGCGGCCGCCTGGTGACCCCCGGTCTGGTGGACGCCCACACCCACCTGGTCTTCGGCGGCTGGCGGCAGAACGAGCTGGGGCTGAAGCTCCACGGCGCCACCTATCTGGATATTCTGGCGCAGGGCGGCGGTATTCTCTCTACCGTCACCGCCACGCGAAAGGCAACAGAGCAGGAGCTCTTTGACAAGGCCCGCGCCGCCCTGGACGAGATGATGGGCATGGGCGTCACCACAGCGGAGGCCAAGAGCGGCTACGGTCTGGACACGGACACGGAGCTCAAGCAGCTGCGGGTGATCCGCCGGCTGAACGAGGAGCACCCGTTGGACGTGGCCGCCACCTTCCTGGGCGCTCACGCTGTGCCCATCAAGTACAAGAACAACCGGGAGACCTATATCAAGCTGCTGTGCGAGCAGATGATCCCCGCCGTGGCGCGGGAGGGACTGGCCAAATTCTGCGATGTGTTCTGCGAGACCGGTGTGTTCTCCGCCGAGGAGTCCCGCCGCATCCTGGAGACGGGCAAGCGGTACGGTCTGATCCCCAAGATCCATGCCGACGAGATCGACCCCATCGGCGGATCGGAGCTGACGGCCGAGGTGGGCGCTATCTCCGCCGAGCACCTGATCGTCTGCCCGCCGGACGGCATCGCTGCCATGGCAAAGGCCGGCACGGTAGCCTGCTGCCTGCCCGCCACCAGCTTCTATCTGGGCTCCACCTACGCTCCGGCGCGAGATATGGTGAACGCCGGCGTAGCCGTGGCCATGGCCTCGGATTTCAACCCCGGCTCCTGCCCCAGCCTCAACCTGCAATTCGTCATGAATCTGGGCTGCCTCAAGTACAAGCTGACGCCGGAGGAGGTGCTCACCGCCGTCACCCTCAACGGCGCCGCCGCCATCGGCATGGCCGACAAGGTGGGTTCCATCGAGACAGGCAAGCAGGGTGATCTGGTGATCTGGGACGCCCCGGATCTGGACTACATCTGCTACCGCATGGGCAGCAATCTGGCTAAAACCGTGGTCAAAAAGGGCGAAGTGGTGAAAAACAGGGTATAACCTTTATCCATAAAACAATGCCGTGGAGCGCTGCTCCACGGCATTGTTATTTATATTTCTATTAACCAAACAGTTCCTCGGCGTAGTCGAAGACGCTTAAATGGAGCTGGGCGGACAGGCTCTCCAGGGCAGCGATGCCGGCAATGCTGTTGCCCCGCTCATCCAGCGCGGGACCGTAGACGCCGATTCCCATGCGGCCCTTGACGCCGCAGGTGATGCCGCCGCCCACGCCGCTCTTGGCGGGGACGCCCACCTTCACGCCGAACTCGCCGGAGCCGTCGTACATGCCGCAGGTGAACATGATGCTGTTGATGGTGCGGATGTACCGGGGATCCATCAGACGTCTGCCGGTAAAGGGATTCCGGCCGTCGTTGGCCAGGATCAGTCCCAGCCCTGCCAGACTCCGTGCCGTCACATTCAGAGAGCACATCCTAAAGTAGAGGTCCAGCGTCTTTTCCGGGTCGGCCTGCAGGACCCCCTTGCTTTTGAGCAGATAGGCGATGGCACGGTTCCGGTCACCCGTCTGAGCTTCGGACTCGTACACCGCGCGGTTCAGCGTGATGCCGTCATCCATGCAGAAGGCCCGGGTCATCGCCAGCAGCTCCTCAAAGGTGAGCTCATTGGCCAGCAGGCTTACCACCTGGATGGCTCCGGCGTTGATCATGGGGTTGTAGGGCAGGTTGCTTGCTGTGTCCAGCTTGATGATGGAGTTGAAGGAGTCGCCGGAGGGCTCCATCTTCACATGAGAGAAGGTCTTGACGAAGCCGAACTTGTCGAGAGCGGCGGCAAGCGTCACCGTCTTGCTGATGCTCTGCATGGAAAAGCGGGTGTCCACGTCGCCATAGCTTAAAACCGTACCATCCTTTTTCATCAGGCAGATGCCGAAATCATCCCGGTGGGCTTTTTTCAGCTCCGGAATATAATCCGCCACCTTGCCCCGTTCCGTCCAGGACCGGCCGATCACATAGGCGGCATAGAGCGCCTGGCGCAGCGCATCGGCCTCGTTTCGCTCCCGGTTTTGGGTCATGTCCTTACCCCCCTGTCATCTCACGCAATACCCAGGCTCTGCTTCATCAGATTCAGAGCCGCCTCCGGGTACGTCTTGCTCAGCACACCCAGGGAGGCCATGATATAGTGGTTGTCAAACAGCACCTTTGCCTTCCCCGGCTTGGGGTAGAGCATCATGCCGTTTTTGTTGCTGTCGGCGATTTTCCGCTGGATCTCCTCATGGTGAGGCAGACGGGTCAGGGCGCCGCCGGTGCCCACGATGGTGCGCACCACGCTCAGGTCCTTGCCCTCGGCGATGGTCTGGCGGCCCCGGGGCGTGTAGATATACCGCAGGTGCCCGGCGTGGCGCTCCACCGCCAGCAGTCCCGCCTCCAGACACAGCCGCTCGGTGAGCTTGAACTGCTCCGGTGTGTCTGGGATGGGCTTGTAGTGCTCCATCACCGCGTCCATGTCGAGATCCAGTTCCCGGGCCAGCTTGTCCTTGCCGATGATCTCGATGAGGTTTTTGGCGTTGACGTACAGGCCCAGATCACCCTCCACGGTCCGCTTGGCAAAGGGCTCCGGCGTGGTCTGCAGCACGGCGATCTCCTCGGAGCCGGCGGTGACGGAGTGGACGTCGGTGGTGGCGCCGCCGATGTCGATGACCGCCAGGTCGCCCAGCTCGCCGTAGAGCAGCTGGGCCGCCTCCATGACCGCACCGGGGGTGGGGATGATGTTGCCGGTGACCATGTCCCGGATGTGCTCCATGCCGGCAGCCTTGACGATGTGCTCTTCAAAGACGCTGTGGATGATCCGCCGGGCGGGCTCGATGTTCAGCAGGTCCAGCTTGGGGTACACGTTCTCCGTGATGTAGCACGGGATACCGGCATCGGCAAAGATCTTCTCAATGAGCCGCTGATTCTGGACGTTGCCGCCGTAAATCACCGGGGTCTTGAGGCCCATGGACGAGAGCATTTTGGCGTTGTACACCGCCGTTTCCCGCTCGCCGTAGTCGGTGCCGCCGGCCAGCAGGATGAGATTGGGCTTCACCAGGGCAATGTCCTCCAAATCAAACTCGGTGAGCTTGCCCGCGGTGGTCAGCTTGATGATGGCGCCGGCACCGAGAGCCGCGGCCTGGGCGGCCTTGGCCGTCATGTCGTACACCAGGCCGTGTACCGTCATGCGCAGGCCGCCGGCGGCGCTGGAGGTGGCGAACATCTCGCCGTACTCGATGCCATCCGCGCCCAGATTGCGGGCCAGGTCGTCCACAGCGCCCTGCAATCCGATGCGCACGTCGCCCTCCAGCACGCTGGTGGGCGCCTGCCCCTGTCCGATGAACCGAGGTTGATCCGTGCCGATGCCCTGGAAGCCGTTTACCAAAGTCGTGGTGGAGCCGATCTCCGCCACCAGAATGTCAATAAACATAGTCATAAAAGAGGGGCGGAACGGTCAAGGCTCAACATACCGTTGACCGCTGCCGTTCCGCCCACGGGTCCTGATTTACTTGTTCTCCTGCTTAGCCTTCTCGGCGGCCTCCATCTCCCATCTGCGCTTGATGAGGAAGGTGGCGTTGTGGACGCCGTGGCTGCCGCGGCCGAAGCCCTCGTCGGCGCCGGCCTTGCGGGCCAGCTCCGGCGTGACCTGGGTGCCGCCGGCGATGAAGATGATCTTGTCGCGGATGCCCATCTCACGGGCGATCTTGTCGATCTTGGCGATGTTCTTGTAGTGGATGTCGTCGTGGCTGATGATGGTGGAGGCCATGATGGCGTCGGCATTCAGCTCGACGGCGGCGTTCACCAGCTTCTCCGGCGGGCAGGAAGTGCCCAGATAGACGACCTCCATGCCGTACTTCTCGATGCCGCCGTGCTTGATGTCGATGATCTCACGCAGGCCCACGGAGTGCTCGTCCTCGCCCACAGTGGCGGCGACGATCTTCATGGGACGGCGCTCGATATCCTTGCGGATCACATCGTCACTGAGCACATCGGGCTCCTTGGGGATCACCAGGGAGTCCACGTCGATGGCGAAGGGCACCTTGCCCTTGATCTCGATGCGGGTGCCCTCCTGGCCGTGCATGATCTCGCGGCTGATGACCTCGCACTCGGTGAGGTTCATCCGCTTGGCGCACTCCAGGCCGGCGGCCTCGGCGATGGGCTTGGGAGCCGGGAAGAACATGGTCAGCATGACGGTGCCGTCAGCCAGCCACTCCATCTCGGGGCGGATCTGCTTGCCGGCGCCGGGGACGAAGTCCTTGACCTCGTTCATGCGGACATTGACGTTGTCCTGCTCGTCCAGCTCGTCGATGTAGACGATCTTCTCCGGGCACTCCAGGGTGCAGCCGCCGATGAGGGCGGAGGGATTGGCCACGTACTCCTCGCCGTACTGGGCCACGTTGTTGTAGCCGTAGTGGGCGGTGACGGGGGCCATGTAATCCTTGCTGCGCTTGAAGATGGTGCCGGCGCCGATGCCGCCGTCGATCTTGCGGGCGATGCCGTCGCCATTGCGCTCGGGATAGATGCCGCTGTCCACGAAGAAGCCCTCCTGAACGGCGTTGAAGTAGCCGCCCAGCTCCAGCATCTCCTCCATGAACAGCACCGCGCGCTCCTTCAGCTCGCGGGCCTTCTCACGGAGATAGCCGTCCTTCTTCAGCTCCACCATCTCCATCAGGCCGTCCAGACCCACCAGCGTCTGCTTGGCGGTGTCGCAGGCCTCGATGTTGTAGATGTGCCAGGGCACATTGCGGCCCTCGTCGGGGGTGATGGTGCTCTGGATGTCGGCACGGGTCAGCTTGGAGATCACCATGTTCAGCACGTGGGTCACGGTGGCCTCACGGGTGCTGGACTCGATGTACTTGGTGTTCATCTGGGCGCGCATCCGGTACTCGTGGAAGATGTCGCGCAGAGCCACGGCGTAGGGCAGGTCCATGTACACGCAGGGGGCCGGGGTGGCCGTGGGCGGCACGGTGGACAGGCAGATATTGGATTTGGGAATGCCCACGCGGGCGGAGAAAATGGCATTGATGCCGTGCTGCACCATCAGCTCGGGCATGACCTTCCAGGCCTCACGGGCAGTGGCGTTGGCGTTGTGGGCGCCGTCGATCTGGGCCATGTTGGCCCAGGCGATGAGCTTCTTGCTCTCGCAGGCATCCACGAAAGAGCGGATCATGTTGATGTTGCGGTAGATGACGTTGTACTGGGGGTCCTGATGGACGCCGTTGACGCCTTCCTCGGCAAACATGACGGCAATGTCGGGGCCGGCCACGCCGGAGACGTAGCTGTGGTAGTTGATGGGACGGCCCACTTCATCCTCGATCATGTCCAGGGCCTTGCGCTGGGCACGGACCTGCTTGCGGGTGATGGGCACGCCGCCCATGCCCTGGGGAGTGCCCTCGATCAGGCCGTCAAAGTGGCTCTGACCGGCGGTGCGGATGACCATGATGTGGTCGGCGCCGTGGTGGGCAGCCATGCGCATGCGGCGGATATCGTCCTCAAACCGGCCGGAGGCGATCTCCGTGGTGATGACGGGACCGGGCTGGGGGTCGATGTCGCCGAAATAGTGGGCGGGAGGCAGGGGGACACTGCGCTTCAGGGGCTTGGTGCAGTCGTGATACTCGAAGGGGCCCATGTGCAGATCGGGCACGGGGGTGCGCCACGTCCAGCCGCGGCGGCGGGGACGGTAGGAATCCAGATCCTTCAGGATCTCCGCCACGTCAATGGGCTTGTTGGGATCCAGCTTGTACTCGCTCATTCCTCGTTCCCTCCTTCAAACAGCTTTTCGGCCTCGTTCCACAGCTTGCCGTCGGCAAGGGCCACACCGGCCTCGCGGAGCTCCATGTTCTTTTCCTTGGACAGGCGGTATACCACATGGCCCGCGCCGTGGGACATGAGATCGTGCTCCATGCAGCCCTCCACGATGGCCTTGGCCTCGATGGAGGAGAAGCCCATGCGCAGCAGAACGGAACGCTCCACCGCGGGGGAGGTGTACTCATAGCCCATCTGCAGCAGGGGGTCCACCAGCTTGTTGGCCAGCTCCCAGAACCGCTCCTCCAGCTGCTTGTCGGTGAGATCGGCCAGGTGCGCTCTGCGCTCCAGGTAATCGTCGTTTCTCTTCATATCTCCATATTCCTTATCAAAAAGATTGTAAATGCAGCGGCTTTACAGCGTCTCCAGGACCTTGCGCACGAAGGCCTCGTTGCTCTTGGTCTCCTCCACCAGGTAGGCCACGTCGGCGTCGGTGATGGGACCGGCGGCGTGAGAGGCCTGACGGCGGATGAGGGAGGCGCGCATGTGATCCAGGTCGGCGTCACGGGCCTTCAGCAGGCCGGGGTCGGCGGGGAAGACGATGTTGGTGCCGGGGATCTCGTCTTCGGGGTTGCCGAACAGCAGCTCGATACCGTTCTGACGGGCAAAGGCCAGCTGGGGCTGGATGTGCTTGCCGGCGCCGGTGTACTCGGTCTCCTGAGCAACAATGATCTGATCCTGATCCATCTCCTGGGCAAGAGAGAACGCAGCGGCCAGACTGGTGTTGCCGGCAGGGCCCTTTTCCATACCCTCCAGGGTGGCCAGGGCCTCGGTGATATAGAACACCTCGCCCTGCTTCACGGTGACGTAGCGGTCCATGTAGCGCAGAGGACGGGCGGCGCTGCGGGGCACGTCGCTGTGATCGGGATCGGTGGCATAGGGCACGCCGAAGCCGGTGTGGGCGGTGGTGAAGCTCTTGCGGTTAAACTGCTTGTCGGAGGCCATGCTCAGGCCCTTCAGATCCACGGAGGCAGCCACCACCTGGGCGGGGCAGCCGGCCTTGATGAGGCCGCGGGCGGTACCGGTCAGGTTGCCGCCGCCGGCGTTGGCGCACACCACCACGTCGGGGTGCCTGCCGTAGCGGTCCATGAACTGGTGGCCCAGCTCCCAACCCAGGGTCTCCACACCGCCGATACCGAAGGCGGAGTACAGAGAGGCGTTGAAGTAGCCGGTCTCCTCCAGCATCATCAGCACTTCATAGAACAGCTCCGGGCCCACGCTCAGCTGCAGGACTTCAGCGCCCAGCGCCTCGCACTTGCGGGCCTTCTCGATGATCTCCGGCTGGCCGCTGGCCTTGGAGTCGTAGCACTCCTGGACAATGATGCACTTGAGGCCCTGCATGGCGGCCTGGGAGGCAACGGCAGCGCCGTAGTTGCCGCTGGTGGCGGCAATAACGCCCTTGTAGCCCATCTTCTTGGCGTGGTAGACGGAGGCGGCGGCGCGGCGCTCCTTGAAGCTGCCGGCGGGGTTGGAGGCCTCGTCCTTCACGAAAATACGGGCGCCCTTGCCGGGGGCCGCGTACTTGCGGGCCAGAGCGGTCAGATTCTTCAGTTCAAAAACGGGGGTGTTGCCCACGTTGTGCTCACGCTGGATGCGGATATGATCCTCCAGCGTGTAGCCGGTGTCGTTCATCAGGGCCTCGTAATCAAACACGATGCCGTCGCGCTCGTACTTGCTGTAGTCCACGCCCATGGCCTTGTTGATGATCTCGCCCTTGCGGCCGGTAACGGCCTGGTAGCTCTTATCGACGATCATTCCGTTGATCATGCCTGGTCACCTCCAAAAAGGGCGCTGCGCAGCCGGTTCTCCATCTCCAGGATCTCGGGCACAAAGGCGCCGTAGTTCAGCTCATAGCAGGGATTGACCTCGATGAGCTTGCCGTGCTCGGTGCGGCCCACGCTGGTCACGATCGTCACTTCATCGCCGATCTCGGCGGTGTCGTTCTGCAGGCGGCCCTTGACCCACATCTCCAGAGGCACCTGCTTGGTATCCTCGGGCAGCTTACCGGTGCGCTGTTCGGGCTCCAGCACGTTCCGGTGGATCCGGACCCAGTCGTTTTTCTTAGCCATCTTTTCCTCCATACAACATTCATATGACGGGGATTTGGCGGGAAAACCAACCGGTCTTCCCGCCAGTCCCCCCATGGGTTACTGTTTACTTGACAATCTTCTTGTCGGGGTTGATGCGCTTGCGCATATCACCCATAATGGCGCGGGGCACGGGCAGGGTCAGCATGGTGTGCAGGCCCGGCTCGGCGTTGATGATCTGGGGGATCATGTTCACGCACATGGCAATGGTGCCGATGCCGCCGTCGATCTCAGGAGAGTTGAGCATGTTGACAGCGGGGGTGCCGTTGATGATGACGTAGTCACCGGTCTGAACGCCCACCTGCTCGGGCTCGATCTGCTGGGGGTGATCCATCTCGATGAGGCACTCGCCGTTCTTGTAACCCCAGGCCTTCATGGCCACACCGGCCACGTTGCCGGCAGCGGCGAAGCCGTAGGGGGACTTGCGATCCACGTCGGTGATGATGGGCTCCATGTCCTGCTTGAACTCATCCAGCTCCCAGCCGATGCCGTCGCAGATCATGCCAACGGACTCGGCAAAGCCCACGTGGCCGGACAGATGGCCGGAGCCCTTGCCTTCCTTGCGCAGGTAGAACTCCTCGGGGGTGATACCGATGCCCTGCTCGGTCATGACAGCGGGGCCGAAGGGGGACAGGCTGTTGACGCGGCGGGAGACGATGTGATCCACGTCCACCATGCAGCCGGTCCAGATCAGGACCAGCAGGTCCATGATGAGGCCGGGGTTGATGCCGGTACCCAGGACGGACACGCCGTGGGCCTTGGCGATCTTGTCCAGCTCCTCAGCCAGCTCCGGATTCTGAGCCTTGGGATAGGCCATCTCCTCGGCGGAGGTGATGACGTTGATGCCCTGCTCCAGGATGAACTTCAGACGGGGGAAAGCGTCCTTGGTGAAGGAGTCCGTGCACAGCAGCACCACGTCGGCGGCGCCGGGCTTGATGACGTCCTCGGCAGCGCCGATGATGACGTCGGGACGGTTGCCGCGCTCGGTCTTGATGTAGTCATACATGCTGGTACCGATCTTCTTGCCGCGGCCGACTACGCCGACGATGTCCACGCCCTGCTTCTTGAGCAGCATGTCAGCCATGCCGCCGCCCATGGCGCCCAGACCCCAGATGATAACCTTTACGTTTTCCATGAGATGCCTCCTGCAAATAGTATTTCTTTCGGCATGGTTCACATGCCCAATTCCAGTCGATTATAGCACAACTTGTCTCTCTTGAAAATACCCAATCTCACCGAATTTGCTGAAAAATACACAAAATATCGCCGTCCTCTCCCTGTGCGGCGTTCCCCCGTCGTCATGTCCATCTTCCGCGATTGAAACAGGACTGTTCTGCTTCAAAAAATGAAGCCGGCTTGTAATGCCAAGCCGGCTTCTGGAGCTACTGGCCGGATTCGAACCGGCGACCTGCTGATTACGAATCAGCTGCTCTACCAGCTGAGCCACAGTAGCATATGGAGTTTTACGCAATCTCGGCTCCGCCGAAAACCACCTTGTTATTTTACCATTCTTTTTTCTGTTCGTCAACTGTAAATTCCTGCTTATAGCTGCCATTTTTGCGGATAATACATAACGTAATCAATATGCGTGAAGCACACCGTTGTTTGCAAAAAAAGCTCCTGTCCTCCCTCGCGGAAACTCTTTACCATATCAAAACCGCCTGTTGAAAAAACCGCCTTAAAACGAAATAAACCTCTCTTTTCTTTACTTTTCGGGCGGCAAACAGGTTCAGGCCGATCCGGACATTATTTGACATAATTCTTTATCCGATAAACATTTACAAGAAGTTATCCACACTTTCCACAGAGTTTTCCACATCTCTGAATTCGTTGAAATAAAAGGATTTTCACGTTTTTTACCAAAAAATGCAGAATTCGCAAATCCACTTTCCGATTCCTTTACACATCATTATTTTATTTACATAATGTCATTATACCTATTTTTTCGTTTTTTACTGCCCTTTTTCTGTGCCCATGGTGGTTTACATGTAAAAAAGGCACGGGGATAAGTCCCGTGCCTTTTTCATTACGCGTTCTCCCCCAGATCCATGGTGGCCCAGGCGTTGAGATCCAGCCCCGCCGTGTGGCCGGCCAGGTACTCGTAGTAGCCCTGGGCGCCGATCATGGCGCCGTTGTCGCCGCACCAGCGCAGGGGCGGCAGATAGAGCTTTACGCCGGCTTTGGCGCAGGCCGCCTCCAGATCCGCGCGAATGATGGAGTTGGCCGCTACGCCGCCGGCAGCCACCAGCTTGGTGTGCCCGGTCTGCTCAATGGCCTGCATGGCCCGGGGCACCAGTTCGTCGCTGACGGCACGGGTAAAGTCACGGGCCAGAGCGGCGGCATCCAGCGTCTCCCCTTTCTGCTCCGCGTTGTGGGCCAGATTCACCACCGCTGTCTTGAGACCGGAAAAGCTCATATCCAGCTCGGCGCCGACTACATGGGCCCGGGGCAGCTCGTACTTGCCACCGGTGGATTGCTGTGCCAGCTGATCCATGGGCTTGCCGCCGGGATAGGGCAGGCCCAGCACGCGGGCGGCCTTGTCGAAGCACTCTCCCGCCGCGTCGTCACGGGTGGAGCCGAGAATCTCCATGTCCGTATAGCCCCGCACGTCCACGATAAGGGTGTTGCCGCCGGAGATGGCCAGCGCCAGGAAGGGCGGCTCCAGATCGGGAAAGGCCAGATAGTTGGCGGCGATATGGCCCCGGATATGATGCACCGGGATCAGCGGCACGCCCAGCGCCCAGGCCACGGACTTGGCGAAGCTGACGCCCACCAGAACCGCGCCGATAAGACCGGGCGCATAGGTGACTGCCACAGCGTCCACATCCTTCTTGGTGAGTCCCGCTTCGGTGAGGGCCTGGTCGGTGAGACCCGCAATGGCCTCCACGTGCTTGCGGGAGGCAATCTCCGGCACCACGCCGCCGTAGAGGGCGTGCATATCCGCCTGGGAGAGAATGGCGTCGGACAGCACCGTGCGGCCGTCTCGCACCACCGCCACGGCGGTCTCGTCGCAGGATGATTCAAAAGCCAATATGTTCATCTGTGTCACTCCTCCCAGGGGTGTTTTTCCGGCATTCCCATGGACGGATCCCACGGGATGCGGATAAAGCGCTGAAACAGGTCGGCGGGAAGTCGGCTGCGGTAGGCGCTCTCATGTACCGCCATCATCTCCGTCTCGTCGATCTCGCCCTCCGCCAGATACAGCGCACGATAGGGCACGCCGAATACCGCCGCCAGATAACCCGCCTGACGGGCGCCGCAGCGGGCATAAAAGTCCAGACGACGCCGTGCCATGTCCGGGTCGGGAGCGTATTCCGGCGCCTCGGACTCGCCGAAGATGACGCAGCCGCGCTCCGCCTTGACCAGCTCCCCGATCAGCGCCGCGCCGAGGCCGCCGTTGCGGTGCTCCGGCGCCACGCACAGGTAGTCAAACAGCTTCCATCCCGGTGCGCAGTCCCACAGGAACGCCTCGCCCAGGATCTCCTCGCCGTCCACCAGCCCGTAGGTGCGGTAGATGCCCCGGCGCACCATGTCCTCCATGGCGTGCAGAGGCCGCAGCTCGGCCGCCGGAAAGGCGGGCTTGAGATGCCGGTCGTAGACATCCGCCAATTCCTTATCGTTCAGCAGCCGGATCTCCATTTGTCTCCTCCCCGTAGTCGTAGTTCTTCGTCATGATCAGGGCGTCCTCCTTGGGCAGATCGTAGTAGTTCCGCCGGCGCCCTACCTCCTCAAAGCCGAAGCTCTGATAGAGGGCGATAGCCGCCGTATTGGACGGGCGCACCTCCAGTGTGAGGAACGCCAGGCGGTTGCCCCGGGCAAATTTGTCGAACACGGTGATCAGCTGCTCCGCCACACCCCGGCGGCGGTACTCCGGGAACACCGCCACGTTGGTGATATAGCCCTCGTCCGCCATCACCAGCAGCCCGGCGTAGCCCACCACCTTATCGGTGACCGGCTCCACCGCCACCAGAAAGGCGGCGCACTGGTTGTCCAGTTCCTCGGCCAGCATGGCGCGGGACCATGGCCGGGAAAAGCAGATCTTCTCCAGCCGGGCCAGCTCGTCCAGATGATCCGGGTGCATGGGCACCACGTTTACTCGCATTTTCTCCATACTTTATCCTTTCGCCTCCAGCCAGTTGCGCCCTGCGTTGGCGTCGGAGCGCAGAGGCACCGCCAGATGCGCCACCTGCTCCATTTCCTCTGTCAGCAGCTTCTTCACCGTCTCCTGCTCCGCTTCCGGGCACTCCACAATGAGCTCGTCGTGAACCTGCATGATGAGCCGGGCCTTCAGTCCTTCTTCTTTCAAACGGTGATAAACCCGCACCATAGCCAGCTTGATGATGTCGGCGGCGGTGCCCTGAATGGGCATATTCAGCGCCACCCGCTCGCCGAAGGCGCGCATATTGAAATTGGAGGATTTCAGTTCCGGAAGCGCCCGGCGGCGATGCCACAGCGTCTCCACGTAGCCCTTCTCCTTCGCCTGCTCCACCACGTCGGTCATATACTTTTTCACGCCCTGATAGGTGTCGAAGTACCGCTCCATATAGTCCTTGGCCTCCGCCACCGTGACGCCGATATCCCGGCTCAAAGAGAAGGCGGAGATACCGTACACAATGCCGAAGTTCACCGCCTTGGCGCTTCGGCGCATATCCGCCGTCACCTGCTCCGGCGCCACGTGGAACACCCGGGCAGCGGTGACGGTGTGGAAATCCGCACCCTGCAGGAAGGCCTGCTGCATCACTTCATCGCCGGCCATGTGAGCCAGGAGCCGCAGTTCGATCTGGGAGTAGTCGGCGTCCACCAGCACGCAGCCCTTCTCCGCCGTGAACAGACGGCGGATCTGGCTGCCCAGCTCCGTGCGGGTGGGAATGTTCTGCAGGTTGGGCTCGGTGGAGCTCAGCCGCCCCGTGGCTGTGACGGTCATCTGGAAGCTGGTGCGCACCCGGCCGTCCGGGTCGATGGCCTTCAGCAGTCCGTCGGCGTAGGTGGATTTGAGCTTGGTGTACTGCCGGTAGGTCAGGATCTTGTCCACAATGGGAGCGTCGTAGCGCAGATTCTCCAGCACGTCGGCGCTGGTGGACCAGCCGGTCTTGGTCTTCTTCCCGTGAGGCAGCTGCAGATCTTCAAAGAGCACCTTGCCCAGCTGCTTGGGAGAGTTGATGTTGAATCTCCCGCCGGCCATGGCATAGATCTCCCGCTCCAGAGCGTCGATCTCCCCCCGGAGCCAGTCGCCGAAGGCGGCCAGCGCCTTCCCGTCGCACCGCATACCGGCGCGCTCCATCTCCGCCAGCACACGGCAAAGAGGCAGCTCCACCTCCGTGAAGAGGCGCCACATATCCATCTCCTTCAGCCGGGGCTCCTGGTACTCCCGCAGAGCAGCCACGGCGCTGCACCGGCTGTCCAGCGCAGCCTCCGCCATGGCGGGATCGCCCAGCGGGGTGAAATCGGAGGCGTCCAGACGGCTTTGGCCCGCCACCTCCTCGTTGTAATAGCTCATGAACAGCCGCTCGATGTCGAATCCGGCGGCGGTAGCGTCCAGCAGATAGCCGCCCAGCGCCGTGTCAAAGATGAAGCCGTCCGCCTCGATGTCCCGCTCCAGCAGAGCGCGGATCAGATCCTTTACATCGTGGGCGGTCTTTTTGATGTCCGCGGCGAACAGAGAGCGCAGCAGCTCCTCCCAGTCACCGGTATAGCGGCTCTCGATGAGGTTTGCGGTCAGGGAGGCTTTCTCACCTGTCTCGCATTCCACGGCGATGGCGGCAAAATCCGGCAGGGCATATACCGTTACGCTCTCCGACTTGCGCCACAGGGCCAGCAGCTCCTGCGCACGGTTCGGGGCAGTGACGTTCTCCACGGTCACTTCGCAGTCCGTGTCCCGCTCCACCGTGTCCCGCCGGGGCGTCAGATGGTACTTGTCGATGAGCTTCTTGAACTCCAGGCGCAGGAAAATGTCATACAGCTCCGGCCGGAAGGGTTTGCGCAGATTGTCCTCCGGCCGGAAATCCAACGGCGCGTCGGTGACGATGGTGGCCAGCCAGTAGGAGTGGCGGGCGCTCTCCTCCCCCTCGGCCAGCTTCTTGATGACGCCGGGCTTGGCGTGGAGACCGGGCAGGTCAGCGTAGATGGCGTCGATGGTACGATACTCCTGCACAAGAGCCATGGCGGTTTTCTCGCCCACGCCGGGCACGCCGGGGATGTTGTCGGAGGTGTCGCCCATCAGGGCCTTCAGGTCGATCATGTGGATGGGCTCAAAGCCGTACTCCTCATAGAAGCTGGCGGGAGTCATGTCCCTGGTGGTGGTCTGTCCCATGCGGGTGGACACCAGCTTGACCTTGGTACGGTCCGTCACCAGCTGGAGGCTGTCCTTGTCGCCGGTGACGGCTACGCAGTCCCAGCCCTCCGCCTCGCAGCGGCGGGAGATGGTGCCGATCAGGTCGTCGGCCTCGTAGCCCACCAGCTCGTAGCGGGGGATGGACATGGCGTCCAGCACCTGCTTGAGAACCGGCATCTGCATGGCCAGCTCCTCCGGCATGGGCTTGCGGGTAGCCTTATAGGTGTCGTCCGCCTGATGGCGGAAGGTCGGCTCCTTCCGGTCAAAGGTAACGCACAGTGCCTCCGGCTGCTCCTCGTCGATGAGGCGCTGCAGGGTGGTGAGAAAGCCCAGCACGGCGTGGGTATATAACCCCTCCCGGGTGGTGAGGGGGCGGATGCCGTAAAAGGCGCGGTTGATGATGCTGTTGCCGTCCAGAACCATGAGCTTCAAGGCGGATCCCTCCCGGTCGTTGATTGGCATAGTATGTGTATTATAGTACATTTTTTCCGGCAAAACAACCGGAAACTCACCATTTCACACTTGACAAGCCGCGGCGGTGTGATAGACTTCCCTTGTCCGCTTTTTTCAAAATCCGGCGGCACAGGGAGGCGACAGATCATGCTCGAATCATTTACCACCGTAGGGCAGAGTGTCCTGCAGCTGTTTCTCATGGGAACCGTCGGGTTTCTGGCGGGTAAAACAAAGCTGATGGACGACCGGGCTGCCGTGGGCATGACCAATCTGCTGCTGTATATCTGCACGCCGTTTATGATGGTGGTGGCCTTTCAAGGCGCGCCGGCTGACGGGGGCATGCGGGGCTTCGGCATCGCTGCGGCGCTGACGGCGGCGATCCACGCCGTCATGATTCCCGTGACCCATCTGGTGATCCGTCAGAAGGATCGCCGGCAGGAAACTGTCTTTCGTCTTGCCTCTGTATTGAGCAACTCCGGCTTCATGGCACTGCCGCTGCAGCTGGCTCTGCTGGGCACTGCCGGCGTGTTTTACGGCTCGGCCTATCAGCTGGTGTTCAACCTGATCGCCTGGACCTACGGTCTGAGCATGATCACCGGCGGCAGCGCCAGGCCGTCCCTGAAGCAGCTCCTCAATCCGGGCCTTCTGGGCGTATTGGCTGCCATGGCCCTGTTCCTCTCCGGGATCCATGTGCCGGAGCTGCTGATGACACCGCTGACCCATGTAGGCAACCTCACCATCCCGCTGCCCATGATCGTCATCGGCTACCAGCTGTCCCAGGCGGATCTTGGCGCCGTGCTCCGCAAGGGCGGGCTGTGGCTTTCCATGCTGCTGCGGCTGCTGATCTTCCCCGCCATTTCTCTGGCGCTGATGCTGGCGCTGCACATCGACCGCACCGTCCTTCTGGCGGTGATGATCGCCGCAGCCGCCCCGTGCGCCGCCATTGTCAACATGTTCGCCGTGCACTACGGCGGCGACACGGAGCTGTCCTCCGCCACTGTGGCTACCCATACCCTGTTCTCCGTCCTCACCATGTCTGTGATGGTGGGACTGGCCATGGCACTGGCCTGAATAATCGCAGATCAAAACGCCTCCGCGAATCAAGTGATTCGCGAAGGCGTTTTTTGTTCAGTTCTCCGGCGTTGTTTCCGGGATCTCGCCGGTCAGCGGCTGGCTGATGTCCACCGCGCCAAAGGTGCCCCGCATCTCGCCGTCCACCAGGATCTGAACGGCGTCCACATCGTCCAGCGCGCAGAGGGAGCAGACAATGCTCCGGATCATCAGCTCCTGCAGTTCCTCATCCTCCGGCAGCAGATCCTCGTCCGCGGCAGGCAGATTCATCACGCACACGCTCTCCTCCTTCCGGAAGGACAGGGCGGAGAAGCCCTGGGGCAGAAGCGTCTCCAGCTCGTCGGTCTCCGGTTTTGCCAGCAGCGCATTGAGGATCACCGCGCCGCGGCTCTCCCCCTCATAAAGCGTCAGCAGCCGATCCTCCCCCACCAGCTCTCCCTCCGCGCCGCGGTAGTAGAGCCGGGCGGCAAAGGTGCGCACCACGTCCTCCGTGCTGGAAAACAGGGCGTCACCGGCCAGAATGGCGTTTCCGTGAGGACGGGGCAGCTCCTGCCCGTTCACCAGGATCCGCACCATCCGGATGGGCTCGATCTGTGTCAGCGTCAGGGCGACGCAGTAGTCAGCAATGGTCAGCTTCATGCCGGTGAGCTGGCCGTATTCCCCGGAGAAATCCACCACGGCGATGTTGCCGGAGATGCTGCAATCCAGCAGCTGCGTTCCCTCGGGCACGGGGCTGGCGAAGCCCTCCTCCCGGCAATCGCCCAGCAGAAGCTCCAGAGCCCGGCGCATCTGCTGTCCCACAGGCTTTCCCGCCTGCTCCTTCCACGAGACGCGGACAGTGGTCAGAATATCTCCGCCTGCTGCCTGGGCGGCGTCCCGGGCATAGTAGATGGCCAACATTTTCCCCTCAGGGGGGCGGTGGGATGCTACGGCACAGCCGGCGGTGCACAGCGCCAGCACGATCGCCGTCAGAAATGCGATCCAGCGTTTCATCACAGCTCGCCTCCCTCCGCCAGAGGCAGACGCACGGTGAACACCGAGCCTCTGCCGGATTTGCGGTGCTCCACCGCCACGGTACCGCCGCGGCGCACCACGGTGTCCCGCACGATGGACAGCCCCAGTCCGGTGCCGCCCACCTGACGGGAACGCATCTTGTCCACGCGGTAGAAACGGTCAAAGATATGCTCCATATCCTCGTCCGGGATGCCGATGCCGTTGTCCTCCACCCGGATGACCACAGCTTCCCCCTCCACGGTCACCGCCGTGTGGACAAAGCCCATCTGGGACGAGTATTTGATGCCGTTTTCCATGAGGTTATAGAGGATCTGGTGGATATCGTCCTCCGTAGTCATGACCACGGCGCGATCATCAGCCTCCCAGGAGATGGAAACCTCCTTCTCCCGGGCCACCATTCCCAGCATGCGCACCACGCGCTCCAGCACCGGCTTCACGGGGATGACGGCGGGACGGTCCACATTGTCGCTGTCCAGTCGGGTCAGACGCAGCAGATCCTCGGTGATGCGGCTCAATCGCTCTGCCTCCTGCCCGATGTCCGTGACAAATTCCCGCACCGTGGTGCCGTCCATCTCGTCCGTTTGCAGAATGGAGTCGGTCAGCAGCCGGATACCGGCCAGAGGCGTTTTCAGCTCATGGCTGGCGTCGGACACGAAACGGCGGCGGGCATTCTCCGTGGTCTGCAGCCGGTCGGTAAGGCTGTTGAATTCCGCTGCGATCTGGGCGATCTCATCGGTGCCGCGGACGTTGGCGCGGCGGCTGTATGCGCCCTCCCGCACGCTGCGGATGGCCTGGAGCAGGTCGCTGATCTGGCGGGTGAACAGCCGCGACAGCAGCACGCTCAGCAGCAGCACCAACACGCCCACGATCACAGAGATGGTGGCCAGGTTCTTCTGAAAGCTCTGCAGAAGTCTGGCCTGCTCCGTGTCGTATTCATAGGCAAAGATGGCGCCGATGATCTGGTTGCGGTACACCACGGGCTGGGCGCAGCGGCTTAAAAATGCCTCGCTGTCATAGCGGCAGAAATAGGCGTCGTTTCCGTCCAGCGCCTGGGCAACCTCGGTGTAAAAGGCGTACATGCCCTGGGCATTGCCGGTCTCACGGGTGTCGTATAGAACATATCCGGCCGTATCCGTCACGATGATGCGGCTGACGCCGGTCTCGCGCAGATCGCTCAAAGCCTGGCCCACATTTTCCGTCGTCAGCTGCGCCAGGCCTGACAGTGACGACTCGATCATTTTCACGCTGCTGTTCATGCTCGTCTGCTTCGAGCGAAACACCAGATTCTGGGAAACCAGCAGCGGATAGGAGTTCAGCAGCACCAGCACCGCCAGGATGATGACGATGTAGCTCATGCCGAACTTAACCTGCAGTCCGGCTCTCCCCTTGAAAATAGTAACCAACTCCCCACTTGGTGATGATATACACCGGCTCGGCCGGGTTTGGCTCCAGCTTCTCACGCAGACGGCGGATATGGACGTCCACCGTGCGATAGTCCCCCACGTAGGAGTAGCCCCACACCAGGTTCATCAGGCTCTCCCGGCTGTAAACATGGCGGGGATTCTTCATCAGCAGCTCGATGAGGTCAAACTCCTTGGCCGTCAGATCAATGACCTGCCCGTCCCGGATGGCCACGCGCTGCTCCGTGTCCAGGCTCAATCCGCCCACCGTCAAAAGGGCAGCGGCACGCTGCTGCTGTGCGCTGCCGCCGGAACGGCGCAGCAGGGCACGGACGCGGGCAATGACCTCCCGGATATTAAAGGGCTTGGTCACGTAGTCATCCGCACCGCAGGCAAAGCCCATGAGCTTGTCCTCGTCCTCACTGCGGGCGGTGAGCATGATGACGGGCACATCGGAAAACTCCCGGATCTTCATGCACGCCTCGGTACCGGACAGCACCGGCATCATCAGATCCAGGATAATGAGATCGAACTGCCCCGTCCGGGCTTTCTCCACGGCAGTGGCGCCGTCATAGGCCACATCCACCTGGAACCCTTCGTTTTCCAGATTGAACCGGATACCCTTGACCAACAGCTCCTCGTCGTCAACCACCAGTATCTTCACGTTGTGCCTCCTCTCCCGCGCCCTGAACCGTCACATACGGCCGCAGCGCTTCCAGTTTGCTCTCTCCGATGCCGGAGACCCTCGTCAGATCGTCCACCGATGCATACGGCCCGTTGGCGGTGCGCTCCTCTATGATCCGCTCCGCCAGTGCTTCGCCGATGCCGGGCAGCTGCTGCAGCGTCGTTTTGTCCGCCGTGTTGATGTCGATCAGCTCCGCCGGTGCCGCGGAACGCTCCGCCGCCCGGGATGTGCGGACGGAATAGCCGTCACGGGAATCCCCGGCGCTGCCGGAAAAGCGGATCGCCAGCGCCAAAGCGATAAACAGAACCGTGGCTGCCAGCAGAAGGATCTCACTTTTTGTCAGTTTTCCCGGTTTTCTCACGGTTGACTACCCCACATTTTACGCTTATAATGGTGATAACTACTGGAATAAGGCTCGCGGAATGGGACGTAGCCGCCGCGAAAGCCCTGTTTTTCGATATTATACCATATGGGGAGAGAAAAAAGAACATGAAAATACGACGGTTTTTATCTGTTTTTTTGCTGATTGCCGTGCTGATCGGTCTGATGGGCGTTGTTCCGGCCAATGCGCTGGAGGATCCCGATATTCAGGCCGGCGCCGCCCTTCTGGTGGACGCGGAGACCGGCCATGTTCTCTACGCCAAAAACGAGCATGAGCAGCGCGCCCAGGCCAGCCTGACCAAGATCATGGTCGCCCTGCTGGTGCTGGAGGAGGTAGACAAGCCGGACGGCACGATGACGTTGGACGAGGAGATCACCGCCACCGCCAGGTCCCTGTCCAACCTGACCTGGGACAGCAGCACCGCCAACATCAAGGTCGGCGAGACCATGACGGTGGAGGACCTGCTCTATTGCATGCTGCTCAAATCCGCCAACGAGGTGGGCGATATCTTCGGCGAGGCCAAGTGGGGCAGCTGGGAGAACCTCGTGGCTCGGATGAACCAGCGTGCCGCGGAGCTGGGCTGCGTCGACACCCACTTCACCAACACCTCCGGCCTGGATGATCCCCAGCACTACTCCTCCGCCTGGGACATCTATCTCATCACCCGGGAGGCCATGACGCACCCCACGTTCATGACCGTTTGCAGCAGCAAGTCCCACACCGTGCCCGCGACCAACATGTCAGACGCAAGGGAGCTGCACACCACCAACGCCCTGCTCGACAACTGGAACTACGGGCCGGACTACATGTATGACGGAGCCGCCGGCGTCAAGACCGGCTC
Organism: uncultured Oscillospiraceae bacterium; assembly: GCA_947169975.1. GTDB lineage: Bacteria > Bacillota > Clostridia > Oscillospirales > Oscillospiraceae > Vescimonas. The sequence continues at coordinate 51,830 of CAMVRT010000011.1, forward strand.
CACCCCGGAGGCCGGCAGCTGTCTGGTGTCCACCGCCCGGCGGGATGACCGCACCGTCATCAGCGTGGTGCTGGGTGCCGGCGAAACCTGGAACGACCTCATGCGTTTTTCCGAGACGACCCGTCTGTTCGACTGGGGCTTTGACAACTGGGACTATCAGACGGTTTTGAAGGAGGACCAGCCTGTCTCCGTCAATGTGGAGCTTTCCAAGGAGACCAACTCCGTTTTCCTCTATCCGGAGAAAAATCCCCTGCTGCTTTTGCCCAGGGATCTGGACACGGAGAACGATCCCGACTTCTCCTGTGTCTATGATATACCCGATTCCGTGGACGCCCCCGTCAAGGCCGGTCAGAAGCTGGGCACCGTGACCATCTATTACCGCGGCGAGGAGTACGCCAAGGTGCCGCTGCTGGCGGCTGCCGGCGTGCCCATGTCCCGCTTTCTGGAGGCCCGCCGGATGGTGGAGCAGTACGTCTCCCACAGCAACGTGAAGCTGGGCCTGATCCTGCTGGCCGTTTGCGTTGTGCTGCTGATCATCTGGCTCCGCCTCGTTCTCCGGGGCAAACAGCGCGGCGGCAGCAGACGCTATCACGGCAGAACAAGATAAAACATACTGCCATCCCGGGTTTCGGGATGGCAGTATTTCGCGAAAGGAGCACTTCATGCCGGACGTGACCATTCTCTATGAGGACAAATACCTGACAGTGGCCGTAAAGCCCGTGGGCGTATTGAGTGAAGAGAGCGAAAGCGGCGCATCCATGCCCGCTCTGCTGCGGGAACACTACGCCGCGCTGGGGCAGGACACGCAGATTTACACCGTGCACCGGCTGGATAAGATCGTAGGCGGCGTGATGGTTTTCTCCCGGCGCCGGGAGATCACCGGCCGCCTCACCGAGGCCGTGCGGGAGCACCGGGTCACCAAGGAGTATCTGGCGGTGCTGCGGGGCCATCCGGCCCAGCCGGAGGCCACTCTCACCGACCTGCTGTTCCGTGACGCCGCCCATAACAAGAGCTATGTGGTGGGGCGCATGCGCAAGGGTGTCCGGGAGGCATCGCTGGACTACCGGGAATTGGGCCGAACCGACACGCTGTCCCTTGTCCGCGTCCGGCTCCGCACCGGGCGCACCCATCAGATCCGGGTGCAGTTCTCCTCCCGCGGTCTTCCTCTGCTGGGCGACATCCGCTACGGCAGCAAGGATCCCGCCTGCACTGCCGCTCTGTGGTCGTATCATCTGGCCTTTGCCCATCCCGTTACCGGCAAGAGCGTGGACGTCACCTGCCCGCCGCCCGCCGCCTATCCCTGGACGCTGTTTGATGGTGTGATTTGACGCCGCTTTCTTGAAAAAGCCGCCCGGCCGGGCGGCTTTTCTATATTTTGCCGATTACGCTACCGTGTTTTCCCGCTCGCCCCGCAGCTTTTCCGCCAGGGCGGCGATGAACGAACCGTTGCTGGGCTTGTCCACAGTGAAATAGCCCCGCTGGATCTCCGGATCTCCCCGCATCCACGCCGCGTCCACGGCACTGCGGATGGAGCGCTCCACGCAGGAGGGTGTGGTGCCGAACTGCCTGGCCAGAGCGGGGTACAGCTCCTTGGTCAGCGCGTGGCACAGCTCCGGACGCTCCATCACCATCAGAATGGCACGGCGCACATAGGGGTAGCCCTTGATATGGGCGGGTACGCCAACCGTGTGCAGGGCACGGGTCACGCAGGTCTCCCAATGAGCCGGCGCGCGATATTCCGCCGCTCCGCAGCAGGCGCGGCGCAGCAGTGCCAGAAGCGCGTCTTCCTGATATGGCTTCGGCAGGAACAGGCGGATCTCCCGTCGGATCACTTCCAGCAGTACGCTTTGCCGGCAGTGCCCCGTCACCATGGCAATCCCGGGCACCATTCCCGTCAGATCGTCTATCAGCGCAAAGCCGTCCCGATCCTTCAGCACAGCGTCTGTTATCACCACATCCGGCCGCAGCCGGCGCGCCAGCTCCAGGGCCTCGGCCGCGCTGTCCGTGTGGGCGACCATCCGGAACTCGCCGGTGCTTTCAATGACCGGTTTTATCAAAAGGCAGTATTCCTCATCGGGATCCGCCAGCAGTACGTCGAATGTACGTCCCATGTCCGCTCCCTCTTTTCGTGCAATTCAGCCCGGATCGATGTAGTCGTACATTAGCACAAAAATGTTCCGTTTTCAACTGTTTTTCGTCCGAATATGGCAAATTTCATTCGACAAAATCCGCACTTTCCCACTTTTTCAAACATGTTGTGTTTTCGGCCATATGCGCCCACAATATGTGGATAGCTGTTTATGGCTGACAAAAGCGGCGCTATGTGGTACAATGGAGAAAAACGACGGAGGTATCTGCGATGAAATGGATGGTTGCTTCGGATCTTCACGGCAGCGCTGCGGTGTGTGAAAAGCTGTTGAAGGCCTACCGGCGGGAGAACGCGGACAAGCTTCTGCTGCTGGGTGATCTGCTGTATCACGGCCCGCGAAATCCGCTGCCGGAGGGCTATGACCCCAAGCGCTGCTATGAAAAACTCAACGAGTGCCGGGACGAGATTCTGTGCGTCCGCGGCAACTGCGACGCCGAGGTGGACCAGATGGTGCTGGAGTTCCCCATCATGGCGGAGTATATCCTGCTGCAGCTGGGCGAGCGCACGGTGTTCGCCACCCACGGCCACGTATGGCATCCGGAGCACCCGCCGCTGCTGGCCCCGGGCTTCATCCTGCTGACGGGCCACACCCATCACGCCGCCTGCGACCTGTTCCCCGACTTCCTCTACCTCAACCCCGGCTCCCCCGCCCTGCCCAAGGGCACCGACCACCGGGGCTATCTGGTGCTGGAGGAGGACAAGGTGACGTTCAAGGCGCTGGACGGTGGCGTGTATTGGGAACGGGAGCTGTAAATCGGCGCCGGCATCTGATCGGCACAGCGATTCGGCCCGCATAAACTAAATACACATGAAAAAGAGCGGCGATGCCGCTCTTTTTCATATATTAACTGATTTTTATACCTTTGTTTCGCTGCTGACACCAAGGCAAATGTCGTTCTGATCGAAAAGCAGGACAATGTGATAGCCCGTTGCCATCCATTGCTTAATCTTTACAACTTTTCCATCAGCCGTGGTTGTCGCAGACGTGGAATTGGGTGCTCCGCATTTTGCCACGATTTCATTGTATGTCTTTCCTGTGAGCGTACCCAGAGAAGAAAACTTCATCTGAAGCGCATCACCGGGAGCCTTAACAGCTGCGCTCGTAATCAGATGAATAATAAAACCTCCAATGATTGGCAGTACGAACAAGTACCAATACTCCCCGAATATTTCTCCCATTTTCCTGTTTCTCCTTTTCTATTTGAATATTGCAAATGTCTTTTGCATTTGCGATTAAATTATACCACACTATTTCGCAAAATGTGTGGGCTTTTGGCCCAATTTCGGTACTTTTTTCAACTTTTTTGATATTTTTTGCAAAATAATATCCGCAGGCCCGGCCTGCGGATATTTTGATCTTCCGTTTTCTCGTCCTCACGCCCGCTTTTGCTTCATCTGGAGGCTCAAACGGTCTGCGATCATGGCGATGAATTCACTATTGGTGGGCTTGCCCTTGGCGGAGTTGACGGTGTAGCCGAAGTACTTTTGCAGCGTCTCCAGATCGCCGCGGTCCCAGGCCACCTCGATGGCGTGACGGATGGCGCGCTCCACCCGGGAGGCGGTGGTGTCGAACCGGCGCGCCACCTCCGGGTACAACACCTTGGTGACGGCGTTGATGACGTCCATATCGCTGACGGCAATCAGAATGGCCTCCCGCAGATACTGGTAGCCCTTGATGTGGGCGGGTACGCCGATCTCGTGGATGATGGCTGTGACCTGCGCCTCCAGCGCCGGGGACACGCTCTCCTCCGCCGCCGGCTCCGGGCGCACCGCGCGGCGCATATGATCCAGAAGCGACGGCCCGTTCACCGGCTTGGGCAGAAATGCCCACACCCCCAGCTCCGCCGCCTGGGCTACCGTCTGGCGGCCGCAAAAGGCCGAGGTAACAATAACCTGCGGCCCGGTCTCGCCCAGATCGGCACACCGGCGCAGCAGCGCGAAGCCGTCCAGACCCGGCAGCACCAGATCCGTCACCAGAAGCTCCGGGCGGCGCTCTACCACCATGCGCCAGGCCTCCTGCCCATCGCCGGTGTCGCCGACCACCTCGAAATCGCCCGATTCCTCCAACACCTGACGGATCAAAACGCGAAACTCCTCGCTGCTGTCGGCGAGGATCACCTTGCACTTATTATCCATGCGCTCCCATCTCCTCTTTCACAGAATAGACCGTACACCGCTGCCGCCGTTCCACGGCAAATCAGCATTCGTCCCTCGTCATGGCTATAATGTAGCAGAATCGGACAGCGTTTTTCGGCGGATATCGTCGAATTTCACGGATAATCGTTCGACAAAATCCGCCGGGAGATGCGGTCATAGGACGAGCGTGCCGCTCATGCCCATCGCCGTCATTGCGAGGCCCCAACGGGGCCGTGGCGCCAGCCGACGCCCGCGAAGCATGAGCGGCTGCGGCGGCAAGTACCCTTGGGGTACAATCCGTTTGTTCCAAAAGAGAAGACGGATTCCCACGCCGGTGACGTCGGTCACCGGCTCGGAATGACGGGTGCACGGCATTCTGCAGCACGCCCCTCCTTTTGTCATCCGGCCATTTTCAGCATATTTTCCATGAGGATCCCATAGCCCTGGGTGGGATCGTTGACCAGCACATGGGTCACGGCGCCCACAAACTTGCCGTTCTGGATAATGGGACTGCCGCTCATGCCCTGCACGATGCCGCCGGTAGCGTCCAGCAGGCGCTGATCCGTGACACGAAGCAGCAGGTTGCGCATATCCTGCTTGTTGGGACTCACGCGCACAATCTCCACCCGGTAACTCTCGGTACGGTCGCCCGAAACGGTGCAGAGAATCGACGCCTCGCCCACATGAACCTCGCCCGCCTTGGCCACCGGGATCGGACGCGCGTCTCCGGCAAAGCTCTCATCCGATACGGTTCCGAAAATCCCGGCTGTGGTGTTGGCCGATACGGTGCCCAGATCGCGCTGGAAAGAGAAGTCGCCCTTCAGCTCACCCGGCTGACCGCGCTGGCCCTTTTTCACCGCTCGAACTGTGGTTTCCATGATGGAACCGGCGCTCAGAGGCATCAGCACATGAGTATCCACATCGGTAATACCGTGACCCAGCGCCCCATAGCTGCCGGTTTCCGGATCGTAAAAGGTCAGCGTGCCGATACCGGCCATGCTGTCACGGATCCACACGCCAAGGCGGTAGACGCCGTCCGGACATTCAACGGCACAGGTCTTTTTTTCCATGGTTGTGCCGCCGCGGCGAACGGTCAGTGTCACCGGGGCGGTGCCGGTCTCCTGCAAAACGGACTGCAGATGCTCCGTTGACTGGATCTCCTCATTGTTGATCCGGAGAATCAGGTCTCCTTCCTTCAGGCCGCAGTCCTTTGCCGGAGATGTTCCGCTGGTGTTCAGATCGGACGTGGACACCACAATCACGCCGTCGGAGAAGAGCTTGATGCCCACGGCCGTTCCCATGGGAATCAACTGCCGCGTATCTCCTTGGGATGCCCAGACCTGCCGCGGGCTGAGGACAAGGCCCAGCAGGATCGCCAGCAGCAGCGCCGCGCTCCGCTGCCGAAGGGATGGTTTTCGCGTTCCATGCATCGGATCACCCCTTAAATATATTTTTGTCGCCGGCGACAGCGTTACTTTGCGCCGGACAGCGTCGATTTATGAACATAAAATACAGGAAACAATGGCAAGAAGCTGACAAAAGACCGCCGCTGCTGCTGCAGCGGCGGTCCGGTATGTTCTGGAAGATTTAGAAATTCTTATTCTTGAAAATGTCGAGAATGGAGTCAAAATCCGGGTCGGTTTCGTTCTTCTTGGGAGCGGCGTTTTCCGCCACAGGATCCAGCGGCTCCAGCGTGGGCTTCTCCGTCTCGGTCTCGGGCTTGTTGTCGTCCTCAAAGCCGGTGGCGATGACGGTGACGCGGATCTCATCATCCAGAGACTCGTCGAAGGTGGCGCCGAAGATGCTCAATGCGTCGGGATGGACGGCCTGACGCACCAGATCGGCAGCCTGGGCCACTTCCTCCAGACCGATGTCCATGGAGCCGGTGACGTTGATCAGCACGCCCTTGGCGCCGTTGATGGAGGTCTCCAGCAGGGGGCTGGAAATGGCCATGTGCGCGGCCTCCTCGGCCTTGTTCTTGCCGGCGGCACGGCCCACGCCCATGTGGGCAAGGCCGGCGTCCTTCATGACAGCGGTCACGTCGGCAAAGTCCAGGTTGATGAAGCCGGTGTCGCGGATCAGGTCGGAGATGGACTGCACGGCCTGGCGCAGCACGTCGTCAGCGATCTCAAAGGCGTTGGCGAAGGTAATCTTTTCATCGGTGGCGTACTTCAAACGCTCGTTGGGGATAATGACCAGGGAGTCCACCTTGCCCTGCAGATCCTCGATGCCCTGCTCGGCCTGGGTCATGCGGCGGCGGCCCTCAAAGGCAAAGGGCTTGGTGACCACGCCCACCGTCAGCACGCCCTGCTCACGGGCGATCTCCGCCACCACAGGGGCTGCGCCGGTGCCGGTGCCGCCGCCCATACCGGCGGTGATGAACACCATGTCGGTATTCTCCAGCGCCTTGGCGATCTGGTTGCGGTTCTCCTCGGCGGCCTTGCGGCCCACCTCGGGGTTGGAGCCGGCGCCCTTGCCGCCGGTCAGCTTCTCGCCGATCTGAATTTTATAGGTAGCGCTGGAGGCGTTCAGCGCCTGCTTGTCCGTATTGACGGCAATAAACTCCACGTTCTTCGTGCCGGAGCGAACCATGCGGTTCACCACGTTGTTGCCGGCGCCGCCAACGCCTACGACCTTAATGTTGACAACGTTCTCAACGCCTGTTTCCAATCCAAAACTCATGACGGTTCCTCCTGCCATCCCTTGTATTTCAAAGACGGATTATCTGCTTGTAACCCCAATATAGAGTAGTTTATAGTATTGTATTACGGATTGTTCCGCAGGTCAAGTATTACCGGATTATTTCCTTGAAAAAAGTTGGGGAAATCACTCCGGGATAAAGCTGACCTGTCCTTCCTGCATCATGTTGATAGTGCCCCGTTCGTTGTCCTCCAGACGCTCCACCACCTTTTGCAGGTAATTGAGCTTGTAGTTCATGTCTGCTCCCCACGGGATGAGAACATCGAAGCGATCCAGATAGCGAACAGTGATCTGGGAGGCGTCCTCCAGATGGATGGCCTGCACATCGCCCAGCATTTCCTTGTCGCGCAGCAGATGCAGCAGCTCCAGCAGAGCAGAGCAAACGGTCTCGTCCTCGCTCTCGATGCTGCGGCCGATTTGGGGGTCCTTCAGCGCAAGGCCCGTGACCGTGGCGCCGCCCTTCTGATCCGGTTCGGCGGTGTCCACGATTTTGCCGCTGCCCGACACCAGCCACAGCTTGCCGTCCTGCTCCACCGCCACAGTGAAGCGGCTCTCGGTGATGACAATGTGCAGCGTGCTGGGCAGATCCCGGGTGATCCGCACCGACTCCACATAGCTCAGGCCGTCACGGATGCGGCCTGCTACGTCGTATTTATTCATCAGAAACAGGTTGTCGCCGATCTTCACACCGCTGGCGGCGATCACTTCCTCCGGGGTGTAGCGGGTGCTGCCATCCACTTTGATGTGCTCCACCTTGAAAAACAGGGCCAGCGCCGCCACAATGGCGCCGCAGATCACCACGAAGGTCAGCAGACGGTAGAGGACGGCGAACCGTCCCCTGCGGTTTCTGCGTTTTCTTCTCGTTCGTCTGGCCATGAGATCCTCCTATCTGTCGATCTCCCGTATCTCCGCGCCTAACCGGGCCAGGTCGCCCGTCAGGTCGCTGTATCCTCGCTTAATGTGGTGGATCTCCTCCACCTGCGTAATGCCGTCGGCCTGCAGACCGGCCAGCACCAGCGCCGCTCCGCCCCGCAGGTCCGTACACCGAACGGTGGCGCCGCACAGACGCGGCACGCCGCACAGCACTGCCACGCGGCCTTCCAGCCGGATGTTTGCGCCCATGCGCTGCAGCTCCGCCACATGGCGGTAGCGGTTCTGAAACATGTTCTCCACAAATACGGTGGTGCCGCTGGAGCGCAGCAGCGCCGCCATCACCACCGCCTGGGCATCTGTGGGAAACCCGGGGTGAGGGGAGGTGTGGACGGGACAGATGCCCCGCAGCTGTCCTCCGCTCTGGAGGCGGATATGTCCGGCTGCGCTGCTGATGCGGCAGCCCGCCTGGCTCAGCGCCGTTGTCACTGTGGAGAGGTGGCGGTAGTCCACGCCCTTGAGCGTGACGTCGCCGCCGGTGGCGGCCACAGCAGAGAGATATGTAGCAGCGGCGATCCGGTCGCCGATGCAGCGGTGGCGGCAGCCGTGGAAATTCCGGCAGCCCTCCACGATCACCGTGGAGGTGCCCGCGCCACGGACATTGACACCCATTTTGCGCAGGAATGCTTGGAGGTCCGTGATCTCCGGCTCCCGCGCCGCGTTGGAGATCACGGTGACGCCTGCTGCGCCGCAGGCGGCCAGCATGGCGTTCTCCGTAGCGCCCACACTGGGCAGGCTCAGTACGATCTCCGCACCTCGCAGACCGCCGCTGCGGCAGCGCATCATGCCGCCGCACTCGTCGATCCGGGCGCCCAGGGTGCGCAGGGCACTCAAATGCAGGTCGATGGGCCGCGGGCCCAGCTCGCAGCCGCCGGGATAGCTCAACTCCGCCCGGCCGCACCGGGCCAGCACGGCGCCGAGGAATATGACAGAGGAGCGCATGCGCCGCATAAGGTCATCCGGGATGTCCCAGCGGCAAAGGCCGCTGCTGTCCACCTCCAGATCCTCGCCCACCCGGCGCACCCGGCAGCCCAGGTGCCGCAGAATGGCCGCGCTGGCCTCTACGTCCTCCAGCCGGGGGCAGTTCTCGATCACGCAGACGTCTCCGCACAAAACACAGGCCGCCAGGATCGGCAGCACGCTGTTTTTGGCGCTCTGCACCGTCAGCTCTCCCCGAAGCGGCCTGCCGCCCTCCACCGCGATCACTTTCATCCCACGCCCCGCCTTTCATCGCTTTTTCAAGCCATTCTATGCAGGGACGCGGCAGATGTGTTTACTTTACCAGCGCCATCACCGTGTTATAAATACGCTCGGTGGCGTCCAGGATCCCCAGCTCGCTCATGCCGCGGCTCATGGAGACGCGGAGGGCGGGATCGGACAGGATCTCGCGGGCAGCCTCGTACAGATCGTTGCCGGAGCACTCCGTCTCCAGCAGGATCCGGGCGCCGCCGTGCTTTTCCAGGATCCGGGCATTCTTCTCCTGGTGGTTGTTGGTCACGTAGGGTGAGGGCACGATGATGGCCGGAACGGCCAGGGCCGTGATCTCGCTGACGGTGGAGGCGCCGGCCCGGCAGATCACCAGATCCGCCGCGCGCATGACCACCGCCATGTCATAAATATACTCCCGCACGTCCAGAGACGGACACTTGTCCAGTCCCCGGGCGGAAAGAGCCTGTTTCATGGTCTCCCAGCCGCTGCTGCCAACGGCGTGGATGTGGTGGAAGGGCTCGCCGTCCGCCTGCTCCCGGGCGAAGAAATCCACCATTTTGGCGTTCATATCCCGGGCGCCCAGGCTGCCCCAGAAGGAGGCAACCAGCGGGCGGTCGTCGGTAAGCCCCAGCTTCTGCCGGGCCTGGGCCCGGGTCAGCTCAAAGAAGTCGCCCCGCACCGGCGTACCGGTGACGGCGATCTTCTCGGGGTGGCGGTAGTGCTGGCGGCACTCCTCAAAGCCCACCATGATCCGGTCGGCGTAGCCCTCCAGCTGCCTGGTGGTGAGGCCGGGCACCATGTTGGACTCGTGGACCGCCGTGGGAACCCCCGCTTTGGCCGCGCAGCGCACCATGGGATAGCTGGCGTAGCCGCCGGTACCCACCACCAGATCGGGGCGGAACTCCCGCAGGATGGCCTTCGCCTGACGGGGCGAGGTAATGAGGTTTTTCACCGAGCGCAGATTGTCCCGCAGGGCGCTGCCGCTGAGGGAGCGGCGAAAGCCGGAGACCTCCACGCCGCGGAAGGCATAGCCCTGCTTCTCCACCAGAGCGCGCTCCATGCCGCCCGGCGTACCAACGAACAAAATGTTGATGCCGGGCTTCTTTTCCTTCATATAGCCTGCCAGCGCCAGCGCCGGGTTCACATGGCCCGCCGTGCCGCCGCAGGTGAAAATCACGTTCATAGTTTATCCTCCCGCCTTGGGGAAATGCCGCTATCCGTTTTTCGGTGCGGGGATTTGTCTCGATACGCTGAGCACGATGCCCATTTCAAAAAGCTGCAGCGCCAGCGCCGTGCCGCCGTAGCTGAAAAACGGCAGGGAGATGCCGGTGGCCGGCACAAGGCCGCTGACCACGGCGATGTTCAAAAAGGTCTGCAGGGCAATGTGGGTGGTGATGCCCACCACCAGCAATGCGCCGAAGCGATCTCTTGCGTGGAGGGCGATCCAGAAGCCGCGGATGATGAGCAGGGCGAAGATCAGCATGATGACGCAGGCGCCGATAAGGCCCAGCTCCTCGCAGACGATGGCAAAGATACAGTCGTTGTGCTCCTCCGGCAGGTACAGGAACTTCTGGCGGCTCTTGCCCAGGCCAACGCCCAGCAGTCCGCCGGAGCCGATGGCGATGAGGCTCTGCACCATCTGATAGCCCTCGTCGCCGGCGTCCAGCCAGGGGTTGTGCCACATGGCGATTCGGCTGGAGCCATAGGAGATCACGCCTTTCTCCACCAGCTTTACGTAGAGAAACGCAGCCACCGCGCCGCCGCCCAGGCCAACGCCGGCGATCCAGGCGCGGATGCCGCCCACGATCATCATGGCCACGCCGGTGCCCACGATGAGAATGGTGCCGGACAGGTGGGGCTCCAGCAGCATCAGGACGGAGATCATGCCCAGCACCGCCAGATACGGCCAGATGCCGTAGCGCCAGGTGCGCATCTTGTCCCGCTTTTTGGAGATGCTGTCGGCAAAAAAGACGATGACGCCCAGCTTGGCGATTTCGGAGGGCTGGAAGGTAAAAACGCCGGGTATTCCCAGCCAGCGGGTGGCGTTGTTGACGGTGACGCCCACATGGGGAATGATAACCAGAATCAGCAGAAACACGGAGAAGCCCAGCAGGATCTTGGCGGCGCCGCGCCAGCGCTGGTAGGTGAATTTGCTGATGGCGAGCATGGCCGCTACGCCGACGACGGCAAAGATGGCCTGCCGCTTGAAATAATAGGCAGGATCGCCATTTTCGGCATAGGCCGAAGGAAAACTGGCGGAGAACACCATCACAAGGCCGATGGCGGTCAGCAGCAGCGTCAGCAGCAGGAACGGGATGTCCATCCGGCCCTTGGCGGCCTTCAGCGTGGCCTGTTCCGTCTCCTGTGCCCGCTTCAGCCGGAGCTTTTCCCGTGCCCGGCGCTCTTTTTCCGCGCGGTATTCCTCACGTGTCATCCCTTTCCCTCCTTTCCGGTTTGGCGATATCCATCAGATGTTAAAGCGGTCCATGACGCCCAGATAAGCCAGGACGCAGAAGATCACGCTCACCGCGGTGAATACGGCCACGATCTTGGTCTCCTTCCAGCCGCACATCTCAAAGTGGTGGTGCAGCGGGGCCATCTTGAACACGCGCTTTCCGTGGGTCAGCTTAAAGTAGCCCACCTGAATGATATCGCTCATGGTCTCGCAGATATAGACGATACCCACCAGAATCAGCACCAGCGGCATATCGTAGGCAAAGGCCAGGGCCGCCACGGCGCCGCCCAGGAACAGCGAGCCGGTGTCGCCCATGAAGACCTTGGCGGGATAGTGGTTATAGAGCAGGAAGCCCAGCAGACCGCCCAGCAGAGCCGCGCCGAACACGCTCAGCTGCAGGTAGTCCGTGCCCCAGTGATAGCCGATCACGGCGAAGAAGATGGCTACCGGCACCGTAACAGAGGAGCTGAGTCCATCCAGGCCGTCGGTGATGTTGACCGCGTTGACCGTGCCAACAATGATGAAGGCGGCCAGAATCATGTAGACCACCCAGTTCAGCACGATGTGGGTGTTAAAAAACGGGATATACAGGTTGGGGCTCAACAGATGCTCATAGCGCATCAGGCACAGAAAGGCCACCGCCGCCGCCAGCTGCAGCAGGAACTTCTGCAGGGAGGTGAGACCGGTGTTATGGTGATGCTTCACCTTCTGATAGTCGTCAATGTAGCCGATGATGCCGAACACCAGCGAAAACAGGAACACGTACAGGTGGGCAAAATTTTCCGCCAGCATTCCCTTCCAGCCGAAGATCAGAATGGCAACACCGATGCCGATGATGAACATCAGCCCACCCATGGTGGGGATGCCCTGCTTGTTCATGTGCCAGGTGGGGCCGATCTCCTTGATGCTCTGGCCGCATTTCAGCTTCACCAGCATGGGGATCAGCAGCTTGCCGGCTGCGGCTGTTACCGCAAAGCTGACGACCAGCGTCAGGATCAACGTCAGTAAATCGCTCATATTTTTTCTCCTCCCGCCCCCTGCGGGGCGCTGTTTCCTGTGTTATTTTCCCTTAAAAAAGGCCTCCACAATCTCCCGCTCGTCCAGATGCCGCTTGGCGTGGCCGATGATCTGGTAGTCCTCGTGCCCCTTGCCGCACAGCACGATCACGTCACCCGTCCGGGCATGGGACAGGGCGTAGTGAATGGCCTCGATCCGATCCTCCACCACCTCAAAGCTGTCGCAGCCCTCCATCCCCGTCAGAATGTCGCGGATGATGGCAGCCGGCTCCTCGGTGCGGGGATTGTCGCTGGTGACCACGGAGAAATCCGCCAGTTGGGCGGCTATGGCGCCCATTTGCGGCCGTTTGGTGCGATCCCGGTCGCCGCCGCAGCCGAACAGGGCCACCACGCGGCCGGGTGCAAAGCTCCGCACCGCCGTCAGTACATTTTCCAGGGCGTCCGGCGTGTGAGCATAGTCGATGAGCACATGGAAGGGTCTGCCGTGGGTGGGCACCGGTTCCAGACGCCCCCGCACGGGTAAGGCGCTGCGCAGAGCCTCCGCGCCGTCCGCCAGAGGTACGCCCAGCTCCCGTCCGGCAGCCAGAGCCGCCAGGGTGTTGTACACGGTAAAGCGGCCCGGTGTTGCCGCCCAGACGCTGACGCGCTCTCCCTCCCCTACGGCGTCATAGGTCACGCCGGAGCCGGAGAGGCAGACGTTTTCCGCCCGGAGATCCGCCGGACTGTCCAGCCCGTAAAAGACGGTGCGGCAGGTGGCGCTGCGCAGCAGCCGCTCCCGCCAGGGATCGTCGCTGTTGCACACGCCGGTCTCACACTGCTCAAACAGCAGGGCCTTGGCGTCGCAGTAGGCCTCCATGGTGCGGTGAAAGTCCAGATGGTCCTGGGTCAGATTGGTGAAGATCCCCACTGCGAAGGGGATGCCGTACACCCGGTCCAGCGCCAGAGCGTGGCTGGACACCTCCATCACCGCGTGAGTGCATCCGGCGTCCGCCATGTGGCGCAGCAGCGCCTGCAGATCGGCGGATTCCGGGGTGGTGCGTCCGGCGGGCAGGATCTCGTTGCCCACCATGTTCTGTATGGTGCCCACCAGGCCAACCCCTGCGCCCAGGGCACGCTCCAGAATATGCTTGGTATAGTAGCTTGTGCTGGTTTTCCCGTTGGTGCCGGTAATGCCCACCACCGTCAGCTCACGGGCGGGATGGCCGTACCAGTTGGCGCTGGCCACCGCCAGAGCCCGCCGGGCCGACGGTACCACCGCGCAGGGAATGCCGTCCAGCGGCTCCTCACAGATCACGCAGGCGGCGCCCCGTTCCATGGCCTCGTCGACGAAAAGGCGGCCGTCGGTCTCTGTGCCGGAAATGGCCACAAAGGCGTGGCCCGGTTCCACGTCCCGGGAGTCATAGCTGATCCCGGTGATCTCCTTGGTGCCGTCAGCGCGGAGGGAAAGAATCTCCATCCCCTCCAACAGATCAGATAGCTGCATCGGAGCATCTCCCTTGCCGGATTTTCCCTTCCGGCCCGTAAGGCCGCTCCTTTGTATGGCCGCGCCCGGAGGCGCTGTCTCAAATCATATGCGCCGTTTTTGCGGATGATACCGTTAATCCGGCACGTTGGTGTCGCCCAGCTGCACCGTAATGACAGTGCCCGCCGGCAGCTCCGCGCCCGGCTCCTCCGACTGACTGATGACGCGGACGCTGGTGCTGCCGCTGCCGGTGGTGCCGGAAAAGCGGATCAGCAATCCGGCGTTGGTGGCGGCGGTGTTGGCCTCCGCCGGGGAATTGCCCAACAGGTTGGGCACGATGCACATGGTGTCGGGCTTCTCCTCGCCGGCGTACAGCACTACCACGGACTTGCCCGGGATGATGGATCCGCCCACCGGCGTCTGATCGGTAATGACGTCGCCCTCGCCCACTATGCGGCTGCTGAAGCCGCGATCCTCCAGCTTCTTCTGCGCCTCTTCCACAGAAAGATCTACAACGTTGGGCACGGTGGTGTCGGCGCCCAGGAGCTCTTCAGCGGAATACGAAGGCTGGATGCCCATATAGGGCAGGATCTCCGACATGATCTTGCTGCAGCTGGGAGCCACCATGTTGCCGCCGGAGGGATAGGTGCCGGTATCCCGGCCCGGACTGTCCAGTGCGATCAGCATGATGATCTCCGGATCGTCTGCCGGAGCAAAGCTCATAAAGGACACGATGACCTCTTTTGTCTGGCCTGTGGCGTCGCGCTTATCGGCGGTGCCGGACTTGCCGCCGATGCGGTAGCCGGCCACCTGGGCGTTCCGGCCGGTACCTGTGGCCACCACAGTCTCCAGGCACTCGCGCACCTTGGCGCTGGTCTCCTCGCTGACTACCTGTCGCACGGGGGTGTCGTCGTGCTGCCAGATCACGTTGCCGTCCTCATCCAGCACCTGGGCCACCACATAGGGCGTGTGCAGATAGCCGCCGTTGACGCAGGATGCCTGGGCAGAGATCAGGGAGATGGGCGTCACACTGAAGTTCTGGCCAAAGGCGTAGCAGGCCAGGTCCAGGGTGGTGAACTGATCCTCCGGCTGGAAGATGCTGGCAGCCTCCCCGTCCAGATCCACACCGGAGCCGCTCATCAGATTGAAATTCCGCATGTACTCATAGTATTTCTGGTTGCCCAACCGCAGGCCATAGGTGATAAAGGCCGGGTTGCAGGAGTGGGCCGCCGTCTCTGCCAAGGTCTGAAAGCCGTGGTGGCCGGAGCACTTGATGCGGGCGGTGGACACGTTGATAAAGCCCTCACAGGTGAAGGTGGTATTCATATCCACCACACCCTCCTCCAGGGCGGCGGCCAGCGTCAGCACCTTGGAGGTGGAGCCAGGCTCATAGACCTCGTTGACCGCCTTGTTCCACCACTGTCTCATCTGCATTTCGCCCAGGTCAGCCTCCTCGGCCTCCACAGACTCCTGCATCTTCGGGTCCAGAATGTCGGCAAAGTGGTTCAGGTCGTAGTTGGGGTAGGAGGCCATGGCCAGCACGGCTCCGGTCTTGGCGTTGAGGATGATGCCCATGCCGCCTTCCTGCACATCGTACTTATAGACCATGTCAGTCAAGGCCTTCTCCAGATAATACTGGATGGTGGTGTCCACTGTCAACACCAGAGAGTGGCCGTTTTCCGGGGCAAAATACTGCTCATACTCATAGAGCATGTCGTTGCCGGTGTTGTCCTTGGCGGTGATCACCAGACCGGTTTTGCCCTCCAGCTCCTTTTCGTACCGGGCCTCCAGACCGTACAGTCCCGTGTTGTCATTGCCCACGAAGCCGATGATGTGGCAGGCCAGATCGCCGTAAGGGTAGTAGCGCTTGGAATCCGTCACCAGATAGACGCCCCGCACCTTGTTGTCGTTGATGTACCGGCGCACCTTGTTGGCCACTTCCTCGTCAGCCCGCAGTTTGATGACCTCGTACTGGGATTCGGTGCGATCCATACGCTTGCGGATGGACTCCTCGTTCACGTCCAGAATCTCCGCCAGATCGGCGGCCAGAGAGTCCTTGGTCCACGTCACCTTATCCTTCTCGCCGGTGGCCTTATCGCTGGCCTTCAGCGTGTCGCTGATCTCCTTGGGCGAGAGGAACACGGTCTCGGCGGAGGCGGAGATGGCCAGGATGTTGCCGTTGCGGTCATAAATCGTTCCGCGGGAGGCGGACACCACGGTGCTGCGGGTCTGCTGGCTCACCGCCAGCTTCTGCAGTTCTTCATGCCGCTTGATCTGCAGCTGATACAGCTTGCCGAACAGCGGCAGGAACATGGCCACGCCCAGAACCAGCATCAGGACGAAGGTCCGCAGCTGGATCGTCCGGTTGGCGCGGCGGCTGTTTTCGCTTTTTCGATTGCCGAAATTGGCCATTTTTTCTCCTTTCAGCGGTCTGCGCCGCCGCATGCAACAATTGCATTATACCAACGAAGGAGCAAGAAGTCCCCTTCTTACTCCTTTCATCGTTTTCATAGTTGTCGGATGATACGTCCCACTATATGGGCCGCATTATCGGAAATATTCCACCAGGGCCTCAAGGCCGTCGCCTACACGGTGGAAGAAGTCACCCAGCACGCCGTCGCTGCTGGCCTGATAGACCACCGCCACATCCGAGCCGGACAGGTCCACATACTCAATCTGGGCGCTGGTGGGCTTGCTCATGCCGGCCGCCTCCGCCGTCTCCTTGATGGTGGCAAGGTCGAAGGTCTGCTCGTAACGGGTCAGAAGGGAAACATGCTCGTCATTGAGCACGGCCAGCTCATTCTTAAGCTGGGAAACATTGCCGGAAATGGTGGTCAGCCGGACATAGCCCATGATAAGAGCCATGACCATGGCCGCCAGAATCACAATGCCGCCTACCATCAACGGGGATGCCTTGGGCCGGGGCTGTGCCTGTGCCTGACGGCGGGGCTGGGGACGGGGTCGGCGGGCCTCGCGTTCATGCTCATAAACCTTGCCGGCCTCCTCCAGGTTATGCTCCCGAACCAGGGCGTCCAGATCGTACGCCAGGCTGCCGTTTGTCATTGTGCCGGGTCTCCTGCGCGGATCAGCCATCGTCGGGAGCCTCCTTTCTCTATAGTTTCTCTGCCACGCGCAGCTTGGCGCTGCGGGCGCGGGGGTTATACGCCAGCTCCGCCGGGCCGGAAACCACCGGCTTGCGGGTGACGAGCTTCATTTTGGGCTTCTTGCCGCACACGCACACCGGGAACTCCGGCGGACAGGTGCAGCCGGTGGCCAACTCCTGCATGGTGCGTTTGATGATGCGGTCCTCCAGGGAATGGAAGGAAATCACCGCCAGCCGCCCGCCGGTTTTCAGTCCGTCGGCTGCGGCGCGCAGCATGGGGGGCAGAGCGTCCAGCTCGCCGTTGACGGCGATGCGAATGGCCTGAAAGCTCCGCTTGGCGGGGTGCTGCTTCTCCCGCAGAGCCTTGGCGGGCATGGCGCTGCGGATCAGCTCCGCCAGCTCCAGCGTGGTCTCTATCTCTCTCTCTTCACGCCGGCGGCAGATGGCGGAGGCAATGGCGGGGGCATAGCGCTCCTCGCCGTATTCAAACAGGATGCGCCGCAGCTCCTCATAGCTCCAGCTGTTGACCACCTCCCGGGCGGTCAGGTCAGAGGTGCGGTCCATGCGCATATCCAGCGGCGCGTCATGCATATAGGAAAAGCCCCGTCCGGCATCGTCCAGCTGCGGAGAGGACACGCCCAGGTCAAACAGCATGCCGTCCACGCCGTCCGGCATCAGCTGGCGCAGGATCTCACCCAGCCGGTCAAAGTTGCTGTGGACAAGCCTCACCCGGTCCATGTAGGGCGCCAGCCGCTCCTTTGCGGCGTCCAGCGCCGCCTCGTCCCGGTCGATGCCGATGAGCCGTCCCGTGGTCAGCCGCCGCACGATCTCCAGAGAATGCCCCGCGCGGCCCAGGGTGCCGTCGACATAACATCCGTCCGGTTTTATATCCAATGCCGTCAGACACTCGTCCAGCAGCACCGGCTTGTGGCCAAAGACCATATCCTCCGCCCCGTTGGGGCGAAACGCCTCGAAATCCATGGCTTACAGACCCATGGACTCCATGGCCGCCTCCAGAGCGCCGGTGGAGAAGGCCTCCTCCTCCATCTCGGCCCAGCGTTTGGCGTTCCAGATCTCCACCCGGTCAAAGCTGCCGATGACCGTGACCTCCTTGGTCAGGTCGGCCCAGTCACGCAGGCGGGCGGGGATCAGGATGCGGCCCTGACTGTCGGGCTCGCAGTCCGCGGCGTTGGCAAACACGGAGCGCAGCGACTTGATCTCGCTGTAGGTCTTGGTGCTCAACTGCTCCATCCAGGCGTTCCATTTGCTCTCGGAAAAGATGTACAGGCAGTGATCCTGACCTGCAATCACATGGAAGGTGCTGCCCAGCTCCTCCCGCAGCTTCGCCGGGATAAACAGGCGGCCCTTGGCGTCGATATTGTGCGCATACTGCCCGGTCACGCCTGTCACCTCCCTCGTGTGCGGATCGGATTATGGGGCATTTTGTGGGAATGTTCCCCACAAATAGGGGCACTACCCCCACAATTCCCCACCTGGTAGGTTGAGTATACATAATTTCCCCGTCAAATGCAAGAACTTTTTTTATCCGGTTGTGTTCCTTTTTCTCCGTTTTTCTTCGTTTTTCGTCCCGTTTTTCGTCAGTTTTTGAAACGCATGTTCTATCTCGTGCACAAAAAGAAGCAGCAGGCACTATATATAGTGCCTGCTGCGCTGCAGAATCCACAAGATATCCACTCTCCGGCTCAAGAGGCAAAGCAACTCGCAGGGAGAATGGGCATATTGCACAAATATTAGGCTAAAATTTCAGCGTTTTTACTCTTTCTCGTTTTCCTTGCGGTTCAGCTTCTGGCGCTGCTCCTGCATCTTCTCGGCAGAGACGGCACGGAACCGGCCCCGGGAGTCCTGCACCTCTTTCAGTGCCATCTGGATGGCCTCCTCGGTGCGGCGCAGCGCGTCCTCGGTGTAGCTGTTGGCGGCGGCATAGAGCTCACGGCTGCGCTCCTCGGCGCGGCGGATGATCTCGGTGCTCTTCTGGCGGGCCTGCTGCAGCGTCTCGCTGTCGGAGACGATGTTCTTGGCGTCGGTCTCCGCCTGGCGGAGCATTTTCTCCACTTCCTTTTTGGCGGCGCCCACATACTCCTCCCTGGCGCGGATCAGCTCCTGAGCCTTCTTCAGCTCCAGCGGCAGCTTGCTCTTGATCTCGTCCAGCAGATCCAGTACCTCATCCCGGTTGACCACACATTTGTCGGGGCTGAAGGTTGCGCCTTTGGCTTCATCAATGATGCTGTAAAGCATATCCAGCAAACGCTGTACGTCTTTCTCTTCCATCTTTAAGCCCTTTCCTTTCTCTTTATTTCCTCCGCCACCGGGGCGGGCACATACTTTTCCATCGGCTGTCCGTACTTGATCATTTCGCGAACCATGGTGCTGCTGAAATGCTGATAGGCCGGACTGGACGGCAGCAAAACCGTCTCCAGTCCCGGGCAGATGCCGCGGTTGATGGCGGCCATCTGGTATTCCTGATCAAAATCGGTGGCATTGCGCACACCCTTGACCAGCACATGGGCGCCCTTGGACACGGCATAGCCCGCCAGCAGGCCGCTGAAGGCCTCCACCTCCACGTTGTCGATCTCCGCGACCGAGGCCCGGATCAGCGCCACACGCTGCTCGGCGGTAAACATGGGGGATTTCTTCTCCGCGTTCACCATGACGCACACAATCACCTTGTCGAAGCAGGCGGCCGCGCGGCGGATCACGTCCAGATGGCCCAGGGTGATGGGGTCAAAGCTGCCGGGGTAAATAGCGATACTCATTCATCGTCCTCGTTTCCGCTGCGATGATACACCGTCAGCTTGATCTTTCCGTAGCGGTACTCCCGATACAGCCGGTAGGGCGGCTGCACCGGAGGCAGCATATGCTCCGCCGCGCTTTCCGCCACAATTATACCATGCTGGCGGCAAATGTCAAACCTCGTGATGGCCTCCAGCGCCTGATCCAGCAGATCCGAGGCATAGGGCGGGTCGAGAAAGATGAGATCGAACTTCTCACCGCTGCGCAGGTAGGCCAGGGAGTCGCCCTTCCGGATCCGGGCGTTCTCCTCCAGCTGGCAGAGCTTCACGTTTTCCCGGATCAGCTCCACGGCGTCGGCGCGTCGGTCCACAAAAACGCACTCGGCAGCGCCGCGGCTCAGGGCCTCGATGCCCAGCTGGCCCGTGCCGGCAAACAGGTCCAGCACCCGCCGGCCCTCGATGTCGAACTGGATGATGGAGAACATGCCCTCCTTCACCTTGTCGGTGGTGGGGCGGGTCTCCATACCCTCCAGCTCCTTCAGACGTCTGCCTCTGGCAGACCCGGTGATGACTCTCATGCTTTTTCTCCTCTTGGGTCAAAGCGTTCAAAGATGACCAGATTCCCGTCCTTCTCCGCCTCGGTCATCTGCGCCGTATTGGTAATGGTCCAGTTGACCTCCTGCACCTTGTAGAGCCTGCGGCACAGGCGCACGCTGAGGCACTTCCGGTCGGAGAACCGGTAGGCGACAAAATCGGGCACAGCCTGGAAGTTCATCAGCATGTTGCCCAGGATAAACCGCGCGATGGCGCTGAGATACTTGGCGTCGTTATGCCGCAGGAACTGCTCGCTGAGCTGTCCCCGGACGATCTCCGGACGGTGCTTGCGCAGCCAGCGCAGGCAGCGGTAGTCGAAGGACTCGATGCAGTAGCGCACCCGGTACTTGTCCAGCATGGCCACGGTAGCGGCAGCCAGCTCGTTGTAGTTGCCCCGCTCCGCCTTCAGCTCCACCACCAATGGCGTCTGATCCTCGAATAGGGCCAGCACCTCCTCCAGCAGGGGGATTTGCTCATCGGTGCCCTCCAGGCGGTACTGCTTCAGCTCCTCCGCTGTCAGATCCTCCACGGCCACATCCACTCCGGCGGTGCGCTTGAGGCTGCTGTCGTGGATCACGGCCAGATTGCCGTCCTTCATGAGATGCACGTCCAGCTCCGCGCCGAAGCGGTTTTCCACCGCGCGGCGGAAGGCCGCCATGGAGTTCTCCGGGATGGCAGGCTTATCGTGATAGCCCCGGTGGGCATAGCGCCAGAGGCGCAGGTATTTCCAGTCGGGATGACCGTGCCGGCACCGCAGGGACAGCAGATACAGCTCAAAGAGCACCAGCAGGATCAGTAAAATCAACGCAATATACAGATACCACATGGCTTATCCTCAATCGTCGCCGCCAAGGGCCTCCAGGCCGGTGACGTTGGCCACCTTTTTGGCCCGGATGTTCTTGACAAAGGCGGTGAAGACCGTGCAGCTGAGCAGGGTCAGGATGCAGGCGTAGACCGGCAGGGCGCGCCAGGCGTTGGCCGCCCGCAGCACCAGGCCCAGCAGCACGGGGGTGACCGTCTGGGCGGACATGCTGGCCGCGTAGTAGTAGCCGGTGAACTTGCCGATCTTCCTGGCCGAGCACAGCTCCACCACCATGGGGAAGGAGCAGTTGTGCACCAGCGCCATGCCGAAGCCCTTGAGCACCCAGACCACGTAGAGCAGGGTGGGGAAGGTGAACTCGCCGTGGGCGGCGCCTGCGGCCACCTGGCCGGTGGGCACGACGAAGCACATGACGATCAGCCCCAGGAAGGTGATCATCAGGCCCATGGCGATGGTCCACTTGCGGCCAATCTTATCCGCGATGCCGCCGGCGATGGCGAAGCCCACCACGGAGGCAAGGCCGCCCAGGATCGTCAGGATCATGGTGGCGCTGGAGGCGGCGTTCAGATAGTAGATGACGTAGTTGCCCACGTAGGTGCCCAGGGCGTTGTCGGACATGAACCACAGGAACTCGGCGCCCAGGATGGCCAGCAGCATGCGGCGGTTGGCCTTGGACATGGGCTTGTCGTCGTCAATGGGGGTCTCCACGGCGGCCAGCTGCTCGCCCAGCGCCATCTCGTCCTTCAGCTCCTCGGCCAGCTCGTTCTCCCGGATGGTCTTGAACAGCACCAGAGCGGAGATCACCATCAGCACGGAGGCGATGATAAAGGGCAGCTCGATGGTCCAGATGCTGCGTTCAGCCACGGGGGCGTTGATGTAGTGGGACAGCACGAAGGCAAGGCCCAGCACGGTGGCAAAGGCGCCGCCGAAATAGCCCATGATGTTGATGATGCCGTTGGCCTTGGCCCGCAGGGGCTTGGGGGTGATGTCGGGCATCAGCGCCACGGCGGGGTTGCGGTACATCATCATGAATATGAGCACGATGGCCATCATGGCGATCATGCCGGCCACGTTGTTGTAGTGGAAGAACAGAGGGATGAAGGGGAAGGCCACGGCGGAGACGAAGGTGCCCACCAGGATGTAGGGCATACGCTTGCCGATGGGGGTCCTGGTCTTGTCGGAGAGGTTGCCGAAGATGGGCAGCAGGATCAGCGCGGCCAGGTTGTCGCAGGCCATGATGATGCCCACGATCCACTGGACGTTGAGGATCTTCTCCGGGTCGCTGGCCTTCAGCTCCGCCGAGGACATCTCATAGATGTTGCGGGCAAAGATGTCGGTCAGAAAGGTGGGGCACCAGGAGTCGTACACCTGCCACAGAAGCAGGATGCCGAAGAAGGCAAAGCCGATCAGCGCGGTGCGTTTGTAGTTGAGTTTCAACGGTTTCATCGCAGTTCCTCCCATACTTTCTCGATATTCTGAAACACCCATGTGGGGGTGATCTGATACTTTTCGATGTCCTCCATGACGCCCTCTCCGGAGAGGACGAAGATGCTGTCGATGCCGGCGTTGACGCCGCAGGCCACGTCGGTGTAGAGCCGGTCGCCGATGATGACGGCCTGCTCCGCCGTGAAGCCCGTCCGCTCCAGCGCCAGCTCCACCATGGCCGGTCTCGGCTTGCCGATGACCGTGGGCTCCCGGCCTGTGGCCCGGGTCAGCATGGCGCACACGCTGCCGCAGTCCGGCACGCTGCCGTACCAGGTGGGACACACCCAGTCCGGGTTGGTGGCGATCCAGTCCACGCCGCGATTCAAGAGGATGCAGGCGTCCTCCAGCTTCTGAAAGGTCAGCTCCGTATCGAAGCCGCACAGCAGCACGTCCACACTGTCCTCCCGGTCCGTCGTCACCGGAATGTCCGCCGACTCCAGCTGGCTGCAGAAGGAGCGGGTGCCGAACACATAGCACCGCTTCCCGGGGAGATTTTTGCGCAGGTGGCGAACGGTGGCGTCCACAGAGGTGAGGAAGTCGTCCTGTGTGGTCTCGATGCCCAGGCGGCCCATCTTTTCGATGTAGCCCTCTACGCCCCGGGAGGAGTTGTTGGTCAGGAACAGATACCGGCCGCCGAGGTTGCGGACATGGGCGAGAAACTCCTTCACGCCGTCAAACAGCTGCTCATCCAGATAGATGGTGCCGTCCATATCCAGCAGAAACAGCCGCTTGTTACGCAGCTCGGCCATGATATCCCTCCCCCGTACATAATTTGACACATTAAGCATAGCACAAAGCGCCCCGCTGTGCAAGCAGAGCGCTTTGAAATCCCACATTTTTTATGTGTTCTCCCGGCTGATGGGGCGGCGGCGGAGAATGGCGGCCAATGCCTTGCCGTTAAAGGGGATCAGGGGATAGAGATACCCACGGCCGATCAGCGGCTTGGTGGTGGCAATAAGCACCAGGATCACCGCCACACCCAGGCCGAAGCCCCACCAGCCCAAAAGCCAGATGAGGCCCAGCAGCAGCACCCGGCAGAGCTTGCAGGCAAAGCCCATCTCATAGCTGTGCTGGGTGTAGCTGGCCACTGCCACAAAGGCCATATACACCAGCACCTCCGGCACCAGCCACCTCGACTGCACGGCAAAATCGCCCAATATCAGCGCACCCAGCATGCTGAAGGCCGTGCTCAGGGAGTTGGGCGTGTTCAGCGACGCCAGCTTCAGAATGTCGATGATGAACTCCACCAGCAATAGCTGCAAAATGAGGGGCACGGCGTAGTCTCCCTCCACCAGCAGGAAGCTCATGCCCTCCGGCAGGCGGTCAGGGTTGTTTACCAGCAGGTACCAGAGAGGCGTGATGAACAGCGTCAGCAGCAGCACCACCAGGCGCAGGATGCGCAGATAGGACCCAATGAGGGGCGGGAAATAGTAGTCGTTGATCTCCTCGGCAAAGCTCCAGATGGTGGTGGGCAGGATCATGGCCGAGGCGGAGTTATCCAGCATCAGCAGCACGTCGCCCTCCATGAGGCAGGCCGCCGCCACGTCGGGCCGCTCGGTGTAGCGCACCTTGGGAAAGGGATTGTACCACTGCCGCGGCGACAGGCATTCCGCCACGCTCTCCTGTCCCATAGAGAGGGAGCGGGCGTCTATTTTGGTCAGCTTCTGCCGCAGCTCCGAAATGAGTTTTTCGTCGGCCTTGCCCTCCAGATAGCAGATGGCCACATCCATAGCCGTCCGGCCGCCGATCTGGCGGGGCTCCAGCGTCAGGCCGGGGTGGCGGATGCGGCGGCGCAGCAGGGCAGCATTCTGCATGAGACTCTCCCCGAAGCCGTCGTGGCTGCCACGCAGCACCTTGCTGGCGTCCGGCTCCTCAATGGAACGCAGGGGGAACTGCTTGGCGTCCAGCAGGATGCCGCCGCCAAAGCCCTCGATCATCAGCAGCGTCTTTCCGGCAAACACCGCCGTGGCCATCTTCCGCTGATCCGTCTCTGTGGTGACGTCTGCAATGCTGACGTAACGCTCCAGAAAGTCCTGCAGCGTGTCCATACCGTTCCAGTCCGGCACTCCCAGCCACACGGCGATCATCCGCTCCAGCACGGCGTCGTCGGCATAGCCGTTGACCACCCACAGCTTGGCCTTTCTCCCGCCGATGCGCAGCAGCCGGCTGGTCATGTCAAAGCAGCGCTCATCCCCCAGCAGCTCGTCCATCTCCGCCGTGCGGTCTGCAAAATTCACCTGCATCATGTCCTGCCTCCCCGTATTTTTCATTAGTATGGGGCGGCGCGGGTGTTAATTATTCCAAAAAAGAGGCGTGTGCAGGCACGGCACGGGAATCCGTTTCTCTCCTCCTCTTTCCCAACTTTCCCTTGTGAAATCTCCTGCACCGTGATACAATAACAAGGTGCAAGCGGGTATGGCGGAATTGGCAGACGCGCTGGATTTAGGTTCCAGTGGGCAACCGTGTGGGTTCAAATCCCACTACCCGTACCAAGGCCCCGCACAGCGGCTTCGCTGTGCGGGGCTCAGCGTGTCGACAAAATGTCGACACGCTGAGCGGCAAAGGGGCTGCTGCAAAATGGCCATTCCTGTCATCCACAGGAATCCTTCGCGTTGCCAAATCAGAGATTTGGACGCTCAGTTTTTGCGAGGCTTTTTTGACAAGCTGATGCGTCCGCATGCGTCCGCATGCGTTGGCATGCGGACGCATTTTTAGCATTGCATCTATATGCTTAACATGCCAACTACAACGTCAACTACAACTACAAACTCAATGTCAACGTCAACGTCAATGTCAACGTCAACGTCAACATCAACAAAAGAAAAAGACAAGGAAAATACTCTCTCCCCCTTTCCCCGCCGGCGCGGGCGTGGAAAGGGGGAGAGAGTATGAGAGAGGGGGGAAACCGCGCCCCCCGTTATCGCTTTCTTTCAAATCGCCGTCCGGCAAAGCTCATGCAGCCAGAGCAGCATCTGCGGCCGCGGCAAAGCTCTCAATTCTCTCCGCCACATTCTGCTGCAGATTGCGGAAAAAGAACTGATAGTCATAGATATGATACGCCCCCTCCGGCAGTCCCGGCACAATAGGCGCGTAGTCAGCCGCATCGATATCCGTGACCTTCACCACGCCGCGCCCGGTGTCGAGATAACAGCCGCACAGCGCCTCCTGCTCGCTGCGTATCTCTCCGCTGTATCCGGTGAAGCAGGCGCCCAGGTTCTCGCTCTTGTCCGCGGCAGTTTCGTCCGTCCGCCAGTTGAGCGGATTGATGCCATAAGCCCGCTGGTCGGCAGGATTGATAAAGGTATCCGTGACCGCCGGAGCCTCGCAGTCAAAACTGATGACAACGCCGATATCGTCCGCCCCCTGCGCCGGCTTGATCTGCGGATATTTCGCTGTCAGCTCCTCGGTGCAGGGCCAGCCGATGGCATAGACGGCCACCAGCTGTTCGTACAGGGTCTCATCGCCAAAGTACTCCTCCAGCAGCCGGTAGCACATGTCCGCCCCCTGGGAGAAGCCGGCCAGCACGATGGGTCTGCCCCCGTTCTCATGCGCCAGATACCAGGCAAATGCGGCGGAGACGTCGCTGTAGGCGATCTCCATATAGGGCTCCCGCTCCTCCCGGCTCAGGCCGTAGACCTTCATGGCCGCCTGCCGGTAGTATGGTGCGAACATTCTGGTGCTGTCCTCATAGATCCCGCGCTCCATATTCAGAGCGCCGAGGAAGCTGGCCTTGGTCTCCTCGTCTCCCAGGGACATGTTGAATTCATCGTTCATATCCACCGTGGGGCAGACCAGAAAGAGATCTGCGTCCCGATCCTCCCCGACGCCGTAATATGCCCAGTTCGCTCCGTCGGCGTAGGAGATCGCGCCGGTTGGCTCATCTGCCGGCTCATCCGGCGTCGGTGTGTCGGCCTTCTTCCAGCCCACGCCGAGGGCATACAGCATGCTCACGACGATCAGGAGGCAGATGGCCGCAACGGCAATGCCTCTCCAGATCTTCACCTGTTTCGATTGTTCCATGTTGCCGTTCACCGTCCTATTCTGTTTCTAATCATCTCGATCTGCCGGGCCACAAGCTCCCGGGCATCATAGCCCTGCACGTCCAGCATCTCAGAGCGGATCAGCTCCGTCTCCGGGATACCGAAGTATTCCTGCGCCAGGGTGCGGATATACCCATAGCTGAAATCCGGCACATAGGGTCCGCCGGCCGTCGTCACATACCACAGCTTCTTTGCCTTGCACAGGCCATGGGGTTTGCCCTCCTCCGTGTATGTGGATACCAGCCCCGTCACATAGATGTTTTCAAGATACAGCTTCAGGACCGCCGGAAAGGACAGATCCCAATACGGTGCGGCGATCACGATCTCATCCGCTGATTGAAACTGTCTGGCCAGGGCAAACATCGGATCGGCGTAATCTCCCCTCTCCGTCAGCTCCGTCCGCCTGACGAGCCTTTCCTCCGAGAGGGGCTGCAGGCATTCCTCCCCAAGCCTTACCTCCTCCTGCTCGCCGCCGAGCCTCTCCAGCAAAGCTCTTGCGATGCGGTCTGTCCGGGAATCGGCGCGCACGCAGGCATTTACATATAAAATCATATCATTTCTCCATTCCTGGCTGTTGACACGAATTTGGATTTGCAGCATACGGGTTATTCCGTCTTGACCGATTTCAGCTCTCTCTCGATCATGCCGGTTTTCTTTGCTGTGCAGAGAAGCTCATGCTGCAGGCAGTACCCGTTCATGGCGGGGAGGAGATAGCCGACGGTTGATATAACAATAACGGCAAGCGGCATCATCGCCGGATCTGTTCCGCAGGCAGAGAACAGGATCGGGAGCACTGTGAATCCGGATCCGGGAATGGGGGGAGCGGCAATGGCAACGATGATCGCCACAAGAACAAGCTTTACCAGAGCTGCAATGCTGACCGGGCCCGTGGAAATAGCCGTCAGCACCCAGGCCGTCGTCCCGAGCATGATCGCCCCGTTGGGCATAAAGACGACCATGCCGAACGGCATGCCGAATTCCACCGCCTTCCTGCTGATATGCCACTTTTCCGTGCAGCACTTCATGCTTTCCGGCAGGGCGGAAACCTGAGAGCTGGTGGCCAGATTGATGAGAAGAGACGGGAGCTGCGCCGGGAAGATCTCCGAAATGGGCTTTTTGGTCACGATCACTGTGCGAATGGTGGTAATGGCAATGGTGATCACGGCGCCGCCCAGCGTGATAACAATGATCTTGGCGACGTTGGAGATCTGCGATAGTCTGCCGCTCAGCAGCAGGTTTGCAATACCGAGATAGACAAAAAACGGAAGCAGCTTGCAGATCGCCGCCATCATCTTATAGATCAGTTCACTGGCTTCATCCAGGAGCTCACGTATTTTCTGCACTCTTGACCCCAGCGAAAGCATGATTATACCGATGAAAACGGCAATGACAATGACCTGCAGATCGTTATCAATTCTGAATGGCTCCACAAGGTTGTCGGGGACGATGTCCAGAACGAGCTTCAAAAGATCGGAGAAAACATTGCTGCCGCCGGAGGAGGTTTGAAGGGATACCAGCCCGAAAGGAAGGCCCACAACGATCATGGCAATCATGGCGATAACGTACGACAAAAGCATTCGCTTCATCAGACTGCCGCCAATCTTGCCGATGGAGGATACGTCGCCCAACCCGCCGATACCCGTAATAACGGCGCAGAAAATAAGCGGAGTCGCCAGCGCGGAGAAGACAGAGGACATTTTGTCAAATAACCCCGAAAGAAGCGGCATCAGATAGTCCTCGTTCACCTCGGCCGGAAGTGCAAGGGATAAAAGATATGTGAGTACCGCAAGCACTACCCCGAGACCGATGCCGATCAGCATGCTGTTCTTTCGCGGCTTAAGAGCAACGCTGTATGTCACGGTGTTGAGCGAGCGCCTCTCGTTATATGTGTATTGCGGCTTCGCGATCAGCCTGGAGAGAAACTCCGCCGACAGGCCATCCTCTTCATTCGCCTTAAGCGGGTTGAACGGCGCGGCCTGCACAGAGACCTCAAAGCGGATGCCTCCGATCCCTTTTATGCCCTTGACACGGCAAACGGCGTCCGACCCGAAACAGTCCCTGAAGCGAAGCAGGATTTCTTCAAGCGCCAGGCGGCATTTTACCGGACTTTCCATGCGCTTTGCAGCAACGGAGCCAAGAGCGCCTTCGGCTTCTGCCGCGCAGGAGTCAATCATCCCGTCCGAGAGCTTTTCTTTTGTTTCATAAAAAACCATTTCATTTCTCCTGACGATTATTCCGATTCCAGGTGATGGGAATATATTTTAGCACACTCCCTCCGGCTTTTCAATCTCATCGGCTTATCATTGCCATTTTTCGAAGCGGCAGTGTGGCCCTCTTTACAGAGGTAACACCGCTTTCAGGCTCCGGCGGGCAGCCGCGTGGGTTCAAATCCCACTACCCGTACCACCTTTGGCGCCGCGCCCCCACATGGTTGCGGCGCTGATTTCTTTATGGTAAAATGAGTGCCGGGACAGTCTGCATAGCAGAAAGGAGCCAGCCATGAGACGAACGACATCCGCCGAGATACGAAAGAAAAACCGGCCTCTCCTGTTTTTTGCCGCACTGTTCTTCGCTTTCGGCCTTGGGCTGCTGCTTATCCCGCAGGCCTATACGCCCGTTCCCTACGATACCCTGCAGGAGACAACCGCGACGGTCTCCACTGTCCGTGACGTTTTTGACGTCCACGGCCTGTCCCTCCAGATCATCACGGCAGACGGAAACAGATACACGCTGGCGGGATCGTATAAGCGCGCGGAGGTCAGGCAGGCCATTGCCGCAGGCGACGAGGTGACGATCCGCTATTATCAGGATGTGTTCAGCAAGCTGTTCCGGACGAGATATGCCGCGGAGGTCAATGCAGGCGGTGAAACGGTCACCTCCTTCGGCGGATGGAAATTTGTTCGCTTTCCCTGGCTGCGCCTTTTGGCCTTTTTGATCATACTGTGCGGCGTTGGTTTGATTGCCTATAGACGGTGGGAGATTCGC
>CAMVRT010000012.1 GCA_947169975.1 uncultured Oscillospiraceae bacterium
CGTCGGTGGTGGCGCCGCCCACGTCCACGGCGATCAGATCGCCGATGCCGCTTTCTCCGTCGCAGCCCTGGGCCAGCAGGTTCATGGCCTGGAGCACCGCAGAGGGGGTGGGCATCATGATGTCATCCAACAGCTCGGCGGCGTGACTGAGGCCCTTGGCCTGGATGATGCGCTTGAGGAAAATGTCCCGGATCTGCTTCTGGGTGGGCTCAATGTTCAGCACGCCGAACTTGGGCATCACGTTGTCGCAGACGTAGACGGTGCAGCCGGACAGAATCCGCTGGCACTCCCGGGCGGCCGTCCGGTTGCCGGCAACGACGATGGGGAACTCCGGGGACAACGTGGCCAGCATCTTCGCGTTGTGGACGATGCACTCGGTGTTGCCGCCGTCTGTGCCGCCCACCAGCAGGAAGATATCCGGTTTGATGGAACGGATCTCGTCCAGGTCGTCCTCCGTCAGCTGGAAGGAGTAGACCTTGATGACCTTGGCGCCGGCGCCCAGACTGGCAAGGCGGGCGGCCTCGCTGGTCAGCTCCGGCACCAGACCGCTGGTGACCATCCGCAGTCCGCCGGCGGCGGAGGAGCAGGCGTAGGTCTCGGTAAAGGTCAGCTTGCCGCATTTCTTTTCCAGCTCCGCCAGGGCGTTGTTCAAGCCGTTGTTGATGTCGGTCTCGATGGTGGTGTAGGAGGCGGCGGTGCCCAGAATGGCCTCGCCCTCCACATCCACAGCGGTGACCTTGGTGTATGTGCTGCCGAAGTCAATGAGCAATACGGGCTTCATGCCGCTCACTCTTTCCCGTCCAGCAGCTCGTGCAGTGCCTCGATCGTGGTCTCAGGAGGCGTTCCGGGAGGGAAAGCACGGTCAAAGCCCATGGCCTTGAAGCGCTTTTCTACATCCTCGAAGGACTGCTTGCCGATGACGATGTTGCCGCCCACCAGCAGGGGAATGCCCTTCAGACCGGCCTCGTCGCACTTCTCGCGCATGCCGCGGCAGTCCAGCTCGCCCTGACCGTACAGGGAGGAGATGACGATGGCGTCGGCATTGGACTCGATGGCGGCGGCGATGTACTCCTCCTGGGACACCATGACGCCCAGGTTGACTACCTCAAAGCCGGCCTCCGTAAAGGCGTGGTAGAGGATCTTGTTGCCCACGGCGTGGACGTCAGCGCCGATGACGCCGATGACCAGCACCTTCTTGCGCTTTGTTTCTTCCATAATGTATGTACCTCAATTCTATGGAAATTTTCGCGAGGAAATTGCATTGTTCTATACCTATATACTACATTGAACCATAACACAAGTCAAGAAAAAGTTGGAATTTGCAAGAAAAAGATCATCGCTTGCAAGAGACGCGATGATCTTTTTCCTTATTATTTGGATTACATCCGATTTTTGTCCCGAAGACGCTCAATTCGCTCTGTCAGATACATCATGGAGCCCTCATCCACCTGATACCGGCAGCGGATCAGCGTGTGTTCTGCATCAAAGGCACGGACATGTTGCAAAACCGGCGCCGGGCAGTACTTCTCATACCCGTCGGGAACCAGCAGAGCGGACACGCCGGAGAGGTACTCTGTCACCCCGGACACGTCATCCATCAGCATGGGAGAGCGGATCACAGCGCCCTCCACGTAGGCGGTGCAGACGTTGTGGATCAGCTGGCCGAACCGGGGGCTGCGGCAGAGGATGCCCACCTCATGGCCGGGGGTCAGGCGCAGGATCTGCGCTACACTCTGGGGCATGAGCCGCAGGGCGATCCTGGCAATCTTGTCCTTCTGGGAGATGACATCCTTCAGCGATTCGGCGTGCTCGGCGCTGATGACAATGAGATCCATGTCCTCACCGATGCGGTAGGGATAGGCGGCCACGTCGTGGAGCAGGTGGGGGTAGAGATCCACCGGGCCGACGGTCCTGTGGAGCTGCTCGGCAAGCTGGGACAACGCCTCGGGATTGCACTCCACCAGCGCAATCTTCAGATTGTCCTGCCGCTCGGCGCGCTCGCGGAGCTTCAAGTCCAGAAAGATGCGGGTTTCGGTGAGGGAAAAGCCCATATCCTCCAGCGTTTGCAGCGCCTGGTCGATGGCGGCCATGGCCCGCTCCTTGCGGCTGTCGGAGGAGGCGGGCTGATAGCTGACGAAGGTGCCTCGCCCCTGGGCTTTGCTGATGGCACCCTGGCGCTCCAGCTCGTCATAGGCCCGCTTCACTGTGCCTCTTGCTACCCCCAGATGCTCGGCCAGATCACGCACGGTGGGCAGCTGGGTGCCGGCAGGCAGGGAACCGTTTTTGATCCGGCTGAGGAGCATATCCACCAGCTGCTGATAGATGGGAATGCCCTGCTCCGGGTGCAGTTGGTTCAAATCCAGCAAAAGGCCCATCTCCTTCCCAATGATATAGTACAATCATTGTAAAGAGATGGGCCAATTTTGTCAAGGGGTCACTTTAGGTAAAATTTTCCAGGTAGGTTTTTCGCCCGGTTTCGTACAGGTTGTTACCCTCGCTGTCGATAATGACTACCACGGGGAAGTCCTCCACCTCCAGACGGCGGATGGCTTCTGCGCCCAGATCCTCGTAAGCGATGACCTCGGCCTTCTTGACGCACTTGCTCAGCAGTGCGCCGCAGCCGCCGATGGCGCCGAAGTACACGGCGCCGTGCTCCTTCATGGCGGCAATGACCTCGGGGCCGCGCTTGCCCTTGCCGATCATGCCGGTTTCACCCAGAGCGATAAGGGTGGGACTGTAGGCGTCCATGCGGTAGGAGGTGGTGGGTCCGGCAGAGCCGATAGCCTGACCCTCCCGGGCAGGGGTGGGGCCCACGTAGTAGATGATGGCGTCCTTCACGTCCAGAGGCAGCTCCTTGCCCTGGGCGGCCAGCTCGCACAGCCGCTTGTGGGCGGCGTCCCGGGCGGTGTAGATCACGCCGGAGATCAGGCAGCTGTCGCCGGAATGGAGCTTCCGGGCCTCCTCACGGGTGAGGGGAGAGGTTACACGAATGGCCATTTCACAGCACCTCCGTTTTGTGGCGGGTCACGTGGCAGTTGATGTTCACGGCCACGGGCAGACCGGCGATGTGGGTGGGGTAATGCTCAATGTTCACAGCCAGAGCGGTGGTCTTGCCGCCGAAGCCCTGGGGACCGATGCCCAGCGCGTTGATCTTCTCCAGCAGCTCCTGCTCCAGATCGGCGTAGAAGGGCTCTGCGCTGCGCTGATCCACCGGGCGCATCAGCGCCTTTTTGGCCAGGTACGCGGCCTTGTCAAAGGTGCCGCCTACGCCTACGCCCACCACGATGGGGGGACAGGGATTGGGACCGGCGTCCTCCACCACCTTCAGCACGAAGTCCTTGACGCCCTGCAGGCCGTCGGAGGGCTTGAGCATTTTCAGCTGGCTCATGTTCTCGCTGCCAAAGCCCTTGGGGGCTACGGTGATCTTCAGAGCGTCGCCGGGCACCAGATCATAGTAGAGCATGGCGGGGGTGTTGTCCCCGGTGTTGACCCGGTCCAGAGGGTCGCGAACCACGGACTTGCGGAGGTAACCCTCTGTGTAGCCGCGGCGGACGCCCTCGTTGACGGCGTCTTCGATGCTGCCGTTGACGTGGACCTCCTGGCCGATCTCCAGGAACACGCAGGCTACGCCGGTGTCCTGGCAGATGGGCTGGCACCGCTCGTCGGCGATGCGGTAATTCTCGGTGATGCGCTCCAGGATCTCACGGGCGGGAGCCCAGGGCTCCGCGTCGTGGCTGCACTCGATGCAGGCCTTCATGTCCCGGGGCAGGTGGCAGTTGGCCTCCACGCAGAGGCGTGCCACCACGTCGGTGATCTGACTGGCGGAAATCTCTCTCATAACAGCCTCCCTCACTTGGCGGGCACGCTGCGGATGGTATCCAGCAGCGTACCATCGCGGTAGATCACGTTGGCGACCACCCGGTCACCCTTGGCGATGTGGGCGGGAGCGCCGGTGGTGCGCTCGGCCAGCTCCTTCAGCTCGTGGATGTCCACGATGGGCAGACCGGCGTCAACGAGGCGCTGCCGCAGCTCGGTGTCCTTGGGGTTCACGGCGATGCCCGCCTGGGTCACCAGCACGTCGATGTCGCGGCCGGGGGTGGAGATGCAGTTGACGCGGTCGGTGACAATGGGAAGACGGGCACGGAACAGGGGAGCGATGATCATGGACAGCTTGGCGCCGGCGGCGGTGTCGCTGTGACCGCCGGAGCCGCCCATGATGTAGCCGTTGGAGTCGGTATGGACGTTGACGTTGAAGTCGGTGTCCACCTCGGTGGCGCCCAGGATCACCACGTCCAGACTGTCCACCACGGCGCTGCGAGCGCTGGGACTGGCGTAGTGGGAGGCGGAAATCTCCTGGTGGCGGGGATTGGTGCGGATGGACTCCACAGCCTTCAGATCAAAGCACTGCACGTCCATCAGGGACTGGAAGCAGCCGTCGTTGAGCATATCCACCATGTAGCCGGTGATGCCGCCGGAGCCGAAGCTGCCGTGGATGTTCTCCTTGAGCATGATGTCCTTGAGGAACTTGGCGGCGGCCAGAGAGGCGCCGCCGGCGCCGGTCTGGAAGGAGAAGCCGTCCTTCAGAAGGCCGGAGTGACGGATCACCTGGGCGGCGCGGTCGGCCATCACAAGACCCACCGGGTCGCGGGTGATCTTGGTGGTGCCGGAGACGATGCCGTGGGGGTCGCCGATGGCGTCCACCGTCACCACGTAGTCCACACAGGTCTCGGGGATGGACCAGTCCAGCAGAGGATAGTCCACCAGATTGTCGGTGATGACCACCACCTTTTTGGCGTTCATGGCGTCGGGATAGGCGTAGCCAAGGCTGCCGCAGGCGCTCTTGCCGTACTTGCCGGAGCAGTTGCCCATGCCGTCGGCGGCGGGGGCGGCGATGAAGGCCACGTCGATGGGAGTGCGGCCCAGCTCGATGTCGCTGGGACGGCCGCCGTGGGTGCGGAACTCCACGGGAGTCTCCAGAATGCCCCGGGAAATAGCCTTGCCGATGACACCGGACATGTAGTCGGTCTGGATCTTGGTGACCACGTGGTTTTCAATGTGCTGCAGCAGGGGGGCGTGAATGTCAAAGAGGGAGCTGGCGTTGACGGTCAGATCCCGGATGCCCATCTGGGCGATCTCCGCCATGACCATGTTCAGCACGAAGTCTCCGTTGCGCAGGTGGTGGTGGAAGGACACGGTCATGCCGCTCTTCAGACCGGTCAGCTCAATAGCCTCCCGCAGGGAGGAAACAACTTTGTTATTCATGGTCTACCGCCTTTCCCACACCCATTTCCTCGGCCATGGCAATGGTCTGCTGTGCACGCTGCACGATGGGTGCGTCGATCATCTTGCCGTGGAGGGCAATGGCGCCGCGGCCCTGCTCGTGAGCCAGGCGGATGGCCTCCATGACCTCATATGCGTAGTCAATATCCTTCTGGGAGGGGCTGAACACCTCGTTGATGACGCCCACGTGTCGGGGAGAGATGGAGGCCTTGCCGGTGAAGCCCAGAGACTTGGCGTACTCGGCGTCCACCCGGATGCCCTCGTCGTCGTTGACGTCGGTGAAGGGGGTGTCGTACACGTCCACGTTGGCGGCCCGGGCGGCCACCACCATGCGGCTGCGGGCGTAGGCGATCTCATTGCCGCCCTTGGTGCGCTTGCACCGGAGGTCAGCCGTCAGATCCTCGGCACCCAGGAAAATGGCAGCCACGCGGGAACTGGCGGAGGCGATGGCAAAGGCGTTCTCCACGCCCAGCGCCGTCTCAATCAGGGGCATGAGTCGGACGGTGTTCTTCTCCCAGCCCAGACGCTCCTCCACCTCGGTCATGTAGGCGTCGGCGGTGAGAATGTCCTGTGCGCAGCTGGACTTGGGCAGCATGATGAGAGCGGGCTTCTGGGGCATGATGGCGTCCAGATCCTTCTTCCAGTAGTCGGTATCGATGGAGTTGATGCGCACGATGACCTCGCAACGGCGCAGGTCCATGTACTTCATGGTGTTGCGCACCAGATTGCGGGCGGAGTCCTTCTCATCGGGGGACACGGCGTCCTCCAGATCGAAGATCAGGGCGTCGGCGCCCAGATACGCGCCGTTGATCAGCAGATTCGGCGTGTTGCCGGGGATAAACAGCATGGAACGTCGCATGATTTACTCTCCTTTCCCCCGCGCGACGGCGGTCTCCACTCTGGCGCGGATCACGCAGTCCAGCGCGCCTTTGTCGGCAATGCGGAGCCTGGCGTTTTCCACGCCGTACTCCGCCAGCACTTCCTGCACCAATGCGCGGATGCTGTCACCGAATTGCTGCTCCACCACGGACTCCAGCTCCAGCTGGATGCCCTGGCCGGGCTCGATCTCCACATAGACATCGCTGGATTCCAGTGTGCCTGCGGAGGCTTTCTTGATGATGTCCATATCAGCAGTCCTTTCTACAATTTGTACTATAACAATTTAATGATATTATATAATACAATAGCCCGAAGGGAATTTCAACCTTTTTTCTGCCGCTTTTGTCTTTTCAAACAGAAAAAACTGCGATATACTGAAACAGGAAGGCGGGACATGGATCCCGCGGATTTTGGGACGACCGATACACAAGGAGGATCTGACATGGCATACGGCGAAATGGGCAGCAATCACATCTACAGCACCTACTACGCGCCTCGTGGCCGCGGGCGCATTTTCGATCTGGGTATCCAGATTGCGCAGACGTATCTCTCCCCCTTTGACCATATCATTGGCATTATCGGCGAGGCGGGCTCCGGCAAGAGCGTGCTGATCAAGGGTATGTTCCCCGGCCTGGAGCTGACCAACGACGACGACGGCGTCAATGTCCGGCCGCTGCCGCTGCTGGAGCAGGACATGGAGACGGGCTTTTTCACCCCCCACACGTACCACGTGGATATCCGGTTCGAGATGGGCTTCCGGCCGCTGAACATGCTGGCGGAGGCCATCGAGCAAGCCGTTCACCGCGGCAAGCGGGTCATCATCGAGCACTTCGACCTGATCTACCCCATGCTGGGCACCAATGCCGACCTGCTGATCGGTGTGGGTGAGGAGATCGTCATTACACGGCCCCGTCTCTTCGGTCCTGTGCCCCAGGAGATCTGCGACATCGTCTATAAGTCTCTGCCTTATCGGCTCATGGCCCACACGGCGGAGGACCTGTGCGAATACTGCATGCCCCCGGAGGAGCTGGAGCGCTGCATTCACGGCGACGTGAAGCACGGCTTTATCATGGCGTTCCCCGATCATCCGCCCAAAATCGACCTGGTGGAGCTGGAGACTAAGGTGCAGGATATGATCAAAGAGGGACTGGCCATTGACTACGTGGATGAGAGTCACATCAAGATCGGCGGTCATCTCCACGACTGCACCGGACCCCGCACCCATGTGCACAACACCAATCAGATCAAGGATTTCCACCTGCTCCATCACACCGTCTATGACAAAAAGCGCAAGGCGTATCTCATCGTGGGCTGTGTGGGTGAAAACGCGGAGGAACGGCTGCGGGATCTGGAGATGGTATCCCGGTAGAGAAAACTACATTCACCCCTGGAAAAAACCGGCAGAATCCTCTGTGGATTCTGCCGGTTCTGAGACTGTCAAAAAACGGCAATGCCGTTTTTTGACAAAAGGCTTGCAGCCTACTGCGCGCACTCATTGTCCGCCAATGGCGGACAATTCGCACACTTCGTAGTCTGAAAGGTGTATTTTGCCACGTACACGCCGCGGCAAAATACGATTAAATATCTTCGCACCGTGCGAGGCGCGAACTCTGCGAGGCTTTTTAGACAAGCTGAAAACCGGCAGAATCCTCTGTGGATTCTGCCGGTTTTGATAACAAAACAGTCAATCTGACAACTTTACGTCCAAAATCAGCGTGTCGGGAGCGGGTGCGTAACGGATGGCTGTTGGTTTCAGCTTCAGCTTTTTTCGCCCGTATTCATCTGCACCCACAAGAGCCAGTGCGTCAAGGGTGACCCAGCCACCGTCCGGCCTCTCCGTCTCCTCCTCGATTTCAAACGACATGAACTGGAGATCCGCCATACAGCAGACCATAACCACCCGGCCCACCGACCAGACGCCGCTTTTGCCGGTTTGACGCAGCTCAAGGGGATCGGTGAAGCGAATCGTCTTGCCCTCATAGTGTTCCGGATGATCCAGCGCATCCAGCCACAGGGGAAGATAGGTGGTATCGGAGATGGTGAGTTCGGAATCCTCCAGTGAAAAGGGAAGGAACAGATCAAATGCCTTTTCGTGATAGCCCATGGGATCCTGCCGCAGATAGGAGGCTTTCCGGTTCATCAGGCGAAAGGCCTGGCTGTAGGGCGCCAGCAGCTCCTTTGACGGACAGCCCCGGAATGTGACCTGCTGCGACCGGGCCACCATCTGCTGGATCATCTGCCTGAAATTGATAAAGTATTGCGGCAGCGTCTGCCAGTCGAGCCATGTGACGGCATAGGTCATCTGCATACAGGCAGGAAACCGCTCCCGCAGATCCGGTATCATGGCGTTCATCTCCACATAGATGCGATCCGGGCGGTGGGCTTCGATCTGCCGTATGCAGAATGCGCTTACGTCTTCTTCACTGTCATAATAGGCAACAGATGTGTTTCTACTCTTCAGCATATCCACGTCGTACGGCTCCTCGCCCTCCTCGAAGCACAGGATTAAAGTGGAGCCGTATTTATAAAAGTAATCGTTCTGAATACAGTCCCGGATGTAGGTGGTTTTTCCCGCGTCCAGGAAGCCATATACCAGTCGCGTCTCGATACCCGTTTCACTCATCGGATGACACCTGCCGCTCCTGCAAATTCCTGAAATGAGCCGCCCCGTCGCTCACATGCCGACGGGGCGACTCTTCGTTCAAATGATACCGATTCGATTACAGGCAGGGATCAGTCGTAAACGCAGACCAGACGGCCGCTGACCTCGCCGCGGCGCAGCTTCTCGATGCCCTCGCCGATCTCCTCAAACCTGCAGGTGTGAATCTCGGGATCCAGCTCACCGCTGGCCAGCAGCTCGATGCAGTCGCGCAGGTCATCCGTGGTGCTGCCCTGGGAGCCCTCAAACTTCAGCTCCTTGAAAATCATGGAGTAGGTGTAGATGGTGGACGTGTCGGTGGCCATGCCCACCAGAACCACCTTGCCGTACTGCTTGACCGTGTTCAAGGCGTCCGCCGTGGTCTTGCCGGCACCGGCGAAGTCGATGATCAGATCCAGATTCTTGTCGGCAAAGTCGGTGATGCTGGGCTTGACCTCCTTGGCACCGAGACTGAGAGCCAGAGCCTGAGCCGAGGGCTTTCTCGTGGCCACGTAGACCTCACAGCCCTTCACCACCGCGATGCGGACGGCGAACTGTCCCAGACCGCCCACGCCAATGATGCCGACCTTCATGCCGGCCTTGGCGCCGCCGACGTTGCAGACAGCGTGATAGGAGGTGGCGCCGGCGTCGGTAGCGGCCGCTGCCTTTTCCGGAGCGAGGCCTGCCGGCACCTTGACAAGCTGCTCCACGGGAGCTGTGGTCATGGTGCCGTAACCGCCGTCTCTGGTGTAGCCGGGAGTGGTGCCGTCCTTGGCATACAGCGGGCAGACTGCCACAATGTCGCCGATCTCATACCCCTCGACGCCCTCGCCGATCTCCACGATCTGGCCGCAGACCTCGTGTCCCATGATCACCGGAACATGAAAGCTGCCCATCCAGGACTCAATATCCAGCGCGGAGACGTCCGAATGGCAAAGACCGCCTGCCAGCGTCTTCAAAACAACGTAGCCGGGTTTCGCCTTCGGATCCGGCTTCTCAACGATTTTAAGGGGCTGATGCGTGCCGGTAAATTCCCAACCTTTCATAATTCCATCCAATCCTTTCCCGGGAGACCCCGATGGTGTTATCAGGTGCGAAGGGATACAAACCCGTAAGCAAGTTTCGCACCTATGTATATTTTATCACGGTAAATGAGTAAAAGCAATGGTCCACCATAATTCTCTGGAAGAATTTACCAGGTTTTTGTTTTTTTCATTCCGGCAGCAGGGTTAATTTTGTCTCTGTATATTATGATTTGCCTGCCGGCAGGGAATTTATGCAGTCATTTTTCTCTCATATCCGGCGGCGGCACACGGCGTTATATGAAACAGTGAGATAGCGCTGCCCGGAAATGCCAATTACTCCTTTACGTAAGGGGAATTGTTTGGTATAATCAATCTCAGCAGACAACGATTCTGAATTGAAGAGGAGGCTTTCAAAATGGAAATGAAGTTCTACATCTGCGAGCACTGCGGCAATATGATCGCCATGGTGAAAGACAGCGGTGTGCCCGTCATGTGCTGCGGACAGAAGATGAAGGAGATCGTCCCCGGCACCACCGACGCCGCCGTGGAGAAGCACGTCCCCGTCTGGGAGGTGCGCGACAACAAGGTGTTTGTCACTGTGGGCGCTGCGGAGCACCCCATGCTGCCGGAGCACTACATCGAGTGGATCGCCGTGCATACCAGGCAGGGCAATCAGCGCAAGACGCTGCAGCCCGGTGAGGCACCCAGGGCCTGCTTTGCCCTGTGCGAGGGCGACGAGGTGCTGGCGGTGTACGCCTACTGCAACCTCCACAGCCTGTGGAAGGCGTAAGGCCGAAAAAACCTTGCGTTTTCAGCGGGGATGTGGTATTATAATCCCCGGTAAAAGTGAATACGCTGCATCGTGTTCCGCGTGAAGACTGCCCCGCCGGGCAGGCGCAGGAATCAGGAAATCCGGTTGGAGTCCGGAGCAACACCCGTTGCTGTAAGTGCAGGAGTCGTTCGTCCGCGCCGTGAGGCGGCCATTGGGAAACTGAGAAGGTAGGACGTGTGACGCAGGAGCTTGCCTCCCCAATGCACGAGCCAGAAGGTCGACGATGATCGAGACGGAAGCTGTCTGCGTGCGGTGTGCGCGCGGCGGGGACCGTATCAGAACATGGGAACAAAGGGCCGTGGCAATTGCCACGGCCCTTTATATTGCAGCGTATGCCGATGTATTTGTTTTCCATCGAGATATCTCCATACACGCAGAGAGGATCACGGCTTGGGCACCGTGATCCTTTCTGCGTTTATTTGTCGTTTTCTTTCTCTTTGGCGGCCTCATGGCGGCGGCAGATGGCTCGGTAAATTAGCAGCCCGATACCGGAGATAAGCAGCGTCACGGCAAAAACGATGACAGCAAATAAGTATTTCTGTTCATTGACGGCACTGCCGCCGACAGTGGAGGTGATGATGGAGGGGATCCTGCCAATGGTGGCGATCAGCAGCCACTTGCCCCATGATAAATCGGTGAGCCCGGCAAAGTAGCACAGCAAATCCTTGGGCGTGCCCGGAACGGTGAATACCAGCCACATCAGCGCGTCCCGTTTGGGAGAGCTTCGCAGAAAGCGGAGGGAATCCAGCTTTTCCTTTGAGAAAAAGACCTCCACCAGCGGCTGACCGAATCTGCGCACGAAGGCAAACACCGCCACGCTGCCCAGCACAGCGCCGATAAGACACAGTAACGTGCCCCAGAAAGCGCCGAAGGCGTAGCCGCCGGCAAGCTCCAGAGGTTCACCGGGAATAATGGCAACCAGCACCTGCAAAAAGACCATGCCCACAAAGACCGCCTTACCCCAAATACCCCGCTGCTCCACCCATTGGCGGAACAACTCCGGCTGCTTTGCGAAGCGGATCATAGGACGCCCCACAAACCAGAAGAGGAAAAGGGACAGGAGAATAAAGATCACCACGCCGGCAACGGCTATGGCCTTCTTTTGCTTTTCAGTAAGAGTGGATTTGTTCATCGAAGTGCGATTTCATTTACAGTGTCTCGGCGTACTGCTGCCAGCGCCAGGAGTCGCGGCACATGTCCTCTACGCTCTTTTCGGCGCGCCAGCCCAGAAGGCGCGCCGCCTTGTCCACGTTGGCATAGCAGAAGGCCAGGTCGCCGCTGCGCCGGGGAGCGATGCGATAGGGGACCTCCACGCCGTTGACGGAGGAAAAGGC
The DNA here is from genome assembly GCA_947169975.1 of uncultured Oscillospiraceae bacterium. GTDB lineage: Bacteria > Bacillota > Clostridia > Oscillospirales > Oscillospiraceae > Vescimonas. Next base: position 11,989 of record CAMVRT010000012.1, read on the forward strand.
GTGGACCAGCTCCAGCACACTGGTACCCTTGCCGGTGCCCAGATTGATGGCCTCCCAGCCGGTGTGCTGGTTAACATAATCAATAGCTGCCACATGGCCGGTGGCCAAATCCACCACGTGGATGAAATCACGGACGCCGGTGCCGTCGGGGGTGGGATAGTCGTTGCCGAACACGGACAACTCCTTGCGAATACCCACGGCAACCTGGGTGATGTAGGGCATCAGGTTGTTGGGAATGCCGTTGGGCATCTCGCCGATAAGGCCGCTCTCATGGGCGCCCACGGGGTTGAAGTACCGCAGGCAGACCACCGACAGCCCGGGATCGGCCACACAGGCATCGGCCAGGATCTGCTCGATCATGGACTTGGTCCAGCCGTAGGGATTGGTGCACGCGCCCCGGGGCATATCCTCGGTATAGGGCACGGGATTCTCCATGCCGTAGACGGTGGCGGAGGAGCTGAAGATCAGCCGCTTGACGCCGTGGGCGGCCATGGTCTCCAGCAGGGTGAGGGTGGTGTCCAGATTGTTGCGGTAATAGGCTACCGGCTTTTGCACCGACTCGCCCACCGCCTTGAAGCCGGCAAAGTGGATCACCACGTCAATTGTGTTTTCGGTAAAAATGCGCTCCAGTGCATCGCGGTCGGCCATGTCGGCCTCGTAGAACACGGGACGGCGGCCGGTGATTTTCTCCAGCCGGTCGATCACGTCGGGGCGTGCGTTGGAGAGATCGTCCACGATGACCACATCATAGTCCCGCGTCAGCAGCTCCGCAGCCACGTGGGAGCCGATAAACCCGGCGCCGCCGGGCAGAAGGATGGTTTGCTTCATAGCGGTTTCCTCCCGAAACATCATTGAATTGGTATCTATAGTGTAAAATATGACAGCCCGTTTTGCAAGGGCTTTTTCCGCGCAAATCAAAACAAACGACCCGGACACAGAGGCCGGGTCGTTTGCCATATCGCAATTATTTCAGCAGGGCCAGGATGTTCTCCTTGGGCATGGCGCCGATGGCCTTGTTGACCAGTTGGCCGTCCTTGAATACCATCAGGGTAGGGATGCTCATAATGCCGTACTGCTGGGCCAGATCGCCGCACTCGTCCACATCCACCTTGGCGATCTTCAGGCCGTTCTCGTCTGCGATCTCCTCCAGAATGGGGGCGATCATCTTGCAGGGGCCGCACCAGGTGGCCCAGAAATCCACCAGCACAGGCTCCTTGCTCTCCAGAACCTCCTGCCGGAAACTGCTGCTGTCAACGTGAATAATAGCCATTTGCGGAACCTCCATTTTCTTGTTGTTGTGGGTAGATTATAGCCTATTTTTTCCACATTGAACAGAGGAAAATGCAAAAGAAGAAAAAAGTTTACAAGTTGGCAAAAGATTGGTATAATGAGCCCACTTTTTTGCGGGGGGAAGGATTCCGTGCGGATTTCCAGCAGAGCCTACGGCGTTACCGCCGACGGAAAGAATGTGAACTGCTACACGATGAAAAACGCCAACGGTATGGAGGCGCGGTTTTTGGATTACGGGTGCATTCTGACCCATCTCATTCTGCCCGACCGGAACGGTACCCCTACGGATGTAGTGCTGGGGTACGACGACCTGGCCGGTTATGAGTCGGATCCGGCCTACATGGGCGCTCTGGTAGGGCGCTATGCCAACAGGATAAAGGATTCCGCCTTTACACTGAATGGGAGAGAGATCCGCCTGACGCCCAACGACGGCCCCAACCATCTCCACGGCAGCTTGAGCAAGCGGATCTTCTGCGGCACGGTGGGAGACGGCGGGTTGCGCCTGACCTACACCAGTCCCGACGGAGAGGACGGCCTGCCCGGGACGGTGCGCATCACGGTGTGCTATTCTCTGGACGACAACAACGTGCTGACCATGCGCTATGAGGCGATCAGCGATGCGGACACAGTGCTGAACCTCACCAACCACAGCTACTTTAATCTGGCCGGACACCGCAGCGGCCGGGTGGACGGACAGCTGCTTCAGATTGCCGCGGACAGCTTTCTGGAGACTGCAGACGACACCTGCCCCACCGGGCAGATCCTGCCGGTGGAGGGGGCTATGGACTTCCGGCGGCTGCGGACCATCGGCGGCGAGCCCGCCTGCGAGCAGATGGAGATGGTAGGCGGTTACGACCACTGCTATGTGCTGCGGCCGGATGCGGCGCCGGCGGCGCTGGCCGTCTGTCCCCGAACGGGGATCACCCTCACGGTGGCTACCACCCAGCCGGGACTGCAGCTCTATTCCGGGAATTATCTGGAGGACATCCCGCACCCCGGCAAGGGCGGCGTGCCATATGTGCGGCGGGGAGGCTTTGCGCTGGAGACCCAACGTTTTCCCTGCGCACCCAACTATCCCCATTTCCCCTCGGCACTGCTGCGGGCGGGCGAGTCGTACCGGGAGACAACGTATCTGCAGCTCCAAGTGCTGCAACAGCTGTAATAAAAAGCGTGTCAAGGAGTGTTCCTTGACACGCTTTTCGTTATGACAGACGACCTTTATTCCTTCGCGGCGGCGATCTTGGCCAGTTCCTCTTCCTCCAGAATGCGGTAGGCCACCTTGCCCACCAGCGTCTTAGGCAGCTCCTCGCGGAACTCGATGTCGTAGGGCATGGCGTACTTGGCGATGTGCTTGCGGCAGTAGCTCAGCAGCTCCTGCTTACAGCCCTCTGTGGGCACGTAGCCGGGCTTAAGCACCACGAAGGCCTTGACCTTCTGGATCTTGATAGGATCGGGCAGGCCGATGACGCAGCTGATCTGCACGTATTCGTGGCCGTCCAGGATATTCTCCAGCTGGGAGGGATAGACGTTGTAGCCGTTGGTGACGATCATGCGCTTGATGCGCTGGCGGAAGTAGATGTAGCCCTCCTCGTCCATGATGCCCAGGTCGCCGGTGTGAACCCAGGTGAGGCCGTCGGCGTGCTTGCGCAGGGTGTTGGCAGTCTCCTCGGGCTGGTTGACGTACTCCAGCATCATGGTGGGGCCGGTCAGGCAGATCTCACCCTCGGTGCCGTAGGGGACTTCCTCTTCGGTGCCGGGGGCCACGATCTTATAGAAGGTGTCGGGGAAGGGGATGCCGATGGAGCCCTCCTTGGGCTTGTTCATGGGGGTCAGGCAGCTGGCGGTGACGCACTCGGTGGTGCCGTAGCCCTCCCGGACGCCCACGGCGCAGCCGTGATCGTGGAGGAAGGCGTCGAACCGCTTTTTCAGCTCAATGCTCAGACTGTCACCGCCGGAGAACACGCCCTTCAGACAGCTGAGGTCTACGCCCTCCATCTCCGGGATGCGCAGCAGAGCCTCGAACAGAGAGGGAACGCCGGCAATGAGATTGGGCTGGTGCTTCTTCAGCAGCTCGGCATAGGTCTTGGGGGTGAAGCGGGGCACCAGGATGCAGTCGCCGCCGTTGGCCAGCATGGAGTGGATGCTGACGCCCAGGCCGAAGCCGTGGAACATGGGCATGATGGCCAGCATCTTGTGGCCGGCGTGGAAGAAGGGGTTGGTGGCTACGATCTGGGCAGCCAGAGCGTTGAAGTTGCGGTTGGACAGCAGGATGCCCTTGGTGGTGCCGGTGGTGCCGCCGGAATAGAGGATGGCGGCGGGGTCCGTATCCTTGCGGCGGACCTTGTAGATCTCTACGTGCTCGCCCTGCCTGATAAAGTCTTTCCAAAGAATCACGCCGCCCTTCTTGGGCACGGGGGCGATCTTGCGGCCCTCTGTGAGGGCAAAGCCCACCTTCATCAGGGGGGAGAGCTCGTCCTTTACGGAGGCGATGATGAGATGGGGCAGATTCACGGCCTTGCGGACGTTTTCAAACTTGGGGTAGAACTGATCCAGGGTCAAAGCGGCAACGGAATTGCTGTCCCGCAAATAGAAGGCGATCTCACTCTCAGCGGACAGGGGATGCACCATGTTGGCGATGGCGCCCACCATATTCACCGCGTAGAACATGGCCACGGTCTGGGGGGCGTTGGGCATGCAGATGGTGACCTTGTCGCCCTCCCGGATGCCCAGAGCCTTCAGACCCTTGGCACAGGCCTCGATCTTCTCCCACATTTTGGCGTAGGTGGTATTGCGGCCCATGAACTCATAGGCGATGTAGTCGGGGTACTGCTTGACGATCTCCTCCACCTTGCCGGACATGGAGAGAGTGGAGTACTCCAGCGTGGCAGGCACACCGGGATCCATACTGGACAGCCAGGGCGCCTTGACAGCGGTCTCATTCATAGGAAACTTCCTCCTTCAAAGGTTTCTCCAGCTCCTCGGGGTGCTCCAGCAGGTACTTGAGCAGGCGGATGGACTTGGAGTAGTAATATCCGTCGGCCAGACGCTCGTCGATGGTCAGGCCCAGATCCAGCGTCTCGCGCATGGTGGCGTTGCCGTTGGCGTCAAAGACGGGGGTCATCTTCTTCTCGCCGATAATGCAGAACAGGGAGCAGGTGCCCCAGTTGGTCAGGTGATGATAGCCGCTCTTGAGCTTGATGGAGCCCAGATTGGAGATGACCACGCTGCTGTAATAGGGATCGGTCTCGATCATGGAGGAGGGGACCCAGCCGTGCTTATCCAGCCACATGATGAACTTGATGGCCGTTTTGCTGATCCAGCGGGGCAGCTTGTTGAGCGTGTCCATGCTGTCGGTGGTGGGATCCACCTTCTCGCTGCGGCAGCTCTTCACTTGGGAGCGGATGTACTGATGCACGGACTCGATGTTGTCATCCTCCTTGGCGTGGAGGGTGGCCAGCGCCTCGGCTCCGTGGTCGGCAAATTCCTTTTTCACCACAAAGGAGGCGGAGATGTTGTTACGCATGTAGAAGTTCTGGTTGGCGATAAAGCGGTTCAGCTTGGGCCGCAGCATGATGGTCTTGACCAGGGCGGCCACGATCACGTGGAAAAAGGTGTAGGGGAAATCCGTTTCGGTTTCATTTTTCCGGGCGATATACGCCTTGATGGCTGTCAGATCGACGCGCTCGGAGATGTAGGCCTCGTTGTCGCAGCGGTTGGGGTAGATGACGCCGGTGATAAACTGGATGGAGGGCAGATCCCTTAGCAGGACGCCGTCCTTCCGGTCACCCCAGCGACGCTTTGTTTGTTCCATAGTCACATAAACTCCCATCATAAAAATGATTACTTATTATAACAGAGTATTCTGCGCATTTCCACATTTATTTACAATTTATTCAAAAACTCCCCCTGTTTTCAGGGGGAGTTTCGGACAGGCTGTGTAATTGTATGGGATCGGGAGAGAAATCAGAACTCGGCGTTGCCCACGGTACGGGGATGGAGCTCCACGTCCCGGATGTTGCTGACGCCGGTGAGGTACATGACCATGCGCTCGAAGCCCAGGCCGAAGCCGGCGTGGGTGCAGGAGCCGTAGCGCCGCAGATCGCAGTACCACCAGTAGTCCTCGGGCTTCATGCCCAGCTCCTTGATGCGGGCCTCCAGTACCTCCAGACGCTCCTCGCGCTGGCTGCCGCCTACGATCTCGCCGATGCCGGGCACCAGACAGTCCGCCGCGGCCACGGTTTTGCCGTCGTCGTTGAGGCGCATATAGAAGGCCTTGATCTCCTTGGGATAGTCGGTGACGAAGACGGGGCGCTTGTAGACCTGCTCGGTGAGGAACCGCTCGTGCTCGGTCTGCAGGTCGGTGCCCCAGTCCACGGGGAAGTCAAACTGGTCGTTGTGCTTTTTCAGGATCTCCACCGCTTCAGTGTAGCTGACCCGGGCGAAATCGCTGGAGGCAACGTGCTCCAGACGCTCCTTGAGGCCCTTGTCCACAAAGCTGTTGAAGAAGTTGATCTCATCGGGGCAGCGCTCCAGCACCCGGGTGATGATGAACTTGATCATGGCCTCGGCTACGTCCATGTCGCCACGCAGATCGGTAAAGGCCATCTCCGGCTCGATCATCCAGAACTCGGCGGCGTGGCGCTGGGTGTTGGAGTTCTCGGCGCGGAAGGTGGGACCGAAGGTGTAAACATCGCCGAAGGCCATGGCGAAGTTCTCGGCGTTCAGCTGACCGGACACGGTGAGGCTGGTCTTCTTGCCGAAGAAGTCCTGACTGTAGTCCACGGCGCCGTCGGCGGTGCGGGGGACGTTGTTGAGGTCCAGAGTAGTCACCTGGAACATCTCGCCGGCGCCCTCGGCGTCGGAGCCGGTGATGATGGGGGTGTGGACGTAGACAAAGCCACGGCTCTGGAAAAATTCATGGATGGCGTAGGCCGCCACGGAGCGCACACGGAAGGTGGCGCTGAACAGGTTGGTGCGGGGGCGCAGATGCTGGATGGTGCGCAGGAACTCCACGCTGTGGCGCTTCTTCTGCAGGGGATAGTCGGGGGTGGACTTGCCCTCCACGTCGATCCGGGCGGCGCGCAGCTCCAGAGGCTGCTTGGCCTCCGGGGTCAGCACCACGGTGCCCCGGACGATGAGGGCGGCGCCCACGTTCTGACCGGCAATCTCCTTATAGTTGTCCAGCTCGTCGGCGGACATGACCACCTGCAGGTTCTTGAAGCAGGAGCCGTCGTTGAGCTCGATGAAGCCGAAGGTCTTCATGTCGCGGATGGTGCGTGCCCAGCCGCAGACGGTGATTTCCTTGCCGCCCAGCGATTCCTGATCGGCGAAGACGGCGGCGATTTTGACTCGTTCCATATGTGTTCCACCTTTTCGTGAGAATTTACAGTAACGCTTATTATATACCATGTATTTCCCCTTGACAAGGGCTTTTCCCCGGGGAATCGTTGACTTTTTGCGCCGATGCCCTTACAATATGACAAAGAGAGGGGATGAACAGGATGCCCGAGGTCGTGGTGATCGGCGCAGTGAATATGGATATCGGCGCGGTATCGTCTGCGCCTCTGGTGGCCCGTGACTCCAACCCCGGCCGTGTCGGCACATCGCTGGGCGGCGTGGGCCGGAATATCGCCCACAACCTGTGCCTTCTGGGAGTAGATACCGCCATGGTGACCGTGCTGGGCGACGACGCCTTTGCTGCCGCCATCCGCCGCGGCGCCGAGGAAATTGGTCTTGATATGAGCCACAGCGCGGTGATCCCCGGTGGACGCACCTCCACCTACGTCTACCTGTCCCAGCCGGACGGGGACATGGAGCTGGCTGTCAGCGACATGGAGATCTACGCCCACATGACGCCGGATTATCTGGCGGAGCGGCTGGATTTTATCAACAGCGCAAGGATGGTGGTGATGGACGCGAATCTGCCGGAGGAGAGCATCCAATGGCTATGCGACCACGTCACCGTGCCCATCGTGGCTGATCCGGTGTCCACTGTCAAGGCGAAAAAGCTTCTGAGCGTGCTGGGCAAGCTGACCGCGCTGAAGCCCAACCGACTGGAGGCGGAGCGTCTCACCGGTTTGCCGATCCTGGACATTGACGATGCCGCCCGTGTGGCGGAAAAGCTGCTGGCAACGGGTCTCAAACAGGTATATATTTCCCTGTCGTCCGAGGGAGTATACGCGGCGCAGCAGGGCGGGGAGAGGGCTTACTTCCCGTGCCCGGCGGTGCGTGTCATCAACGCTACCGGCGGCGGAGACGCCATGGTGGCGGCGCTGACGGCCTCGCTGCTGCGAGGGGAGAATCTGGCACGCACGGCGCAGAACGCCATCTGTGCCGGAGCCTATGCCAGCATGGCGGATACCACCATCCAGCCGGATTTGAGCTGGGAGAATATTGAGATAATACGCGAAAGCGAGGAATGGAAATGAGTTTAAACAAGTATCTGGATATTGCCCCGGAGGTGGCGGAGGCCCTGCGTGAGGGCCGCCCGGTGGTGGCGCTGGAGAGTACCATCATCTCCCACGGCATGCCTTATCCCCAGAACGTGGAGACGGCGCTGAATGTGGAGAAGATCCTCCGTGAGGGCGGCGCCGTGCCCGCCACCATTGCTGTCATCGGCGGACGGCTGAAGGCCGGACTGACGGCGGAGGAGATCGACTATCTGGGCCGCACCGGCGCCGGCGTCACCAAGGCCAGCCGCCGGGATCTGCCGGTGCTGGTGGCAAAGAAGATGGACGGCGCTACCACCGTCACCACAACCATGATGATCGCCGCCATGGCGGGCATCGAGATCTTTGCCACCGGCGGCATCGGCGGCGTCCACCGGGGCGCCGAGACCACCATGGACATCTCCGCCGATCTGGAGGAGCTGGCCCAGACGCCGGTCATGGTCATCTGCGCCGGGGCCAAGTCCATTCTGGATCTGGGGCTGACCCTGGAGTATCTGGAGACCAAGGGCGTCACCGTCATCGGCTACGGCACCAAGGAGCTGCCTGCCTTCTACACCAGCCATTCCGGCTTCGGCGTGGACTATGAGCTGGACACGCCGGAGGAGCTGGCGGAGGCCTTCCACGTCAAGCGGGAGCTGGGGCTCAAGGGCGGCATGCTGGTCACCAATCCCATCCCCGAGGAATACGCCATGGACGCGGACGTCATCAACAAGGCCATCGACCAGGCCATCGCCGAAAGCGTGGAGCAGGGCATTCACGGCAAGGCTGCCACACCCTTCCTGCTGGCCCGGGTCAAGGAACTCACCGGCGGAGACAGCCTGAACTCCAACATCCAGCTGGTCTACAACAATGCCCGCCTGGCGGCCAAAACCGCTGCCGCTCTGGCTGAACTGAATAAGGCGTAACATGGATAGACCGTGGCTCTTGGTGTTGATCGGCTGGCTGATCCTTGTGAATGTGATCTCCTTTACAGCATTTGGCGCAGATAAGGAAAGGGCCCGGAAGAAGACGTGGCGTGTGCCGGAGAAGACCCTGTTTGCCCTGGCCGTGTTTGGCGGCGGTTTGGGCGCCTTTCTGGGAATGCACTTTTTTCGTCACAAGACAAAGCACTGGTATTTTCAGGTGTTTATCCCGCTGATTCTGTTGGTACAAATCGCCGCCGGCGTCCTTCTGTGGCTTCGCTTCAGCGGCAGAATATAAGGAGGAAGAACAGAATGGTCATCGATGTCTATGCGCAGTATTTTGCGGGGGAGTGCGTCTACAATGAGGTGGAGCGCCGCGGCGCGTCGGTCAAACTGACCTCGGATTCCGAAGGCGGTCAGATCCGCTACACCGTCAGCGTCAGCTTCTTCCCCCACCGTGACCCGGATGATTTTGCCGTGTCCTACGACGCCTATGCCGAAAAGGAGATCTACCACAACAAGGGCCGTCGCTCCAAGAAGCGGGAGGCAGCCATGATGGAGACCTTCCGCGCCGAGGCCGACGCTGTCGCGGCAGAGCTGGGCGGCACCATCGACTGGGAGCAGCCCCTCATCGAGGCACGTTGGGGATAAGGAAAGCACAGTTTACATAAAACAAAGCCGCCCGGGTGGGCGGCTTTGTTTTATGTTTTTATTCAGCATCACAGAGACAACACCAGTGTCATCAGGGAACGGACGGCCAGCGGAAGCACCGACTCGTCGAAATCAAACCGTTCACTGTGGTGGGGGGCGGCGATGGCCGCGCCGAAAATCAGCTCCGTGGCCTGACCGCCTTGGGATCGAACTCGCTGCATCATGGTGGTGATATCCTCGCTGGCCCGGAAGTCAAAGGAGGGGAGGATCTTATCCACACCGGGAACCTGCTCCAGAATCTCTGCCACCCGTGCCGCCAGCTCCGGCGAGCTGCCGGTGCAGCCGCCGCGACCCATGATCCGGTGCTCCGCCGTACAGCCGTACATGGCGGCGGCGGCGTCAATGACCCGCAGGGCGGCGTCCTCCATATAGCGGTTGATCTCGTCTGTGGCGCCACGGGTCTCCAGTGACAGCTTTGCCTCCGGCGGGATCACGTTGCGTCCGGCCTTGGCAATCAGCGAACCGATATTGATGCGGCTGGCGCCCTGCCCGGTGCGGGAGATGGCCAATAGATTGGTTACGGCAGCAGCGGCAGCGGCCAGCGCGTTGCGGCCTTCCTCCGGGCACACGCCGGCGTGCGCGCCTCGACCGTGGATCAGCACGTCTATCTTGGTGCTGGCAAGGAATCCGTGTGTCCCGGCGGCAACAGTACCAACAGGAGTCAGCCCCATGCTGATGTGGCTGCCCAGCAGGATTTCTACGCCGTCCAGCACACCGGCCTCCACCAGACTGGCACCGCCGCCCAGACCCTCCTCCGCCGGTTGGAAGATAATACGCACCTGACCGTGAATCTCTTGTCGGCGCTCCCACAGCTCCGCTGCAAGACGCAGACCGATGGCGGCGTGTCCGTCGTGGCCGCAGGCGTGCATGAATCCGTCACGGCAGGAGGCAAATCCCTCCCGGACAGGGAGCCGATCGTCATCCGCGCTTTCGGACAGCGTGTTGCAGTCCAGATCTACCCGAATTGCTATGGTTTTTCCGGGATGCCCGCCGTCGATGATGGCCACGCAGCCCGTATAGCCCCCGGCCATGGCGGAGAGCAGCGCACCGTCGCAGCCCGCCTGCCGGGCACGCTCCAGCGCGGCCGCATCCTCGGCGGGGGAGGGCAGACCGTACATATGGGGGCGGCTGTGGATGGCAGCGCCGTACCGGACGGGGATGCTCAAAGCGGTCAGCAGCTCCACCACGCGGCAGGTGGTGCGGTACTCTGTCCAGGCGGATTCGGGATAATGATGGAATTCCCGTCGAAGGGCAATAACGGAGTCCGAACGGGACAGATCGATTTGGGGCACAGTGCTCATGGGGACCTCCTGTTTGATGGATCTCATTGAAAAAGCACTTGCTTGCGCAAGTGCTTTTTTTCTGGCACCCCAGAGGGGATTCGAACCTCCGACCTACCGCTTAGGAGGCGGTCGCTCTATCCTGCTGAGCTACTGGGGCAAATGACCAAATGCTATTTTACTATGAAGCCCCCGCCTTGTCAACGCGGAAATGTGCGTTTTTGGGGCGGAAATCCGGAAAACAGTCTTGCAATCAGCGCGGAGAGAGCATATAATATCAAGGTTAATGCGACTATTTTACCCATGAGAAAGGGGTTTTTCCTTTGCAGAACAACAAGTTGCGAAATGTGGCCATCATTGCCCACGTCGACCACGGCAAGACCACGCTGGTGGATGAGATGCTCAAGCAGGGCGGCGTGTACCGGGAGAATCAGGAGACGGTGGACCGCGTCATGGACTCCGGCGACCTGGAGCGGGAGCGGGGCATCACCATTCTGGCCAAGAACACCGCCATCCGGTACGGCGACACCAAGATCAACATCGTGGACACCCCGGGCCACGCCGACTTCGGCGGCGAGGTGGAGCGCATTTTGAAGATGGTCAACGGCGTCATCCTGCTGGTGGACGCCGCCGAGGGCCCCATGCCCCAGACCCGCTTCGTCCTCAGCCGTGCGCTGGAGCTGGGCCACCGGGTCATTGTGGTGGTCAACAAGATCGACCGTCCCGACCAGCGCATCCACGAGGTGGTGGATGAGGTGCTGGAGCTGCTGCTGGATCTGGACGCCACCGACGATCAGCTGGACAGCCCCATGCTGTTCTGCTCCGCCCGTCAGGGTATCGCGTCCTACTCTCCCGACGTGCCGGGCACCGACCTCAAGCCCCTGTTCGACACCATTCTGGACTACATTCCCGCCCCGGAGGCCAACGTGGATGAGCCCTTCCAGATGCTGGTGTCCTCCATCGACTACAACGAGTTTGTGGGCCGCATCGCTATCGGCCGCATCGAGCGCGGAACGCTGAAGCAGAATCAGGAGATCGCCGTCTGCAATTACCACGATCCCGACGTCCCGGCCAAGAAGGCCAAGGCGGTGAGCCTCTACCAGTTCGAGGGACTGAGCCGCGTGGCCGTCACCGAGGCCACTGCCGGCAACATCATCGCCCTCAGCGGCATCGGCGACATCACCATCGGCGACACCATCTGCGCCCCCGACTGCGTGGAGCCCCTGCCCTTTGTGAAGATCAGCGCCCCCACCGTGGAGATGACCTTCTCCGTCAATGACTCTCCCTTTGCCGGCCGCGAGGGCAAGTATGTCACCTCCCGCCAGCTCCGTGACCGCCTGTGGCGCGAGACGCTGAAGGATGTGAGCCTGCGGGTCAGCGAGATCGAGGGCGCTATGGACGCCTTCAACGTGGCCGGACGCGGCGAGATGAGCCTCTCCATCCTCATTGAGACCATGCGCCGTGAGGGCTATGAGTTCCAGGTATCGCCTCCCCGCGTGCTGTACCAGACCATTGACGGCAAGAAGTGCGAACCCATCGAGCGTCTGGTGGTGGATGTGCCCAGCGAGAGCGTGGGCGCCGTCATCGAGAAGCTTGGTGCCCGCAAGGCGGACCTGGTGGAGATGACTCCCGTGGGCAGCCGCATGAAGATCGAGTTCAAGGTGCCGTCCCGCGGTCTGTTCGGTTATCGCAACGAGTTCCTCACCGATACCCGCGGCGAGGGCATCATGGCCAGCGTGTTCGATTCCTACGCCCCCTATAAGGGTGATCTGCAGCGCCGCAACACCGGTTCCCTGATCTCCTTTGAGACCGGCGAGAGCGTCAGCTACGGTCTGTTCAACGCACAGGATCGCGGCGCCCTGTTCATCGGCCCCGGTGTGGCTGTGTACGAGGGAATGGTGGTCGGCGTCAGCCCCAAGGTGGAGGACATCACCGTCAACGTCTGCAAGAAAAAGCAGATGACCAATATGCGGGCTGCCGGCTCCGACGAGGCGCTGCGGCTGGTGCCGCCCCGCCGTCTGAGTCTGGAGCAGTGTCTGGAGTTCCTGGCCGACGACGAGCTGCTGGAGGTCACACCCAAGAACCTGCGCATCCGCAAGACTATTCTCAACCACGAAAAGCGCATGAAGGCCACCCACGGCGGCAAAAAGAAATAAGCACACAGAGGACGAGCCTGTTCCCGGTCAGGAACAGGCTCGTTTTGTGATAATATGGTTTACATAAAATCATCACTCGTCGGTCAGCAGTGTGCCGCCCACCGGACGAATGGCCAGTACGTGGCAGCTCCCCTTGCCCAGTACAGCTTCGATCCCGGTACGGAAGACGGGCAACATGTCGTTCGGCACGAAGGCCTGAACGGTACCGGCAAAGCCGCCGCCGTGGACACGGCATGCACCTCGGCCGTTCAGCAGATGACGGGCCAGTGCCAGCGTCAGCGCAACCTCCTGGTGGGCCGTCGCCCCGGTGGGGATCACGTTTTGCAGCAGATTCTGGGAGGAGAAGCCGGAGAGATTTACATAACGCAGGAACTCGTTGAAGTCGCCGCGCTGCAGGGCAGCCACCTGAGCCGCAACCCGGCGGTTTTCATCGTAAATATGGATGGCCCGGAGCACGGCACGGTCGCCGGCAACGGCGCGGACACGGGGGAGTGCGGCGTAGAAGTCGGTCTCCGGCACCTCCCGCAGGGCGGCCTTGCCGAACACCGCGCTGACAGCGGCAAGCTCGGCGGGGATGGCGGCGTACTCGTCGGTGAGGTCGGCGTGGCTGGCGCCGGAGTCAATGATACACAGGGCATGACCGCAGGCGGAGAAGTCAAAGTCTACCGGGGTGATGACCGGTGCGGCGGGATCGGCAAAGTCAATGGCCACGCAGCCGCCCACAGAGGAGGCCATCTGATCCATCAAACCGCAGGGCTTTCCGAAATAGACGTTCTCGGCAAACTGGGCAATTTTGGCAATCTCCACGGCGTCTGCGCCGCCGGAAAACAGGTGGTTGATGGCGGTGCCCAGCATCACCTCGAAGGCGGCGGAACTGCTGAGCCCGCTGCCCGGCAGCACCGTGGAGGTCACGTAGGCGTCAAAGCCTTTTACGGCACATTCCCTCTGTGCAAACCCGGCCGCAACGCCGCGGATCAGGGCGGCAGTGGTGTTTTTCTCCGTCTGGCGGATGGTCAGATCACGAAGATCCACCTCACAGAGGGGGTAACCCTCCGACAGCACGCGGATCGTATTGCTGCCATTGAGGGCAATGGCGGCACGGGTGTCCAATTCCACCGCCGCTGCCAGTACGCAGCCGTGCTGATGGTCGGTGTGGTTGCCGCTCAACTCCGTGCGTCCGGGAGCGGAAAACACGTGGGTGGGGGCGGTGTGAAAAGTGTTTTCAAATTTTACTCGGATCTCTGACATGGTGTTCAGCTCTTTTCTCGGTCAGATTCGCTTGTAGGCGTGAATATCAAAGGAAATGGTGGTGTCCAGAGTGTCCAGAGCGGCCAGCCGGGCGGCACCTTCCCTGGGCGTTTTCCAATAGTAGGGGGTCATCTGGAACAGGGCGTGGATGTCCTGCTGACTCTGCAGGTGGATCATCGCCTCCACGTGTCGGATGGTGACATAGCGAAAGCCCTCATAGGGGGTCTCCTTCACCTCATTGGGATAGGGATGGTCGTAGAGGACTTCTTTCATTTCCCACAGGTGACGCGCTGATGGCACCACGTAGAGGAAGTGACCGCCCGGCACCAGCACTCGTTGGAACTCCTCCCGTGCCAGCGGGGAGAAGCAGTTGATGAGAAGGTCGATGCTGCCGTCCGCCACCGGCAGATGATAGCTGGAGGCCACGGCGTACTCGATGGGCTCCGGCCGCTTGGCGGCCAGACGCAGGATGCTCTTGGAAATGTCGATGCCCGCCATTTGAGGTGCTTTCCCGGCGTTTGCCAGGGCGTTATAGATCCCGGCGGTGTAGTAGCCCTCGCCGCAGCCGCTGTCCAGTACACGGGGGTGATCTCCGGTCAGAGAAACAGACAACTCGCACAGGGCGTCCCGGAGGGGAGCGTAATAGCCCTGCTCCAGAAAAACGCGACGGGCACTCGCCATGCCCTTGTCGTCGCCGGGCATTTTGGAGTGCTTGCGGTTGGCGGGCAGCAGGTGGGTGTGGCCCTCCCGGGCAATGTCATAGCTGTGGCCTGCGGGGCAGAGGTAAGCGCGCTCCGTGCGCCGGAGCGGCGCGGAGCAGATGGGACAGCAAAACAGGCTCATACATCCTCCCTGACGGTCACATCGTGGATCCATTTCCGGCTGTTGATGCGCCACAGACACAGAGGAACCTTCAGCAGGTTTTCCGACTGGATGGCAATGGCCACCGGCCAGCAGCCGGTTTTCAGCACCAGAGCGGTGAGGGCGGTCAGCGGCAGGGCAAAGAGCCACTGGGGCCCAATGTCCAGAAGAGTGGAAAAGCGCACGTCGCCGCCGGAGCGCAATACGCCGGTGACGGCGGAGATGGCGTAGGCGTGGATGGGCGTTGCCGCAAAGGCGGCCACGGCCAGGGCGGTGGCGATCTCAGCAGAGGTGCCGTAGAGCTTGAAGAGAGGAAAGACCACCGGCCGGAACAGCAGAGGCACCAGCGCCAGGGAAACTGCTGCCAGTATCAGCCCTACCACGGTGGTAAAGTCCAGCAGGGCCTGGCTCAGGTCCATGATCTTGTCTTCATCGGCACCCTCGCCGATGGTGTTGCCCACCATGACGGCCGTGGCCATACCGAGACCGAAGCAGATCACCAGGAACAGGCGACCCAGGTTGCCGGTGACGGAGTAGGCCGCCAGCATCTCCACGGAGGTGTCCATATAGCCCAGCACCACCGTCAGCAGGGAGTTGCCCATGCCCCACATGAGCTCATTGAGCACCACGGGGGAGGCGTAGCGCACAAAGCGGCGCACCATGCTCCAGCCGGGGCGGAGGAGGGCGGGGATGTTCAGAACCAGCGTGCGGCTGCGCAGAGCGTAGATCACGCAGATCACCAGCTCCGCCACGCGGGAGAGCAAGGTGGCAAGAGCCGCGCCCTCGATTCCCATGGCGGGTGCGCCGAAGTGGCCGTAAATGAGGATGTAGTTGAGGAAGGTGTTGAGAATGGTGGACGAGCCGAACAGCAGCATGCCGAAGCGGGGGTTGCCCACGCTGCGCTGCGCGCTGACGTAGACGCTGGAGATCATATTGCACACGTAGGAGAAGCCGATGAGCCGCAGATAGGGGGCGCCCAGCACGCTGATCTCGTGGCTGTTGCTGAGGAGATCCATGATGGGCACCGGCCACAGGGCAAAGGCCAGCGCAAAAATCAGCGACAGCCCTGTACCCAGAAAACAGGCAACGCCCAGGGCGCGGCTGATATTCTCCGTATCCCGCTTGCCCCAGTATTGGCTGGCCAGGATGCTCAGACCGCTCTGGATGCCGAACACCATGCTCATCAGCAGAAAGACCGGGCCGTTGGCCGCGGTGACAGCGGCCATCTCCGTGTTGCCCAACTGACTGACCATGAAGGTGTCGATGAGGCCGAGAGAAAATGTTATAAGATTTTGCAGAGCGATGGGCAGCGTCAGCGCCCAGAGCCTCTTGTAAAAGGAAGCGGGCCTGCTTCGAAGTCGACGGATCATAAGATGTACCTCATGGGATTATAGCATTGGGAAACGGTTTGCCTGATGAGATTTCAGGGCCTCATACAGAGCGTCGATATCCTCGTGGGTGGTTTCAGGGCCGAAGCTGATACGGATGACCCCGGCGGCGGTGCGCTTGGGCAGGCCCATGGCGGTGATGACGTGGCTGGCCTTGCCCTTGTGGCAGGCGGAGCCGGCGCTGATGCAGATGCCCTGCTCCCCCAGATCGGTGACGATGTTGGCGCTGGGATAGCCGGGCAGGGACATGCACAGAATGTGAGGCGCCGTGCCGTCGGACACCTCTTCCATACCGGGGATCGTCAGCAGCTTTGTGCGGCAGTATGCTTTGATGTAGTACGTGCGCCCCAGCTTTTCCGACAAATGATCCATCCGCAGCTCCACCGCCCTGGCAAACCCGGCGATCTGTGCCGTGGCCTCGGTGCCGGAGCGCAGCCCCCGCTCCTGTCCGCCGCCGAAGAGGAGAGGACGGAGATTCTTCAATGCCGGGTTTACATAAAGCGCACCAATGCCCTTGGGTCCGCCGATCTTATGGGCGGAGAAGCTCATGAGATCCACGCCCCAGTCGGCCGGAGCGCAGGGAACCTTCAAAAAGCCCTGCACGGCGTCGCAATGGAGCAGGGCGCGGCTCTTCCGCTCCCGCAGGCCTCGGGCGATCTCCTCCACGGGGAAGACGCAGCCGGTCTCGTTGTTCACCAGCATGACGCTGACGAGGGCGGTGTCCTCACGGAGTGCGTCAAAAACCTGCTGGGCGGTGATATTGCCCCGGCTGTCCGGCTTGAGATACGTGACCTCATAGCCCTCCTGAGAGAGGGCCTTCAGGGGCTCCAGCACGGCGCTGTGCTCCACCGCTGTGGTGATGATGTGCTTGCCGATATGGCGGCCTTGCCACAGGGCAGAACGAATAGCCCAGTTGTTGCTCTCCGTTCCGCAGGAAGTGAAGACAAGGGAGTTTGCTTTACAGCGCAGGATGGCCGCAATGGCGGCGCGGCAGTTTTCAACCAATGCAGCGGCCTCACGACCCATGGGGTATTGGGCGGAGGGATTGCCGAACTGCCCGGTCAGAACTTCAACCATTCGATCCGCCACGGCCTCGGGAACGGGCGTGGTGGCGGCGTGATCCAGATAGTGCAAGGTAAGCACTCCTTTGCAAGGAAATTCGCCTGCCGGGGCTTGCCACCGGCGGCGGGATACAGTATAATGAACATTACCCTATATTATACAAAATCCACTATAAAAGCGCAAGGAGAAATCCATGAGAGTAGCCATTTACACCCTTGGCTGCAAGGTGAACCAATACGAGACCCAGGCCATGGAGCAGGAGTTGCTGCGCCGGGGCCATGAGCTGGTGGACTTCGAGTCGGCGGCGGACGCCTATATTGTCAACACCTGCTCGGTGACGGCGGTCAGCGACAAAAAATCCCGGCAAATGATCCGCCGGTGCAAAAAGATGAATCCCGATGCCGTGGTAGCCGCCTGCGGCTGCTACGTCCAGACCCATGCCAAAGAGGCGGCGGGGCTGGAGCTGGATCTTATCGCCGGTACCGGAGACCGTATGGCGTTTCTCGACCTGCTGGAGCAGGCGGCCCAGGAGCACCAGCCCTTGACGCTGCTGGATGACGCCCTGCGCCGCCGCACCTTTGAGGTGCTGCCCGCCGGCGGTATGGCCAGCCGCACCCGGGCCATGCTGAAGGTGGAGGACGGCTGCGTCAACTTCTGCACCTACTGCATCATCCCCTTTGCCCGTGGCCCCGTTCGCTCGCTGCCGCTGGAGATCGCTGTGGAGCAGACGGCGGAGCTGCGCACCCAGGGCTACCGGGAAATTGTTATCACGGGCATTGAGATATCCTCCTACGGCCGGGATCTGCCCGGCAACGTGGGTCTCATCGATCTGCTGGAGGCGGTCAGCGCCGCTGCGGGGGACATGCGTATCCGCCTGGGATCGCTGGAGCCCCGCACCGTCACGGAGGACTTTTGCCGCCGTGCCGTGAAGCTGCCCAACCTCTGCCCCCATTTCCATCTGTCCCTCCAGAGCGGGTGCGATGCCACGCTGCGGCGGATGAACCGTAAGTACGACACCGCGCGCTTCTATCAGTCCGTGGAGCTGCTGAACCAGTGGTTTGACCGTCCTGCAATCACCACCGATCTTATCACCGGCTTTCCCGGCGAGACGGAGGAGGAGTTCGCGCAGACGCTGGCCTTTATCCGGAAATGCCGCTTTGCCGCCATGCACGTGTTCCCCTACTCCATTCGCCCCGGCACCAAGGCTGCCGCCATGGAGCAGATCCCGGCAGCGGTGAAGGAGGAGCGTGCCCACCGCGCCGCCGCTGTGGCGGGGGAGATGCACCGCGCGTATCTGGACGGCTGCGTGGGCCGTATCTATCCCGTGCTGTTCGAGCAGCCGGGGAGAGCGGGCTGCTACACCGGACACGCTCCCAACTACATGGAGGTAGAGGCGCCGGGCACAGAATTGCACAACCGTGTGCTGGACGTGAAAATCATCGGCACGGACAGAGAGAAACTAATGGGAGAGGTCGTGGAACAATGAATCACTTTTTTGCCTATATGGGCCGCATGCGGTTTATCAACCGCTGGGCGCTGATGCGCAACAGCTATACCGAGAACATTCAGGAGCACAGCCATCAGGTGGCGGTGCTGGCCCATGCCCTGGCGGTGATCCGCAACCGCTTCTTCGGTGGACAAATCGACCCCGGTGCCGTGGCCGTGGCGGCCCTCTATCACGACGCCAGCGAGATCTTGACCGGAGACATGCCAACCCCCATCAAGTACTATAACCCGGATATCCACAACGCCTACAAGCAGGTGGAGTCCGTGGCCTGCCACAAGCTGCTGGGCATGCTGCCGGAGGAGCTGCAGCCGGACTATGAGGACGTTCTGCAGCCGGTGGACGAGGACATAGAAGCACTGGTGAAGGCGGCGGATAAGCTGTCGGCCTACATCAAGTGCGTAGAGGAGCTGAAGGCGGGGAACGACGAGTTCAAAAAAGCCGCCGAGCAGACGGCGGCGGCGCTGGACAGCTATCACCTCCCGGAGCTGGATTACTTCCGGGAGCACTTCCTCAAGAGCTTCGAACTGACGCTGGACGAGATGGAATAAAAAAGATCAAAGAACTGGCAAGGGGCACGCCCTCTGCCAGTTCTGTTAATTGTAAATAGTTTTTTTGCTGCCCCACTTTAGAATAATTCCATGCCGTAAAACAATTCGTGAGTTTCTTACTTGATAATTTCAATCACGGTTTCATCCGGCCCACTTTTGATTTCGAAATATTCGGCGCGAAGGCTGCCAATCTCTATCGTTTTTGTGGATGAATAATAATTGCGGATGAAGCTTTTGACCCGGATATGTGTCCCCGTTGAGAGATTCATGATGATGGAAGATTCACGAGTCGTGTCTTTTGGATCTATAACAAAAGTTATCTTCCATCCCTCTTTACACTCAATAATATAATATTCTCCAAATTGACTATAATAGCTATCATTTTTAAATAGGTTAGTTACCTTCTCCACAGTGGCGTCAAAGGATATGCTTGCATTATCATAATATTCCTCAAAACGCGCTGAATTGCTCAATTCGCCGCATAGTTCATCGTACGACAGTTGGGTGCTATTTCCGTGGTTATCGACTACGGTAGTTTTTTTTGAACCTCCGCAAGCGACCAGCGGGATAATCATCACCAGTGAAAGGATTGATGTAAGAATTCTTTTCATTTCATTTCCTCCTCCTTATTCTTAATGGGCCGTGGGCATTTTGCATCCTTTGGAATGTGCCAGGGACTTCTTGGAGCATCATGTGTTGCCCCTGTGATTTTTCCCTCTCTACACCACTTCCTGATTGTCTCTTGTGTATAACCCCAACGATCGGAGGCTTCTTTTGTCCCCATATCAGCCATTCCTCATCCCTCTCATTTCTTTAGATTCTGTGTTGTAATGTATTTCCCTGAAAAAATAAAAAGTGGCGCAGCCGAAGCTGCGCCACGAAAAACGCAACTCCGTTTGCTGCCACACAAATCTTCGGAAAACCATCAGGAATGCCAAAGCAGGGAGTGCGTTTTTACCGAAAGCAAAAAACGCATTCCTGACAGTTTTCCCATCATTCGATTTGTGTGGCATAAGAAGCATAACACATATTACCGTGAAAAGCAAGAGCCAGCTTCTATTGTTCAGCGCATGATCCGTTCAACTGCTCTGAATCTGCGGCTTGACCGATCATCCCCCGTCATTGTGAGAAGCAAAGCAACGCGGCAATCCGCTGGCCGCCTCATCAGTCAGCCTTGCGGCTGACAGCTTCCCCTCAAGGGGAAGCCCCTGGACAGCGCCCTCCGCAGGCCTTCCCCTTGAGGGGAAGGTGGCCGAGCGAAGCGAGGTCGGATGAGGTGCAGACGAGAGCAGGCAAAACCCGCCAGGGCGTCTTCCGTTTGGAGGGCGCTCCGGCGGGTTTTATTCATTCAGATTGAGTTCAGTCGATCTTGCCCCGGGCGTGGAGGACATCGTCCTCGGTGATGGTCATGAGATCTTCCCGGGTGATGTTCTCCATGGCGGCCAGACGGTTGTTCTGCTGGACAAGAATGTTCTCGAAAATGTTGCGGACGCCGCGGCCGTTGCCGAAGGTCTCCGGATTTACGTTCTCCTCCACGATATAGTCCCGCACCAGTTCCTCCACGCCGTCGGCCAGGGTGTAAAAGCCCTTCTTGCACTGCATCTTGAAGATGCCCATCATCTCGTCGGGGGTGTAGTCGGCGAACTCCAGGAAGCGGTTGAACCGGGACTCCAGACCGGGGTTGGAGTGGATGAACCTGTGCATGAGGTCGGTGTAGCCCGCCACGATGACCACCAGATCGTCCCGGTGATCCTCCATGGCCTTGAGTACCGTGTCAATGGCCTCCTGGCCGAAGTCGTTCTCGCTGCGGCCGTTGAGGGCGTAGGCCTCGTCGATGAACAGCACGCCGCCCATGGCCTTCTCGATGACCTTGGAGGTCTTGATGGCAGTCTGTCCCACGTAGCCGGCCACCAGCCCGCTGCGGTCCACCTCTACCAGCTGGCCCTTGGACAGGATGCCCAGAGAGCGATAGATCCGCGCCATCAAGCGGGCGATCATGGTCTTGCCGGTGCCGGGGTTGCCGGTGAACACCATGTGGAGAGACATATCCGTGGTGGGCAGATCGTGCTCCCGGCGCAGCTTGTAGACCTGCACCATGTTGATGAGGTTGCGCACCTCTTCCTTGATGGCGGCAAGACCGATGTAGCCGTCCAGCTCCGAGAGCAGGTCCTCGATCTTCTCCGGCGGCAGCTCCTCCTCCCGGACCTCCGGCTCCTTTTCCTTGCCGTCAGCGGTGGGAGGCTGATCCTTCTTCGCCTCGCCGGAACCGGGAGCGGATGGCGTGTCGGTATTCTTGCCGACATTGGCAAAGGGCGTACCCCAGAAATCGGTACCGATGCGGCTGAGGTTGTTCTCCGTCATGGTGCGGATGACCTCCAGCTGCTGCAGGATGATCTCGTCTTTCTTGTCCATGTGACTGCTCCTTATCTAAAATCGGATTGATCGGTCAGATGCAGATGGGCCGTTGCCCGGAGGAGAAGACTCACCACAAAGCCGGTGAGGGAACCGGTGACCAGTGCCACCGCCAGCAAAAAGGGGAGGTAGCCCACCACCATGGTGCTGCCAAGCGTGACGATGGCGGCTAAAATCTGGCCCACGTTGTGGGCGGCTGCGCCGCCGATGGAGACGCCGTAGACTGACAGCTTCCTGCTCCGGCGCAGCAGGATCATGACGCCCATGGCGCACAGGCCGCCCAGCAGGGAGAAGAGCAGGGCGGTGGCTGTACCGGAAAAAAGGCCGCCCAGCAGGCAGCGCGTCACCAGAATGGCCAGTGCCGCGCCGGCACCCAACTCATAGAGGGCAAATACGGTGACAATGTTGGCAAGGCCCAGCTTCACACCCGGCAGAGGCACCAGCAGCGTGATGGGAAAGAGGCTTTCCAGCGTGCTCAAACCCAGGGCAAGGGCCGCCAGCACGGCGCACAGCGCCAGCTTTTTCACAGAGAACTTCATAGCCTCACCCCACAATCACGTCGGGGCCGCCGGCGCCGCTCTCCAGATGGATCACTACCTGGGCCGGAAGGCAGATCAGGGACTGCCCCGCCCGGCTGATGGAACCGGAGTGAACGCAATCCTGCCCGGGACAATCACTGTTAAGGACTTCTACTTGACTGCCGGAGGCCCGGATGGTCAGGGTATAGCCGTTGTGAGAATAGGTGTGCTCCCCCGCAAAAGAGGCCAGCGGAGCACGGTCAACCACCTCGCCGCCTACGGAAACCACGCAGGTCAATGGGCCATCGGTGTGAGATTTGGGAGTATAGAACAACAGGGCGGTCAACACGCCCAGCAGCACCACCGCGGTCACCACCAGTGCGTCCCAGGGGGTGGGGCGGGTTTTAACGGGAGAGGAATTGGACTTCATAGGAGGCGTCCTCCTGCCTGATAAAGTGGTCGGTCAAACCCGGCGTGCAGACGATGCGCCCGTCGGCGGTGATGAGCACCATCTCAAAGGGATCACTCCCCTGTGATTCCCAGAACCGAATGGCGGCCTCCTCACCCATGACGTACAGGGCGGTGGAATAGGCGTCGGCCCGGGTGCCGTCAGGGCATACCACCGTCACCGACAGCAGATCGCTTTGCGCCGGATACCCGGTGGCGGGATCGATGATATGCTGATAGATGGTGCCGTCTTCGGCGGTGAAATAGCGCTGATAGCCGCCGGAGGTGACGGCAAAGGTGTCGGTAAGAGTCAGGGTGCAGGCGTAACCGCCACCCCTGGGATCCTGTACGGCCACGTTCCAGGGCTTTCCGTCCGGGCGCGTGCCGCAGACGTATACGTTGCCGCCCAGAGACACGGTGCCGCTTTTGATGCCGTGCCGGGCGAAAATCTCCTTCACCCGGTCACTGGTGTATCCCTTGGCAATACCGCCCAGATCGATGGCGCAGCCGCTGTCCAGCGTGACAGTTTTCCCGTTCGGGGTAATGCGGTCGCTGCCCACCAGAGGCAGCAGCGAGTCGATCTCCGCCTGGGAGGGAATGTGGGGAGCGTCGCTGTTGATGGCCCACAAGTCCACCAGCGGTGCAATGGTAATGTCGAAAGCGCCGTCCGTCTCATCGCTGAACCGGATAGCCTGCTCCACCAGCTGAACGGTGGTCGGATTGACTTGGCCTCCGCCGTGATTGATGCGCCAGACGTCACTGTCCTCCCGGGTGCGGGAGAGAAGCTGCTCCAGCTCGTTGATGGTCCGGGCGGCGTCGGTCAGCGCATCGTCGGCACCGTCGCCGTAGGCCACCAGCGTCATATAGGTGTCCATGGCGAACAGACTGGTCTCTGCCTTTTTCGGCGCGCCGCAGGCGGTGAGACACAGAAGCATGGCGGCAGACAGTAGGGGAGCAAGCAGTTTTTTCATGCTTCTCACAGCTCCTGCCGGCCGGCCAGCGCACGCATCAGCGTGGCGTCATCGGCATACTCCAGGTGACTGCCCACGGGAATACCGTAGGCCAAACGGGTGACCTTGACGCCGAAAGGCTTGAGAAGGCGGGAGATGTAAAGGGCTGTTGCTTCACCCTCTGTGTCTGGATTGGTGGCCATGATGACCTCCTGGATACCGCCGGCGGCCACCCGATCCACCAGGGACTTGATGTGCAGATCGTCAGGGCCCACGTGGTTCATGGGGCTCAATACGCCGTGAAGAACGTGGTAACGGCCGTTGAACTCCCGGGAGCGCTCGATGGCCACCACGTCACGGGAGTCAGCCACCACGCAGATGGTGGACTCATCCCGGCGGGGAGAGGCGCAGATGGGACACAGGCCGCCCTCGGTGAGGTTCTGGCACACGGGGCACAATGTCACCGTTTTCTTGGCAGCCACAATGGCGTCGGCGAAGGTTTGGGCGTCCTCCATAGGCATCTCCAGCACGTGAAAGGCAAGGCGCTGGGCGCTTTTGCCGCCGATGCCCGGCAGACGGGCAAACTGTTCCACCAGCTTTTCCAGCGGTGCAGGGAAGTATTCCATCAGATCAACCTCTCAACTCACGGATTCTGGCCTCGATGTCCGGGGCCTTGTAGACGGAACTGCCGGCCACCAGCACGTTGGCGCCGGAGGCCACGCAGACACGTGCAGTGACGGGATCTACGCCGCCGTCCACCTCCAGCTCACAGCTGGGATTCAGGGCGTCGATATACTGGCGGATCTGGGCAACCTTGGGCATCATGTCGGCCATGAACTTCTGGCCGCCGAAGCCGGGCTCCACCGTCATCACCAGGATCATGTCCATCTGATCGACGAAGGGCAGCACGGCACTGGCTGGCGTCCTGGGCTTCACCACCACGCCGGCGCGCTTGCCTTTGGCGTGGATCTTCTCAATGGCCGCGCGGATATTCTCCTCCGTGTCGGCTTCCACGTGGCAGGTGACAATGTCGGCGCCGGCGTCGCAGAACTGCTCCACGTAGCGCACGGGCCGGTCGATCATCAGATGGACGTCCAGGGGCAGCTCCGTCACCGGACGGATGGATTTCACCACCGGAATGCCAATGGAGATATTGGGCACAAACAGCCCGTCCATCACGTCCACATGGACGTAATCGGCAGTGGAAATGGCTTCGATATCCCGCTGGAGGTTGGCAAAATCAGCGGAAAGAATGGAGGGTGCGATCTTGATCATGGCAGAACAGTCCTTTCCAAAGTAGCACCGCAGAGAAAGCGGCGGCATAGGATGCTGTAAGCGGACGCAGGCGGCACCGGCGCCGACCACGCAGCACGTTTCGCCCCGGCCGGTACGCTGCCGCACCGCTTTTCAGATAGGGGCCGGCGGGCAGAGGTCTGCCGGCCCCGGTGTGCATAATCATACCCGTATATTATAGCAATTTACCCGGCGGATTGCAACGGAGAATGCGGAAAAGCGGTCTCCTTTCCGATGAAAAGTGTCCAAACTGTTAATTTTGTGCCCGGCCTCTTTACGCCGGGATCGTTTTTTTGTAAAATACATCCGTTACATAAAGATGGGAAGGGGGAACGGATCCATGAGTTTTCTGCAGCGAGTCGGCAACGCGGTGCAGCGCTTCATGTACGGGCGCAACGGTCTGGATCAGCTGGGCAAGTGCACGCTCTGGCTGATGGTCGGCGTGAACGTGATCCGCATCTTCCTGCGATCCGGACTCCTTGCGGCCGTTCTCGGCGTACTGTCCACGCTGCTGGCCATCATCACGCTGTTTCGCTTCTTCTCCCGCAACCTGTACCGCCGCCGCGGCGAGAACACCGCATTTCTCAACAAGGTGTGGTATCCCCTCCAGCGCCGCTTCTCCGGCACAAGAAACCGTGTTATGGACAAGGAGCACTGCTACTTTACCTGTGACCGCTGCCGCGCCGTGTGCCGGGTGCCCCGGGGAAAGGGGAACATCATTATCACCTGTCCCCGCTGCGGCAACCAGATCCGCGCCAAGAGCTGAATGACGAAACGCTCCCCTCGGGGAGCGTTTTTCTTGACGGGGACGGCGCTCCAGAGTAAAATATTGACTATAATTAGGAAAGAGGTGAGCGAGATGCCCCCTCCCCATGTAAGATCGCTCGGCCCACGCGGTTTTCTGACGGATGAGGAGAAGAAGAACCTGCCAAAGGTGACAGGCGCGCTGATCCGGCGGATCCTGTCGTACTTGAAGCCGTACTGGCCGCAGTTTCTGCTGGTTTTCATTGCCATTCTGTTGTCCTCAGCGGTTGGCCTTCTGCCCAGCATCATCACCGGCCGCATCGTGGATGAGGCGCTGGTTGGCCGCAGCATGACGCTGTTGGTGAAGCTGCTGATCTATGCCTTTCTCGCCCTGACGGCCGCACAGGTCATCGGCGTGCTGGAGAGCTACATCAACGCCTGGATCTCCCAGAAGATCATCTTCGACATGAAGAACCAGATGTACGACCACCTCCAGCACATGCCCCACGCCTTTTTCACATCGGAAAAGCAGGGCGACATCATCACCCGCATGAATACCGACATCAGCGGCGTCAGCTCCGTGATCTCCGGTACCCTCAGCAGCATCGTCAGCAATCTTGCGGTGGTGGTCACCACGCTGGTGGCCCTGTTCACCATGAGCTGGCGGCTGGCGCTGGTGGGCATCGTGGTGATCCCACTGCTGATCCTGCCCACCAAGAGTGTGGGAAAGACCCGGTGGAAGATCCTCACCGACAGCCAGGCCAAGAACGACGAGATGAACCAGCTGGTCAACGAGACGCTGTCCGTCAGCGGTTCGCTGCTGGTGAAGCTGTTTACCCGGGAACAGCGGGAGTATGAGAAGTTCGTCACCGTCAACGGCGAAGTGACGGAGCTGCAGCTGAAGGAACAGCGCAGCGGCAAGTGGTTCCGGGTCATCATGGGCATGTTCACCCAGCTTGGCCCGCTGCTGATCTACTTTGCCGGCGGCTACTTCATCATTGCCAGGGCTGACACGGCGCTGACCGTGGGTACCATCACCGCCACCGTGGCGCTGGTGAACCGGTTGTACCGGCCTATCGAGTCCCTGCTGAACATCCACGTGGATTTCACCCGGTCCCTGGCTCTGTTCACCCGCATTTTTGACTACTTTGACCTGCCCAATCCCATTCAGTCCCCGGAGAACGGGCAAAAGCCGGATGTCACCGACGCGGACGTGGTGTACGACCACGTGGCCTTCTCCTACGACCCGGAGAAGACCTTGCTGACGGACATCGACTTCACCGTGCCCGGCGGAAAGATGTACGCCATTGTGGGGGCTTCCGGCTCCGGCAAGTCCACGATTGTGAACCTGATCCCAAGGCTCTACGACGTGACGGGCGGCGCTGTCCGCATCGGCGGCGTGGACGTGCGGGACTTCGATCTGAGCTACCTGCGAGCGCAGATCGGTGTGGTGACCCAGGAGACGTATCTCTTCAACGGCACCATCCGGGAGAATCTGCTCTACGCCAACGAGAACGCCACACAGGCGGAGATCGAGCGCGCCTGCACCATTGCCAATCTCCACGATTTCATCGCCGCCCAGCCGGACGGCTACGATACCGTGGTGGGCAACCGGGGATTGAAACTCTCCGGCGGAGAGAAGCAGCGGCTCTCCATCGCCCGCGTGATTTTGAAGGACCCGAAGATTCTGATTCTGGACGAGGCAACTTCGGCTCTGGACTCCATCTCCGAGAACGCCATCCAGGACGCTTTGGAAGTGCTGATGGAAGGCCGGACCAGCATCGTCATCGCCCACCGGCTCAGCACCATCCTGAAGGCGGACCGCATCCTGGTGGTGCGGGACGGCGTTATCGCCGAGGAGGGTACCCATGAGGAGCTGCTCGCCTTGGGCGGCACGTATCGCGAATTGTATGAGACCCAGTTCCGCAAGGTGCTGGAATATGAAACGGAGCATGAAAAACATGGAGAACACACTGAAGCGTGAAATGCTGGTTTATCCCGGCGTATGTGACCACCGGGGTGATCTGGGCGTGCCGGATACCTTCGGGATCTGTATGGATCTTGCGGCGGAGCACGCCGCAAGGCTGGGCATCGGTATGTGGGATCTGGCGGCGCGCAGCCTGTTCTGGCTGACGGTGAAGACCCGCGTCCACTTCCTGCGCCGTCCCCGCATGGCGGATACCATCACCGGTGAGACGTGGCCGGAGCCGGCGGACAAGATCCGCTGCAACCGTGATTACCGAATCTGGGCCGGGGACGAGGTGCTGGCCGTGGGCAAGACGGAGTGGGCTGTGGTCAACACAGAGACCGGGAAGCTGCATCCCGCTTCGGATATCTACCCCAAGGAGGTGGAGATGCGCCGCGACGTTGTGTGGGACGAGTCCTTTGCCCGCCTGCGGGACGACTTTGACGGCATACCTGTCTTTGCCCGGCATACCGTCCTTTCCACCGACATCGACGTGGGCGGTCACATGAACAACGTGGCTTATGTCCGCGCCCTGGCCGGGGCGTTTTCCACGAAGGAGTGGGATGCGCTGGACGTGAAGGACCTGGAGATCCACTTCAAGGCCTCCTGTTACGAGGGGCAGACCATCGAGCTGCAGCGCCGGGAATGTGACGGCGGCATGGATATCCGCATGAGCGTGGAAGGCAAGACTGTGGTATTAGCCCGGATCGGGACGAATTGAAAGGAGAGGGAAACGATGAAGAGAAGAATGATTGCAGTATGTGCGCTGATCGCCGCACTGTGTCTGCTGCTGGCGGCCTGCGGACAAAAGCCCGCCGAACAGACGAAGACGGCTCAAACGCCGCAGCAGAATACGCAAAACCAGATCGCGCCGGGACATACCCTGCCGGAGACGGAGCCGCCGTCCCAGTCCGGCTTTATGGAGGGTGATCTCGCCTTGGGTGGCGTGACCGTTGATTTTGACAATGTGAAGTCTGTCACGCTCCGGATCGATCCCCCCGGAACGTCCGTGGAGCTGGGACAGAGAGAGTGCGGGAAGTTTTTGGAAATGCTTCACAACGTGAGACTCCAGCAGCGGGACGACTCTTATACCGATTACGACGGACGAAATGTGGAGTACACGGTGGAGCTGCAGTCAGGGGAGAAGCACACCTTCAGTTTTTGCGGCAGCTTCGTGATCGTGGACGGAGTGGGTTATCAGTCTGACAGCAGCGCCTGCGCTGACCTGGTCGACTTCGGCAGTGAGCTGATCCCCGGAGAATAAGGGGAGCCAGGTTTGCCGCAGTTGGCGCATCATGTTAAAACAAAAGCGGGAACGCCGACTGGCGTTCCCGCTTCAGACTGTAGACAAAGGTTCTTCGCGAAGAGTTTTCGACATGCATGGGGGATTGTGAAGGGGGATGGGGGTCCCTCTTCACATGAAATCCATGCAAATGCAGGAACATTTTTCAATGTTTCTGAATTTGCCGCTCAAGCTGTCGACACTTTGTCGACAGCTTGGGGCTGTTGCAAAATGGCCATTCCTGTCATTGCGAGGCCCCAACGGGGCCGCGGCAATCCGTCATTTCCTGTTGAAACGGACGGATTCCCACAGAAAATGCCGCCTGTCAGGCGGCATTTTCTTCGGAATGACGGGGGTGGTTTGCATTTTGCAACAGTCCCTGTTATTGCATAAATAGTTTACATAATCTCCCACACGAAGGTGGCCTGATCGTTGACGTCAATGTCCTCCGGGGTGAAGTCCATGGAGGCCTTGGCATTGCGGAGCATGCCGCCGGCGGCAAAGGCAGTGGGGGAGACAAAGTCCCGATCGCCCCAGCTGTAGTCGATTCGGATCAGCTTGCCCAGCTCCACGCCGGAGGCGGAGGCGAGAACCTTTGCCCTGCGCAGTGCGCTTTCAGAAGCAAGACGCAGCAGCTCATCGGAGACGGCGTCGGCGTCTTTGACGGTGAAGCGGACATTCAGATCCGGCGTGGCCTCGCAGCCGGTGATGGCGGAGAGGGTTTCGCCCAGACGAGCGGCGTCAAAGTCCAGTGCCAGCTTCAGATCGTGGGAGCAGGCGTAGCCCCGGAAGACCCGGCGGCCGTTGCCGTTCCGGTCATTCTGGAAGTCGTACTCCGTGGACACGTTGAAGTTGGTGGTTTTCAACTCCTTGCGGTCGTAGCCAACGGCAGCCAGAGCATCCCGCAGGGTGTCCAGCCGCTCATTGGCCTGCGCCATGGCGGTGTCGTAGTCCTTATCCTCGGCGGTGAGGTTCATGGTGATGACCACGTAGTCGGGGCGAAGGGACAGCTTGGCGCTGCCCTTGACGGTGATGGTGCGATCCATCCTCACACCCCCATGTAGGCCAGCAGCAGGGCGTAGGTGTTGCGCAGACCGTCGATATGGGTGCGCTCATAGCCGTGGCTGTTGGCGGTGCCGGGACCGATGGCGGCGTGGCGCAGGTCATAGCCGGCGGCAATGGACACGTCGCAGTCGGTGCCGTAGTGGGGGGTGAAGATGTCCATCACGTAGTCCACACCGGCGGCAATGGCGGCGGCGCGGACCTCGTTGGTCATCTCCCAGTGGTAGGGATAGCGGGAGTCCTTGGCAAAGATGGAAACCTTCCGCTCGTCGGAGTTCTGATCCGGACCGGTGGGGGCAATGTCCACAGCCAGAATGTCCCTGACGCCCTCCGGCAGCCAGGAGGTGCCGTGACCGATCTCCTCGTACATGGCGAAGTAGGCGTAAACCTGGCGGTTGGGAGTCAGCTTGTTGTCCTTCAGATACTTCATGGCGGTCAGCAGCACGGCGGCGCAGGCCTTGTCATCCACGAAGCGGGACTTGAGGTAGTCACCGGAGCGGACGAAGCGGGGGTCCAGCGCGATCATGTCGCCGGTCTCGATGCCAAGAGCCCGGGTCTCGGCGGCGGAGGATACAGGCATGTCCAGCACCACGCACACATTGGTGCGGAAGTCCGGCGCCACCACCCGCAGCTCCTCCTCGGTCACGTGGATGGAGTTGGGATTGCGGCAGACGGTGCCGGTGTAGACCTTGCCGTCCCGGGTGTGGACGCGGACGTTCTCGGTCATGCAGTAGAAGGGATACAGACCGCCCACGGGGCACACATTCAGCGTGCCGTCGGCGTTGACCTTGCGGACCATGAGGCCGATGTCGTCCAGATGGGCGGTGATGACCAGTGCGTTGCCGGTGCCGCCCAGGTCGGCGATGACGCCGCCCTTGTGGGTGATCTGGTAGTCAAAGCCCAGATGCTCCAGCTCGCTCACCAGATAGTCCTGCACCTCCCGGAACTGGCCGGTGGTGCTGTCGATGGCCAGCAGATTCTGGAACTGCTGGAGGCAATACGTGGTGTCAAAGGGATACATGGGAGATCACTCCTTTTGTTAAAATGATGAGGGGCGGGCGTTGCCCGCCCCTCTTGAAACAATGGGCTTACAGGAGGCTTTCCAGCTCATCCACCAGCTCACCGAACAGCTTCAGCGCGCTGTTGACGGGATCGGGGGTGGACATATCCACACCGGCGATCTTCAGCAGGCTGATGGGATCGGTGCTGCTGCCGCCGGAGAGGAACTTCTTGTAGTCCGCCACGGCGGGAGCGCCCTCGGTGAGGATGCGGTTGGCAATGGCCACGGCGGCGGAGAAGCCGGTGGCATACTGGAACACGTAGTAGTTGTAGAAGAAGTGGGGGATGCGGGTCCATTCCAGAGCAATGCCGTCGTCGGACACCATATCCGGGCCGAAGTACAGCTTGTTCAGCTCCAGATACTTCTCGCTCAGGGCGTCGGCAGTCAGAGCCTGGCCGGACTCAGCCATGCGGCCCATGGCCAGCTCGAACTCGGCGAACATGGTCTGGCGATACACGGTGCCCTTGAACTGATCCAGGAAGTGGTTGATGAGGTAGGCCCGCTCCTTCTTGTCGGTGGTCTTGCTCAGCAGGTGGCGCATCAGCAGCACCTCGTTGCAGGTGGAGGCCACCTCGGCCACGAAGATCACGTAGTCGGCGGTATTGGTGGGCTGATACTTGTTGGAGTGATAGCTGTGGAGGGCGTGACCCATCTCGTGGGCAAGGGTGAACTGGCTGTCCAGGTTGTCCTTGTGGTTCAGCAGCACGTAGGGATGAGGATCGCTGCTGCCGGAGGAGTAGGCGCCGCCCCGCTTGCCCACGTTCTCATACACGTCGATCCAGCGGTTGTTGAAGCCCTCCTTCAGCAGGTCGGTGTAGTCCTCACCCAGCACGGCCAGCGCCTCCAGCACCGTCTCCTTGGCTTGCTCGTAAGTGATGGCGGCGTCGGCATCGGGAACGATGGGGGTGTACACGTCGTACATGTGCAGCTCGTCCACGCCCATCATCTTCTTGCGCAGCGCCACGTAGCGGTACATCTTGTCCAGATTATTGTGGACGGCCTCGATGAGGTTCAGGTATACGGGCACAGGCACCTCGGTAGCGTCCAGAGAGGCCTCGATGGTGCTGCCGTAGCCGCGGGCGTCGGAGAAGAACTTGAGCTGCTTGAACTGACCGTCCAGGGTGGCGGCCACGGTGTTGCGGAACTCGCCCATGCGCTTGTAGTAGGCGTCAAAGGTGTTCTTGCGCAGGACGCGGTCGTCACTCATCAGCAGGGGCACGAAGGTGCCGTCGGTGAGCTGATGGACATTGCCCTGACCGTCCAGCACATCGGGGAAGGTGAGGTCGGCATCCCGGAAGGTGGCGGCCACGTGCTCGGGGGCGTTGGCCATCTCGCCGGCGGAGGCCAGCAGACGCTCCTCGGCGGGGGAGAGAATGTGATCCTTGCGGCGGCGGATCTGATAGATGCTGCGGCGGTAGGTCTCCAGCTCCGGCTGTGCGGCGTAGAACAGGTTCAGGGTATCCTCGTCGATGGCCATGATCTCGGGAGTGGCAAAGGCAGCCGCGCTCTGAATGGCCACCAAAGTGCCGATGGCCTTGGCCCGCATATCCTGATAGAAGCCGTTGCCGGTGTCCTCGTCACCCTTGCAGGAGGCGTAGCCGTACAGACGGCTCAGGCGGATGGAAGCCTCGTCCTGGGCGCGGAACCAGCGCAGCAGATCTTCGGCGCTGCGGCCCAGAGTGCCGCGAAAAGCCTCGACCTGCTGCGGCAGAGACTTGAGAGCCTCGTATTCGGCCATCCAGGCCTCGTCGCCGCCGGGGAAGATGTCCAGCAGGTTCCAGGTCAGCTCCTGGGGTACCTCGCTGCGAGGGGGAATGGGTCGATCAGTCATGGGAATTACCTCCGTTTCAATATTTGTTTCTATCGCTGTTAATCATTTTACCACATCTGCGCAGGATTTGCAAAGCCCTTTACCACAGCTCTGCCAGCTCCCGTTCCACCACAGCGGCCAACTGCTCCAGTCCCGCCTTGTCCGCTTCGGTAAAGCGGCCGGGAATGGGGCTGTCCACGTCCAGCACCGCCACGATCTTGCCGCCGGCGCGGATAGGCACCACAACCTCCGAGCGGGAGGCGGCGTCACAGGCGATGTGGCCGGGGAAGGCGTGGACGTCCTCCACCAGCTGGGTCTCGCCTGCGGTGACGGCGGCGCCGCAGACGCCGCGGTGCAGGGCGATTTCGATGCAGGCAGGCTTGCCCTGGAAGGGACCCAGCACCAGCTTGCCGTCCTCCATGAGATAAAAGCCCACCCAGTTGATATCCTCCATGGCCTGCCACGCGGCGGCAGAGGCATTGGCCAGATTGGCGATCAGATGGGGCACGCCGCCGATGAGCCCCGCCACGTTTTGGCAGAGTGTGCGGTAATCGGTCATCACAGAATCCTCCTATGGGATATTTACCCACCCAGTATAGCAGAGGAACAGCGGAATGTACAGAAAAACAGTCCCGGCGTACAAAACATTTGCACACGGAGCAAATCAAGGGTATAATAGCCGAAGAAACCCATCCGAAGGAGGCGGGAGCATGAACAGGGCCAAGTGGAAACGGCGCGTCTTCGACATCATCCAGATCGGCAACCGGGAGGATATTCCCAGCCGCATCTTCGACGTGTGCCTGGTTGTGGTGATCCTGCTGAATATCCTCACCATGTTTCTGGAAACCTTTGAGGAGCTGGCGTCGTGGAGGGGCGTCTTTGAAACCGTGGAGCTCATGACGGTGATCCTGTTCTGTGTGGAGTACATCCTGCGGATCTGGACGGCGGAGTACCTCTATCCCGGTGAGAACCGGGTCAGGGCCATATGGCGGTTCCTGTGGTCCTACGACGGTATTATCGATCTGCTGACCATCCTGCCGTTTTTCTTCCTGTCCGGCTTTGTGGTGTTCCGGATGCTGCGGGTTGTGCGTATTTTCCACCTGTTCCGCATCAACAACCGGTACGACTCCTTCAACGTTATCAAGACGGTTCTGTATGAAAAGCGCAACCAGATCGCATCCTCCGTGTTCATCATTCTGACGCTGATGCTTGCCTCGTCGCTGTTTATGTACAGCGTAGAGCACGAGGCCCAGCCGGAGAACTTCCGCAACGCTCTCAGTGGTATCTGGTGGAGCGTCAGCACCATGCTGACGGTGGGCTACGGCGATATCTACCCCGTCACGACGCTGGGAAGAGCCATGGCTATTGTCATCACCTTTCTGGGCGTGGGTGTGGTGGCCATTCCCACCGGCATCATCAGCGCCGGTTTTGTGGAGCAGTACAGCAAAATGCAGCAGGAGACGCCGGATCTTGCCAGCCTGCTGACCACCATCACCGTGGGGATGGACAGCGCGTGGATCGGCAAAACGGTAGAGGACATCGAAAAGGAATTTGACCTGGACATCGTGCTGGTAAAGCGGAAGGGCAAGGTCTCCCCGGTCAAGCGAAACTACGTGATCCGCCAGGGCGATGAGGTGGCGTATCTATAAAACTGCCCAAAAACGGCAACGCCGTTTTTGGGCAATGGGTTTGCAGCCTGCTGCGCGCACTCGCTTGCGTGAGACGCTCGCACACTTGCAGTCTGAGAGGTGTATTTTGCCACGTACACGCCGCGGCAAAATACGATTGAATGTCTTCGCGTCTGCGGACGCGAAATCTGCGATGCTTTATTGACGCGCTAAACGGATCGCCGCATGCAACCATCCGGCGATCCGTTATTTTATTGTTCCTTGCGCTTGCGGTTCAGATATTCGTCCAGTTCGGTTTTGACCTTTTCCGGGATCTCCCGCTTCACCGGGCACTTGGCGGCGTCTGCCATGGCGGCGGTGAAGTCGGCCAGAAAGTCGGCGTCATCACGCAGCCGTTCCGGTGAGAGAACGTCCATGGTGTCGTACCGGGTGTGGATGGCGGCCTGGCTGGGCGGCGCGATCCGGGCGAAGGAGACGGCGGGCACGCCCCTGTCGGCAAAGGGAGTGGAATCACTGGAGTAGACGCCCGTCTTCGGTGCGATACCCCAGCCCCGCTGGGCGGCAAAGTAGCGGATGAAGGTGACAAGTCCCTCCTCGGCGCTGCAGCAGGCGATGAATTTACCCATATAGGTGCCGATCATGTCCAGATTGATGTTGAGGGCCATCTTCTCCAGTTCTGCCTCGTGCTGCTTTACGTAGGCCTTGGAGCCAAGCAGGCCCCGCTCCTCACTGCCGCAGAATACGAACCGCAGGCCATAGCGGTGGGGCGCATTGACAATCAGTTTCTCCAGAATGTGCAGCAGGCCCACGCAGCCGGACATATTGTCGTAAGAGCCGTGGGACAGAGGGGTGGTGTCGTAGTGAGCGGAGAGAACGATCCACTCGTCGGTTTTGCCGGGAATCTCCGCAATCACGTTGTGGGACTGCCCGGCGGATTCCGTCTGCTCCACCGTAATGGAAACTTCCTTTACACCACTCTTCACCAGGCGGAATGCGTCCTTGGCATTGATGTTGACACCGGGAATCTTTTTCCCCATGGACACATAGCTGCGCAGCTCCTTATGGTCAATATCGTTGTCCCGGAAATGGACGTTGCCGGTATAGGTGATGAAGCCCACGGCACCGTTGGCCAGCAGATCCTGATAGAGGAAATAGCCCACGCCGGTGTCCAGCAGAACGATCTTGCCGCGGACAGCCGTCAGCGATGCGGGGTCCGTGTTGGGCAGGTAGCACAGCGGCGCGGTGACAGAGCCGCTGCCGCAGCATTTATAACCCTTACAAGGAATCTCCTTCCCGCCGGCCAGCAGTGCGGCATGATGCACATCTGCCATTTCCACGTCAAAGGCCTCCAACCGGGTTTCTGCGCCAAGCACGCGGCACTTTTCCGCCAGATACTCCGCCACCCGCATCTCCTCGGCTGTGCCGCTGGTGTGGATGAAATCGGTGTCCTTCAGAATCTGCCGGATCTCTTTTGTGTTCATGGTATCCCCTCCGCATTTTATTTTCTTCATTATAAGGCTGCATGCCTTATTTGACAAGATAGAGAAACAGAAAAAAGGCAGCTCTTTCAGAGAGAAAGAGCTGCCGACACTATAAGGCATAAATACCTTACAGAGCTTGCAATTACTGATGGTGCTGCTTTTTATAGTACTCATGGAGAATGGTGCAGAACACCAGACTCAGCAGGCTTTCCCTGTCACTGACAGAGCGGCTTGTCATGGCGATGGGCACCTTGGCGCCCATGACGGCGCCGCACACGTCGGAGTGGGCGTGGATCAGCCAGCTTTTGAGCAGGGTGTTGGCAGTGGTCAGCTCCGGGGCAATGATGCCGTCAAAGCCGCCGCCGGTCCAGGGACAGTTGTACCGCTTCAGGCGGGCGGCCTCCTTGCTGATGATCAGGTCGTAGGAGATAGGTCCCCAAAGATCGCAGTCGGCAAAGGGAACGCGCCGCTGCTCATACACCAGGCTCTGGGCCTCCACGGTGTCCTGCATGCGGAAAGTGCCCTTTTCCACCAGACTCAGCAGAGCCAGCTTGGGCTTCTCGTAGCCCAGAGCGTTAAGCGCCTCCACGGTGTTGCGGATAATGGCGCGTTTTTTGCTCATATCCGGTCGAATGATGACCGCCATGTCGGCCAGGGCGATGAGCTTGGGATATTCCGGCATAGAGGCAATGGCCACGTGGCTCATGATGCGGTTTCCGTCTCGCAGGCCGGTGTTGCGATCCATCAGCGGGGCCAGGAAGTCATGGGCCAGCATGTTGCCACGCATGAGAATGTCACCGTCGCCATAACGGATGACATCGATGGCGGCATGGACGATGCTGTCGCCGGGTGTGGTCTCCACCATGGTGTAGGGTTCCCGTTCCAGGCCCAGCTCCTCCAGTTTGGTCACGGTGCGGGCGCGATCACCAACCAGCACCGGCTGGGCAATACCCATGTTTTGAGCCTCGAACAATCCCTTGAGCATATTCTCCCCATCGGAGCCCGCCAGCACTACCCGCAGCGGCTCATTCAGCTTGGGGACAAGGGCCATCAGATCGTCAAAGTTTTTCAGTTCCATATTAACCTCCTACAGTACGCCGATGAGATTCCACGCGAGGATCAGCCCGGAAAACACAATGGAAACGGTGGAGCACAGCTTGATGAGAATATTCAGGCTGGGGCCGGAGGTGTCCTTGAAGGGATCGCCTACGGTGTCGCCCACCACAGCCGCCCGGTGCTGATAGGAGCCCTTGCCGCCGTGATGCCCGGCCTCGATGTACTTCTTTGCGTTGTCCCAGGCGCCGCCGGCATTGGACATGAACACCGCCATGGCAAAGCCGGTGACGGATACGCCGCCCAGCAGACCCACCACGCCGGTTGGGCCGAGGATCAATCCGGTGATCAGCGGCACCACAATGGCAAGAATGGCCGGCGCCACCATCTCGTGGAGCGCACCCTTGGTGCACAGCGCCACGCAGGAGGCGTAGTCGGGATCTGCCTCAAATTCCATGATGCCCTCGATCTCCCGGAACTGGCGGCGAACCTCCACTACCACGGACTGGGCCGCCTTTTGCACGGCGTTCATGGTAAAGGCGGAGAAGACAAAGGTCAGCATGGCACCGATGAACAGGCCCACCAGCACGGTGGGGCTGGTCAGTGTGAAGTTCAGCACCTCGTCGGTGCGCTCCTGTACAATGTTCACGTAGGACACCAGCAGGGCCAGAGCGGTGAGGGAGGCCGAGCCGATGGCAAAGCCCTTGCCGGTAGCGGCGGTGGTGTTGCCCAGAGCGTCCAGTGCGTCGGTACGGCGCCGCACCTCCTCGGGCATCAGGCTCATTTCGGCAATGCCGCCGGCGTTGTCGGCCACAGGTCCGTAGGCGTCGGTGGCCAGCGTAATGCCGAGGGTGGACAGCATGCCCACACCGGCAATGCCGATGCCGTAGAGTCCGTGATTGAAGGCGTCGGTAAACGCGCCGGTCTCATCCACAATCTGTACGGAGCCGCCGGCGGCAAAGTAGCTCACCAGCACGGCGACGGCCACAATGAGAATGGAGGTCAGGGTGGAGAGCAGGCCCAGAGACACGCCGCCGATGATGATGGTGGCGGAGCCGGTCTCGGAGGCAGCTGCCAGCTTCTGGGTGGGCTTATAGGTGTCGGAGGTGTAGTACTCGGTGAAGTAGCCGATGGCGCAGCCGCCCACCAGTCCGCAGACGATAGCAATGAATACGCCCAGCCAGCTCTGCTGATCCAGGATCAGCCGGCACAGCACGGCGGCGCCCACGGCACTGAGGGCTGCGGCAGTATAGGTGCCGGTACGCAGGCTCCTGAGCAGGGACTCCTGGGTGGCGTTCTCTTTGGTACGCACCAGGAAGGAGCCAATGATAGAGCATACGATGCCCAGCACGGCCAGTGCCATGGGCAGCAGCATGCCGGCAAAGCCGTAGCCGCCCACGGCACCCAGAGCGAAAGTGGCCAGGATGGAGCCCACGTAGCTTTCGTACAGGTCGGCGCCCATGCCGGCTACATCGCCCACGTTGTCGCCCACATTATCGGCGATGGTGGCGGGGTTGCGGGGATCGTCCTCGGGGATGCCGGCCTCCACCTTGCCCACCAGGTCGGCGCCAACGTCGGCGGCCTTGGTGTAGATGCCGCCGCCCACACGGGCGAACAGGGCCATAAAGCTGGCGCCCATGCCGTTCATCACCATGATGTTGCCAATGGCCACGGGATCAGTGATGTGGAACACGTATCGCAGCACGAAAAACCAGACGGTGACGTCCAGGATTCCCAGTCCAACCACGGTGAAGCCCATGACGGAGCCCGAGGAGAAGGCCACCCGGAGACCGCGGTTCAGGCTCTCGGAGGCGGCCTGGGCGGTGCGGGCGTTGGAGTGGGTGGCGATCTTCATGCCGATGTAGCCGGAGAGCATGGACCAGATGCCGCCGGTGATAAAGGCGAAGGGGGTGAACCTGGACAGCATTCTGCCGTCGGTGGCAAAGGCCATGATCAGCAGCACCGCGAACACCACGGCAAATACCTTGAATACAGTGGTGTACTGGTGCTTGAGATAGGCGTCGGCGCCTTCGCGGATAGAAGCGGCGATTTTGCGCATGGTATCGTTGCCTTCAGAGAATGACATAACCCTTTTGCGCTGAATCGCCGCAAAGACAAGTGCGATCAGCGCACCGACAAATCCAATGAAAAAGAATGATTCCATGGGCTCCTCCTTTTTGCACGGAAAGCGCCGCCGGAAAACGAAGCCAGGGGGCTCTTTCCTGCAATAGTGTAAGAAAGATTATAGCACGGTGTATAGGTGATGACAAACAGTTTTTCACCAAAATTTGAAAAACATCCCGGCGATGAAAGCACCGGTTTTTGCTTGCATCGCGGCGGTGGATGTGCTATAATACATCACCAGTCTGAAAAGGGATCGGCCGATCCCGGAAAGGAGCGCCTCTGTGGAAAAGCGTGGAATCAAGACGGCAGCACAAAATCGCAAAGCGTTTCACGACTATTTCGTGGAGGATCGCTACGAAGCCGGCATTGAGCTGTTCGGCACGGAGGTCAAATCCATCCGGGGCGGCGCGCTGAATCTGAAGGACTCCTATTGCCAGACCAAGGACGGCGAGCTGTTCTGCTACAATCTGCATATCTCTCCCTATGAGCAGGGCAATATTTTCAACAAGGATCCGGACCGGCCCAAGCGTCTTCTGATGCACAAGCGGGAGATCCGCCGGCTCCACGCCCTGCAGAAGCAGGACGGCTACGCCCTGATCCCTTTGAGCGTCTATTTCAAGGACAGCCGTGTCAAGGTGGAGCTGGGCCTGTGCCGCGGCAAGAAGAACTACGACAAGCGAGCCGCTGTGGCCCAGCGCGACGCCAAGCGGGAGATGGACCGCGCCATGCGGGAGAAGAACAGAGAATAAAAACCATCCGAAAAGGAGAACCCATATGAGCAATCCCATTGTCACCATTGAAATGGAGAACGGCGGCAAGATCGTCGCCGAGCTGTACCCCGACGTGGCACCCCAGAGCGTCTATAACTTCATTGAGCTGGCCAACAAGGGCTTCTATAACGGCCTGATCTTCCACCGCTGTATTTACGGCTTCATGATCCAGGGCGGCTGCCCTTACGGCACCGGCACGGGCGGTCCCGGCTACTGCATCAAGGGCGAGTTTGCTGCCAACGGCGTGCAGAACGATCTGCGCCATACCCGCGGTGTGCTGAGCATGGCACGCGCCCAGCATATGGACAGCGCCGGCAGCCAGTTCTTTATCATGCACAAGGACGCCCCGCATCTGGATGGCCAGTATGCCGCCTTCGGCATGGTCATCGAGGGTATGGACGTGGTAGACGCCATCGCCTCTGTGCCCCGCGACATGTTCACCAACAAGCCCAAAAAGCCTCAGGTGATGAAGTCCGTCACTGTGGACACCAAGGGCGTGGATTACCCGGCACCGGAGAAGCTGCCGGAGAGATAAGCGACCTGTCATTACGGGGCCGCAGACCGGCCCCGTAATGATACGAACATTATATTTGGGGATGTACCGGTTTCGACGGGGGTGTGGAGGCCGGATAAGCGGGCGGTGGCGCCTGGCCACCATAAAACGGGCAACTTAAAAAATAACTGACAACGATTATTTCGCTGCCGTCGCTGCCTAACGCAGTGACCGTCTGAACCGGAGAGGCCACAGGCCGGGGAAGGCGTCGTTTATGTGGCGTCCGTGAGGCGGGTAAGAGTTGCCCCGCCCACGCATCATGACTCTACTGAACCGTGATGTCTGTCAAGTGCCATCACGGGGAGGGAACGTAGAAACTTGACTGCGCCCGGAGAAAGTCTTGTCAAAGCGCTTTCGGACAGGGGTTCGACTCCCCTCATCTCCACCAAAAAGCACGGTAATTTTGATAGAATTACCGTGCTTTTTCTTTATTGCTAAGCCGGTATGTATATGTTATGATTCAATTAACATGATGTATTGGAGGCAATTGCCGTGGCCGATGCGTTAGGTAATTTCAAATGTCTTGTGAAAAGAATTCATCTTTTTATCAAAGAACAAGGGCTCCCGTTCAAAAAAGATGGGTTCACTTTGCGATGGATCGATGAAAGTACCACTCCTAAAATCGCAAAGATCGTCAATTTCCAGCGGAGTATGTACGGAACAAAAGACTGCATCAGCTTTACAATAAATCTTGGCTTGTTGAAAGAATACAGTGACAGACCGATCTCGCCAAAGCTGAAAGAATGGGAATGCCCCATTCGGAAGCGCCCCGCCTCGTGGACCAAAAAGTACCCTTGCGACAAATGGTGGGACGTTACTGAAACAACTGATATGGAACTGCTGTATCAAGAGTTATGTGACTTGACGACGGAAAGCATAATCCCATTCTTTGCGAACAATCAATAATGCATGTAGTCCCAATCGTTCACTTTGAACCCCCTTTTGACAAGTGCCCCCCTCGGACCCGGTTGAACCCCCCTAAGGGGCAGGTGAACCCCCTTCCGGGTAATTCTATCAAAACAGTGCAACAAATCCAAAAAGCACGACCGGTCTAACTGACCGGCCGTGCTTTTTCAGTATTGCGATCAAGATGCAAATATGATAAAATTACTACATTACGCTCCCGATAGAAGCGGGAACGTGTATTCTCCGACGAAAGGAAGGCGAGGACACTTGAGAGAAACGAAGTTTAACATGAATGCACTGGTGCTGGTGGTCATCATTTTTTCTGCCATCACTTTTTTTGCCACCATTCAATTGATGAATATGTCGGATATGCAAGCTCTCAATGATTCCTATCCCGTGGAGGGAACCAACGTGGTGGTGCGTCACTCCACGCTGATCCCCTATGGAATCTACGAGGGAGAATACGAGGCGACCAGTGTTTTGAAGGTAGAAGGCAACTTCGGCGATGACTGGGGCGTTGCGCTGGTGGGTAACACCCTGATTATCAATGAGTATACCCACACGAACTTTAACCTGTGGCTCTGCCAGCTGGTGCGGGTGGATCTGAACACCTATGAAAAGACGGTGATGTATCGGGACACCATGCTGCGGGGCAAATGCGCCTCCGGTGAGCTGGTCTGCCTGACGGATTATCTGGAGCCCAGCAATCAGCCGGCCACCAACGGCCTGTGCCAGCTCTACGCCCTGTCTTCCGGCGAGTTCCGTGCCGGAGAGGTCTGTGCGACGGTGTTGTATCTTGATCCCAATACCGGCGAGGAGCTGTATCGTGTCCGTGACGATGAGGCAGTGGACGTTGAAGTACTGGAAACGCGGTATTTGGCGCGCACGCTGGAGGAGGTACGGGGATGAGAGTTAAATTCGGCGTCAACCTGAGAAAGGTCAAGACCGGCGCGGAGATCTACATCATCATTTTTCAGCTTTCCGCCCTGCTGCCAACACTGTATATGTACCTCATTTCCGGGTATCCCTATCTGATGACACGCAGCGGCGTGCATCTGTTTTTGTTCGACGTGGGCATCAGCGCGCTGCCCAGATGGGAGGCATTGCTGCTGTCCATGCTGTACCGGGGCACATCCAGCGAGACTGCAACATATTTCGCCATGCTGGGATTTGCATTGCTTGTTGGCCTTGTTGCAGCCAACGTACTGAAGGGGAAGCCCCGCACGGCTATCATCTCCCGGATCGTGTTTGCCGTTCTGATATTCAGCGATCTGCTATTCCGCCTGCTGCCGATTCACTGCAATCAGGCGATGAGTCCGGCCATGAATGTGATCGGGTTTGTGATCCGCCTGGCTTGCCTTGCACTGGTGGCGCTGGATCTGATCGCCCACCGCAGGAAACCTGCCGAAAACTGAAGAATTCTGCTGAACTCCACTCATCACGCTGCCGCCGTATTCACGGAAGGAGAATCCCTATGGATCGCAAAACCAGGTTTTTTACGTTCTTTTCTGCCATTGTGGGCCACATTTTCTGGGGCTTCAGCTTCCTGGCCTCCACGCGTGGGCAGCAATCCGCCCATATTTTCGTGCTGTTGAGCCACCGCTTTGTACTGGCTTTCGTCCTGATGACGATGCTGGTTCTCTTCGGCGCAGTGAAGCTCCGGCTGAAGGGTAAGCGCTGGTGGCTGCTGGTGCTGCTGGGGGTTGCCGAGCCGGTGGTTTACTTCCTCGGGGAGCAGTACGGGCTGCTCCACTCCACCAGCATTTTCTCCGGCGTGATGATCGCCATGATCCCCATTGTTTCCGTTCTGGCAGCCGCACCCATTCTGGGGGAAAAACCTACGGCGGGACAACTGCTGTTCGGATGTGTTTCCGTGGCCGGTGTGGTAGGTATCGGACTGCTTACCAACAGTTCGGGCTCATTGGACGGCATCGGCGTTATCGCCCTTGTGATTGCGGTGTGCGGCGCCGCAGGATATACCCTGCTCGGCCGCAGCATCTCCGCCGAGTTCTCGCCATTTGAGCGTACCTATATGATGA
This sequence comes from uncultured Oscillospiraceae bacterium, assembly GCA_947169975.1. Classification (GTDB taxonomy): domain Bacteria; phylum Bacillota; class Clostridia; order Oscillospirales; family Oscillospiraceae; genus Vescimonas. The sequence continues at coordinate 55,489 of CAMVRT010000012.1, forward strand.
TGGCAGTGGGCGCGGCTGTGTTCTCTGCAATGGCTGTGATCCATACGGGGGGCAACATGGCAGTCTATCTCCAGCCTCTGCAGGAGACGGAGTATCTGCTTTCCATCGTATTCCTGGGTGTGTTCTGCTCCGTGGTGTGCTACTTCATGTCCTCCTACGCCATTACCCATTTGACAGTGGCACAGGAGACGGTTTTTGCCAATCTGACCACTGCCGTGTCGGTGTTCGCCGGTGTGGTGATCCTGAAAGAACCGTTTTCCTGGTGGGGGCTGCTGTTCTGCGCGATGATCCTGCTGGGCATTTACGGTGTACAGAGGACATCTCCAAAGGAGCGGAAATCGGAAGAATAATGAAACGGCGCACGGGATTCTCCGTGCGCCGTTAATTTAATGAATTTAATACCCCATTGCCCGCGCTTTCAGCACGGCGGCCACAGTCTTGGCGTCCTGCAGCTGACCGGAGAGGCATTGCTCTGCCAGTTGATCCAGAGGGATGAACTCCGTCTCCAGAAATTCGTCCTCGTCGGGAGCTGGGGCGCGGAAGGTGAGACCTCTGGCCATGTACATGTGCAGCGTTTCGGCGTAGCAGCCGGGGGAGGGGATCAGCTTGCCCAGATCCGTCCACTCCGCAGCCGTGGCGCCCACCTCCTCCGCCAGCTCACGCTGCGCAGTGGTAAAGGGCTCCTCGCCCGGCTCCAGCTTGCCGGCAGGCAGCTCGGTCATCACCCGGCCGAAGGCGTAGCGATACTGCCGCACAATGGCGGCGCGGTTTTGCTCATCCAGCGCCAGGATGCAAACGCCGCCGGGATGGTCAATAACTTCCCGGGAAGCTGTATTGCCGTTGGGCAGCTCCACCTCGTCTACCCGGAGACGGACGATGCGCCCGTGAAATACCTCACGGCTGGAGAGGGTGCGCTCTGTAAGATCCATGTGCTTCGCTCCTTCTTTTGACCTTTTCCTTATCATATCATAATAAGCCTGAAAAATCCACAGCAAATCCCGGTCTTTACACGGGGGAGAAAATCCGCTATAATACTACATTGGAGCTTTGCCCGGCCGGGCGGGAAGGAGATGAGGATATGGCTGCAAAGCGGGAGATCAATCAGGTTCACGCAGGTGCCATCTTGTCCTATGTCTCCATGGCGCTGAGCACCATTATCTCCCTGGTCTATACCCCCATCATGATCCAGCGGCTGGGTGACAGTGAATTCGGCCTGTACCAGTCGGTACTGCCCATCGTGTCCTATCTGAACCTTTTGAGTCTGGGCATGGGCAGCGCATACGTGCGCTACTATTCCCGGGCCAAGGTGCGGAACGACAAGCGGATGATGGCCAAGCTCAACGGCATGTTCCTGCTGACCTTCAGCTTTCTGGGACTGGTTTGTCTGGTCATCGGCTTTACCCTGTCCTTCCACGGCGACGTCATTTTCGGCGCAAACGTGACGCCCGAGGAGATCGCTCTGGGCGAGAAGCTGCTGCGAATTCTGACGGTCAACGCCGCCATCTTCCTGGTGACCAGCGTCTTTAACGCCCACATCACACTCCACGAGCGCTATCTGTTTCAGAAGATCATGCTGATGCTCAAGCAGGTGCTTAACCCCCTGCTGATGATCCCGCTGCTGATTCTGGGCTTCCGCTCCGTGACCATGACGCTGATGACGCTGACCTTCACCGTCATCACCATCATCGCGGACATCTACTATTGCGTGTTCAAGCTGCGGATGCGCTTCTCCTTCCGGAACTATGACTTCGGCCTGATGCGCCGGATGTTCGGCTTCACCACCTATGTGTTCATCGGCATTCTGGTGGACAATTTCAACTGGTCCATTGACCGGCTGCTGCTGCTGTGGCTCCACGGCACCACCGCCGTCACCATCTATACAGTGGCCGCTCAGCTGAATATCTTTTACCAGTCCTTTGCCACCGCTGTGTCCAACGTGCTGACGCCCCGTGTCCACCGGCTGGTAGCAGAAAAACGGCCCATGCGGGAGATGGACGCCCTGTTCATCAAGACCGGGCGGCTTCAGTTCATCCTGCTGGGGTGCATCTTCCTGGGCTTTGTGGCGGTGGGCCGCACCTTTGTGATCCGCTGGGGCGGCGACGAGCGGTTTGCCGTGGACTATTTCACCACCATGCTGCTGTTCTTTGCCACCATCTGGCCCAACGTGCAGATGATGGGTTATGAGATCCTGCGGGCCAAGAACATGCACCGGTTCAGCGCTTTGGTCTATGCCGCCGTGGCTGTTGCCAATGCCATCGTCTCGATCCCGCTCTGCCTGTGGTGGCAGGGGCTGGGCGCGGCTATCGGCACTATGCTGGCCACCTTCGTGGGCAACGTGCTGATCATCAACTGGTATTATTACCGCTATGTGGGGCTGAATATCCCGCGGTTCTGGAAGAAGATCTTTCAGCTGCTGCCCAGCATGGCCATGCCGCTGCTGGCGGCCCTGGCCATCGCCATCTGGGCACCGGTGAACGGGTATCTCGGCGTTGCCCTATGGGGCGTCGTGTTTGTGGCGATCTATGCCTTCTTCCTGTGGTTCTTCGGCATGAACCGCTATGAGCGGGAGCTGGTTGCAGGTCCGGTTCGGAAGATCCTCCGCCGCTTTGGCAGATAACGGCATGATACGAGGAAAACGCTCCCCCGGTACCGGGGGAGCGTTATTTTTTACGATTCGTTCACTTGTCAACGGGTTATAATTGACGTATAATTCACGTTGAGGAGGATTCCGGCTGTTCCTTCTCCTGCAGGGGGATCAGCTGCTCGGCCAGGATTCGGGCAAAGGAGGAAATCAGCACGCTCTCCAGTGCCAGACGGCTCAATCCGCCGCGGGCATCGCCCATGTCGCCCAGCACGTCTGCCACCTGTGTGTTGAAGAACCGGGCCGTCTTGCGGAACTGGGCGGCGTAGTCCTCATAGGCGGCGCGGACGCCGGCTTCGTCGGTGTCCACCGGCAGGATCCGGGGAATGTCCGAAATGGAGATGCTCTGCTTCATGGGCAGGATCATCAGCAGATACGCCAGATGGACACGGTAGTATTTCCGCTTCACCGGCGCGGGCATTATTTTCAGACGCACATAATTGTTGATAGCGGAGGAGGATACGATTCGCTCGCCACCCTCCGGCAGGAAGGACAGATACTGCTCCAGCAGCGTCACCACCTGATCCATGTATACGCCGAAGTTGGGGATGGCATCCCACGCGGGCAGGGAATCCTCCCCCGCCAGAGACTCCCACAGCGCCAGCTTGCCTGTCGTCCTTACATCGTCCATGACTGCGCCCTCCTTGATAGGCTTCTGAGCATATTATAGCATGAGATCACCAACGGTGCAACAGAATATTAATAAAATTAGAGATTGACTATCAATATCTAATATGATATATTATGTACAAGAGATATATGTATTATCTGGAGAAGCCTGTGGCGGAGCCGCGGGCTTGCCTTGTGAAACATAACCCTGACCGGCATGCGCCGGCGGGAGACAGGAGGAACCCATGATTCAGGTTTTTACCGATCTGGCGGCCAATCTGCCGCCCCGGGTGGTGGAGGAGCACCACATTGCGCTGCTGCCGCTGTCCTACACGGTAAATGGGGTGGTGGCGGATCCGGCTGCGCCTTTTGATGCCATCGAGTTCTACGGCGCCATGCGCAAGGGCTCTGACGTGAAGACGTCCATGCCCAGCCCCGGTGAAATCCGCGACGTCTTCGTGCCGGTGCTGGAGCGAGGGGATGACATCGTGTGTCTGTGCCTGTCCAGCGGCATCAGCGGCACCTTTGCGCTGCTGCGCATGGTGGCGAAGGAACTGGAGGAGGAGCACCCGGGCCGCAAGGTGAGAATCCTTGACACCCGCGGCGCATCACTGGGCGAGGGTCAGCCCGCCATCGAGGCCGCCGACCTGGCGGCCCAGGGCGTGGAGATCGAGGAGCTGTGCGCTCGTATGGAGAGGCAGATCGACCGGATGAACCAGTATTTCGTGGTGGATCAGCTGAAATACCTCCGAAAAACGGGACGGCTGTGGGGAGGTGCGGCTCTGGCCGGACAGCTGCTGCAGATCAAGCCCATCCTCTTCGGTGATCACGAGGGCCACATCGTTATGCGCGACAAGGTCCGCGGCAAAAAGCGGGCGGTGGAGCGGCTGGCAGAGCTGTACGCCCAGAAGCGCACCGATCCTGCCGAACCGGTAGGTATCGCCCAGGCGGACTGCCCGGCAGACGCCCTGCATCTGCAGCACCTGCTGCGACAGGCGGGGCAGACCGGTCCCATCAATATCGTGGGGTACGAGCCCATCACCGGCTCCCACGTGGGACCCGGCACGCTGGCCCTGTTCTTCTACGCGGATGAACGGTCCAAGACAATGTGAATGATATTAAAAGACCGCTGCGTCCGCAGCGGCCTTTTTTTGTCGATTGCAGCTTACTCCGCCAGTGTGGCGACCCAGCGGCCGTACTTTTCCAGATTGGCGTCGCGCTCGGTGGCATCGGCGCCGATGGTCAGCACATAAACCTTGATCTTGGGCTCGGTGCCGCTGGGACGGACCAGGATCGTGGTGCCGTCGGCCAGCTCATAGCGCAGCACGTTGGAGCCCTTCAGCTCCATGGTGCTCACCGCGCCGGTGGCGCAGTCGATGACGCTGCCGTCGGTGTAGTCCTTGCGGGTGACCACCTTGACCCCGGCGATCTCGGTGGGGGGATTCTGCCGCAGACCGGCCATGAGAGCCGCCATCTTGGCAAGACCGTCCAGACCGGGCATCACCAGATTGTGGGTCTTCTCGCCGTACCAGCCGTACTTCTCGTACAGGGCGTTGATGGCGTCGTACAGGGTCATGCCGCGGGTGGCATACCAGGCAGCCATCTCCGTGAGCAGCATGGAGGCGGTGACGGCGTCCTTGTCCCGCACGTAGTCGCCCAGCATGTAGCCGTAGCTCTCCTCGTAGGAGAAGATCACCTTGCCCTCGCGGTTGGCCTCCAAAGCGTTTTTCTTCTCGGCCATGAACTTGAAGCCGGTAAAGGTATCGTAGCAGGTGACGCCGTTGGATTCGGCCACCTTGCGGGCCATCTCGGTGGTGACGATGGTCTTCAGCAGCACGGGTTTTTCCGGCATGGTGCCGGCGCGGCGCAGCGCGCCGATGAGATAGTCGGCCAGCAGCACGCCGGTCTGGTTGCCGGTGACGGGAATGAAGCTGCCGTCCTTAGCACGAACCATGATGCCCACGCGGTCGCTGTCCGGGTCGGTGCCCAGAATAAAGTCAGCGCCCACCTTGTCGGCCAGCTCAATAGCCAGATAGAAGCCCTCGGGGTTTTCCGGATTGGGGGAGACCACCGTGGGGAAGTTGCCGTCCAGCACCATCTGCTCTTCCACGCAGTACAGGTGCTTCACGCCCAGCTCACGCAGGGCCTGGGGCACCAGCTTGTGGCCGCAGCCGTGGAAGGGGGTGTAGACCATCTTGAAGGTATCCGCCACGGCGGCCATGGATGCCTTGTCGTTGATCATTTTAAAGACCTCGGCCATGAAGGCATCGTCGGTCTCTTTGCCCATGATTTCGATGAGTCCCTGGGCTTTTGCCTCGTCGAAATCCATGCGCCTGACGCCGCTGAAAAGGTCAATGCCCTCCAATGCCTTGGCAATGGCGTCGGCGTGCTGAGGCGGCAGCTGGGCACCGTCGGCCCAGTAGACCTTGTAGCCGTTGTACTCCTTGGGGTTGTGGCTGGCAGTAACGTTGATGCCCGCCTGGCAGCCGTAGTGCCGCACGGCGAAGCTCAGCTCCGGGGTGGGGCGCAGGCTCTCAAAGATACGCACGTGGATGCCGTTGGCGGCGCAGACCTCGGCGGCGGCCCGGGCAAAATCCATGGAGTGGTTGCGGCAGTCCATGCAGATGGCCACGCCCCGGCGCTTGGCCTCCTCGCCCTCGGCACAGATGATCTGGGCAAAGCCCTGGGTAGCCCAGCGGATGACGTACACGTTCATCTGGTGCAGGCCCATCTTCATGGTGCCCCGCAGTCCGGCGGTGCCGAACTCCAGGGGGCCGTAAAACCAGCTCTCGATCTCCTTTTCGTCACCGGCAATGGCCTTCAGTTCGTCCCGCTCGGCCTCGGTGATGGCGGGGCTATGGAGCCACTTCTCGTATTCCTGACGGTAGTTCATGGTCATTTGTCCTGCTCCTCCTCATCTTCCACGATCTCCGCATTCAGCAGAGCCTCTGCATCTTCGTACATGGTCTCGGGCACGTACAGAGACGCGCCGAAACCGGAAAAACCACTGATGACCTTGCCGGTGACACCCTCTCCGTCATAGTAGGGGAAGCAGGGGATGCCGTAGGCAGCCAGCAGGGAGATGGTCATGTCGGCATCGGCCACATTGTCCAGCGCGTGCTGCAGCTCTCGGGCGGGGATCTTCTCGCCCTGCTCATCGGTGGGCCAGGCCGGACCGCCGGATCCGTGAGCCCAATGGGAGATATCCATGGTGTTATCCTCCTTACAAATATTGCTTACCGCCGGAAATATGACGGCTCATTTGTGGTATCTTGTCCCCAACTCGATCTGATATGCCCGGTAGATCTGCTCGAGAAGCATGATGCGGGCCATGTGATGGGGAAAGGTCATGGGCGACATGGAAAGCCGCCAGTCAGCGCTTCTTTTCAGGGACTCGTCCAGCCCGAAGCTGCCGCCGATGAGGAAGGTCACCTGAGCCTTGCCGGACACGGCGAAGTCCGCCAATCGGCGCTGCAGTTCCTCGCTGGAGCAGGGCTTGCCCTCAATGGCCAGAGCCACCACAGCGCCGCCCTTGGGCAGCTTTTCCCGGATGGCGACGGCCTCTGTTTCCAGCGCCTGGACGATTTGGGCAGGGGAGGGATTCTCCGGCAGCCGCTGCTCCGGCAGCTCCATGAGCTCCAGCTTGCAGCAGCGGCCCAGACGCTTGACGTATTCCGCCTGAGCGTCGATATAGAATTTCTCCTTCAGCTTGCCCACACACAAAACGGTTATCTTCTGCATGCCGCGCCCTCCGCCACATAGGGATGGCTCAATTCGCCCCGGGGAGCCACCTCTACAGCCACACCCATACCGGCCACGGCGGCGCACACGGCCTCCAGCGCCAGCCGGGGGGTATTGTTCTCCTGACTCAAGTGGGCCAGTACAATCTGACGGGTGCCGCTCCGGGCCAGCTCGGCGGCAAAGGCAGCGGCCGCGTCGTTGCTCAAATGGCCGTGATCGCTGAGAATCCGGGCCTTCAGCTGGTAGGGATAGGGACCGCTGCGCAGCCGCTCCACATCGTGGTTGCTCTCCAGCACCAGCAGCTCCACGCCGGAGAGTACCCGGCGTGCCTCATCGGTGACATAGCCGCTGTCGGTGAGGGCGCCGGCGGAGGCGCCGCCGCAGTCAAAACGGTAGTCCACACCGCCGTGTCCGTCGTGGGAGGTGGGGAAGGCGGTGACGGTGAAATCACCCAGAGAAAAGGGTGCACCACACTCGATCTCATGGAGCAGTGGTGCGATCCCGGCAATGCGGTATGCCAGCTGACGCAGGGCGGCGGGACTGGCGCAGACGGGGATGTGCCAACGGCGGGACATGGTGTCAAGTCCGCAAATATGGTCACTGTGGTCGTGGGTGACAAGAACGGCAGCAATGTCCGACAGAGCGAGGCCCAGCTCGTTCAGAGCGGCTGCAATACGGCGGCAGGAGATGCCGGCGTCCAGCAGCAGATGGGTATCGCCTGCGGAGAGCAGCGCGCAGTTGCCCTCGGATCCGCTGGCAATGGTATGTAATGTAATCAAAACGGTATTACCTCGTTTAGCAGATGTGGAGACAGCGTTCGCCCGGGAGTAACGGGCGAACGCTGTGAAATAAGGCGATCAGCTGATGCTCTGCTCTGCTTTCTCCGGCTCGGGCAGATCCACCAGTTCAATATCGGCGCCAACAGCGCGGAGCTTGCCCACCATGTCCTCGTAGCCGCGCTCGATATACTGTACACTGCCCAGGGTGGTGGTGCCCTGCGCGGCAAGACCGGCGATGACCAGCGCGGCGCCGGCCCGGAGATCGCAGGCCTGGATGGGAGCACCCTCCAGACGGCCCACGCCCTCCACAACGGCCACGCGGCCGTCCACCTGGATCTGTGCGCCCAGGCGCTTGAGCTCGCCCACATACTTAAAACGGTTATCCCACACGCCCTCGGTGACGATGCTGGTGCCCTCTGCCAGGGAAAGCACCACGGTGATCTGGGGCTGCATATCGGTGGGGAAGCCGGGATAAGGCATGGTCTTCACGTTGGTACGCTGCAGCGGCGCGCTGCGGCGTACCAGCAGGGCGTCGTCCTGCTCCTCAATGATCACGCCCATCTCCTGCAGCTTGGAGGAGATGCAGTCCATGTGCTTGGGGATCACGTTCTTGATGAGCAGCTGCCCCCCGGTGGCTGCCACGGCGGCCATATAGGTGCCGGCCTCAATCTGGTCGGGGATGATGCAGTAGGTGCCGCCGTTAAGCTTATCCACACCGCGGATCTTGATGGAGTCGGTGCCGGCACCCTTGATGTCGGCGCCCATGGAGTTGAGGAAGTTGGCCAGATCCACGATATGAGGCTCTTTGGCGGCGTTGTCAATGGTGGTGACGCCGTCAGCCAGCACGGCAGCCATCATCACGTTCATGGTGGCGCCTACGCTGACCTGATCCATATAGATGCTGGCGCCCTTCAGCCGGCCGTCCTTGGCCACGGCCTCGATAAAGCCGCCCTCGGTAACCTCGGCACCCATGGCGCGGAACCCCTTGACATGGAGATCGATGGGGCGCACGCCGAAGTTGCAGCCGCCGGGCATGGCCACGGTAGCCTGACCGAACCGCCCCAGCAGTGCGCCCACCAGATAGTAGCTGGCGCGGATGCGGCGGGCCAGCTCATAGGAGGGCTTGGTGGAGTGGATGCTGCGGCAGTCCAACTCCACAGCATGGCGGTTCAGAATGCGCACTTTTGCACCCAGCTCATCCAGAATGGAGAAAAACAGCGTCACATCACTGATTTCGGGCACGTTTTCAATGCGGCATACGCCGTCCACCAGCAGGGCGGCGGGGATGATGGCAACGGCAGCGTTCTTTGCGCCGCTGACGGTGATCTCACCAAAAAGGGGATGACCGCCGTGGATCACGTATTGATTCATAGCAGATACCTCGCTTCCGATCGGAAATGGTTAAAAGTATCTTGCCCGCCGCGCAGAAGCTTCATACAAAAAACGCGCGGGGCAAGGAAAACGTCACAGATGTATTTGACATAATGCGACATATATCGCATGGCGATTCAAAATAAGTATACCACAATTTTCCGCAAAAGCAATGAAAAGCTGCGGATTCCGGAAAAGAATTATAATCACAGGTGTTCGATGCAGGGAAGACGCGTCCGGAGACAAAAAACCCCCGGCAGAGCCGGGGGATATGCGTGATAAACAGTCCGAAATCACCCTTTTGTGAGGAACGTCCGCACCAGGAGTCCCGCGCCGACAGCGGTGGGGATCAGCATGAGGAGAAGATCCAGCAGGGAACCGTGAAACCGGAAATGGGTGCCGAGGATCAGAACAAGTACCAGCAGTCCGATCAGGATCGGGAACATGAGCTTGGCGACTTTGTGTTCCGTGGCAACATAGATGATCACATCCAGCAGCAACAGCACGATGAGGATGCCGCCGGTGGACACACCGCCCCAGATGCGGAAAAAGCCGAGATCGACATGGATGGATTTGAAAAACATGACGATGCCAAAGATGATGAGGGCGGCGCCAATCAGAGCAGGTGTGTATTTTTTATCCATATCTGGCCTCCTGACAACGGAGCGTCGGACGAACAGATACGTCCGGTACGCTCTTTTTCCGCGATTATAACACAAGATTCGCGATGGTACAAGTACCGACTTCAGCAAAGCGGCCGACCACGTTCCCTCACAGGAATTGTCTATCTCTTTCTTGTTTACATAATTATACCGAAGCGGGGACTTTGCGGGAAAAAGAGCGGGAAAAGGCCCGGGGAAGTCCCCGGGCCTTTTCAGCTTGTCAAAAAAGCCTCGCAGAGTTCGCGCCGCGCACGGCGCGAAGACATTTAATCGTATTTTGCCGCGGCGTGTACGTGGCAAAATACACCTCTCAGACTACGAAGTGTGCGAATTGTCCGCCATTGGCGGACAATGAGTGCGCGCAGTAGGCTGCAAGCCTTTTGTCAAAAAACGGCATTGCCGTTTTTTGACAGTCTCAAAAGGCCCGGGGAAGTCCCCGGGCCTTTTGATTTGATTATCGGGTGTTATTTCTGATTGGGCATCTTCCAGCCGTTGTGATCGGTGTGCAGCAGGTGGTGGGAGCGCTTGCCCAGAGGAGAGCCGAGATACTCCTGATACAGGGCGATGACGTCGGGATTCTCGTGGGAGAAGCGGAGCTTTTCGCCCTTATCGATGTTCCACAGAACCTTGCCGCGCTTCTCGGCCAGTTCTTTGCCGTCATGGATAGGCTGACCGCCGCCGCCGGCGCAGCCGCCGGGGCAGGCCATGACCTCTACAAAGTCGTAGGCCGCACGGCCTTCCTCCAGCGCAGTCATCAGACGGCGGGTATTGGCAAGGCCGCTGACCACAGCCACGCGCACCTTGCCGGCGCCGGGGATGTCAAAGGTGGCTTCCTTCCAGCCCTTCATGCCGCGGACGTTCTTGAACGCATCGGGATCGGGGTTGGAGCCGGTGACCAGATAGTAAGCGCTGCGCAGCGCGGCATCCATTACGCCGCCGGTGGAGCCGAAAATAACAGCCGCGCCGGTGCCGGTGCCCAGGGGAGAGTCAAACTGCGTCTCCTCCAGCACGGACGGGTCAATCTGCTCGCTGCGGAACAGCCGCACGATCTCCCGGGTGGTCAGCACCACGTCCACGTCGGGATCGCCGCAGGCATCGTTCATGGTGGGCAGGGCGCACTCCGCCTTTTTGGCGGTGCAGGGCATCAGGGACACCACAAAGATCTTGTGGGGATCCACGCCGATCTTCTCGGCAAAGTAGCTCTTAGCCACGGCGCCGAACATCTGCTGGGGGGACTTGGCGGTGGAGAGATTGTTGGTGTAGGAGGGGAACTGGCCCTTCAGGAACCGAACCCAGCCGGGGCAGCAGCTGGTGAACATGGGCCAGGTGTAGCGGTCACGGTGTGTAAACCGCTCGATGAACTCGCTGCCCTCCTCCATGATGGTCAGGTCAGCAGTGAAGTTGGTGTCAAACACGTAGTCAAACCCCATCTGCTTGAGGCCGGAGACCATGCGCCTGGCGGTGGCGAACTTGGGATCCAGACCGAAGTACTCCGCCCAGGCGGCGCGAACGGCAGGAGCCATCTGCACCACGGTGATGACGTCGGGATCGGCCAGAGCGTCCAGCACCACGTCGGTGTCGTCCCGTTCCTGGAGGCCGCCCACGGGACAGTGGGTAACACACTGTCCGCAGAAGGTGCAGTCGGAGTCGCCCAGATGCCGCGCGCCGGACACGCCCACGGTGGTGCGCGAACCGGTGCCCATCACGTCCCAGATGCCCATGCCCTGAATCTTGTCGCAGACCTGGATGCAGCGCATGCACTTGATGCAGCGGTTTTCAAAACGGACCACCGGGTTGGACAGATCGTCCGGCGTATGGCTCAGATCGGTGATGTAGTGGTTTTCCAGCAGGTTGCAGTCGTTGCACAGCTTTTGCAGCTTGCAATTGCCGCTGCGGGTGCAGTTGGTGCACTGCACGTCGTGCTGACTCAGAAGCAGCTGCAGATTGACGCGCCGTGCCTCCCGGACGCGGGGAGAGTTGGTGTGGACCACCATGCCCTCGCGCACCACGTTGTCGCAGGAGGGAACCAGCAGATCCTGGCCCTCTACCTCCACCATGCACACACGGCAGGCGCCGATCTCGTTGATATCCTTGAGGTAGCACAGCGTGGGGATATCGACATGAATGGAGCGGGCTGCGTCCAGAATGGTGGTGCCCTCCGGCACGGTGACAACCTTCTTATCAATGGTCAGCGTTACCATTTTGTCGTCCTCCCTCCCTTAAAGATGCCGTAGCCGAAGTGGTCACAGCGCAGGCAGCGGGAGGCCTCGGTGCAGGCGCCCTCGCAGGTCAGGCCGATTTCGATGTCCTCGAAGTCGTGCTTGCGCTCGCCGGCCTCGCGCTCGGTGGTGTCGATACGGCCGTGAGGCGGCCGGTTGCTCAGCTTGGGGGCGGGAATGTCCACGTCCACGGTGATCTCGTGGTGGAAGCCCAGGTGCTCGTCGATGTTGGCGGCAGCTACCTTACCCGCGGCAATGGCGCGGATGGCGGTGGCGGGACCGGTGACGCAGTCGCCGCCGGCAAACACGCTGTCCATATCGCCCACCTGAGAGCTGCTGGCAGCCACGAAGGTGCCCCGCTTGACGGGCACGCCGGACTGCTCAAAGCCCTGGATCTCGATGCCCTGGCCGATGGCCACCACGATGATGTCGGCGGGAATGCGGACCTCGGGCAGGTCGGCCTTGCCGGGCTTGGGGCGGCCGCTCTTGTCCGCCTCACCGATGAGCTGAGGCTGGACAATCAGGGCCGTGGCCAGACCGGTTTCGTCGGACTCGATGCGCACGGGAGCGGCCAGTGTCATGATCTCCGCGCCCTCGGCCATGGCTCCCGTCACCTCGTCGGGCAGAGCGGTCATGTCGTCGATGCGGCGGCGATACACGCAGGTTACCTTCTCGGCACCCAGCCGGATGGAGCTGCGGGTGGCGTCCATGGCGACGTTGCCGCCGCCGATGACCACGACATTCATGCCGGTGAAGTCGGGCATGCGGTCGTCGCCGATGGAACGGAGCATCTCCACGGCGGAGATGACGTTCCGGCTGTCCTCGCCGGGAATGCCGGTCTTCTTGTCCTGATGTGCACCGATGGCGATATACAGGCAGTCGTACTCCTTCTGGAGCTGCTCAAAGGTGATGTCTTTGCCCACGGTGATACCGGTATGTACCTCGATGCCGGTGGAGAGGATGGAGTCAATCTCCTTATCCAGCATGTGGCGGGGGAAGCGATAGGCGGGGATGCCGTAGCGAAGCATGCCGCCCAGCTTGGCCTTCTCCTCATATACGGTGACATTGTGGCCCATCAGGGACAGGTAGTAGGCACAGCTCAGACCGCTGGGACCGCCGCCGATAATGGCCACCTTTTTGCCTGTTGCCTCCGCCCGGGGAGGATTGGGTACGTCGCCCACGTGATCCACGGCGTAGCGCTTCAGACCCCGGATGTTGATGGCGTCGTCGATCATGCGGCGGCGGCACCGGGCCTCGCAGGGATGCTCGCAGATATAGGCACAGGCGATGGGGAAGGGGTTGTCCTTGCGGATCAGACGCACGGCGTCCTCGTTGCGTCCCTCGCCTACCAGGGCCATATAGCCGGGAATGTCCACACCGGCGGGACACATGGTCACGCAGGGCACAGGCAGCTGCAGGCCGGCCAGACACCGGTGGTGCTTGATGTGCTCCTCATAGTCGTCCCGGAACCCCTCCAGACCGTCCACCACCAGGCGGGCGGCGTCACGTCCGATGGCGCAGTCGGCGGTATTGACAATGGAGCGCGCGGTTTTCTCGATAATGGACAGCGTGTTCATGGTGGCGGTGCCGTCCAGCACCTGCTCGATCAGCTTGGAAAGCTGTCCCAGTCCGATGCGGCAGGGCACGCATTTGCCACAGGTCTGGGCATGGCACAGGCGCAGGAAGCTCAGCGCCATGTCCACGGGGCACAGACCGGGAGGGCTGGCGGCGATACGCCGCTCCACATCGCGGTAGAGATTATCCACCACGGTTTGGGCCCTGCTGGGCGTTTTGATGTCTAATCTGCTCAAGAGGCCAACAACTCCTTTCGCCGAACCGGGGCAGACCCGGAGCGGACAATATTAGTTAATACTTTAACATAGTATAGAATGTCATAGAACAGGCGGTTTGTCAATGATAATTCTGCATTTCAGACAAAAAACCCGCCCGCTGGGAGCGGGCGGGGGGGAGGGGCGGATCTTATCTGTCACGCCATGTAGCCGGATTCAACAGCACCAGCAGGGGAAACAGCTCCAGACGGCCCATGAGCATTTCCATGGCCAGCACCAGCTTGCTGAGAAAGGACAGAGCGCTGAAGTTGGACATGGGGCCGAGAGCGCCCAGACCGGGCCCAACGTTGCCGATACAGGTCAGGGATGCAACAAAGGACTCCTGAAAACCCAGATTGTCCCAACTGACCACAAGCGCACCGGCAATCAGCACCAGCAGGTAGGCCGCCAGAAAGCTGTGGCAGGAGGACACAACGTTCTCGCTGACCACCTCGCCGTCCATGGTGATGACGGACAGATGGCGGGGATGGACAATGCGGCCCAGCTCCCGGCGGAGACTTTTCAGGTGGATCAGGACACGGGAAACCTTTACGCCGCCGGCGGTGGAGCCGGCGCTGGCGCCGACAAACATCAGCATGGCCAGCAGGATCCGACTGAAGCTGGGCCACAGGGCAAAGTCCCGGGTGGCATAGCCGGTGGTGGTCATAATGGTGACCACCTGGAACGACGCGTCGGTGACGGACTGGCCCAGTGCGGCACCGGTCTGAACACAGAGATTCAGGCACACCAGCGCGATGGCTCCCAAGGTGATACCGGTATAGAGCCGCAGCTCCTCGCTGCGCAGGATCTGCCGCCACTGTCCGCGCAGAGCGGCATACAGCAGGGCAAAATTGACGCCCGCCAGGAAGGTAAAGGCGGTAACGATCCACACCACGGCGTCGGAGCCATAGCTGGCAATGCTGCTGTTGCGCACGGAGAAGCCGCCGGTGGCAATGGTGGTGAAGGCGTGGTTCACAGCGTCGAACCAGCTCAGACCCGCGAGGCGCAGGGCGACCGTTTCACCCGCTGTCAGTCCCACATAGATGCCGTAGAGGATCTTGGCGGTCTGTCCCACCTTGGGCACCAGCTTGCTCTTGATGGGACCGGGGCTCTCCGCCCGCATGAGATGCACGGCGCCGTCACCCAGCCGGGGCATCAGGGCCAGGAACATCACCAGCACGCCCATGCCGCCCATCCACTGGGTTTCTGACCGCCAGAACAGCACGCCGCGGGGCAGGTGTTCCACTTCGGTGAGAATGGTAGCACCGGTGGTGGTAAGACCGGAGACTGTCTCAAACAGGGCATCCACATAGTGGGGAATGGCTCCGCTGACCACATAGGGCAGAGCGCCGAAGGCGGACAGACCCAGCCATGCCATGGCTACGGCCATATAGCCGTCCCGCCCTTGCATCTGGACTTTGCTGCCCACCCGCAGCCGGGACAGACAGAAGCCCGGCACGGCGCAGACCAGTGAAATGATGGCAAAGCTGCTCCAAGTATGCTCCCCGTAATACAGAGAAACCCCCATAGGCAGCAGCAATCCGCCGGCTTCCACCAGCAGAATATATCCCAGTATTTTGAAAATCAGGCGAAAGTTCATAGCAATTCCTTTCCACTGAATGATACCATATTTTGCATTATAGTCCTTCTGTCGGGAAGCTGTCAAGAACGGGACACCCGGCCGGTAAAACCCGGTGTTTACATTGACCGGGCGGGACAGTATAATAGAGGAAAAAGGATGAAGGAGGTGACGGGAGATGCGGGGAAGACCGGTGACGTGCTGCTTCAGCGGCTATCGGCCGGAGAAGCTGCCCTGGGGCACGGATGAGAGCGATCCCCGGTGTGCCGCGCTGAAAGAGCGCCTGCGCCACGCCATAAAGGCTGCTATTGACGAGGGATACTGCCATTTCATCTGCGGCATGGCCCGGGGCGTTGATCTTTACTGCTGTGAGATCCTGCTGGCGCTGCGGGATGAGAATCCCATCACCGTGGAGGCTGCCATCCCCTGTCTCACCCAGGCGGAGACCTGGCCGGCGCGGGAGCGGGAGCGGTACCACGCGCTGGTAGCCGGGTGCGATGTGGAGACTGTGGTGCAGGAGGCCTACACCCCCGGCTGCATGCAGCGGCGCAACCGCTATATGGTGGACCATGCCTCGCTACTCATCGCCGTGTTTGACGGGCAGGAGGGCGGCACCCGCGCCACCATCCAGTACGCCATGGAGCGGGGACTGGATATTGTGGACATTCCGCCGGTGATGGAATCATGACAAGCATAAGCCCCACCCGATCGGGTGGGGCCTTGTTATTCATGCTCCCGGATCCAGATGAAGTTGTCCATCAGGTCGATACGCTCGATAGTGGCGTCCACCACAGTGGGGATTCCCATAATGTCGGTGAACACCAGCTTGCCGTCCCGAACAGTGACGGAGGCCACGTTTTTTGCGACAAGCTTTTTCTCTGTATCCCGCATGGCGTAAACGGTGGAAAGGCACATGGCGTTACACCTCTTTCAAAATGGACAGCGCCTGCTCCAGCTTGCCGTTGCCCTGCTCATAGGCGTCCACGGCATCGTGGAGGAGGCGGGCGGCCTCCCCGTCGACACCGTGAGCCAGTTCATGGAGCTCCTCGGCATGGTGGCGGTTGTGTCCCAGCAGATAGTTCAGCAGCGCAAGCCTCTCCTCAGGTGAAGCGTGGCCGTGCTCGTGATGATGTTCGTGGTCGTGATTGTGTTCGCACATGGAGGCAGCCTCCTTCCGTTTTTCACATTTTACCACGACGGGGGAGGGGAAGTCAATCTCCGGTGTTGATCAAATAAACCTGTGCAGTTTCGACAAAATAATTGACATGTTTTCCCCGCTCCTGTATAATTTTATCCATAATGTGGACGTGTGTCCATAGTGTTGGGAGAATGAGGAGGACGTGCCCATGAGGGATTTAAAACACCTGATCTTCTTTGAGAACCTGCTGCAGGAGGCCAACAACGACCTGGTCAAGCAGGCCAGAAACGAGGGCAAGAAGGCCCTGGGCTACACCTGCTATTTCATGCCGGAGGTGCTGCTGGATCTGCCGGGCTGCTTCAGCGTCCGCCTGCGGGCACCCCGCAGCGCATCGCCGGATATGGCCACCTACTATATGTCCGGCCGCACCTGCCACTACGGACGCAGCCTGATGGAGCGCGCCCTGGAGGGCGGCTTCAACTTCCTGGACGCCCAGATGGCCACAGAGACCTGCACCGTCACCTGCCGGTTCCAGGAGCACCTGCAGCGGATGGATATCATTCAGAATCCGGACTTTTTCTGTGAGTTTACCGACGTACCCTTCAAGAAGACGGAAAACAGTGTGGTTCATTTCCGCAAGCAGCTGCAGGCCCACGTGCTGGATAAGCTCCACGAAAAATTCGGCATCGACGTCTCGGATGAGGCCATGATGACCGCCATCGAAGAGCACAACGAGGTCTGCCGTCTCATCACCGAGATCGGCTCTTACCGCAAGCTGGACGTGCCCACCATCACCGGCTATGAGTTCCATGTGATCCAGCTGGTGAGTCTGGTGTGTCCCAAATATCTGATCCTGCCCTATCTCCGGGAGACGGCGGAGGAGCTGCGCACCCGTGAGCCGGACCGTAAGCCCACCTGGCGGGTGAAGGTGGCTCTCTCCGGCGCGGAGAACGACGACCCCGATTTCACCAAGCTCATCGAGAGCTGCGGTGCACTGGTGGTGGCGGACCGCTACTGCTACGGCAGCCTGCCCGGCCGGGAGGAGATCGCGGTGGCCGAGGGCCAGCCCCCGCTGGACGCCATCGCCCGTCACTATCTGGAGACCAGCATGTGTCCCCGGTTCATGCCCCAGGATCTGATGCGCGGGCGCAAGAAATACCTGGCCGATATCGTGCGGGAGTACAAGGCGGACGGCCTCATCGTCGCCTCCAACAAGTTCTGCGAGTACTGGAGCTATGAGCGCACCATGGACGCGCTGATCCTGCCCCGAGACTACGGCATCCCCACCTGCTCCATTGAGAAGGAATACGTCAACTCCGCCTCCGGCCAGCTGCGCACCCGGTTCCAGGCCTTTATCGAGAGTGTGGAGATCAAGAAGATCCAGGAGGGCGCGAAGAAATGAAAAAGATCAACTGGAAAAAGCTGAAGGAGACCGACTGGAAAAAGGCCGCCAAGGACTTCTGGTACGGCAAGCCTCACGGTGAGCGGCGGCTGGGCGATCTCTACCTGCCCAAGACCGGCCTTTATAAGCACCGCGAGTGGCGCGGCGTGAAGGACACGCTGTATTACTTCAACAAGATCTGGCTCTACAACTACGGCCAGATGGTCATGGACATCATGAAGTTCGGCGGACCCGTCATTTTCGCCAAGGGCCTGTGGCGCTATCGCTGGATGGGCCAGACCTACCTGCCCGTGCTCCACTGGTTTGACCGCGGCCTGGAGGGCCTGCGGGGCGAGGCGCTGCGTGCCTCCGCGTGGCACTACCGCGCCATGACCTGCGTTACCATCCAGCAGTTCATGGCCATGTTCCGCGCCGACGCCAACCTCCACGGCGGCCAGCACAACGAGGCGTGGAAGCACTCCATCGCCCA
This sequence comes from uncultured Oscillospiraceae bacterium, assembly GCA_947169975.1. Classification (GTDB taxonomy): domain Bacteria; phylum Bacillota; class Clostridia; order Oscillospirales; family Oscillospiraceae; genus Vescimonas. The sequence continues at coordinate 73,928 of CAMVRT010000012.1, forward strand.
CAAGGAGACGGTGTGGGGCGGCATCTTCTATCCCTGGTGGGGCGAGTATCAGAACATCCCGCTGGAGATGATCCCCTACTTTGTCACCTGCCATGTGAACAACCACACGGTGCTCAACTACATCGACGCCGTCCAGTCCATCGGTCTGCCCGGCGACCCCTGCCCCATGTGTCAGGCCGAGGCCGGCCTCTTCGTGTTGGACGACATGCCGGACTACGCCCCCTTCGTCATCACCTCCAACGAGGCCTGCGACGGCTCCGTGGCCAGCACCGCCATTCAGGACTGGTTCCTGAACAAGCCCCTGTTCGCCATGCCCCAGCCCATGCAGTTTGACGATCCGCTGGTGCAGGAGCACTGCGCCAACGAGATCCGCGAGGTGTGGAAGTTCATCGAGGAGCAGACCGGCACGCCCTTCAGCTGGGACAAGCTGAAGGAGCATCTGGAGCGGCAGAACGAGCTGATGCGCTTCGAGTGGGAGAAGTGGGACGTGGCGGCCAACACCTCCAGCTATCCCATCAACGGCGTGGCCCAGGCGCTGTACCGCATCTATCAGAGCCAGTACGGTGACAACTTCATTTGGCACGACACCGACAAGCGGGTCCGCAAGATCCTGGAGAAGTGCGTGGCCCAGAAGATCGACACCTTCCCCAAGACCCGCCACCGGGTCATCGCCTGGTCCTGCGCGCCGCTGTATTTCTCCAACTGGTGCACCTGGGCCTACAACTGCTGGGGCCTGAACACCATCATCAACATGGATTCCCTGATGTTCAACATGACCATCCGCACCGACAATTTGGACGACTGCGTCATGGACATGGCCCGGTATCACGAGTGGGCTCCCATGCGCCGCATGGCGGTGGGGGGCATGCACCACATTTTCGAGCTGTGGGAGAACATGGAGCGGTTCCACTGCGACATGGTCATGATGTATGACCAGCTTCAGTGCAAGGGCATGCAGGGCGTCCACGGCCTGTTCGAGGACGAGTTCCGGGCACGGAACATCCACGCCATCTGGATGCCCCACGCCCTGCCCGACAAGCGGACGGTGTCACGCTCCGAGATCCGCACCATCATCAACGACTATATGACCACCGTCATGCAGGAGGAACCGCTGGACCCGTCCCTGCTGGACTTTGACGATTCCGAGAGCTGGTAAGAAGGAGGATAACGAGAGATGGGTAAGGTATTCAAGTTTCTGGGCAAGCTGCTGCTGATCATCGGAGGCATCTACGCCGCCCTGTTCGCGGTGTTCTTCTTCGATCTGGACGGCAAGGCCCTGTTCTACGGCGTGGAGCCCATGCTGGTGAAGCACTACGACAAGATGCCCCGGCGCGATCCGCTGAAGCAGATGTATGAGACGGAGAAGCCGTCCTACGAGTATAAGGCATAAGGGGGTTTTGGATGGAACAGATCAAAAACCGCCTGAAGGATCTGGGCAGGAGACTGGGCAAGGCCGCCGCCAGCGTCATTCGCACCGCCGCCAAGGCTGCCGCCGATCTGCTGGGACGTGTCGCGGGCTATGTGGCGAAGTTCGCCAGGGACAAGGGCGGACAGATGGTTCGCAGCGCCGGCAATAAGGTCAAATCCACCGCCAAGGAGCATCGGCAGGGCTTGCTGCTGATCGCAGCCTGCGTGTCTGGAGCGGCCATGGCGGCGTCGCTGATCGGCTATTTTCTGGGCCGGAAAAAGTAGATAAACGAACAGACGCCGGGGAGGCGCTTCTTGCCGAAGCGCCTCCCCGGTGGAACACAGAGAACCGTCCCCTGTGTTTCTTCCTGTGTTCTGGTATTCAGAGTAAAGCCAGCGTAAGAAGCTAATTGGAGGTTGGAGAATGAAACACGCTATTAAATATGATTTTAATGCCGGTGTTAGCGTCGGGCAGAAACAGCCAAAATGGGTCGGGCGAAAACAGCCAAAA
>CAMVRT010000013.1 GCA_947169975.1 uncultured Oscillospiraceae bacterium
AGCTTTTTCTGCTTGACTGGTGCTCTTTTTTACGCGTTATTTTGCAACGCGCCCTCAGATTGTAGAGAAAGGTAATTGGCCGAAAGGCTACGACACGCATGGGGGATTGTGAAGGGGGAGGGGACTCCCCCTTCACGTGAAATCCGTGCAGATGCAGGAACATTTTTCAATGTTTCTGCATCTGCCGCTCAAGCTGTCGACACTTTGTCGACAGCTTGAGACCCGCCTGTTTTTTGGACAGGCGGGTCTTTTTGCGTAGAAATTACCAAAGTTTTTGCTGCATATGGGGACAAATCCGGGAAAAGCTATGGTTGCGATACCCAACGAGCGTATTGCTCAAATGATTTGAAAGGAGATTACCATTATGTCCAGCAAGAATACCAATCGACTGAACGTTCCCGAGGCCCGCAGCGCCATGGATAAGTTCAAGATGCAGGCTGCCAACGAGGTTGGCGTGAACCTGAAGGAAGGCTACAACGGCGACCTGACCTCCCGTGAGGCCGGCTCCGTGGGCGGCCAGATGGTCAAGCGCATGATCGAGTCCTACGAGAAGAGCCTGTAAAATACACGGAGCTTTTTGACGAAACAACCCGCCGCATCCCCGGCGGGTTGTTTTAATGATCAAATAACGGTCAAAACGGCAACGCACCGCCCACCAGCAGCCAGATTCCCGCCAGCAGCAGCCGATCCGCCGGAGAAAAGCCGCCCCACGCTGCGGGGAGAGAGAGCTCCTGCTCCTCCACGGTCCGGCCCGAATGATCCGCCAGCGCACGCTGCACGCACAGCAGGTCGCGCTTGCCCATACTGGAGAGGGTCAGACTGCTGCGGCCGGAGAGCCCGTAGCTTACCACCTGCCCGGCCTGCCAGACGGGGGAGAACAGGTCCTCCGGCACAAGCAGCGTATCGCTGCGCAGGGGACAGTCCGCCAGACGCATGGCCTCCGGCGCCGAGAGGGCACACAGATCCCAGCGCCTGTCCTCCGGAGATGCCGGGCGCCAGATGACTTCCGACGGGAGAGCATCCACCATCTCCCGACCGCAAAAACAGACATATGCTGCCATTTTTTTCACCTCGCCCCTTATTTTTCTCTCCGGGTCGCAATTTTATACTGTGCATCCGGCGGAACTGTGGTATAATACATCAAACAATCATCACCACCGAAGGGGGAAAAGCCATGCACGTCAGGGAACACTGGAATACCGTCCGGCACCACCGCGCACTGGTGCGCCGCTACTGTATGAAGCTGGGCCTTGTGTGGCAGGGCCTGACCCACGATCTGTCCAAATACGCCCCGGTGGAGTTCTGGCGGGGCGCCAAATACTACCAGGGCTACCGCTCCCCCAACGACGAGGAGCGCAAGGAGACGGGGCTCAGCCTGGCCTGGCTCCACCACAAGGGACGCAACCGCCACCATTTCGAGTACTGGATCGACTACCGCATCGGGGAGGACGGCAAGGTGTTCATGGGCGGGTGCAAGATGCCCAAGAAGTACGTGGCGGAAATGTTCTGTGACCGGATTGCCGCCTGCCGGGTCTATCAGGGCGACAAATATACCGACGCCTCGCCCTACGACTACTATCAAAAGAGCAAAGGCCATATCTGGATCCACCCGGAAACCAGCGACCTGCTGGATCGCTGGCTGCTGCTACTCAAGGAGCAGGGGGAGGCCATCGCCTTTGCCCACATCCGCCTGGAGCTGAAGGACGATAAATACTGATTACACAAAGCAAATTCCAATTCATCCGCCGGTTTTGGTTACATTTTTCTTGATTTTCTTTCCGTCCCGTTATAAAATATCGGTTGACATTTTTCGGAGAGGGCTATTGAAACGATGAGCAATCCCTATAAAACCCGCAAAGGCGGCGCAACCGTGACGGTATTCGTGCCCTACGACTGCCAGAACAACTGCCCCTTCTGCATCAATAAACGCGAATATGCCGACTGCACCGGCTTCAGCCTCGACGCCATTATTGAGAGCATCCGCACCATGGACGAAATCACGCCCTACTGCGACTTCGTCTTTACCGGCGGCGAGCCCCTGGCCAATCTGGATGCCCTGCAGCAGATGCTGGACGTGATCCCCACCACCCACAAGGTGTATATCAACACCACCTTCCCCGTGCAGGCCCACACGACTTTGGATGAAATGCTGGCCTTTACGGAGCGGAACCGGGACAAGATCACCTGCATGAACATCTCCCGCCACCTGCAGAAGTACGTGGAGGAGTCGCCGGACGAGGTCATCGCCCGCATCGCCTGCCCCACCCGGATCAACTGCGTGCTCTACAAGCATTATCCGGCCCACAAGCTGCCGGAGTACGTGGAGCGCTTTTTGAAGTACGGCATCCCCGTTCAGTTCCGGTACGACTACACTGAGACCACGCCGGACAACCTGTACGAGGAGGAGAACGACCGCATATTGCAGGATCTGCGCAGCATGTTCACCTACAAGGGACTGGATGGCTGCCGCATGCGCAACGGCTTCCACTTCGCCTACAAGGGCCTGCACATGACCTACCACAAGACCCTGCCCTACTCCACCATCGTGGAGACCGACGAGAACGGCGTCACCTACGACATCCTGTACGATATTGTCATCAAGCAGAACGGCGAGATCCACTCCGACTGGACCGGCGTCCCCCTGGACGTGGAGGCCTACCGGAACGTGGTGTTCGAGCCCTACGATCTCCACGTCATCAACGGAACCGTGGACTTTTGACAGCATCAAGAGAATCGTTCAAGGGGCTGTTGCAAAATACAAGTCAACCTGTCATTCCCACAGAAAATGCCGCCCAAAAGGCGGCATTTTCTGTGGGAATCCGTCCTTTCGAACGGGAATTACGGATTGCCACGGCCCCATTGGGGCCTCACAAAAACTGAGCGTCCAAATCCCTGATTTGGCAACGCGAAGGATTCCTGAGGATGACAGAAACGGCTATTTTGCAACAGTCCCTTTTCTGCTGCGGAGGATCGAATAACAGAACGATTCTTTCATAAAACTGTAACCGAATTGTAGTGCAAAGCGGCAACGAGAAGAGTACAGTATCAAATTGGTTTCGGGAGATTGATTTCACCGCCATCGGACCAAAAGGCATTTCCCTGCGTGGAGCCCGCCCGGGGGTAGATGACTTCTCTCAATAATATCAAACCAGGAGGTTAAGAAAATGAAACACAACAAGACACTTATCTGGGTCGTCATGGCGCTGATGATCGCCTCTCTGCTGACCGGCTGCGGCAAGGCCAATCCCGCCAAGGAGCCCGGGCAGCCCCAGGAGCAGGAGCAGCCCCAGGAGCCTGTTGACATTGAAGCTCTCTATGAACAGGGTATGGCTACTATTGCCAAGAACGCCGGCGAGGAGCTGGTGCTGTTCCCGGAGGAGGAGCCTGAGTTCATCAACGAGCTGTTCCCCGGGATCATGGATATTGAGATGACCCAGTATAAATTTGCCCTGTCCCCTGTGACCAACGGCCCTGTGGAGGTGGATATTGTTGAGGTGAAGAACCACGACGATGTGCAGAAGGTCATGGACATCTTCCAGGCCCGCGTGGACAGCCTGTCTGAAGACGACACATATCCCGAAAATGCCGCCGCGTGGAAGAACAATTCCCGCATCACCAGCCGCGGCAATCTCGTCATCCTCGCCGTGCTGATGGACTACTGGGGCGACATTCCCGCCGAGTTCATCCTCGACTGACAGACCTCTCCGGAAGGAGATAACGATGATCCCATAAACGGGCGGCTTCTGCCGCCCGTTGGAGGTTTATATGGTATTCTCAACTCCGATCTTTCTGTTTGCTTTCCTGCCGGCTGTTCTGCTGGTGTACTATCTGACGCCGCTTCGCTGGCGAAACGGCGTGCTCTTTCTTGCTTCCCTGCTGTTCTACTTCTGGGGGGAGCGGAACTACACGATCATCATGATAGCTTCCACTGTGGTGGACTATACCCACGGCATGCTGGTGGACCGGTTCAAGCGCGCAGGAAAGATGAATGCCGCCCGGCTGGCCGTGGCGTCATCCATGTTTTTCAACCTGGGGATCCTGTTCTTTTTCAAGTACTGGGATCTGCTGGCGCTGACGCTGCAGAGTCTGGGCCTGCGTTTCGTGCCCGTGCTGGGCATCCATCTGCCCATCGGCATCTCCTTCTACACCTTCCAGACCATGAGCTACACGGTGGACGTCTACCGGGGTGACGCTGAGGTCCAGCGCAATCCCATCACCTTCGGCACTTTTGTCACCCTGTTTCCCCAGCTCATCGCCGGCCCTATCATCAAATACCGGGAGCTGGGCGATCAACTGAACCGACGCACCTATACGTTGGATCGGTTTGCCGCAGGTGTGGAGCGCTTTGTCATCGGCCTTGCCAAAAAACTGCTGCTTGCCAACAACTTCGGCCAGCTCTGGGATCTGTACAAGGCTTCCTCCGCGTTGAGCGTGGGCGGCGCGTGGCTGGGCGTACTGGCCTTCTCCCTGCAGATCTACTTTGACTTCTCCGGCTATTCCGATATGGCCATCGGTCTGGGGCGGATGCTTGGGTTTGAGTTCCCGGAGAACTTCCGGTATCCGTACATCGCCCGCTCCATCACGGACTTCTGGCACCGCTGGCATATTTCGCTGTCCTCCTGGTTCCGGGAGTATCTGTATATCCCTCTCGGCGGAAATCGCTGCGCCAAATGGAAGTGGGTGCGAAATCTGTTCCTGGTCTGGGCTGCCACGGGCTTCTGGCATGGGGCCAGCTGGAACTATCTGCTCTGGGGCCTGTACTACTTCGTGTGGCTGCTGGCGGAAAAGTTGTTTCTCGGCAAGCTGCTGGACAAGCTGCCGGGGATCGTCCGGCGGCTGTACGTCATCGTCATATTGCTGGTGGGCTGGGCTATCTTCGCCCTGGAGGACTTCGGCCAGCTGGGCAGCTATCTGGCCGTCATGTTCGGCCTGAGCGGCGCATCGCTCTGGGACAGCGGCGTGACCTATCAGCTCCTCAGCTTCCTGCCCATGCTTCTGGTGGGCATCTTTGCCTCCACGCCCGCTGCCGCGGAGCTGTTCGGCAAACTGCCGGAGAAGGGCAGAAACCTCATCAAGCCTGTTCTGCTGGCGCTTGGCCTGATTCTCTGCACAGCCTATCTGGTGGCGGGTACATACAATCCGTTCCTGTATTTCCGGTTTTAGGAGGATGCACGTATGGAAAAACTGAAACAAACCGGCTCCGCGGTCACTGCGGCCATGTTCTGCCTGTTTTTGTGCGCCATGGCGGGGCTGACCTTTTTGCTTCCCAAGAGAACATTCTCCCAGCAGGAGAACAGGAATCTGGCCCTGCCGCCCAAGCTGACCGTTCAGACCATCTCCAACGGCCGATTTATGAAGGACGCGGAGAGCTGGATCTCGGATCATGTGGTCCTGCGGGATCAGTGGGTGCAGCTGAAGGCGGTCTCCGAATGGATCAGCGGCAAACGGGAAAACAACGGCGTATTTTTCTGCGAGAAGGATACGCTGATCAAGCGGGTGGAGGAACCCGATGCCGTACAGGCGGAAAAAAACATAGGCGCCGTCCGGGGATTCCCCGCCAAGGTGGACGGCACCGTGTACTTCGGACTGATCCCCACGGCGGCCTCGGTCTGGGCGGATCGGCTCCCTGCGGGGGCGCCGACGCTGGACGAGGAGGCGTGGATCGAGAAGCTGTACGATCAGTTCCCGGGAACGACGGTGGATATTGCCGGTGCGCTGAACGGCCACCGGGATGAGGACGTATTCTACCGCACGGACCACCATTGGACGACACGGGGAGCGCGCTACGCCGCTGACGCCATTCTGGAGGCCATGGGTCTGCCTGCCCTGCGGGAGGAGGAACTGGAGACCAAGGTGGTGTCCGACGACTTTTACGGCACCGTCTACTCCCGATCCGGCGCGTGGTGGGTCCATCCGGACAAGATCGAGACCATGGTGTCCCCGGAGGGAACGGACGTGACCTCCAACTTCCGCGGCAAGGATGAGGAGGGCTCCCTCTACGTTTCCTCCTGGCTGAATGAAAAGAACAAATATGCCTATTTCCTCGGCGGCAATCAGCCTGTCTGCGTCATCCGCACCCAGAACGATGGACCGAAGATCCTTCTGGTACGGGACTCTTATTCCGACAGTCTTGCCCCGTTCCTGAGCCTCCGATTCTCGGAGATTCATCTGATCGATCTGCGTTACTACCGTCTCGCCATACCTGCGTATATGAAGGAGCATGATATCGATTCGGTATTGGTGCTGTACGGCCTGTCATCCTTCCTGGAGGATTCGAACCTCTATCTGCTCAAGCGCTGACAGGCGTCACTGAAAGAATGAACCGCCCTGCGGGAGCGTGCGCTGAAGAAGCGGCCTCCGCAGGGCGGTTTTTTATATATTTATGGATCGGTGCGTTCAGGCCTCGGGATAGGCCAGATCGGCCTCCGTCCAGTCCCGAATCAGCCGGGCGTACCAGGCGCAGCAGGCCTTGCCCAGGTTCAGATCCAGATTGCGGTAGTTGCCGCATTCGGCGGCGCTCTGACCGGGCATGGGACCGGGATAGACGGCGGCGGCATCAAAGCAGCGGCGCAGCAGGCCGATGGCTTGGGCACAGGTGAGCTGTGAGCCGTCAAAGAGGAAGTAGAAGCCCGTCTGGCAGCCCATGGGGCCGAAGTAGATCACGGCGTCCTTTTCCGGGCTGTTGCGCAGAAGGGTGGCCATGAGATGCTCCACAGAGTGCATCTGGGCATTGGTCAGCAGATCCCCGGTGTTGGGGCGCTTGAAGCGCAGATCAAAGGTGACCACGCTGCCGTCCCGGCGGCTCAGGTACAGCCCCGGCACCAGTACGTTGTGATCCACGGTAAAGCTGGCGATCCGTTCCATATCAGCCCTCCAGTCTGTCGATAAAGTCCATCACCACGGCGTCCAGCTTCTCCATGGCGGCGGGGAAGTTGAAGTTGAAGTCGTTGTCGCCGAAGAGACAGTCGGACACGGACTTGACGGCCATAAAGGGCACCTCGTTGCGCAGGCACACATGGGCTACGGCGCCGCCCTCCATCTCGCACAGCAGGGGGTGGAACTTCTCGGCAATGTGGCGGGCCCGGGGCGTGTCGGTGGCGAACCAGTCGCCGGTGGCCACCAGACCGGTGCGGTAGGGGTGGCCGGTGGCGTCCATGGCAGCCTTGGCCCTCTCCAGGTCGGAGGTGGGGAAGACGGTGCGGTGGACGGTGGCCACGAAGCCCTCATACTCCGGGCCGTCGATGGCGCTGGTGTCAAAGTCGTGCTGGCAGAAGCCCTCGGCCAGCACCAGCGTACCGATGGGCACGTTTTCAAAGCAGCCCGCCACGCCCACGTTGATAATGAGGTCGGGGTGATAGAGGTTGATGAGCAGCTGGGTGGACATGGCGGCGTTCACCTTGCCCACGCCGCCGCAGCAGGCGATCACATTGGGGCGGATGCGGTAGAACTCCACCCCCGCCACCGACTGCAGCAGGGGCGTTTCGTCGCCCCGGAGCATGCTGGCGATCTCGGCGCGCATGGCGTACATCAAGGCAATGTTCATGGATACTCTCCTTTATGATATGAATTTACAGGGACCGCAGACAGGACGGCCGCAGGCCGTGGCCCAGCATGCCCTGGTGGACGCGGGCCAGCAGAGCGGGCTTATCGGCGTTCAGCGTTCCCTTTAAGGTCAGATAGTTGCTGGCGTGGTTCATGCGAAAGACGCTGCCCTCGCTGTCGATGTGGCGGAGGAAGATCTCCGTCTCCCGCAGGATGTCCGGGGCGTCCGGCACCACAAAGCTGCCCTCCCGGACCCAGCGCTCCAGCGGTGTGCCCGGCTCCACCATCAGCGTCAGCAATCCGATATACTCCGGCTTCATGGCGGAGAGGGCCTGAGCTGTGCCCACGGCGTGATCGGCCAGCAGGTCAAGGCTGCCCAGACCGGAGATGGCGGTGACGCTGAGGGCCAGGCCGCAGCGCCGTGCCTTTTGCCCCGCGGCAATGATGGAGGCGGCGTCGTGTCCCTTGTTCATCCGCTCCAGCACGGCGTTGCAGCCGGATTCCAGCCCCATATAGACCATGGTGAGACCGGCGGCGCGGAGAGCGCGCAGCTCCTCCTCGGTGCGGATGTGGAGACTGGTGGGGGAGGCGTAGCAGGTGACCCGCTGACATTCCGGGAACAGCTCATACACCCAGCCCAGAATGTCCAGCAGCTGCCCGGCAGGCCGGATCAGCGCGTCGCCGTCGGCCAGAAACACCCGCTCCACGGAGCGGTAGACCTGCCGGGCCAGCTCGAAGTCCTCCCGGATCTCTGCCATAGGCCGCAGGGCAAAATGCTTGTCGTCGTACATGTCGCAGAAGGCGCAGCCGTTGTGGCTGCAGCCGTAGGTGACCTGCACGATAAGACTGTACGCCTCGCTGGGCGGACGGTAAACCTTCCCCTTATATCGCATGGCGGCGCTCCTTTTTCTCTGTTGGCTACCATTATGACACAGATCCCGCCGTTTGAAAAGGGCATATTTTCCGCCGTGATCTCATACCATGTTCCATCTTTACCCAATGAGGTGGAACCATGGAGCAGAATTTCAACCGAGTGATCCTGTGCGGCACGGCGGTAGGGGAGCCGTACCTCTCCCATATCAATCACGCCGAGAGTTTTTATAAATTCCCCCTGGAAGTGCCGCGGCTCAGCGGCCAGTGCGACCGCCTGTCGGTGGTGGCCAGCGGCGCGCTGCTGGAGCAGACGCCCATCAACCTGGGCGACACGGTGCGCCTGATCGGGCAGCTGCGCTCCTTCAACAACAAAAGCGGCCAGGGCCGGCGGCTGGTGATCTCTGTATTTGCCCGGCAAATGACCGTGGGCGAAGGGGAACCGGAAAACTGCATCCAGCTCTCCGGCGTGATCTGCAAGCAGCCCATTCTCCGGCGCACACCCCTGGGTCGGGATATCTGCGATATCATTCTGGCGGTGAACCGCCGGTACGGCAGGGCGGACTATCTGCCCTGCATCGCCTGGGGCGCCGTGGCTCAGCAGACGGCGGACATGGGCGTGGGACGGCGGCTGACGGTGGAAGGACGTGTCCAGAGCCGGGTCTACACCAAGGTGATCCCCGGCGGCACCGAGGAGCGGGTGGCCTATGAGGTCAGCATCATGCGCCCGGCGGAGATCGAGGAGTTTTTAGAGGATATGGAGTGAAAGAAGGCCTCCGGCTGCAGCCGGAGGCCTTCTAATATGCCTGGTGTGTTACGGGATCAGATTCGTGTCGATCACCGCTCTGGCCAGCCTGGCGTCGGCGAAGTCGAAGAGAATGACGCCGTAGCGTTCCCCGGCGGTGAGGGGCTCTGCCAGAAACAGCCCGTTCAGCTCCTCTGCATATTTCCGGGGATGGGGGATCTTGTCCGGCGAGGTGCTGAGGAAGTTGAGACAGAAGGTATTTTCTGTGGCGGTGGTGTTGCGCAGGGTGTACTGGACGGCGGCCCACTTGTCGGCCACACCGTAGTGGAAGCGATCCTGCACCGCCAGAGTAAAGGCGTCCTTGCCCTCTATGGCAATGGGATTGTCCAGCACCGTGGGATCCTTTTGCTCCGCCCACTTGAAGTTGAGGCCAAGACCCTCCTCATACCGGCGGCACAGCACAATGCGGCTGCGTGCCTCGCCCAGAGTGGGAATGCGGTTCTCGGTGAACCACCGATCCGGCGCCTGGGCAACCTTCTGCTCCACCAGAGCGCGCACGGTGTTCACATCGTCGCTTTCCCGTTCCGGTTTCACGCAGAAGATCACCGTTTCTCCGGGGTGGGCGTCCAGAAAGGCCAGAGTGTCGGCCACCATGCTGTCAAAGGTCAGCGGCGCGCTCCATACGGCGCTGCCGGTGCGGCATGTGCCGAAAGCGTGGATGATCACCAGATCGTCCCCTGCCTTGTTCAGCGCCACCCGCACGTCCAGATACCGGTAGCCGTTCTCCAGCTGCCGGGTGACGGAGGTGTTCTGGGTCTGGAAGATGTAGGAGGGGAGGATGAATCGGGTGCCGCTGTCGTGGGTGCCGGGGATGTTGATGAGGGACAGAGGCCTGTCGTCATCCAGCTGTGCCATCCAGTCGGCGTTGGCGCTGTCGCCCCCGTCGCTGCCGGAGGGATAGAGCAGCCCCGTGCAGTACAGTACGGCGGCCAGCAGAAGGATCCCGCAGATCAGCAGAAGGACGCGGCCACGTTTTTTCTTCTTTCTTTTCATAGACATACCTCCTGACGGAATAGATGGATGGTCACAGATCCAGCGTGCGGCGCTTGGCGGCCACCTTGTGGTAGTAGATCAGCGTCATGGCCGAGCAGAGGAGCCAGCCGGCGGGATAGCTCATAATGATGGGCAGCACGGTGTTGGAGATGTAGTGGGACATGATATAGAGGTAGATCTGCCGGAACACCACGAAGGAGCTGAGCATGAACACCATGGGAGCGCGGCTGTCTCCGGCACCGCGGAGGGCACCGGAATAGACCTGATTGATGCAGCACAGGAGATACAGCGGGGAGATGTACCGCAGCATCATGGTACCGAAGCTGACCACCTCGGCCTTGGCGTTGAAGAAGGCGGTGAGCTGGGGGGCGAAAATCAGCACCGGCACCATCAGCACGGCGGTCATGGCCATGGACAGCGCCAGCGCACGGCGGGTGCCGGAGTGGGCGCGGTCGGCGTCGCCGTGGCCCAGGTTCTGCCCCACGAAGGTGGTGGCGGACAGGGCCAGGGACTGCATGGGCAGGAACATGACCTGGTCGATCTTGGTATAGGCCGTCCAGCCGGACATGCAGTCGGCGCCGAAGTGGTAGATGTATCCGGTGACGAAGATGTTGGAGAAGGCGGTGACGGCCATCTGCATGGCGGCGGGGAGACCTACCTTCAGAATGCGCTTGAGCAGATCCCAGTGGATGGCCAGCTTTTTTACATCCAGACGGATGCAGGAGTTATAGCGCAGCAGCACCAACACCACCAGCAGGGCTGACACGCCCTGGGCGATAATGGTGGCCAGAGCCACGCCTTTTACGCCCATGTGGAGCCGCAGGACAAAGAAGAGATCCAGCCCCGTATTCAGTCCCGCGGAGACAATGAGAAAATAGAAGGGACGGCGGCTGTCGCCCACGGCCCGGAGGATGGCGGCGCCCATGTTGTAGATCAGCAGGCCCATAATGCCGGAGAAGTAAATAGAGAGATAGGCCCTGGATTCCGGCATCACCTCCGGCGGCGTTTTCATCAGATGCAGCAGCACCGGGGCAAGGCCCAGACCGATGCCGGTAAAGGCCACGCCCAGGATCAGCGTGATGACGATGGCGGTGTGTACGGTCTGGGAGACCTTGTCGTAGAGCTTGGCACCGTAGTACTGGCTGATGACCACGCCTGCACCGCTGCTCAAACCCATGAAAAAGCCGATGAGCATATTGACGATGGGGCCCACGCTGCCCACGGCGGAGAAGGCCTCATTGGACACAAAGTTGCCCACCACCCAGGTGTCCACCATGTTGTAGAGCTGCTGGAACACGTTGCCCGCCAGCAGCGGCAGGGCAAAGAGGATCAGATGCCGGGTAATGCTGCCCGTGGTCATATCAACGTCATAGCGCCCACGGCGCGGCTGCGGCAGATGCAAAGCGGCACACCCCTTTCCAAAGCTTTTTTCTTTCCAATTCACCACTATATACTAAAATCGCTGCGGTTTCAACCGCAGCACGGACAAAACCCGGGAAAAAAGTGAAAAACTGACGCATTTTTCTGTTGACAAACGTGACGCCTGCTGATAAACTATATAGGCCGCTTTGAATGGGCACAAAGGGCCAGCCATGGGCTGGACGCCCCCGACAGCGAGTCCGTCATAAAGGAAAGGCAGGTGCAACAAAGGTATGCAGGCAATCATCATGACCGGTGGTAAGCAGTATAACGTCTCTGAGGGCGACATGCTGTTCATCGAGAAGCTGAACGCGGAGGCCGGCGAGGACGTGGTGTTCGACCAGGTTCTGGCCATCGTGGACGGTGAGAACACCAAGTTCGGCACTCCCGTGGTGGAGGGCGCGAAGGTGGACGCCAAGGTCGTCAAGAACGGCAAGGGCAAGAAGATCCGCGTGTTCAAGTACACCCCCAAGAAGGGTTACCGCAAACGTCAGGGCCATCGTCAGCCCTATACCAAGGTCGAGATCGGCAAGATCTCCTTCTAAAGGACAAGCATGACGAGCGTAACGTTCCTCACAGAGGAAGCCCGCATCATCGGATTTGATGCGATTGGCCACAGCGGCTATGCCGATGCAGGCGAGGACATCGTCTGCGCGGCCATCACCAGCGCGGTGCGTCTTGTGGACGCCACCGTCAACGAGGTGATGGGGCTGTGCGCCTCGGTGAAAGTGGATGAAGACACGGGTTCCATCGCGTTCCGTCTGCCGGGAGGTCTCTCCCAGACGGCGGAGAACACCTGTCAGGCATTGCTGACGGGGCTGATGGTCTATCTGGCCGAGCTTCACGACGAGTATCCGGACAACGTCGAAGTGATGGAGGCGTGAGCCTCCTGTTCCCCTCGATCATCTTATAGAAAGGATGGTACTGACACATGCTGCACATTGGTCTGCAATTCTTCGCCCATAAAAAAGGTATGGGCTCCACCAAGAACGGCCGTGATTCCGAGTCCAAGCGCCTTGGTCCCAAGCGCGCCGACGGACAGCACGTCCTGGCCGGCAATATCCTGGTTCGCCAGCGCGGCACCCATATCCACCCCGGCAAGAACGTGGGCATCGGCACCGACGATACCCTGTTCGCCAAGGCGGACGGCGTGGTGCGCTTCGAGCGTCTGGGCAAGGATCGTAAGCAGGTTTCTGTTTACCCCGCCGAGTAAAAAACAAAAGCAAACGGGAGAGCAGCTACGCTCTTCCGTTTCTTTTTTTGTCAAGGCGGCCAACGGCCGCTCCTCCGGGCATGAGGAGCGGCCGCTGGCCTGTCGGTAGGAAAGATGAGGAAATGTGGAGATCAGAAACCGTTACGATATCGCCACCAGCAGATCATCCATGGACGCGCCCATGGCGTACTGCCGGCAATATCGGTCGGTGCAGCTGTGGTAGTCCGCAAAGCGGCGGCGGGCCTGCTCGGCGTCACCGTATACCTTCCAGCAGCCCGCGCATTTGCAGTGGCGGCCCTTGTTTTCGATAAAGCCCCGCACGTCCTCCGGCGGGTAGCTGAGGAACAGGCCGATCTCATGGGGGAACTCCGTGCTGCTGCGGAACCGGGCCAGCAGTCGCGGCAGACACCGTTCGGGGCGGAAGTCGTCGTACCCGGCCTGTGCCAGAATGCTCCGCGCCTCGGCGTTTTCCAGATCCCGCTGCAGCCACGCAGGGCGGTACAGGTACAGCAATGCGTCCTTGTCCGAGAAGCGCAGGGGCAGCAGCCGCAGTCCCTTCCGTCTGAGCCGGCGGTTGATGCCGCGGATATCGTCAGTAAACTGCTCCCGGGAGTCAAAGCGGCAGGGAAACAGACTGCCCGTTTTGATTCCGGCCAGCGTCGGTGCGGCACTGCGTATGATCAGCTCCTCTGACAAGCCGTGTCCCTCCCCTGAATTATGATAGTTAGATATAACTAACTTCTGATAAGATGATACCACAGATCTTCTGTTTGTCAAGGGGGTTCTGATAAAATAATTAGAATCAGCTAACTCTTGGGGCGTGTCAGAATGCGCTGGGGCGCTGGTGAAGGCGAATATCCTCCACGGCGCGGCGCAGCTGATCCAGAGAGCAGATATTCTGGGCGCGGAGCAGCTCTTGGGTGCGCGGAGAGAGGGAGTAAAAAAAGGTGTAGGCCGCTTCATCGCCGTTGAGCAGATCGGTCAGATCGTGAAAATACATAGTCGTCGCTCCTTTCACCCCATAGTGTGGCACGAAGCGAAATGAATATGCAAAAATGTCCTCCCACGACAAATGCCCGTAAGAAAAGTCGGTCAGCACTTGGAGATCAGAGAAACGAGCCGGGCGGATCAGACGTCCTCCAGCTGCCAGACGTGCATGGAGGAGGCGTTCAGGCTTTCTTCGCAGTAGTAGGTGATATCCTCCGTGGAACGCCACTCCGACAGGAGGACGCGGCCGTTTTCCGGGAAGACCTCCGCCAGCCTGCCCGGCACAGTGTGGCGGGATATGACCTTCCCGTCCTGGTCGAACACGGTGAGCTGATTGCCTGCGTCATTCTTTGCCAGTATTTTCCCGTCCGGCAGTACTCCGCGGACGAATAGCGGCAGCTCCAGGCGCACCGTTCTGGCGCTTCCGGTGCGAAGGTCAAGGATCTCCAGCTCGCGGTGGGAAAAAGACTGATCCCAAATCAGGCTGCCTTTGATTTCAAAGTGAAGGATCCCGTGCGCTTTATGCCGGCGAGCCGTCTCGTGGAATGAGGCGTCGAGGACGACGACCTCCTGCTTCTCCTGGCTGTGATAGATAAAGCCGTCGATGGCGTCCACCCGGAACAAAATGTGCATATCCTCTGCTGCGGGAATCCGAACGGAGCGGAGAAGCGCGCCGGTCTCTCCGTCGACCTGATATATGTGCCCGTCGAAATATTCTGTCCCGTCTTCGTGATGGAGAGATTGGCAGGGAGAATAGAGGGTGATCGTTCCGTCAGCCGCCGTGTGAACGGCATGAAGATACTCTTGCTCCGTTTCTGCGCAGAACTTCCAGATCTCCTGACCGTCCGCGCCGAAACAGGCCAGATAGGGCTGACTGTTTTCATCCACCTCAACCGGGCCAAACCGGGTGTCTTTTACACGGGTCCGGAGAAATCGGGTGACAAGAAAAACAGGAGCGCCCGCCCTGGTGGCCCACAACGCGCCGCCGGTGAGGACGTGAACGCGGGGCAGAAAAAGCTTCGACGGCAGCCCGGAACGCTTGTTAAAGAAATATACCGTACTGTTGTGTCCGGGTATGTCGTAATCCGGGTACGCCGCGATGTGTTCACGATACGGAACAACATATCTCCATGACGCGATCTCGCTCAGAAGCTCACTCACGGAAACCTGCCGCCAATCGGGCCGCAGGATGGCGTACAGACACTGCTTGGCCTGGAATGGCTCCGGCCACTCCTCAAACGGCACTTCGGTGAGGGTGCATTGATTGGGCCGCTTGCGCAGTGCAGCCTCCCGGGCTTTGATGGCGCGCACCAGTGCGTCGCTCCGGGGAACGGTCCGTCCCTCCTCCTCCGGGAAATCCAGCAGCGCCACGCCCAGCGTCTCCTCCAAAAGCTGCACCTGCTCGTCCAGACTGAAGCAGTGGGAGGCGTACCGCAGGGACTTGGCCGGGGCCTCGTCGCCGAACAGCAGGTTCAGCGCCTTTCCCAGCTTGGCCCAGGATTGATTGCTCTGACACTCCGCCACCCGCTTTCCGGCCTTGAACAGCTTGCAGGCGAACGCGTCTTCGTCGAAGTAGAAAAAGAGCAGAGCATAGGCGTCCTCGTGCTGCTTCGACAGCTTCTTTGCAAGCCGCTCCATCCGGGAGGGGTCGTGGCGATCTCCATCGCTTGACGGTACGATGCTCAGCCAAGGCGGATTGACGTCCCGCAGCACGTCGTCCTCTGCCAAGAACGGGACAAGGTCTTTCCGCTCCATACCGTACAGGTGGAGAGAGGTGATGGTTGTACCCATAGATAATCCTCGCTTTCTGCCGCAAATGCTTTCCGGGAGAATTGTGAGCCCCTATGAATATTACAAAGAGAAGGGCATTGCCTGCCAAACGGCCATGGGAAAAATGCCCTCCCGCAGCGAGAGGGCATTTTTGGCAACGGTTTACCGCTGATATTCAAATTCCAGGTTATACATGGAGACGATATCGCCGTCCTGGATGCCCATCTCCTCCAGCCGGTCGAAGAGACCGGAGGCGCGGAGCTGCTTGTCGAAATACAGGCGGCTTTCGTAGTCGGAGAAGTTGATGTTGGCCATGAGCCGCTGGAGCCACGGGCCCTCCACCAGCCAGGTGTTGTCGTCCCGCTCGATGTGAAGCGGCTCGGACATATCCACCTCCGGCATGCGGGGTACGTAATCCGGCTCGTAGACCGTCACCGGCGGCAGCTCCGCCAGACGCTGGCCGATGCGCTGCACCAGCTCCCGGGTGCCCTGATGGGTGGCGGCGGACATGGCGAAGAACTCGTAGCCAAGAGATTCCACATGTTTTTTAAACGCTTCCAACTGGGACTGGTCATACAGCAGGTCGGTCTTGTTGGCCACCGCGATCTGAGGCCGGTCCGCCAGCTCCATGCTGTACTCCTTCAGCTCGGCGTTGATGGCGTCGAAATCGGTAATGGGGTCCCTGCCCTCGCTGCCGGACACGTCCACCAGATGCACCAGCAGACGGCAGCGGTCGATGTGGCGCAGGAAGTCGTGGCCCAGACCGGCGCCCTCGCTGGCGCCCTCGATGATGCCGGGGATATCCGCCATGACGAAGCTGACGCCCTCGTCCACGTACACCACGCCCAGATTGGGGTAGAGAGTGGTGAAGTGGTAGTTGGCGATCTTGGGGTGGGCCTTGCTGACCACGCTCAAAAGCGTGGATTTGCCCACATTGGGGAAGCCCACCAGCCCCACGTCGGCCAGCAGCTTCAGCTCCAGCACCACGTCGTGGGCCTCGCCGGGCAGGCCTGCCTTGGCGAACCGGGGCACCTGGCGGGTGGGGGTGGCAAAATGCTGGTTGCCCCAGCCGCCGCGGCCGCCTTTGCACAGGACGAAGGGCTCATCGTCGGACATGTCCTTGATGATCTCGTTGGTCTCGGCGTCCCGGACCAGCGTGCCCCGGGGCACCCGGATGGTCAGGCTCTCGCCGTCCTTGCCGGACTTGCGGCCGCCCTGTCCGTCCACACCGTTGGTGGCCACGTATTTGCGCTTGTAGCGGAAGTCCATCAGCGTGGACATATTGTCGTCCACCTGCAGGATGATGGAGCCGCCGTCGCCGCCGTCGCCGCCGTCGGGGCCGCCCGCCGCCACGTATTTCTCCCGGTGAAAGGCAACGGCGCCGTTGCCGCCGTTGCCGGCCCGGCAGGTGATCCGCGCCTTGTCGATAAATCCAGTTGCCATCTATTGTAATCCTCCTTGGATAATAGGCGTTTTCTGACAGTTTGCCCTATTCTATCGGAAAAACCCGCCTGCGTCAAGGCAAACTACCGCTTGCGTGCTGCCTGCATCCGCTCCTTCACGGCGCGGCCGGTGGGCGTGTTGGCAAGACCGCCCAAAGCGGTTTCCCGGAACTCCACCGGCATGCGGCGGCCCACCTGTCCCATGGCCTCTATGACCTCGTCCACGGGGATCCGGCTTTGGATGCCCGCCATGGCCATATCTGCCGCGCTGACGGCGTTCACCGCGCCGATGACGTTGCGCTTGACGCAGGGCACCTCCACGAGGCCTGCCACCGGATCGCAGACCAGACCCATGAGGTTTTTCAGGGCCATGGCCACGGCGTGGCCGATCTGCTCTCCGCTGCCGCCTCGAATGGCTACCAGCGCGCCGGCTGCCATGGCGGAGGCGGTGCCGATCTCGGCCTGACAGCCGCCCTCGGCTCCGGCGATAGAGGCGCGGGAGGCGATGACGGCACCGATGCCGCTGGCCGTGTACAGCGCCTGCAGGATCTGATGCTGGGTCAGATCCAGCGGCAGAAGCACCGCCGGCAGCACGCCGCAGGCGCCTGCCGTGGGCGCGGCTACAATGCGGCGCATGCAGGCGTTTGACTCGGCCATGCTCAACGCCTCGGCGATGACGGCGCTGACGTAGCCGCCCAGCATGGATTCACCGCGCAGGTTGTATTGCCGCATCTTCATACCGTCGCCGCCCACCAGACCGCTGAGGCTGCTGCGCTGGCCGGTATAGGCGTCGGCGGCGTCCCGCATGGCCTGCCAGGTCAGCAGCATTTTGGCCTTGGAGCCTTCGGGACTCACCTGACGCTCGTCCATATCGTAGGCCAGCACCACCTCCCAGAAGGCAAGATGCTGCTCGCGCATCTGATCAAAAATCTCACGCATCGAATTGAGAGCCATCGTCATCGTCCTCCTTGTCGTAATAGGTAATGGAGAGGATCCCATCCAGATGCCGCAGGAAATCCACCTGGTGGAGTGTAAGATGCTGATCGGTTTCAATGACCATCAGCGCATCGCCGCCCCGCTTGTGGCGGCACAGGCTCATGTTGGCCACATTGACATGGAGCTGATTGAGGATGCCGGTGACCGCGGCAATGGCTCCGTTTTCATCCTGATTGTGGATAACAAGGGTGTTGTAGGCGCCGGTAAAGTTCACGTCGATGCCGTCCAGCTTGTTGACCATGATGCGTCCGCCGCCCAGGGAAGAGGCCTGCATCAGCAGGTGAGTGCCGCCCTCGCCGTCCACGTCGATGACGGCGGTGTTGGGGTGGGCGTCGGGCAGCTCGATCTCATCGATGGTGAATGACAGCTCCTGCTTTTCCGCCTCTTCAAAGGAGAAGGGCAGGCGCATATCGTCGGGCTTCATGCCCAGCAGGCCGCCTACCAGTGCGCGGTCCGTGCCGTGGCCGATGCCGGTCTCGGCAAAGGAGCCGTGGAGATGGATTCGGGCCGTCAGCGGACGGCTGCCCAGCAATGTCCGGGCCATATAGCCGATGCGGGCGGCACCGGCGGTGTGGGAGCTGGACGGGCCAACCATCACCGGGCCGAGAATGTCAAAAATATCCACAGTCGTAATCCTCCTTGGGACTGATTATTGCTTCCGTGCGGTGCGGTACTCATCGCCGGGACGCCAGAAGGGGCAGTCGGCTGTGCGGCCGGAGAGGAAACGGGCCATATCGTCCTCATCCAGATCCATATCGCACACCAGCTCGTCGTATTCCTCGTCGTAATTGCCGAAGACGCAGCTCTCGCATTTATCCGCCATGGTTCTCACCTCAATGCTATTTTCCCACCGACAGGGCGGGATGTCAAGAGCAGTTGCAATTCGGGAAATCATCGGGTAAAATGGCAGAGATAAGAATAATCTGTGGTTCACCGAAGAAAATTGGCGAAATGACCAAAGAAACAGCAATTCTGTGTGTAGATTGTAACTATTTGTAATAGGGAGAGGGTGAATGGCATGGGTGTCGTCGGTATAATATGTGAATACAATCCCCTGCATTTGGGCCATGAACGGATGCTGCGCACCCTGCGACAGCAGGGGGCGGAGGCTGTTTTGTGCGCCATGAGCGGCAACTTTGTCCAGCGGGGCGAGCCGGCTGTAGTGGGGAAAATGGCCCGGGCGGAGATGGCGCTGCGCTGCGGCGCCGACCTGGTAGTGGAGATCCCTACTCCCTGGTCTGCCGCCACGGCGGAGACCTTTGCCCGGGGCGGCGTGGAGATCCTGCGCCGCACCGGCGTGGTGGATGAGCTGGCCTTTGGCGCTGAGTGCCCCGATGTGGAGGCGCTGGAGGCGGTGGCGGCTGCGCTGGATGGGGAGGAATACCGCGAAGCACTGCGGCGGCACGAGGCGGGCAATATCACCTTTGCCGCGCGGCGGCAGGCTGCGGTGGCGGAGCTGATCGGCCCGGATCGGGCTGCGCTGCTGGAAAAGCCCAACAACATTCTGGCGGTGGAGTATCTGCGCTGCCTGCGCGGCACGCCCATGAGACCGGTGGCGATCCCACGTCAGGGCGCCGGACACGATGAGGAATCAGCGGAGGACGGTACGGCTTCGGCCTCACAGATCCGGCAGCTTCTCCATGCCGGACGGATCGAGCAGGCTCTTGCCTATATGCCAGATGAGGCGGCACGGGTGCTGCGGCGGGAGATGGAGCGGGGCTTCGCCCCCGCGTCGCTTGACCGCTGTGAGCGCTCCGTGCTGGATCGACTGCGGCGGATGGAGGAAGAGGATTGGGCCCGGTATGACGGCGGGGGAGAGGGACTCTGCCACCGGATGTATCGGGCGACCCGGGAGGCGACGGATCTACAGAGTCTGCTGGAACGGGCAAAGACAAAGAGATATCCCCTGGCAAGACTGCGGCGAATGATGCTCTCGGCGTGGCTGGAGCTTCCCGCTCCGCCGGAGCAGGTGCCGTATCTGCGCCTGCTGGGGGCCAATGATGCGGGGCGGCGTCTGCTGCGGCAGATGAAGAGTGTCCCGGTGCTGACAAAGCCGGCGGATGTGGCCGGGCTGGGGAATGAGGCGGCAGGACTGTTCCGGCAGGAGTGCCGGTGGAGCGATCTGTATGCCTTGACCTGCCCGCGGGTAACTCCCTGCGGGGAGGACTGGCGCAGTGTTCCGGTTTTGTTTTCAGGTGAAGGGAAAGGGTATGACCATGAAAAAAATGCGGATATTGCCCGCGCTTCTGGCGCTGGTGCTGGTGATCGCGGGTTGTAAAGGCCCGTCTGTTCCCGTGCCGCGGAGTGCCAGCCGCATGGATCTGGAACAGGAGGTCGTGCTGAGCGGAACGGCGTCAGACGGGGAGAATCGATGGGGGTTCCGGATCGTTACCTACACCGTTTCCGGCGAGCACTGCGCCCAGGACGGCAGCGAACGGGTGCTGACGCGCCACAGCTACCAGACGGCGGCCATGGAGGTGTTCGCCGCAGAGGGGGGGAGTGGTATCGCCCCCGCCGCAACCCACGCCGCCGAGGAGTTTAACGCCTATTTTGACCAGATACTCCGGGAGGATGTGGCTTGGTTTGATGAAATGGCAGAGATGGCGGACGAGGATTACAGCATGTCAGGGCGTCTGCCCGACAGTGTGTGGAATGCCAAGGGCTTTGCCTACAGCGATCAGGCGGCGCTGGATTTCTGGAGCAACGGCCGTCTGGTGTGCGTTACCACCACACGCAGCAGCTATACCGGCGGCGCTCATCCGAACACGTGGCGCACAGCCGTGACCTTTGATCTGCGCACCGGCCGGATCGTGACGCCGGCTGATTTGACCGACGATGTGGCACAGATGCAGGTCGCCGTGGAGAAGGAGCTGCTGCGCCAGGCAAAGGAGAAACAGCGCACAGCAGAGGATCTGTCGCAGGTCTATTACGACGATTATCCCGAGACGCTGCACGCCTGGATGGATCGCTCGGTGTGCTTTGACGACGGGGGTATGACAGTACTTTTCGGCGTCTACGACATCGCCTCTTATGCAGCCGGGGAGCAGTTGTTCCTGATTACATATGAGGATTTGGCACCGTATCTCAACGAGTATGGCCGTTCGGTTCTGGAGCTGCCGCAATCATAATGATCCCAAGCCGCGGACCCGAACCGGTCCGCGGTTTTGCGTTTCATGGTTTACGTCGGCGCAGTGATATGCTACAATAATCGGGTATCTGACAAAAACACGGGGATGGCGGAGAGCAGCATGGCAAAGCTTTTGGAAAAACCGAAAAGGATCCGGCGGCTGTGGCTGCTGCCCATTGCCCTTCTGCTGCTGGCCACGGCGGTGCTGGTGCTGGCCTTCTGGCAGCTGCAGCCCATGGGACAGGCCCTTCCATCCCCCGACAGCGTGACAGTGAACGACGGCGTGCGCACGGTGAACATTCAGCCCTGGGAGGACGTGCCTGTCAGCGATCTGGCGGCGGAGGCCTTTTCTGTGGCGGACGGTCTGGTGATTTATGACGGCGCCCAACAGGGGATCGACGTGTCGGAGCATCAGGGCGAGATCGACTGGGAGGCGGTGGCCGGAAGCGGCGTGTCCTTTGTATTTGTGCGCCTGGGCTATCGCGGCGCCACAGAGGGAAAGATCTTTTCCGACCTGCGATTTGAGGAGAATCTGACCGGCGCCAGAGCGGCGGGATTGATGGTGGGCGTTTATTTCTTTTCCCAGGCAGTGAATGAGCGGGAGGCCATTGAAGAGGCTGATTTTGTGACGGCGGTGCTGAACGGACGGAGACTGGACTTGCCTGTCATGTTCGACTGGGAACCGGTGGACCAGGAAAGCAGCCGCACCGACGGAGCGGAGAAGCGCGTGGTGACGGCGTGCGCGGCGGCCTTCTGCCGCCGCGTGGCAGCGTCCGGCTACTCCGCGGGCGTCTATTTCAACCGCCAGCAGGGGTATTACAGTTACGACCTGTCCCAACTGAAGGATTATGCGTTCTGGGTGGCTGAACCCGGCGACAGACCCAGCTTTTACTACGCGTTCCGCTTCTGGCAGTACAGCTTCTCCGGCACCGTGCCGGGAATCAACACGGTGGTGGATCGGGATTTGATGTTTGGGGAAGGGGGAACGGCCGGATGAGCGCTGCGTTTTTCCCCATGGAGATGACGCTTCTTATGGTGCTGATCTCGGTGGCAGGCGTGTTCCTTGCCGCAGTGGTGGACGGTATCGCCGGCGGAGGCGGGCTCATCTCCGTGCCCGCCTATTTTCTGGCGGGACTTCCCGCCCATCTGACGCTGGGAACCAACAAGCTCTCCTCCTGCATCGGTACGGCGGTTTCCACCGGCCGGTTCATCCGGAGCGGATACGTGAACTGGCGGCTGGGGATCCCCTCCGTGGCGCTTGCACTGGCCGGAGCCCATTTGGGCACGCGGCTGCAGCTGATGGTGGATGAGCGGTATCTGAAGTGGGTACTGCTGATCGTGCTGCCCATCGTGGCCCTTGTGGTGCTGCGTCAGCGGAAGCTGCCGGAGAAGCCGGGTCAGATCGCGCCGGGAAAGCAGGCTGCCATCGTGTGGGGCGCGTCACTACTGGTCGGCACATATGACGGCTTTTACGGCCCCGGCACAGGAACATTCCTCCTGCTGATTTTCTGCCAGCTGGGAAAGATGGATGTGCGCACCGCCTCCGGCAATATGAAGCTGGTGAACCTTTCCAGTAACGTGGGCGCACTGGCGACCTCTTTGATGGGCGGAAAGGTGTTCATCGCCCTCGGCCTCATCTGTGCCGCGGCGTCCATGGCAGGACATTATATCGGCTCCGGTCTCGCTATCAAGGACGGATCAAAGATCGTCCGGCCGGTGGTGCTGACCGTGCTGGGGATCCTGGCGGTGAAGGTGATCTGGGAACTGATTGCATAATGTGAACAAAACGAAAGCGGATCGTCCTGTGGGGGGCGATCCGCTTTTGCAATACAAAATCTTTATTCCCAGGTAAAGTTTTCCTGACCGGCGGCCTGCAGGAAGTGGTACTTGACGATACCCAGATCCAACCGGGCGTAGCCACCCCGCAGGGCTGTGGCCCGGACGGTGCGGTCCCCTGTCAGCTCCAGCAGGAACTTCTGCTGATTCACGGCGGTGGGAGCCAGCAGGGCGTATTCCGCGCCGCGCCGGAACCAGTCCGGCATGGGCCCGTCACAGCGCGTCAGCTGGGACATGGACTTGCTGCGGTGAGGCGCGCCCTGTGTGGCGCCGTAGCCCAGGGCGATGACCAGCACCAGCTTTTCCCCCTCGTCCAGGGTGAAGCGGGCCTTGCGCTTGGAGAAGGTCAGGGCCACCCAGCAGGTGTTCAGGCCCAGCTGCTGGGCCAGCAGCACCACCCGTTCACCGTAGAATCCCGCCCGCTCCTCCAGATCGGGGGCTTTGGCACCCACCACGGCAATGTAGTTCTGCACGCCGGTAAACCGTCCGTAGCGGGCCATGGCGCCGCTGAAGGCGGCGGGCTCGTCGCAGACAAGCTGCAGATGGAGTCCACTCTCCCGGTTGCATTGGTCGATCTCTCGCTGCAGAATTTCCCGCACCTCGGAGGGGATGGGGCGATCCGTGTACTGGCGGACGCTGTGGCGCCGCTGCATGGCTTCCAGAATGTTCATGGTGCCGCCTCCTTTCTGATGTTGACTGCATTTTATCACATCAGCGCAGGAAAGTGGATGAATAATTTGTAAATTGCGGACCCGTTGCGCGGCGGGGCGGTTTGTGGTATGCTGAGGAAAAAACAGGAGGTGACGGGGCTGTGGCACGGATCTTGCTGGTGGAGGATGATAAGGCCATTGTGACGAGCCTGCGGGAGTATCTGGCGGGCGAGGGCTTCGCCGTGGAAACGGCTGACGGCCAGAGCCGCGCGGAAGTGCTGCTGATGGAGCAGGGCTTTGACCTGTTGCTGGTGGACATGTCCCTGCGGGATGGAGACGGCTTCGGCGTGTGCGCTGCCGCGGGTCAACGGGACGTGCCCGTGATTTTCCTCACCGCCAACAGCGATGAGAACAGCGTGGTGTCGGGGCTGGACATGGGCGCCGCCGACTACATCACCAAGCCCTTCCGTCCCCGGGAGCTGCTGTCCCGCATACGCGGCGTTCTGCGCCGCAGCGGCCGTGACACGGTGGTTCACCTGCAAAACGCGGCGGTGGACACGGAAAAGGGCGTTGTGACAAAGAACGGCGCCGAGATCCCCCTGTCCGCCCTGGAATACCGGCTGCTGCAGGTGTTCGTCAACAACCGGGGCCGGCTGCTGTCCCGTGACCGCCTGCTGGAGGAGATCTGGGACGCAGCGGGGGACTTTGTCAACGACAACACGCTGACAGTTTACATAAAACGCCTGCGGGAGAAGATAGAGGACGATCCGCAGAATCCCACTATCATCAGGACTGTGCGGGGTCTGGGCTATCGGGTGGACTGATATGAGAGAACTGCGAAATCCGGACTACCGCCGGGAGTGGATCGTCTACGGCGCGGTGACGGCTGCTTTGGCGCTGGTTGGCCTGCTGGCGGTGTCGCCGCTGTGCGGGGGATTGATCCTTCTGTGCGGCGCCGCGCTGGGCGGGGCCCACGCCGTCTTTACCCGCCGCCGCTACCGGGCCATCGGGGTGTTGAGCTGTCAGCTGGACGCCGTTCTCCACGGGCAGGAGAGCCTGCGGATCGATGAGAACGAGGAGGGGGAGCTGTCCATCCTCCGCAGCGAGGTTCAGAAGATGACGCTGCGGCTCCGGGAAAACGCCGACGCCCTGCAGTCGGACAAAAGGTATCTGACCCGTGCCATGGAGGATATTTTTCACCAGCTGCGCACGCCTCTGACGGCCATGAATCTGGAGGTTTCTCTGCTGCGGGCGGAGGAGCTGCCCTATGAGCGGCGCGTGGAGCTGACCCGGGA
Organism: uncultured Oscillospiraceae bacterium; assembly: GCA_947169975.1. Classification (GTDB taxonomy): domain Bacteria; phylum Bacillota; class Clostridia; order Oscillospirales; family Oscillospiraceae; genus Vescimonas. The sequence goes on from CAMVRT010000013.1 coordinate 24,946, forward strand.
GCTGAAAAAGCAGCTCCGGCACGTGAGCTGGCTGGTGGAGACGCTGCTGAAGATGTCCCAGCTGGACGCGGGCACCATGTCGCTGCGAAGTGACAGCGTTGCGGTCCGGGAGCTGGTGGAAAAGGCCGCCGCGCCCCTGGCCATCCCCATGGAGCTGCGGGGCCAGACGATGTGTGTAAAAGTGGGGAAGGAGCGCTTCGCCGGGGATCTCCACTGGTCGGCGGAGGCGCTGGGCAACATCCTGAAGAACTGTGCGGAGCACACGCCGGAGGGCGGCGCCGTCACGGTAACGGCGGAGGAGACGCCTATTTTCACCCAAATCACGGTGCGGGACACCGGGCCGGGCTTCGATCCGGCGGATATTCCCCATCTCTTTGAGCGGTTTTACCGGGGTTCCACAGCGGGGGACGGCAGCATCGGCATCGGCCTGGCCATGAGCCGCATGGTGATCGCCGCCCAGAACGGCACCGTCACGGCGGACAATCCCCCGGGCGGGGGAGCGCGGTTTGTGATCCGGTTTTATAAGAGTGTGGTATAAAAGGGAGAATACTATGCAGAATGAGGGAAAATGGAGAAAGTATTGCGGGATCTATGCGCGCTCTGTTGCGAAAGTATGTTTTTGTATAGCGTCCCCCCTTTTTCTGCTGTTCTTCATTGCATCGTTGTTTGCTGACACGCTCAGTTATGACACATATATCTCGTTCATTCCTTTCATCATTGCGGCTTTGATTCCTGGGGTGGCTTGGCTCCGGGGATATGCCGGCAAAAAAGAAATAGCCTTGCAGGAGAAGATGTTAGGGGTATCGTTTTCGGATAACAATGCCGAGAGACTATATAAGAAAGGCACAAACTGGTTTCTGTCTGATGACTGGGTAATCTGCTGCGGCCGAACGGCACTGCACAGAGGCTTCATCGACTCGGTAAATATCTTTTCAAAAAAAGATGGAAGGTATTATCAACATACCTTGAAAATCATGTGTATTGACGGGAAAACCCGTTGTTTTCGTTCGACAAGGGCTGCCGAATTCCGGAAAATTCAAAAATGGTTTCAAGAAAAGACTTGACCCACATCAGCGGACGGCCATCGCCGTCCGCATTTTTTTCAAAACTGTCACCGAGCTGTCACTTTGGGGTGCTATACTGACAGCAGAACAACCGGAAAGGGGAATGTCCTATGGAAATATTGAAGATCGAGAATCTTACCAAGGTCTACGGCGAGGGGGAGAACCAGGTGCGGGCCCTGGACGGCGTGTCCTTCTCCGTGGAGAAGGGGGAGTTCCTGGCCATCATCGGCCCCTCCGGCTCCGGCAAATCCACCCTGCTGCATATTCTGGGCGGCGTGGACCGCCCCACCTCCGGCAAGGTATGGATGGACGGACAGGACGTATATGCCCAGGACGAGGAGCAGCTGGCCATCTTCCGCCGCCGCCAGGTGGGGCTGATCTACCAGTTCTATAACCTGATCCCGGTGCTGGACGTGGTGGAGAACATGACTCTGCCGGTGCTGATGGACGGGCGGCAGGTCAATGAGGAGCGGCTTCGGGAGCTGCTGGACACCCTGGGCCTCACCGACCGGCAGAAGAACCTGCCCAACCAGCTCTCCGGCGGTCAGCAGCAGCGGGTTTCCATCGGCCGGGCACTGATGAACGCTCCCGCCGTGGTGCTGGCTGATGAGCCCACCGGCAACCTGGACAGCCGGAACAGCCAGGAGATCGTGGAGCTGCTGAAGCACTCCAACCGCAAGTACGGCCAGACGCTGATCGTCATCACCCACGACGAGAGCATCGCCCTGCAGGCGGACCGTGTCATCGCCATTGAGGACGGCCGCATCGTGCGGGATGAGCGGATCCGGAGGGCGCGGGCATGAACGTATTTCATCGCTTTACCCGCGCCTCCCTGCGGCAAAACCCCAGCCGCACGCTGGTGACCGTCATCGGCATCGTGCTGAGCATGGCCCTGGTCACCGCCGTCATCCAGGGCGCCTACAGCGGCATCCAATTCCTGATCCGCTCCGAGGTGGAGCGGGTGGGCGCGTTTCACGGGTACTACTACGGCCTGACCGAGGCTGAGGCGGAGCAGGCGCAGCGCTCGGACATGGTCAAGTCCTCCGCCCTGTGGCGGACGGTGGGCTGGGCCGAGATCGGCAGCGAGAACGATTATAAGCCCTACCTGCTGATCCGCTCCGTCAGCGGCAACTTCACCGATCTGGTGGCGGTGCATCTCACCTCCGGGCGGATGCCGGAGAACGACGCCGAGCTGCTGATCCCGGACCACCTGGTCACCAACGGCGGCGTGTCCTTTAAGCCGGGCGACACCGTGACGCTGGCCGTGGGCCGCCGCACGTCGGAGGAACATGAGCTGAACGAGACCAACCCCTATGACCCGGAATCCGGCGAAAAACTGGTTGACATAACAGAAAAGACCTACACCGTGACGGGCACCTATGAGCGGTTCGACAATCTGGTGGAGGACTACGGCAGCCCCGGCTACACGGCCCTTACCGGGTGGGACGAACAGGCGGCGGGGCCGGAGTCCGTGTTCTTCACGGTGAAAAACGTGTCCCATTTCTACGAGGATATGGCAAATAAAGCCATATCCCGGAGTTGGCACGAACACGACGATCTGCTGCGATTCAACGGCGCCGTGCGTTCGGAAAACATCTCCACCTTTATCTACGGCTTTGCCGGGGTGCTGATCTTCCTCATCGCCTTCGGTTCCATCGCCCTCATTTACAACTCCTTTGCCATCTCCGTCAGCGAGCGGACACGGCAGTTTGGCATTTTAAAATCCGTGGGCGCCACGAAAAAGCAGATCCGTGACAGCGTGCTCTATGAGGCGCTGCTGCTGGGCGGCATCGGCATTCTGGGCGGCGCCGCGGTGGGCTGCCTGGGCATCGGCGTCACCCTCTGGGCCCTGCGAGACGCCTTCGCCGCCTTCTCCATGAATACCGGCGTGCAGATGAAGCTGGTGGTGTCGCCCCTGGGGCTGGTGATCGCCGCGGCGGTGTGTATGGTCACCACGCTGATCTCCGCCTGGATCCCCGCCCAGCGGGCCAACCGGGTCAGCGCCATCGACGCCATCCGCCAGACCGGGGACGTGAAGGCCCGGGGCAGGGACGTGAAGGTGTCCGGCCTCACCAAGAAGATCTTCGGCTTCGAGGGCATGATGGCCGCCAAGAACTTCAAGCGCAACCGCAAGCGCTACCGGGCCACCATTGTGTCGCTGTTCCTCAGCGTCACGCTGTTCATTGCCGCCTCCAGCTTCTGCGACTATCTCACCCAGGCGGTGGGGACTGTCAGGGCGGACGACAGCCGCGTGGACATCACCTATGCGGTGGTGGGGGACGACCGGGGCGATCCCGACCGGGTGCTGGCCCTGTTGACCGGCGTGGCCGGCGTGAAGAAGGGCTGCTATCTCGAATTGGGGTATGCGGATCTGCGGGTGGCTCAGAACGCCATTACCGACGAGTATGTCCGACGCTACGGCGTGCCGGAGAGCACCGATGGGCTGACCGACGCGCGCGCCCAAGCCAACCTCATCTTTGTGGACGATGCCGATTTCCGCGCCCTCTGCGCCGACAATGGCCTTGACCCCGCCGACTATTACGATGCCGACTCACCCAAGGCTCTGCTTTACAACCGTTCCGCCGGTCGAACCGTCGATCAGGACGGCAACAGACGGTGGTACGACGTGAAGATGATCGACGAGAGCAGGCTGCCTCTGGAAGTCTACTCCTACGAGGTGCGCCAGTTCGACGGTTACACCCTGGCGGAGCGGGAGGACGGCAAGTACTATTACTACCCCGACGAATATATGCAGGAGATGAACGCCCCCTGGGGAGACGGCGAGAGAGACGGCGAGAATGTGGGACTGGACCGCAGCCGCGCCATGGTGCTGACGGCGGAGGAGGCGGAGGAGCGCCGCTGCCTGACCGTGGCCGCCACGGTGAAGGAGACGCTGTTTGCCCTGCCCGACGGCATGACCGCCCTGATCTACCCCTACGAGATGCGTCAGGCGGTGCTGGGGGAGAACGCAGCGGAGGAGTTGTTCCAGACCGATTTCGCCCTGATCGCCCCGGACCACGCACGGGCTTTCGAGGCGATCAAGAAGGAGCTCACCGCTCAGGGAATGGACACCGGTCACCTCTTTGACGAGGCTGCCGAGAAGGAATCCATGCGGATGCTGGTGACGGTGGTGCGGGTGTTCTCCTACGGCTTCATCATTCTCATCTCCCTCATCGCCATGGCCAACGTGTTCAACACGGTTTCCACCAATGTGATGCTGCGGCGGCGGGAGTTCGCCATGCTGAAATCTATCGGCCTGGGGGAGAAGGGCTTCCGCAAAATGATGAATTACGAGTGCATCATCTACGGCTGCAAGGGCCTCCTGTTGGGCCTGCCGGCGGCGGTGGCGCTGACGTACGTGATCTACCGCATCACCGGCAGCATCGTGGAACGGGGCTTCTATATTCCGTGGTACAGCGTGGCCATTGCGGTGGGCAGCGTGTTCGCCGTGGTGTTTGCCACCATGCTCTATTCAACCGGCGCCATCCGCAAAGACAACCCCATTGACGCCCTGCGCCAGGAAAATATCTGAATGGAATAAGGCGTGCTGCCAAATGCCGCAGCACGTCATTGCGAGGCCCTGACAGGGCCGCGGCAATCCGCTCCCCAAGTACATGGGACGGATTCCCACGCCAGTGACATCGGTCACTGGCTCGGAATGACGGACTGCATGGTATTTTGCGGCACGCCTTTCCTTTTTTCCCCCATCTGCCACGGTTTTCTTGACGGTTACGGGAAAAGAAAGTATAATGATACCGTCAAGAATTATATCCGGCGATGGGCTTCGACGCCATTTGCGCCCGAAAGAGCGTATGCTTGGCGGATGTGGGATGGGGAGTGAATCATGATCCACGAGTCTTTTTATCAGGGTACCTGGGACCGTGCCTATGAGTATTTCGGCGTGCACCGCAGCGGTGATGGCTGGGTGTTCCGCGTCTGGGCACCAAATGCCCGCCGTGTCAGGCTGGCCGGCGACTTCAACGGCTGGCAGGGGCAGGACATGGAACGCCGCGACGGGGCGTGGGAGCTGTCGGTGGAGCATGCCGATGTCTACGACGCTTACAAGTACATTGTTACCGGAGCGGACGGAAAGGAGCGCTGGAAGGCCGATCCCTACGCCTTCCACGCCCAGACGCGACCGGAGAACTCCAGCAAGGTCTACGACCTGCCGGATTACCGCTGGCATGATGGGGACTGGCTCCGTCACCGCCGGGAGAAATCCCTGCGGGACGGCGTGCTGAATATTTATGAAGTGCACCTGGGCTCATGGCGCCGCCACGAAAACGGGGCATCCTACAGCTACCGGGACAGTGCCGATGCTCTGGCGGACTATGTCAAGGACATGGGCTTCACCGCGGTGGAACTGCTGCCCGTTACCGAGTACCCGCTGGATGACAGCTGGGGCTATCAGTGTACCGGCTACTTTGCCCCCACCAGCCGCTACGGTACGCCGGAGGACTTCATGTACTTGGTGGACCGGCTCCACCGGGCAGGGCTTGCGGTGATCTTGGACTGGGTGCCCGCCCACTTCTGCAAGGATGACCACGGTCTTGCCCAGTTCGACGGCACCTGTCTTTATGAGTACAGCGATCCTCTGAAGTGGGAGCACGCCGGCTGGGGTACACGGGTCTTTGACTTCGGCAAGAACGAGGTGCGCAGCTTCCTGCTGTCGTCTGCCGCCTTCTGGCTGCGGAAGTACCACATTGACGGATTGCGGGTGGATGCGGTGGCCTCCATGCTGTACCTCAACTATGACCGCAGCGACGGAAACTGGCGGCCCAACATCCACGGCGGCCACGAAAATCTGGAGGCCATCTCCTTCCTGCAGCAGCTCAACGACACGGCCCGGGCTGTAGCGCCCGGGGCCATCACCGTGGCGGAGGAGTCCACCGCCTGGCCCAAGGTGAGCTGCCCCACTGCTGACGGCGGCCTGGGCTTTGACTTGAAGTGGAACATGGGCTGGATGAACGACGTGTGCCACTATTTGAAAATGGACCCCTTTTTCCGCCAGTACCACCACAAGGACGTCACCTTCTCCATGGTGTACGCCTTCTCCGAGCACTTTGTCCTGCCTTTGAGCCACGACGAGGTGGTCCACATGAAGGGATCCCTCCGGGGCAAGATGCCCGGCGATGAGTGGCGCCAGCTGGCGGGCGTCCGGGGTTTTTATACCTATATGCTCTGCCACCCCGGCAAGAAGCTCTCCTTTATGGGCGCCGAGCTGGGGCAGTGGCATGAGTGGGATTTCCAGGGCCAGCTGGACTGGTATCTGTTGGACTATGAGCCCACCGCCCGGACCCACGACTGCATCCGGGCACTGAACCAGTTTTATAAGAAGCATAAGCCCCTGTGGGAGAACGACGAGGACTGGAACGGCTTTGAGTGGCTGGTGGCCGATGACAATCAGAACAACGTGCTGGTGTTCCTGCGCCGGGACCGCAGCGGCCACGAGCTGATCTGCGTTGTGAACTTCTCCCCGGAGACGCTGGAGAACTACCGCTTCGGCGTGCCGCCCAAGGCCCGTTATGAGGAGGTTTTCAACACCGATGACGCCGTCTGGGGCGGCAGCGGCGTGACGAATCCCGGCCGCATCCGCACCGAGGCCATTCCCTCCCACGGGAAGGAGCAGTCCATATCCGTCCGCATCCCGCCTCTGGGAGCAGTGATCCTTCGGGGCGACGGACATTTCAAGGCATCAAAAGAGGAAAAGCAATAAGTTTACATAATTTATACTGTCGAGGAAGAAAGGATGAATGCACCATGAAAAAAGAATGTGTGGCCATGCTGCTGGCCGGCGGACAGGGCAGCCGCCTGTACGTTCTGACCGGTGACATGGCCAAGCCCGCCGTACCCTTCGGCGGCAAGTTCCGCATCATTGATTTCCCTCTGTCCAACTGCACCAACTCCGGCATCGACACGGTGGGCGTGCTGACCCAGTACCGGCCGCTGGAGCTGAACAGCTACATCGGCAACGGCCAGCCCTGGGAGCTGGACCGGATGGACGGCGGCGTCCACATCCTGCCGCCCTACCAGAGCGCCACCGGCGCCACCTGGTACAAGGGCACCGCCAACGCCATCTACCAGAACATCGGCTTCGTGGATATGTATGATCCCGAATACGTTGCGGTGCTGTCCGGCGACCACATCTATAAGATGGACTACTCCGATATGCTCCGCCGCCACAAGGAGGCAAATGCCGCCTGTACCATCTCCGTCATGGAGGTGCCCTGGTCCGAGGCCAGCCGCTTCGGCATCATGAACGTGGACGGCGAGGACAACATTGTCGAGTTTGAGGAGAAGCCTAAGCAGCCCAAGAGCAACCTGGCATCCATGGGCATCTATATCTTCACCTGGCAGAAGCTGCGGCAGTACCTTATCGAGGACGAGGCCGATCCCGCCTCCGCCAACGACTTTGGCAAGAACATCATCCCCAAGATGCTGCAAAGCGGCGAGCGGATGGTGGCCTACCGCTTCGAGGGCTACTGGAAGGACGTGGGCACTCTTGACTCCCTGTGGGACGCCAATATGGACATGCTGATGCCCGGTTCCGGATTGAATCTGCTGGACAAGAACTGGCCCATCTACGGCCGTACCCCCGTCTGCCCGCCCACTTTTGTGGGTCCCAAGGCTGACGTAGGCAACAGTGCCATCGCCAAGGGCTGCATCATCAACGGCGAGGTGAAAAACAGCGTGCTGAGCACGGAGACCTCCGTGGGTCAGGGCGCCGCCGTGACCTACTCCGTGGTAATGCCCGGCGCCGTTATCGAGGACGGGGCTCAGGTGTCCTATGCCATCATCGGCGAAAAGTGCCGCATCGGCCGGGGCGCCGTGGTGGGCGGAGCTCCGGAGAGCACCGGAGATCCGGGGCAGTGGGGCATCACCGTCCTCGGTCCCGGCACGGTGATCAAGCCGGGCGAAAAGGTGGCGCCTAAAACCATGCTGGATAAGCACCACAACGAGGAGGTGGAAGCATGAAAGGTATGCACGGTATTATCTTCTCCTATGAGAAGCCCACAGGACTGCGGGAGCTGATCGAGCACCGGGTCCACGGCTCCGTCCCCTTTGCCGGAGACTACCGGGTGGTGGATTTCATGCTCTCCAATATGGTCAACGCCGGTATCACCGACGTGGGCGTCATCATGCACGGCAAGTGCCAGAGCATGTTGGACCATCTGGGCACCGGCAAGAGCTGGGATTTGAGCCGCAAGAACGGCGGCCTCACCCTGCTGCCGGCCTTCGCCTACGCCGAGCGGCGGGAGAGCGCCGGACAGTTCCGGGGCAAGATGGAGGCCCTGGACTGCGTCAAGGATTATCTGGAGCACATCCGCCAGGACTACGTGGTGCTCAGCGACAGCGATCTGGTGATCAACATCCCCCTGCAGGACGTGCTGCGTGACCATCTGGCCACCGGCGCCGATCTGACGGCAGTTTGCACCGCCCAGCTGGGAGACAGCAGCGACACCTACTTCAAGCTGGACGGCGATGGCCGCATCATCGACACGGTGCGGGACATCCACACGCCGGAGGGCTACCGCTGCCTGAACATTTTTATCCTCAGCAAAACACTGCTGCTCCATCTGGTGGAAGACTGCATGGCTCACAACCAGTACAGCCTCCGGGGCGGCGTGCTGCAGCGGCTGGGGGATCAGCTGAACATCCGCGCCTGGGTGTGGGGCGGCTACGCCGCCCGCATCGACACCATTCAAACCTACTACGCCCGGAGCATGGAGCTGCTGCGGCCGGAGCTGCGGCGTCAGCTGTTCTGCCCGGAGCGTCCCATCTTCGGCAAGGAGAACGACGCCCCCTCCAGCTATGTGGATCCCGCCGGCGAGTGCATCAACACCCTTATGGCCGACGGCTGCGATATCCAGGGCACGGTGAAGAACAGCATCCTGTTCCGCGGCGTGCAGGTGGAGCCCGGCGCCAGCGTGGAGGGCTGCATCCTCTTCAAGGGCACCGTGGTGAAGAAGGGCGCCATATTGCGCAACGTCATCACCGACAAGTATGTGACCATCCGGGAAAACGGCACCCTGATGGGCCACGAGACCTACCCGCTGGTGATTGCCAGAGGGGCGGAGGTATGAGATGAATATTTTGTTTGTGACCAGCGAGGCCGCCCCCTTCTGCAAAACCGGCGGTTTGGCTGATGTGGCGGGCAGTCTGCCGCCTGCCCTCGCCGCATCCGGTGAGGATCGTGTGGCGGCCATCCTGCCGCTGTACGGCCAGATCGGGCCGGAGTGGCGGGAGAAGATGACCTTCCGCAAGTACATCTACGTGGACCTGGCCTGGCGCCATGAGTACTGCGGCCTCTTTTCCCTGGAGCACCGGGGCGTGACCTGGTACTTTGTGGACAACGAGAGGTATTTCCGCCGGGAACGGCTCTACGGCGACTTTGATGACGGCGAGCGTTTCGCCTTCTTCAGCCACGCCGTGGCGGATCTGCTGCCCCATCTGGACCATATGCCCGATGTGGTGCACTGCAACGACTGGCAGAGCGCCGCCGTGCCGGTGTATATCAAGGATTACGCTGTGCGCGAGGAGGCCTACAAGCACGTGCGCACCGTGTTCACCGTCCACAATATCGAATATCAGGGTTGGCTGCCGCCCACCGCCGTGGCGGATCTGCTGGGCCTGGACATCGGCTGGTGGGAGAGCGGCGCCCTGCGGATGGGCGACGGCGTAAACCTGATGAAGGCAGCCCTGCTGACTGCCGACGCGGTGACTACCGTCAGCCCCACATACGCCCGGCAGCTCCATGACAGCTACTATGCCCACGGGCTGGAGGGTGTCATCGCCGCCGTGTCGGATAAGATGACCGGCGTGCTCAACGGCATTGACGTGGAGAGCTTCGATCCCCGGAAGGACAAGGCCATCCCCGCCCAGTACAATTCCCGCAATCTGGCGGGCAAGGCGGTGTGCAAGCGGCGGCTCCAGGAGCAGCTGGGCCTTGCCCCGGAGGACAAGACCCCCGTACTGGCCATTGTCAGCCGTCTGGTAGGCCACAAGGGCATGGATCTCATCTGTCAGGTGGCCGATGAGATTATGTCAACCGGCGCGCAGCTGGTGGTGCTGGGCATGGGCGACGCCGGATATGAAAGCTTCTTCCGGGAGCTGCAAAACCGCTACAGTGGCCGGATGTGCGCCTGCATCACCTATTCCGACGCCCTGGCACGGCAGATCTACGCCGGAGCGGATCTGTTTCTGATGCCCTCCAAGAGCGAGCCCTGCGGCCTCAGCCAGATGATCGCCATGCGCTACGGGACGGTGCCCATTGTCCGCCAGACCGGCGGACTCAACGACTCGGTCCGTTCCTGCCAGGTGGGGCAGAAGGACGGCACCGGCTTCGTCTTCGCCCGCTATGACGCCGGTGATATGCTGGAGGTGATCCGGCAGGCGGTGGGCCTGTACCACAGCGACGACTTTGCCGTGGTGCGCCGGCGGGACATGCTGGAGGATTTCAGCTGGAAGCGCAGTGCCGGCACGTACCGGGAAATCTACGCAAAAGCGCTGGGGTGAGCCCCGGCTCTCAATAGGAGGAACCAATGAATTACAGCAAGGACCAACTGAAAGAACAAATCGTACAGAAGCTGCGGCTGACCTTCGGCTGCACCGAGGAGCAGGCCACAGACGGCGACATGATGAAGGCCTGCGCCATGGTGCTGCGGGACATCATGGCCCAGCGGGGTGTGGAGACACGCAAGCGGGTGGCCGACGCCGGCGGGCGCATGGTGCACTACATGTCTCTGGAGTTCCTGATGGGCCGCAGCCTCATGAAGAACGCCTACAATCTGGGCATTGTAGGGGAACTGACAGACGCCATCAATGAACTGGGCTTTAAGGCCGGGCGCATCTTCGACATGGAGCCGGACGCGGGCCTGGGCAACGGCGGTCTGGGCCGACTGGCCGCCTGCTATCTGGACAGCCTCACCACGCTGGATATCCCCGCCGCCGGCTATTCCATCTGCTACGAGCTGGGTATTTTCCGCCAGAAGATCGTGGAGGGGCGGCAGGTGGAGCTGCCCGACGAGTGGATGGGTCTGGGCGACGCGTGGCTGCTGCCCAAGCCCCAGGACGCCGAGGAGGTTCATTTCGGCGGCCGCGTCCGCACCCGCTGGGACAACGGACACCTGATGGTGGTCCATGAGGACTATACCCGGGTCATGGCCATTCCCTGCGACATGGAGATCGCCGGCTATGAGACCGACCACGTCAACACCCTGCGCCTCTGGGAGGCCAAATCCCCCCGCCCGGTGGACATGGCTCTCTTCAACCGGGGCCAGTACCTGCAGGCCGATGAGGAGCGGGCCATGGCCGACGCCATCTCCAAGGTGCTCTACCCCGAGGACAACCACTATGAGGGCAAGTCCCTGCGGCTCAAGCAGCAGTATTTCTTCGTCAGCGCCACCGTCCAGTCCATCACCCGCAAGCACATCCAGAACTACGGCACGCTGAAGAACTTTCACGAGAAGAACGTGATCCAGATCAACGATACCCATCCCGCCCTGGTGATCCCGGAGCTGATGCGTATTCTGATCGACGACGCCGGCATGAGCTGGGACGAGGCATGGAACATCACCACCCACTCCGTGGCCTACACCAACCATACGGTGCTGGCCGAGGCACTGGAGGTTTGGCCCCAGAGCCTGATGGAGACGCTGCTGCCCCGTGTGTGGCAGATCATCCAGGAGATCTCCCGCCGCTACCAGGAGAAGGTGGAGGCCTATTACCACGACGGCACCAAGACCGCCAAGATGGCAGTCATCTGGGACGGCCACGTGCGCATGGCCAACCTGTGCATTGCCGGCGGCATGGCTGTCAACGGCGTCAGCGCGCTCCATTCCGACATTCTGCGCCGCGACGTGTTTCGTGAGGCGGCGGAGATGGAGCCGGACAAGTTCAAGAACGTTACCAACGGCATCGACCACCGCCGCTGGCTGTCCCAGATCAACCCGGGACTTTCCGATTTGCTGCGTGACACCATCGGCGACGGCTGGCTGCTGCACCCCCGGGAGCTGGAGCAGTTCGACGCCTATGCCGACGATGCCGCCGTGCTGGAGCGTCTGGAGAAGATCAAGGCGGACAACAAGGCGGCCTTCGCCCACTGGGCCAAGCGCCAGCAGGGCGCCGTGCTGAACACCGACGCCATCTTTGACGTACAGGTCAAGCGCCTCCACGAGTACAAGCGGCAGCTTCTCAACGTGCTGCACATCATCTACCTCTACCAGCAGCTGCGGGACGATCCCAGCCTGCCCATCCCGCCCCGCACCTTCCTCTTTGGCGCCAAGGCAGCCCCCGGTTACGCCGTGGCCAAGCGGATCATCCAGCTCATCAACTCCCTGGCCAATGAGATCAACAACGATCCCGTCTGCCGGGACAAGCTGCAGGTGGTGTTCCTGGAGAACTACCGTGTCTCCATGGCGGAGATGCTGATGCCCGCCAGCGAGGTGAGCCAGCAGATCTCCACCGCCGGCAAGGAGGCCAGCGGCACCGGCAACATGAAATTTATGATCAACGGCGCCGTGACTGTCGGTACGCTGGACGGCGCCAACGTGGAGATGCACCAGGTGCTGGGCGACGAAAACATGTTCCTCTTCGGCCTGAAGGCCGACGAGGTGGCGCGGCTGAAGGAGACCTACGATCCCCAGCTGCTCTATAACCGCGATCCCATGCTGCGCCGGGTGGTGGATCAGCTGAAAACGGGTTTCTCCGACGGCATCAGCTACGAGGATCTGTGGCGCCGCCTGCTCTACACCACGGACAGCCCCGCCGACCAGTATATGCTGCTGGCGGATCTGCCCAGCTACTGCGAGGCCCAGCAGCGCGTAGGCCGTGCCTACCGCGACCGGAAGCGCTGGAACACCATGAGCCTCCACAACGTGGCCCGCGCCGGCATCTTTGCCGCCGACCGCGCCGTAGCGGAGTACGCCGACAACATCTGGCACGTGCCGTACAGAAAGTAATATTGTCCGAAATCCGGAGGATGATCAAAGAGCCGGCGGGAGACTCCCGCCGGCTCTTTTCCTGTATTGACAGCCGTGGTATAATTATCCTGTTATACTATGTAGAAAAACGAGGAAAACGCTATGGAAGTCACTCAGGGCGTGCGTTTTGAGGAGTTTGGCCTGTCGGAGGCCACGCTGCGCGCCATCCGAAACAAGCACTATGAGATCAGCACCCCGGTGCAGGCCGGGTGCATTCCCCCCATGATGGCGGGGAAGGACGTCATCGCCAAGGCCCCCACCGGCACCGGCAAGACCATGGCCTTCGGCATCCCCATCATTGAAAAGATCGACCCGGAGAGCGAGGCGGTGCAGGCGGTGATCCTGGCTCCCACCCGGGAGCTTGCCCTGCAGATCACCGACGAAATGCGGGACGTAGCCGTGTACCACGAGGGCGTGCGGCTGGTGTGCCTCTACGGCGGCCAGCCCATCGGCAAGCAGATTAACGCCCTCAAGCGCAAGCCCCAGATCGTGGTGGCCACGCCGGGACGGCTCAGCGACCATATGAAGCGCCGCACCGTCACCTTGAACGCGGTGAAGACCGTGATTCTGGACGAGGCTGACCGGATGCTGGACATGGGCTTCATCCACGATGTGACCCGCATCCTGGACAAGATCCCCAGCCGGGAGAATTTGGGCATGTTCTCTGCCACCATTTCCCGGGAGGTCATGGACATCTCCTGGGTCTATCAGCGTGACCCGGAGGAGATCACCGTGCAGGCCACCAAGGAGAACAAGCCTGACATTTTGCAATACCGCATCGACGTACCCTTTGACGGTAAGGTGGACGCCATCGCCAAAATACTGGCTGCCGAGAATTACGACCGGGTCATCTGCTTCTGCAACACCAAGGGCAGCACGGAGCGGCTGACCAAGTTCCTGCAGATGCGGGGTCTGGACGCCCAGTGCATCCACGGAGACATCCCCCAGAAGAAACGGGAGGAGATCATGCAGCGCTTCCGCGACGGCAAGCTGCGGGTGTTCGTGGCCACCGACGTGGCCTCCCGGGGCATCGACGTGGACGACGTGGACGCGGTGTTCAACTTCGAAGTGCCGGAAGAGAACGAGTACTATATCCACCGCATCGGCCGCACCGGACGGGCGAAAAAACACGGCGTGGCCTACACGCTGCTGGGCGATTTCCCCAGCCGCATGCGCATGGATTCTCTGGTGCGGGCCACCCGCAGCAACGTGATCCCGGCCAAGCTGGAAGAGAGCGGACATGTGACGCCGCTGGAGAAGTCATAATCTGAGGAGACCGCCCATGAAACGATGGACAAGGATCATCACGCTTCTTTTGCTGGCCGTTCTGTTGGCGGGTCTGACCGCCTGCGGCCGGAAGGAAGAGAAGAAGGTGCAGAGCTATGCCTTCTCCGCCGCCGTGGTGGGAAGTCCCGCGGGATTTGACCCTGCTCTTGCCAGCTCTGACGCCGAGAAAACCGCCGCGGTGCATCTGTTTGAAAACCTGATGCGGCTGCAGAGCGGCAAAAACGGCACGGATGTGGTGGGCGCTCTTGCCTCCAGCTGGGAGTGTATTGACAATCTGGACGGCACGGAGACATATGTGTTTAGGCTCCGCCAGGACGCCAAGTGGTCTGACGGACGCGGCGTCTGGGCGGCGGACTTTGTGAACGGCTGGAAGCATCTGGTGGCTGAGTCCACCGGCTCTCCCAACGCCGAGATACTGAACATGGTGGCCGGTTACGAGGAGGCCCGTGCGGGGGATCCGGATGCGCTGCAGGTGCGTGCCAACGGCAGAAACACGCTGGAGGTGGATCTCTCCTGCCGCTGCCCCTATTTCCTGCGCAGCGTTTGCACGGCGGCTGCCACCATGCCGCGCCGGTCCGATCTTGCGGAGAAGAGCGGACTGGTGACCAACGGGCCGTATGCCGTGAAGAGCTATGAAGACGGCGTGCTGACTATGGACATCGCCGAGAACTATTACGACAGGGACCGCCTTGGACCCCGGACGATCACGCTGCATTTCTGTGATACCGCCCAGCAGGCTGTCGCCTTATGGGACGAGGGAAAGGTGGATTTTGTCTGCGGCGTGGCGGAGGAATCCGTGGCCGAGCAGGGCGACTGGCTCCGCCAGCCCTGCCCCGAGGTGACGGTGCTGATCGTGAACCAGATGGCCCAGCAGCTGGAAAGCGTGGCATTGCGCCAGATACTGTCTCTGGCCATTGACCGTACCGCTCTTGCCTCGCTGGCCGGCTCAGCCCTCCACACCCCGGCGGAGGGACTGGTGCCCGACGGCATCACATCCTCTGACGGCAGCGCCTTTCGCACACCGGAGGATATCCACATCGACAACAGTGACTATGCCCGCAGCTGTGAGCTGGCGAGAGAGCTGCTGGAGCAGGCCGATGCCCGCACTGCAGCAAACCGTTTGACGGATCTGACCATTCTGTATGCCGATCAGGGAGTCTTCGGCGCTCTAGCCGAGGAGATCCGGGACGGCTGGCAGGAGGAACTGGGTATCCCCACACGGCTGCGCGGCGCCTCGCCGGAGGACATGGCGGACGCGCTGCGTGACGGTACGTTCCATATGGCGATCATCACCTGCCGGGCCGACCGGAACGACGCGGAGGCGTTTTTGCAGACGTGGCAATCCGGCTATCCGGAGAACTTCGCCCTGTTCCACTCCTCTGCCTACGACATGCTGCTTCGTGTGGCGGCGGCCTCCTCCAGTTCCGAAGCGCGGGACGCCTATCTCTCTGACGCTGAGCGGCTGCTGGTGGAGCAGGGCAATGTGATACCTCTCTACTTTACCAACCGGGTCTACCGCCTCCGAAGCGAGCTGACCGGCCTTTTCAGCGACGGACTGGGCGTGTTCCGATTTGACGCCATCCGTGCTGCGGCGGGATGAGGATTTGTGTACAATCGGTTAATTTTCCCGGATCCTGTTTGATCCACCGCCTCCCGTGCTATACTGATCAGGTAAGTATGGCCATACGGAGGGACTGTATGAAGACCGCTGTACATTTTATCAAGACCCATCCCCATGCCTGGTGGAGCCTGTTCATGCCCTGCTACCTGGCGGCGTTTTTCACCATTGAGCATCTCATCACCGACAACTATTGGGCCACCCAACTGCCCATTGACGACTATATCCCCTTTTGCAAGTACTTCATCCTGCTCTATAACGCCTGGGCGCCGCTTCTGATGGCCATGGGCATTTATCTGATCCTGAAAGATCCGGAGGGGTTCCGGCGGTATATCTGGTGCCTGATTTTCACCTACGGCGTGTCCACGCTGTTCTGCGTGCTGGTGCCCAACGGACAGGATCTGCGCCCGGCGGTGGTGGAGGGCAGCGACATCTGCGCCTGGGTGGTGCGCACCACATACACGGCCGATACCAACACCAACGTGTTTCCCAGTGTCCACGTGGTGGGCGTGATGTCGGCGCTGTTTGCCGTCTACCATACCCCCGGCATGCACAGGTGGTATTGGCGTGCCGGCACAACAGCGCTGGGCCTCATTATTATCGCCTCCACGCTGCTGGTCAAGCAGCACGCGGTCATCGATATTCTGGCCGGCGCGGCGGTAGGCGTGGCAGGTTACGTGCTGATTTACGTTATTATCGGCCGCAAACGGGACAAACGGTGCAAGACGGGAATTGACGAAAACAAAACAACATGATACAATACAGGGCAGGTAGAGATATCTGCCTTTTTTGCGCCCGAAAGGGACAAAGAATAGGACGAAGAAAGGGAAAAGAGGGAACCGGAGAATGTATCGAATTGTCAGAAAAGAAGCCCTGAAACCCACCGTGATCCTGTATGAGATCGAGGCCCCCATGATCGCCAAAAAGGCGGAGCCGGGCCAGTTCATCATCCTGCGTGTGGACGAGATGGGCGAGCGCATCCCCATCACCATCCACGACTTTGACCGGGAGAAGGGCACGGTCACCATCATTGTGCAGACCATCGGCGCCACCACCGAGAAGCTGAGCCACAAGCAGGAGGGCGATTGCCTGCAGGACTTCGTCGGCCCGCTGGGCAAGCCCACCGAGACCGAGGGCAAGAAGAAGGTCTGCGTGGTGGGCGGCGGCGTCGGCTGCGCCATTGCCTACCCCGTGCTCAAGAAGTTCCACGACTGCGGCGCCGAGGTGCATGCTGTCGTCGGCTTCAAGAACAAGGATCTTGTTATTCTGGAGGACAAGTTCCGCGCCGTTTCCTCTGTGCTGAAGATCTGCACCGACGACGGCAGCTACGGTCAGAAGGGCCTTGTCACCCAGGCTCTGCAGGAGCTGCTGGACGAGGGCAACGTCTATGACGAGATCTTCGCCATCGGCCCCATGATCATGATGAAGTTTGTCTCCAAGACCACCGAGCCTTACGGCATCCCCACCACCGTCTCCATGAGCCCCATCATGATCGACGGTACCGGCATGTGCGGCGGCTGCCGCCTGACCGTGGGCGGTGAGACCAAGTTCGCCTGCGTGGACGGCCCCGACTTCGACGGCCATCAGGTGGATTGGGATCTGGCTGTCAAGCGCAACCAGATGTACCGTGACTTCGAGCTGCGCAAGCACGAGGAAACCTGCAACCTGTTCAAGAAGGAGGTCATGTAACATGCCCAACATGAGTCTGAAGAAGAACGAGATGCCCTCCCAGGACCCCAACGTTCGCAACAAGAACTTCCTGGAGGTGGCTCTGGGCTATACTGAGGAGCAGGCCCTGGACGAGGCTGCCCGCTGCCTCAACTGCAAGAACCATCCCTGCGTGGGCGGCTGCCCCGTCAACGTGAAGATCCCCGAGTTTATCAAGAAGATCACTGAGCATGATTACGAGGGCGCCTATCAGGTGATCCACGAGACCAGCTCTCTGCCCGCCGTCTGCGGCCGCGTCTGCCCCCAGGAGAGCCAGTGCGAGAAGTACTGCGTCCGCGGCATCAAGGGCGAGCCCGTTGGCATCGGCCGTCTGGAGCGCTTTGTGGCCGACTGGCACAATGAGCACAGCACCGAGCAGCCTGCCCGTCCCGCCTCCAACGGCCACAAGGTTGCCATCATCGGCTCCGGCCCTGCCGGCCTGACCTGCGCCGGCGACCTGGCCAAGAAGGGCTATGACGTCACCGTGTTCGAGGCTCTGCATCTGGCCGGCGGCGTGCTGGTGTACGGCATCCCCGAGTTCCGTCTGCCCAAGAGCATTGTGCAGAAGGAAGTGGACGGCCTGAAGGCTATGGGCGTCAAGGTGGAGACCAATATGGTCATCGGCCGCGTCTGCTCCATCGATGAGCTGATGGAGGAGTATGGCTTCGAGGCCGTGTTCATCGGCTCCGGCGCCGGTCTGCCCATGTTCATGCACATCCCCGGCGAGAACCTGAAGGGCGTCTATTCCGCCAACGAGTTCCTGACCCGCATCAACCTGATGAAGGCCTACCGCGCCGACAGCGACACCCCCATCATGGATCTCCATGGCAAGAAGGTGGCCGTGGTGGGCGGCGGCAACGTGGCTATGGACGCCGCCCGCTGCTCCAAGCGCCTGGGCGCCGATGTGTACGTGGTGTATCGCCGCGGCATGGAGGAGCTGCCTGCCCGTAAGGAAGAGGTGGAGCATGCCATCGAAGAGGGCATCATCTTCAAGACCCTCAACAACCCCGTGAAGATCAACGGCGACAGCGAGGATCGCGTGTCCTCCATGACCTGCATCGAGATGGAGCTGGGTGAGCCGGACGCTTCCGGCCGCCGTCGCCCCGTGGAGAAGCCGGGCAGCGAGTTCGACCTGAGCGTGGACGCCGTCATCATGTCCCTGGGTACCAGCCCCAACCCGCTGATCAAGAGCACCACCAAGGGCCTCGAGGTCAACAAGAAGGGCGGCATCATCGTCAACGAGGACGGTCTCACCAGCCGTGAGGGCGTGTACGCCGGCGGCGACGCCGTTACCGGTGCTGCCACCGTCATCCTGGCCATGGGCGCCGGCAAGCTGGGCGCCAAGTCCATCGACGAGTATCTGATGGGCAAGTAAATCCCTACATCTCCGAAAACGGGGACGGATGCCGATCCGTCCCCGTTTTTTCACGCGCTGCTGTCCCCGTTTTTTCACGCGCTGCTATCTTGTGCAGAACCGGATATTATGATATAATACATCATTACTGATTGTGAAATCGTGCGAAGTGAGGATATTCTGCATGAAAAACAAAACCGAATCCACCGGCGCACTGATCGGGCTGTTTCTGTCCTATTTCAGAAAGCACAAGGGCCTGTTTGCGCTGGATATGGGCTGCGCTCTCCTCATCGCCCTCATTGACCTGGCGTTTCCCCTGATCTCCCGCACCGCCATGTACCAGTGGCTGCCTGATAAAAAATACACCGTGTTTTTCGTGGTCATGGCCATCGTGGTGGTGGCCTTCCTGCTGCGTGCGGTTCTGTACTTCGTGGTGGGCTACTGGGGCCATACCTTCGGCATCCGGGTGGAAGCTGATATCCGCCGGGATCTGTTCGAGCATATGCAGGAGCTGGGCTTTGATTTCTACGACCGCAACCGCACCGGCCAGCTGATGAGCCGTCTGACCACCGACCTCTTTGAGCTGACGGAACTGGCCCACCATGGCCCGGAGGATCTGTTCATCTCCTCCGTGACCATTATCGGCGCGCTGGTGGTCATGTTCACCATCCGCTGGGAGCTGGCGCTGGTGGTCATGTGCATCATCCCCCTGCTGCTGATCGTGGTAATGCACCGCCGCCGCCAGATGAGCGCGGCTGCCCGTGAGGCCAAGCAGAAGACCGGCGCCATCAACGCCGAGATTGAGTCCAGCCTCAGCGGCGTGCGCACCACCAAGGCCTTCGCCAACGAGGCCGAGCAGCAGACCCGCTTCGACGGCGCCAACAACGTGTTCAAAACCGCCAAGCGGGGCTTCCACCGGGAGATGGGCCTGTTCATGGCCAGCATGGAGTTCTTTGTCAATATCCTGTCCGTGGCGGTTATCGCCGTGGGCGGCTGGCTCATCATGAGCGGGCGGATGAACTATATCGACCTCATCACCTTCAGCCTGTATATTTCCACCTTCGTCAGCCCTGTCCGCAAGCTGGCCAACTTTGCCGAGCTGTTCTCCAGCGGCTTCGCCGGCCTGAAGCGGTTTGCCGAGCTGATGCACACCAAGCCCGCCATTCAGGACGCCCCCGACGCCGTGGAGCTGAAAAATGTGGACGGCCGCGTGACGGTGGATCACGTTTCCTTCACCTACGACGGCGTCACGGAGGTACTCCACAACGTGTCACTGGACGTGGCGGCAGGGGAGACCATTGCCGTGGTCGGCCCCAGCGGCGGCGGAAAGAGCACGCTTTGTCAGCTGATCCCCCGGTTTTACGAGGTGACGGCGGGCTCCGTGTCCATTGACGGGCAGGATGTGCGCCATCTGACCCAGAAGTCCCTGCGCCGCAGCATCGGTATCGTGCAGCAGGATGTGTTCCTGTTCGCCGACACGGTGCGGGAGAACATCCGCTTCGGCCGTCCCGACGCCACCGACGAGGAGGTGGTGGAGGCCGCGAAGAAGGCGGAGATCTACGATGACATCATGGAGATGCCCAACGGATTCGACACCTACGTGGGCGAGCGGGGCACCCTGCTCTCCGGCGGACAGAAGCAGCGGGTGGCCATTGCCCGTATCTTTTTGAAAAATCCGCCCATCCTGATTCTGGATGAGGCCACCTCGGCGCTGGACAGCGTCACCGAGAGCCGGATTCAGCACGCTTTTGACGAGCTGTCCACCGGCCGCACCACGCTGATCATTGCCCACCGCTTGAGCACCATCCGCAAGGCCCACCGCATTATGGTGGTGCAGGACGGCATCATCGCCGAGCAGGGCACCCACGAGGAACTGCTGGCGAAAAACGGGGCCTATGCCAGGCTGTACCACACACAGAATCTGGGAGAGGTCTGCTGATGGAGAAGCGGGAATTGCTGGATCGCGTGTCCATGAACGAGCAGGAGCGATTGCTGCTGGGCCGCGTCTGGGACAAATATGACCAGTGCCGCCGGCGGAACATCCCGGTGTGCACGGAGTTTCTCTCCCCCCAGGAGCAGGCGGCGGCGGAGCGGCTGCTGCATATGCTGGGGGCGGAGGACGGATTCGTCCTGTGGGGCGGCTACGAGGGCGCGGAGCGATGCCAGATCCACTTTCTGCCGGACTGGGAAACAGAGCCGGACCGTGAGGCCATCTGTTGCCTGCGCTGCACGTTTTACGAGCCGGGGAAGCTGACTCACCGGGACTTTCTGGGCAGCCTCATGGGCCTGGGATTGACCCGGGAGAAGATCGGCGATATACTGGTTTCCGACCGGTCTGCCGACGTGATTGTGTCATCGACCGTGGCGGAGCATCTGCTGCGGGAATGGACAGCCGCCGGACGCACGGCGCTGCACGTGGCGCAGATCGATCCCGCGGAGCTGAACGTGCCGGAGCAGAAGACAAAGATCCTGCGTGACACGGTGTCCTCGCTGCGGCTGGACAGCGTGCTGTCCGTGGGCTTTTCCACCAGCCGCGGAAAAGCGTCCGAGGCGGTGGAATCCGGGCGTGTCCAGGTGAACTGGACCGACTGCCAGAAGAGCGACCGTCTGCTGCGCCAGGGCGACGTCATCACCGTCCGCGGCGCGGGCAAGTGCAAGCTGACCGAGGTGGGCGGCGCCACAAAAAAAGGCCGCGTTTTTATCACTGTGGAACGCTATCTGTGACGGATAGAGGAGATACTATGGATCAGAAGAAGATCGACCGCATCAACGAGCTGGCCCGCAAGGCTAAGTCGGCAGAGGGGCTGACTCCGGAGGAACTCCGGGAGCGGGATATCCTGCGCCGGGAGTATATCGACGCGGTGGTAGGCAACCTGCGCCACGAGCTGGAACACACTTACGTGGTGGACGAGCACGGCAATAAGCGCAAGCTGCGGGGAAAGGGAGGCCTGAAGTCCTGATGGCATATTATTACGGCGATGGCAACTACCAGAAGCCTAACAACAATCGGAGCAGCGGCTCGGGAGGCAACGACTGGTTCTCCTGGGTGTTGATCGCCATTTTCTTCATGACGGGTCTGTGGCCCGTCGGACTGATTATGCTGATCTCCAAGCTGTCCGACATGGGCAGCAAGAAGAAGACGGGAGACTCTGCCGCCCAGCGCGCAGCCGCCCAGCAGCGCGCTGCAGCTGCCGAGCAGCGGATCTCCGAGGCGGAGCACCGTGTCGCCGAGGCTGTAAAGCGCGCCGCCACACAGCAGCCTGTCCCCCGGCAGGCGCAGACCGGCCAAGCTGCTGCGCCCCAGCCGAAGCAGAATGCCGCCGGCACGGCCAACGCAAAAAAGAGCTTTGTGTCCAGAATGACCAAAACGCCGCAGTACAGCGAAAAGGGCACCAAGATCATGCAGATCATCGGCTGGATCCTGGCCGGCATCGGCGGTTTTGCCGTGCTGGGCAGCCTGGGCGACGCCATCGGCGCGGGCAGTCTTGCCCAGGAGCTGGGCACGCTCTTCTTCTCCACCGGCCTGCTGACCGGCGGTCTGGGCCTGCTGCTGGGCAGCTGGAAGATGAAGCGCCGGGCACGGCGGTTCACCAAATATCTGGCGGCTGCCGGCAGCAAGGACGCCATTGACATCAACCGCATGGCGGAGGTGGCCCAGGTCAGAGAGCACAAGGCCGAGCGGGACATGGAGATCATGGTGGAGAAGGGCCTGTGGGGACCGGAGGCGTATGTTGACAACACCAACGACATGCTCTTCCGCACCCAGGAGGCCGCCGCCAAATACTTTGACCGGAAGAATCCCATGCGGGAGCGGTTTGAGACCACGCCGGTCCAGGCAGAGGAGGGCTTCTCCGGCATCCTTCGGAACATCCGCCGCGCCAACGACCGCATCGCCGATCCCGGCCTGAGCGCCAAGATCGACCGGCTGGAGGAGATTACGGGGCGGATCTTCAAGACCATTGAGGAGCACCCCGAGCGCAGGGACAAGGCCGGCACCTTCCTGAACTACTACCTGCCCACCACCCAGAAGCTGCTGGACAGCTACGCGGACTTTGAGGAGGCGGGCGTCAGCGGCGCCAACCTCACCCAGGCCAAGGAACGGATCGAAAAGACCATGGACAACATCGTGGCCGGCTTCGAGCATCAGCTGGATGTGCTGTATCAGGCGGATGCCATGGATGTGGACAGCGATATCCGGGTCATGGAAAACATGCTGCGCCGGGACACCGGCACCGTGGAGGACGACTTCGGTCTGGGCGGCGGCACCGCCGTACAGGAGTGGGAGGGCGAGTGACCATACGATCTCACCGGCAATCCGCAATCCCACAGCATGATATAAAGATACCATCCCGAGGGGAGGAAGCGACCGCATGTTTTGGGCGGCTTTGATCGTTGTCATCATCAGTACTATTTCTTCCGTTATCAGCGCGCTTTACAAGTATCGCGATGTTCTGCTCTATACCGGTATTTTCTTCACGCGGAAGTTCAAGCCCGCGCAGCATCAACACAAGTACGCGATCCTCATCGCGGCGCGCAACGAGTCCGCCGTCATCGGCAACCTCATTGCCTCCATCCGCGCGCAGGACTATCCGGCGGAGCTCATTGATATTTTCGTCGCAGCCGATAACTGCACAGACAATACCGCGCAGATCGCCCGGTCCCACGGCGCATACTGTTACGAACGGTTTGACAGTGAGCACCGCACCAAGGGCTACGCGCTGCAGTTTCTGGTAGAGAATATCAAACGGGATTTCGGCATTTATGCCTATGAGGGCTATATCATTTTTGACGCCGACAATCTGCTCAAGCGTGATTTCATGTCCCGCATGAACGACGCCTTTGACGCCGGGGAGAAGATCGTCACCTCTTACCGCAATACCAAGAATTTTGACACCAACTGGATCAGTGCGTCCTACGGCATCCACTGGCTGCGCACGGTTCGAAACGAGCACCGTGCCAGGTCGTTCTTCCACCTCGCTACCCGCATTCAGGGTACAGGCTTCCTCTTTGCCGCAGAGATCATCGAAAACGGCTGGAACTACACCTCCCTCACGGAGGACCGGGCGTTCTGCGCGGATGCGGTGGCTAACGGCTACAAGATCTCCTACAACAACGCCGCGGAGTTCTACGACGAGCAGCCGGTGGATATGAAGATCGCCATGCGCCAGCGCATCCGCTGGGCGAAAGGCCATCTGCAGGCCTTTGTGGAGACAGCACCCCAGCTGTTCGCCCACATTTTTGTCACCCACGGCATGGCAAACCGTGACGAGCCCGCCGATGCCCCGTGGTGGAAGCGCCTGTTCAACAACGTCCGTCTGCGCTTCATGAGCTTCGACATGCTCACCATCGTCTATCCGCGGCAGCTGGTGTCATTTTTCAAAAAGATCGTTGTGATGGCCATGCGTATCGTGATGATCTGTGTCACGGGCTATGCCTTTGTCAGCGCGGGCCTTCTGCCCGGCGCAGCCCAGTGGATCATCAGAACATTCCACCTGACCTGGGTACCCTCCGGCGAGCTGCAGGCGATCCTCATGCTTCTGGCGGCAGCGATCATGTGGAGAATCAACAGCTGGCTTACAAACATGATTTTCGCAGCTTACGTGTTCATTTCGGAGTATAAGCGTATCGTGCCCATCAAGTGGTACCGCAAGCTCTGGTACATCTTTATGTTCCCTGTGTTTGACCTGATCGGTGAGCTGTCTATGATTATCGCCCTGTTCAGCCATGTGGAGTGGAAGCCGATCCCCCACAATGCGGACGTCCGGTTGGACGAGCTTGAGCAGAAATACGAAGGCAATGCCAAATGATTGCCGTTCCGCAGCCGGTATCCGGCTGCGGAACGGTCAGTGTGTCGACGCTTTGTCGACACACTGACCGGCAAATACAGAAACAGTGAAAAATGTTCCTGTATTTGCATGGATTTCACGTGAAGGGGGACTCCCATCCCCCTTCACAATCCCCCATGCGTGTCGTTACCTTTCTTCATATTACTTTTGTCTACAGATTGAGCGTTCCGCAGCCGTCATCCGGCTGCGGAACGCTTCATAAAGGCCGTGTGGGGTTCCCACGCGGCCATTACACCTATTAAAAAAGAAGGGCTTGCAAAACAGTCAGAAATACGCTACAATGCAGAACATACCATAACGTGGGAGGGGAGAACCATGCCGGAGAGAATTGTCAGCCGCAGCAACCCGCTTGTCAAACGCCTGCGCGCTCTGGCTGCCTCGGCTGACTTCCGCCGGGAACAGGGACAGTTTCTCTGCGACAGCCCCAAGCTGGTGGAGGAGGCTCTGCGCGCCGGAGCCGGTGTTTCCACAGTGGTCTGCACCGATCCCGGACTGCTTCCCAATCTGCGGTCGGGCGTGGAGATCGTCACCGTCAGCGAGGACGTGATGGCCGCCGTCTCCCCGGCGAAAACACCCCAGGGGGTGCTGTGCGTCTGCGCCTTGCCCGACACGGCGCTTCCGTCCCGCCTGGAGGGAAAGCGCTACGTGGTGCTGGACGGCGTGCAGGATCCCGGCAATGTGGGCACCGTGCTGCGCACGGCGGACGCCTTCGGCGCCGACGGTGTGATCCTGCTGCCCGGCTGCGCCGATCCCTTCAGCCCCAAGACGGTGCGTGCCTCCATGGGCGCGGTGTTCCGCTGCCCGGTGTGGCAGTGCGATGCCGGGGAACTGAAGGAGAAGCTGATCCGCAGCGGTATTCCCCTCTACGGTGCCGCCCTGCGGGAGGATACGGTGGACGCCAGAGCGGTTGACTATCGCCGCGCAGCCATCGCCATCGGATCGGAGGGGCGCGGCCTCACGGCGGAGGTGCTGGCGCTGTGCGACGCCACCGTGCGCATCCCCATGGAGCCGCAGTGCGAATCGCTGAACGCGGCCATCGCCGCCGCGGTGCTGCTGTGGGAGGCATATCGATAAATCGGGAAGGGAGGCGCCTGCCTTGGCTGCATTGAGATACTGGGTCTGGCTGACGTCGGTGCCGGGATTGAGCAACCGGAGCCGGCTGCAGCTGCTGGCGCATTTTTCCTCGCCGGAGGACGTATACTACGCAGACGCGGAGGAGGCCATGCGCGCCGGGTTGAGCCGGGAGCAGGCTACCCGCCTGGATGACCGCTCCATGGAGCGGACGGACGCGATCCTGGCCGATTGCGCAAAGAAGGATATCTTCATTGTCACCATGGACGACGCCGCCTATCCGGCCAGACTGCGCAGCATTTTTGATCCGCCTGTACTGCTGTACGGCAAGGGCGCCATGCCGCTTTTTGATGAGGAGGCCGCCGTGTCGGTGGTAGGCACCCGGGATGCCACGCCTTACGGCCGCCACTGCGCCGGGGAGTTGAGCTACGAAATGGCCAAAAGCGGCGCGCTGATCGTGTCCGGCATGGCCAAGGGCGTTGACGCGGAGGCTCACCGCGGCGCCTTGCGCGCCGGCGGCTTTACGGCGGCGGTGCTGGGCTGCGGCGTGGACATCGCCTATCCGGAGGTCAACCGCAGACTGTATGAGGATATCGCCGCCACAGGCGTGCTGCTGTCGGAGTACGCCCCGGGCACATTACCGGAGGGCTGGCGCTTTCCTGCCCGGAACCGGATCATCAGCGGCTTGAGCGTGGCCACGCTGGTGGTGGAAGCGCCGGAGAAAAGCGGCGCGCTGATCACTGCCCGGACGGCGCTGGATCAGGGACGGGACGTGTTTGCCGTTCCCGGCGCCATTGACGCCCCGGGCAGTAAGGGCTGCAACCAGCTGATCCGCAGCAGCGCCGGCCTGGTGACGTCGGCATGGGATCTGCTGAGCGAATTGGAATATCGCTTTCCCCACAAGCTGCATATGGCGGAGGGGAAGATGCCGACCGTCCCCCATGAGACGGCGGAGGTGGTGCCCGGCACGGCAGAGCCGGTGCAGGCGCTGCCGGTACTGACAAGGGAACAACTGCGGGGCCTGACGGAAGATCAGCTCCGTGTGATGCGGGCGCTGAACGCCGACTGTCCCACACTGACGGACGAGCTGGCGGAGCAGACGCAGCTGCCGGTGCGGCGCGTGCTGGCGGCATTGACAGTTTTAGAGATCGACGGCTTTGTCCGCCCTGACGGAGCGCGGTGCTTCGTCCGCGCGGCAGAGCTGCCTCAGGAGGAGAAGGAACATGGCAAAGAAGGCTGAAAAGAAACTGGTGATCGTGGAGTCCCCCGCCAAGGCAAAGACCATCGGCAAATATCTGGGCGCCGGCTATGAGGTCAAGGCCTGCATGGGCCACCTGCGGGATCTGCCCAAGAGCACCATCGGCGTGGACGTGGACAACGATTTCGAGCCCAATTACCGCCCCATCAAGGGCAAAGAGGATATTATCCGCGATCTGCGGAAGGCGGCCCAGGCCAGCGACGTGGTCTATCTGGCAACCGACCCGGACCGTGAGGGCGAGGCCATTTCCTGGCACCTCCAGCACCTGCTGGAGCTGGACGACAAGAAGGCCCAGCGCGTCACTTTTAATGAAATCACCCCTCGTGTGGTGACGGAGAGCATTGCCAGGCCCCGTCCCATCGACCTGGATCTGGTGGATGCCCAGCAGGCCCGCCGGGTGCTGGATCGCATCGTGGGCTACCAGATCTCTCCTCTGATGTGGAAGAAGATCCGCCGCGGCCTCAGCGCCGGCCGCGTGCAGAGCGTGGCTGCCCGCATGGTGGACGACCGTGACCGGGAGATCGAGACCTTTGAGCCCAAGGAATACTGGACGCTGGATGCCCTGCTGAAGAACCGGGAGGGTGCGGAGTTCACCGTCCATTATTACGGCAAGAACGGCAAGAAGTATGAGCCCTCCACCGAAAAAGAGGTGGAGACGCTGAAAGCGGAGCTGACTGACCTCCCCTTCACGGTGGACAGCGTCAAGCGCGCCGACAAGCAGCGCTCGCCGGCGCCGCCCTTCACCACCTCCACCATGCAGCAGGAGGCCTCCCGCAAGCTGAACATGACGCCCCGTCGCACCATGGCCATTGCCCAGCAGCTCTATGAGGGCGTGGATATCACCGGCGAGGGCACCGTTGGCCTTATCACCTATATGCGTACCGACTCCCTGCGTGTGTCCGTCGAAGCACAGCGTGAGGCCCGTGCCTTTATTGACGGCCGTTACGGTTCCGATTACCGCCCCGGCAGCTACCGCCAGTTCAAGGCCAAGGCCGGTGCGCAGGATGCCCATGAGGCCATCCGGCCCAGCAACGTGAATCTGACGCCCGAGCAGGTCAAGGGAGACCTTTCCGGCGAACAATACCGACTCTACCGCCTGATCTGGAGCCGCTTCCTGGCCAGCCAGATGGCCAACGCCGTGTATGACAGCGTCAGCGTGGAGGTCATGGCGGGCAGGCATGCCTTTCGCGCCAGTGCCAGCACGCTGAAATTTGCCGGCTACACCGCCGTATACGAGGAGAGCCGGGACGAGGATCGGGAGGAGAAGGAGATGTCTCTGCCGGAGCTGTCCGCCGGCGAGAGCGTCACGCCGCTGGACTTCGTGTCCGGCCAGCATTTCACCCAGCCCCCCGCCCACTATACCGAGGCAACGCTGATCCGTGCCATGGAGGAGCAGGGCATCGGCCGGCCGTCCACCTATGCCCCCACCGTGTCCACCATTCTGGACCGGGGCTACGTGAGGAAGGACGGCAAGTATCTTTGCATCACCAATCTGGGCCATGCTGTCACGGACTGGATGGAAAAATACTTCACTGATATCGCCGATATGAAGTTTACCGCCCACATGGAGCGGCTGCTGGACAGCGTGGAGGAGGGCGAAACGCCCTGGAAGGACGTGCTGCGCGGCTTCTACGGCGACTTTGCCGGCCATCTGGGCCAGGCGGAGAAGAGCGAGTATGTGAAGATTCCCGACACCGTCAGCGACGAGATCTGCCCCGTCTGCGGCCGTCAGCTGGTGGAGAAGGAGGGGCGGTTCGGTCCGTTCCTGGCCTGCCCCGGCTTCCCGGAGTGCAGCTTCACCATGCCGCTGGTGGTGCAGATGCCCGGTCGCTGCCCCAAGTGCGGCGGGCGGCTGATGAAGCGCACCGGCGTGAGCAAAAAAAGCGGCAAGCAGTACACTTACTACTGCTGCGAGTTTACCAACAACCGGGGCGGCACAGCTACCTGTGACTTCATGACCTGGGACGTGCCGGTGAAGGATGACTGTCCCGCCTGCGGCCAGACCATGTTCAAACGGGCCGGACGGGGTTATAAGCGCCCCTTCTGCATCAACCCCGACTGCAGCAATTTCACCCCGGAGGATAAGCGGGGCTACTACAAGAAAGCAGATGACGGCGCCGAAAAGACCGCCGGAAAGACAGCAAAAAAGACCACCACCCGAAAGACCACGAAAAAGGCGGAGAAATAAATGAGCCATGTGACCGTGATCGGTGCGGGCCTTGCCGGCAGCGAGTGTGCCTGGCAGCTGGCCCGGCGGGGTATCGAGGTGACGCTGCGGGAGATGAAGCCCCTCAAAACCACCCCTGCCCACACAACGGAATACTATGCCGAGCTGTGCTGCTCCAACTCCCTGCGTTCGGATCAGCTGGAGAACGCCGTGGGGCTTTTGAAGGAGGAGCTGCGGCGGATGGACAGTCTCATCATCCGCTGCGCCGACGCCACCCGCGTTCCCGCCGGCGGCGCCCTGGCGGTGGACCGCCACGGCTTTTCCCGCATGGTGACGGAGGAGATCCGGAACCATCCCAACATCACCGTGATGCCCGGCGAGGTGACGGAGATCCCCGAGGGCGAGGTAGTTATCGCCTCCGGTCCCCTGACCTCCGACGCCCTGGCAGACAAGCTGACTGCCCTTTTCGGCGGCGATACCACCCTGCACTTTTATGATGCTGCCGCCCCGCTGGTGGCCTTCGACAACGTGGATATGTCCAGCGCCTACTTTGCCTCCCGCTATGACAAGGGGACGCCGGATTATATCAACTGCCCCATGACGGAGGAGGAGTACAAGACGTTCTGGCGGGAGCTGATCTCCGCCCGGGAGGCGGAGGTCCACGGCTTTGACGATGGCGGCGTCTTCGAGGGCTGCATGCCCGTGGAGGTCATGGCCCGGCGGGGAGAGGACACCCTGCGTTTCGGACCGCTGAAGCCAAGGGGATTGCCGGATCCCAAGACAGGGCGGGAGCCCTATGCGGTGGTGCAGCTGCGAAAGGACAACGCCGAGGGCACGATCTACAACCTGGTGGGCTTCCAGACCCATCTCAAGTGGCCGGAGCAAAAGCGGGTGTTTTCCCTGATCCCCGCCCTGCGGGAAGCCCGGTTCCTGCGCTATGGCGTTATGCACCGCAACACCTATCTGGATTCCCCCCGGCTGCTGGATCGCTACTACCGTCTGCGCAGCGATCCGCGCATCTCCTTCGCCGGACAGATGACCGGCGTGGAGGGTTATGTGGAGTCCTGCGCCAGCGGCTTTCTGGTAGGCGTGGAGACGGCCCGCCGCCTCCAGGGCAAGGAACCGATCGACTTCCCGCAGGAGACGGCCATCGGCGCCCTGGGACTGTATGTCAGCGGCGGCAGTGTGGGCGACTTCCAGCCCATGAATATCAATTTCGGCATCATCCCGCCTCTGGGCTACCGGGTCAAGGGCAAGCGCAATAAAAATGCGGAGCTCTCCCGCCGGTCCCTGGAGATCATAGAGAATATAAAGAAAGAGGTTTTGAGCCGATGAAAATCATAATCGACGCCATGGGCGGCGACAACGCGCCACTGGAAATCGTAAAGGGCGCACTGGCAGCCCAGAAACGCTGGGGTGTGGACGTGCTGCTGACAGGCGACACGGTGGCCATCCTCAAGGCAATGGAGAGCTGCGGCGTCAAGGAGCTGCCTGCGGGTATGGAAATCGCCAACACCACCGAGACGGTGGAGATGTGCGACGATCCGGCCACGGTGTTCCGCCGCAAGAAGGACACCTCCATGGGCGTTGCCCTCCAGATGCTGCGGGACGGCAAGGGCGACGCAGTGGTCTCCGCGGGCTCCACCGGCGCGCTGCTCACCGGCGCCACGCTGATCGTAAAGCGGGTGCGGGGCATCCGCCGTGCCGCCATGGCACCCGTGATCCCCACCTCTACCGGCAAGGCGGTGCTCATCGACTGCGGCGCCAACGCCGAGTGCACGCCGGAATATCTGGTGCAGTTTGCCTATCTGGGCAACTTCTACGCCAGGCGCATTCTGGGGCTGGAGAGTCCCCGGGTGGGCCTTCTGAATATCGGCGCGGAGGACAGCAAGGGCACCGATCTCCAGAAGGAGACGCTCCACTGGCTGCAAAAAGCCGGGGAGAACGGTCACCTGAATTTCATCGGCAACATCGAGGCCAAGGAGGCCATCAAGGGCGGCTGCGACGTCATTGTGACGGACGGCTTCTCCGGCAACATCCTGCTCAAGACCATTGAGGGCACCGGCTCGCTGGCCGGCAGCGCCATCAAGTCCATTTTTATGAAGAACCCGCTGACCAAGCTGGCCGGACTAATCGTGAGGCCGGGTCTGAACGCCTTTAAAGCCATGCTGGATCCCAACAAGGTGGGCGGCACGGCGTTCATCGGCATCTCCAAGCCGGTCATCAAGGCTCACGGCTCGTCCAACGCCGAGGCCATTGAAAACGCCGTGGGGCAGGCGAAGCAGTTTGCCGAAAGCGGCCTCATTGCCGACATCGAATCCCATGTGGAGCTGATGAAGGTGGAACGGGAAGAAACCGCCCATTCATAAAAATGTTCATAAAATAGTTATTGACAGAGATAGACAATTGCCGTATGATTGCCCCAGATAACACGGCGAAAGGAGGAAACACCCTCATGACGATGGAAGAGATCTTCAAAACAATGCAGGGTCTCATTGCCGAGCAGTTTGCAATGGATGACGATGAGATCACCATGGACAGCTCTTTTGTGGATGATCTGGGCGCTGACAGCGTGGATCTGGTGGAGCTGGTGATGGCCATGGAGGAGGAGTTCGACATCGGCGAGATCCAGGAGGATGAGCTGTCTGCGCTTAAGACGGTGGGCGACTGCGTCCGCTATCTGAGCGGCAAGCTGGCCGACTGATTTGGTGATCGACGTTTGAAAAAAGTGACCCCGCCTCCGGCGGGGTTTCCTTTTTCAGGCGCCGGAGAAAGGAAGGCAAAATGGAAACATTGGAAAACCGGCTGGGCTACCGGTTCCGGGACAGGAACCTGCTGTGCGCAGCCATGATCCACAGCTCCTACGCCAATGAGCACCGGGGCAGCGGGTTGGAGAGCAACGAGCGTTTGGAATTTCTGGGCGACGCCGTGCTGGGCCTGGTGACGGGGGAGTATCTCTTCCGCACCCATCCCGACGCACCGGAGGGGGATCTGACCCGTATGCGGGCGGCGCTGGTGTGCGAGGAAAGCCTGCATGAGGTGGCCGAGGCACTGGGCCTGGGCGCGTATCTCCGGCTGGGCCGGGGCGAGGAGAGCGGCGGCGGCCGCAGCAGACCGTCCATTCTGGCGGACGCCACCGAGTCCGTCTTTGCCGCGGTGTATCTGGACGGCGGCATGGAGGCCGCCAGCGCCCTGATTCACCGCGTGCTGCTGGAAAAGGGACGGGAGCAGGCGGTGGAGAGCCGCCGGCGGGACTATAAGACGGCCCTGCAGGAGGTGGTGCAGCGCAAGGCCAAGCAGGTGCTGCGCTACGAGATGATCGGCGCCTCCGGCCCGGATCACGACAAGGTGTTCACCTGCGCCGTGACGCTCAACGGCATTACGGTGGGCCAGGGCAGCGGCCACAGCAAAAAGGAGGCCGAGCAGAGTGCTGCCCGCGCCGCGCTGGAGCAGATCGGGGAATAAGGGAATCCGTAAGCGGAGTCGATGCCATCGGGCATCGGCTCTGCTTTTCTGCCGATGGGCAGAAATAGGTGTGGTAATTTTTGGCCGGTTGTGATATAATCTCATGATACAGTAGAGTAGTATGGGCACGACGCCATATGCGGCGTGTGAATGAGGAAACGGAGGGGTTTTATGTCTATCCTAACCGCCATCCTGCTGGGGCTGATCCAGGGCATTGCGGAGTTTTTGCCCATCTCCAGCTCCGGCCATCTGGCTATTGCCAAGCATCTGCTGGGGTTGAATGCCGAAGTGCCTGCGTTTTATGACGTGCTGCTTCATCTGGGCACGCTGCTGGCGGTCTTTGTGGCCTACTGGCAGGACATCAAGGACATGGTGCGGGAGTTCTTTCACGGTGTGGGTGACATTGCCCACCATCGCACGCCAACCCCGGTGCCGCCTGCCCGCCGTCTGATCCTGCTGATCATCATCGGCACGCTGCCGCTGTTTGCCGTGCTGCCCGTCCACAAGAAGATCGAAAGCCTGTCCGGCAGCATGCTGTTTGTCGGCCTGGCGCTGATTTTCACCGGCTTTTTGCTGTATATCTGCGATCTGTGGCGCAAGGGACGCAAGAACGAGCGCACTGCCACCTGGCTGGACGCGGTGGTGGTAGGCGTGGGGCAGGCCGTCGCCACCATGCCCGGCGTCTCCCGCTCCGGCATGACCATCACCGCCGGCTGCTTCTGCGGCTTTCAGCGCCGCTTCGCCGTCCGGTTTTCCTTCCTGCTGTCCATCCCCGCCATACTCGGCGCCAATATTCTCAGCCTGAAGGACGCACTTGAGAGCGGCGTTGACTGGGCTGAGGTACCTGTGTATCTGGTGGGCGTCATCGTGGCTGCCGTGGTGGGCTATCTGTGCATCCGCCTGCTGAAGTACATCGCCGACAAGGGCCGCTTCGGTGCCTTCGCCTACTATTGCTGGGCAGTGGGTCTGCTGACGCTGCTTTTGAACGTGATCATCAAGTGAGGGACGATATGGCTACAAAACAAAAGAAATCGGATCCGAAAAAAAGGACGAATACCTCCCGGAAGGGCGGAGCGGATAAAGAGAAAAGGGCGGAGAAGGCGGAAATCAACCCCATGGCCCGCATGGTGGCCGGAGCTGTTTGCCTGCTGCTGGCGCTGTGCGTGGTGGTCAGCTTTTTCCGCGCGGACGCCCTGTTCGTGAAGGCCTTATCCGGGCTGGTGAAGGGCCTGTTTGGCTTCGGCTATATCTTTGCGGCGCCTGTCTTTGTTGCGGCTGCCGTGATCCTGTTTACCCACAAGGGCAGACCCGTGATCCTGCGCACCGTGTGCGTGCTGCTGCTGGCGCCGCTGGTGGGCGGTGTGCTGCACCTGCTGTTCAGCACCACGCCGGTGGGCCGACTCTGGACGGACGGTCAGGCGCTGAAAAGCGGCGGCGTCATCTCCGGCATCGTGGCGGCGGGATTAAATGCTGTGTTCGGCAAGGTCGTATCCGTCGCCATCCTTCTGGTGCTGGCCGTGGCAGCCCTGCTGGTTGTCCTGCACATGACCCCTGATGAGGCGGCCACCGCTGTGCGGGATAAGGCCACCGCCATGAAAGAGGAGCGGGAGCGCCGCCGGGAGGAGAATCCGAAGCCCCGCAGGCCGGTGAATGTGGAGGAGCCCCGCCGCCGGGCGAGACAGTGGATCGATGTCCCGCTGGATGACGAACCCGTCCGGAAGGCGGAACCGGTTGAGCCCGTTGAGATCGCGCCTCCGGAGCGAAAGGGCTTCTTTGTGAACAGAGATCCCCGCGTGCGCACACCTGCCGAGGTGTTGGCCCCTGCGGAGGAGGAGAAGGAGCCGGCTCCTGCGGAGAGACGGCCGCGCCGCCGTCGGGAGCGAGAGGTGTCCCAGGAGGAGGTCAAGACCGCGGCCCAGGAGGTCGCCCGGGAGATTGAGGAGAAGGAACCCGCGGAGAAGACGGACTACCAGTTCCCGCCCATCAACCTGCTGGAGACCAACACCACCGACAACTATGCCGAGGTAGGCGCCGAGCTGCGCAACAACTCCCGCCGTCTGGCGGACACCCTGCGCTCCTTCGGTGTAGATGCTGCCGCCGGCGAGGTGGTTCATGGCCCCAGCGTCACCCGCTATGAATTTACATTGGATCAGGGCGTGAAGCTCAGCAAGCTCACCAATCTGTCCGACGATATTGCGCTCGCCCTGGGCGTCAGCGGCGTGCGCATCGCCCCCATCCCCAACAAGATCTCCGTGGTGGGCATCGAGGTGCCCAACCGCGCCCGTGCCACCGTGAAGATCCGGGATATCATCGAGTCCCGCACCTTCACCGAGCACAAGTCCCAGGTGGCCTTTGTGGTGGGCAAGGACATCGGCGGCAACCAGATCGTGGGCGACATCTCCCGCCTGCCCCATGTGCTCATTGCCGGTACCACCGGCTCCGGCAAGTCGGTTTGCACCAATTCCCTGATCATCAGCCTGCTCTACCGCTGCACGCCGGAGGACGTCCGGTTCATCATGGTGGATCCCAAGATGGTGGAGCTGGCGCCCTATAACGGCATCCCCCATTTGCTGATCCCCGTGGTCACCGATCCCAAGAAGGCCGCCGGCGCGCTGCAGTGGGCGGTGTTTGAGATGATGAAGCGTTACAAGATCTTCTCCGAGACGGGCGTCAAGGATCTGAAGGGCTACAATGCTCTGGCGGAGACCAACCCGGATCTGAAGAAGATGCCCTCTGTGGTGGTGGTCATCGACGAGCTGGCCGATCTGATGATCGCGGCGGCGAAAGAGGTGGAGGAGTCCATCTGCCGCGTGGCCCAGATGGGCCGTGCCGCCGGCATGCACCTGGTCATCGCCACCCAGAGCCCCCGTGCCGACGTCATCACCGGCCTCATGAAGGCCAATATCCCCAGCCGCATCGCCCTGACGGTTGCCTCCTCGCTGGAAAGCCGCATCATTCTCGACACCGTGGGTGCCGAGAAGCTGGTGGGCTACGGCGACATGCTGTACTTCCCCCTGGGCATGCAGAAGCCGCTTCGCGTACAGGGCTGCTTCGTCTCCCCGGAGGAAATCGAGCGGGTGGTGGACTTCGTCAAGCAGAACGGCGAGACCCGGTACGATCAGAATGTCATCGACCAGATCGAGGCCGCCGCCCGGAAGGACGAGAAGACCAAGGGCGTCTCCGCTCCCGAGGAGAGCGGAGACGGCGACGACGGTGACGAGCTGCTGGACGCCGCCGTGGACGTGGTGCTGGAGGTGGGACAGGCCTCTGTTTCCATGCTGCAGCGCCGCCTGAAGCTGGGCTACTCCCGGGCTGCCCGGCTGGTGGATCAGATGGAGGAGCGGGGCTATGTCGGCCCCTTTGAGGGCTCCAAGCCCCGCCAGCTTCTCATCAGCAAGGCCCAGTGGCAGGAGCTAAAGATGAAGCGCAGCGGCGCCGAGCCGGAGCCGGAACCGGAGATCGACCGTTACGGCACCATCAACGATGTGTTCAACAGCCACGACGCATTGGATTAAGTTAACATAAAACAAAAAAATGATCCCTCCGCACGACCGTGCGAAGGGATCATTTGATTTGTCACGGGTTGCCCCATTTGCCCATTTCGCCGTCCTCGCCCGTGAGGACGATGTGCCCGTCCCGGACGGAGATGTCGTAGAGGTGTTCTACTCCTGCGCCGCCGACGGGGGAGATAGGGACGTCTTCCGTAAAGCAGATCTGCAGACCGTTGGGCCCCTGGACGAAGGCGACGTGGCCCTGGTCGGGGAAATAGACGTCGTCGCCTTTTTCGTTCTGCCCCCAATGGCCGGGCATAAAGACGTCGGCGTATTTGATCTCGCCGTCCGAACGGGCCGACACGGTGAAGGTAAAGACGCCGGAGGTGGGACCGTAGCCCATTGAGCAGGCCTCCTTGACGCCATCGCCGTCGATGTCAAACCAGACGGCGCCCAGCTCATCGGTATAGCGCATGTCCGAAAGGTATTCCGGGGCGTCATAGACGCCGTCCCACAGGCGCAGGCTGGAGCCTTCCAGGGTGGCCGTTACCGGCAGGGTATTGTTGAGGATCACCAGCTGATACGTCACGCCCACCAGCGTGCTGCCCTGATAATCCGGCGTGCCGTGCAGGTCGATGGTCAGTTCCTTGCCGTCATTCACCCCGCCGGAGAGGGCAAGGGTCATGCTGCCGGAATAGAAGCTCTTTTCCTCATCCCAGACGGGTGGCCTCCAGGTCACGAGGCTGCCGCCCAGCACCGCGGCGCTGCCGGATTGATGGGAGGTGCCGTCGGGACCCAGAATGTTGACGGGCGGCGTGCCCCGATCGAGCAGACCGTCCGTATAGTGGATGTCCACCGTATCACAGGCAAAGAGGAGATTCATGATCAGGTAGTCGGAACCGAGGGCGTTGCGGGCAAACATCCGCTGATACCATGTCAGCGTTTCGCCCGGCAGGATGCCGCGGAGAAAGTCGGCCAGCTCCCGGTCGTGAACGCGGTACACCTGTTCCCGGTACTGCAGCTCCACCTCATCGCCGGCGGCAGAGGGGAGGGAGAGATATACGCCGTACCCGGGAAAGTAGAGGCTGCAGAGCGCGTAAGGCGCCTGGCGGCTGCCGGCGTCCTCCAGCGAGGCGGCATTTACCTGCCGCAGCAGCTTGGCCAGCGTCTCCTGCTGCTCCGTCGTAAAGTGGCTGAAGGTGTATTCGGGACCCTGACCGGAGCCGTCATAGTTGAGGACGAGCTTTGCGTCCCGGAGCCGGGCGGATGTGGCAGTGCGCAGCCACTGCCCGGCGTTTTTCACCGGCGGGTCGGTGAGGAAGCACACGGCGGTGATGACAAGAGCAATGGCGGCCAGCAGGACGATCCAGAAGGCGGGCTTCCGGTAATGGAGCACGGATTTGATCCGGCCACCCACGCCTGCCTCGCCAAAGGCCACCGGACAGGGCGCCGCAGACCGCCGCGGAGCGGCGCACCGCAGCAGGGCGGCGGAGTACCGCTGCCGGGCCGGACCGTCCAAGGTGCGGATCACCCGCTCGTCGCAGGCGTATTCCAGATCCCGGTAGAAAAGGAAGTAGGCGACCCACAGCAGGGGATGGAACCAGTAGAGCGCCAGCAGCAGAAAGGCCAGCACACGCCACACGTGGTCGCCCCGGGCAATGTGGGATTGCTCGTGGGCCTCAACCGCCGTCAGATCGTCGTCTGACAGACGGAAGGGCAGATAGATCCGGGGCCGGAGCAGCCCCAGCACAAAGGGGGAGTCCACCCACTCGCTCTGCCACAGATTGTCCCGCAGACGCACCGCCGTCCGCAGACGGAGGCGCAGGCGGAGAAAGGTGCCCAGGCAGTACAGCACCATTACCGCCGCCCCCACGATCCAAATGACGGCCAGCGTGTCGGCGGTGTGTGCTGCCGTGTGCGCCGTCGCGGAGACGCCCCCGTAGTAGACGGATTGGAACCGACTGCTGACCGCGGCGTTGACAGCCGGGATCCCCGTTTCGATCACCGGGTGGGCCGTGTGGATGGATTCGGGCACCACGGTCTGCGCACTGGGGATCAGGCTGGCGGGACTGGGGATGGAGAAGGGCAGTGCCAGCCGCACCGCCGCCAGTCCCCACATGGCGCAAATCAGGCGCTTTGGCGCCCGGCGCAGCACCAGTCGCAGGATCAGAACCGCCAGCACCAGCCACCCGGCGGTAATGGCGCGGTTGACAAAGCCGAGAAAGAGAACGCTCATCTCTCTCCCTCCCCGTATGCCTCAATCATTCGCTGCAGGGCGGCGGTGTCGTCCTCGCTGAGCTTTTCCCGCCGGGCAAAGGCCGCCACAAAAGCGGGGAGGGAGCCCTGAAACGTTTTCTCCACCAGCTCGTCGATCTCGGCAGCTTGGGCCGTCTCCTTGCTGATCAAAGAGGTAACAACGGCGTTTTCGTTTTTGATGACGCCGCGCGCTGCCAGCCGGCGGATCACCGTGTAGGTAGTGGCCTTGGACCAGCCCAGGCGATCCCGGCACAGGCGCACCAGCTCGGTGCTGTTGATGGGCTCATGCTCCCACAGGATCAGACAAAAACGGTACTCGCTCTCAAAGATCTTCGGTGTGTCCATAGATCCTCCTTTCCAAAAGGTTGAATCAGTTAAACCTGTGTTACGTGAAGTTTAACAGATTAAACCTCTCTTGTCAAGCCCTGGGGGCACATTTTTTCCGGCTGCGGAATAGGGTGGAGGGGACGCTGTGCGCCCCGATTCCAGAGAGGAGGTGCCTTCAGATAAAACAATTCGGCATTGATATCTCCCACTGGCAGGGGGATTTTGACTTTGCCAAGGCAGTGGCGGAGGGCGTCAGGTTTGTCGTTATCAAAGGCGGCGGCGGTGACGGCGGCTTGTACGTGGACTCCCGGTTCAAGGAGAACTACGACAAGGCAAAAAAGCAGGGCCTGACCGTGGGCTGCTACTGGTACAGCCATGCGCTGACGGAGGAGGAGGCCCGGCGGGAGGCAACGTATTTCTACGACAATGTGCTCAAGGACCGCCAGTTTGAACTGCCTGTCTATATGGATGTGGAGAATAAGACGCAGCTGGGACTGGGGAAGCGAAAGCTGACGGATGTGGTGAAGGCGTGGTGTGCCGCGCTGGAGGAGCGGGATATGCTGCCGGGGATCTACAGCTCCAAGTCCTACTTTGACGCCTATCTCTATGACAGCGAGCTGACGAAGTATCCCCACTGGGTGGCGGCCTGGGCCCGCTCGTGCAGCTATACGCCCCAGAGCTGCTTCGGCATTTGGCAGTTTGGCGGCGAGACCAACCTGATTCGCAGCAACAAGGTGGCCGGCGTGGTCTGTGACCAGGACTATCTGCTCATCGACTATCCGACGCAGATCAAAAAGGAGGGGAAGAACGGCTTTCCCAAGCCGAAACCGTCTTCGCCCAAAACCGAAACCTGTACCCTGACGCTGCCGGTGCTGCGCACGGGCAGTAACGGCGAATATGTCCGTACCCTGCAGATTCTGCTGAACAAGTACAGCCGCGCGCGGCTGGCGGAGGACGGCGTGTTCGGCGCCGCCACCGAGCACGCGGTGCGGCTCTACCAGCGCAAGCGGAATCTGGCTGTGGACGGCGTGGTGGGCAAACTCACCTGGACGCAGCTGCTGCGATAAAAAGGAAAGCCGGAACCCCCGGCTTTCCTTTTTTGCCCATGGTGTCAATATCCGGTAACTTTTTTCGTGAATTTGCCAGTCAAAAATGTGTTTATCTATCCGCGTTTCTATTGTATAATTATTATATCATGCGACAAATGCGGACAAGTTCCGCCAATGGAATGGATAGGAAGAAAGAGGAGGCTGCGCCTATGGACAATGTGAGAGTCATCGAAATCAAGGAGAGCATCTTTGCCGACAACGACGCGGAGGCCAATCGCGTCCGCGGGGATCTGAAAAGGGAGAAAACCTTTCTGCTGAACCTGATGAGCTCCCCCGGCAGCGGCAAGACCACCACGCTGCTGCGCACCATCGAGATCCTGAAGGACCGCCTGCGCATGGGCGTTATGGAGGCCGACATCGACTCCGCCGTGGACGCCGAGACCGTGGCCGCCACCGGCGTCAGGAGCATCCAGCTCCACACCGGCGGCATGTGCCACCTGGACGCCGGCATGACCGAACAGGGGCTTCGTGAGATCGGCACGGAGGATCTGGATCTGGTGGTGCTGGAGAACGTGGGCAATCTGGTCTGTCCGGCGGAGTTCGACACCGGCGCCGTGAAAAACGCCATGATCCTGTCGGTGCCCGAGGGCCACGACAAGCCCCTGAAATACCCCTTGATCTTCACGGTGTGCGACGTGCTGCTCATCAACAAGATCGACGTGCTGCCCTATTTCGATTTCGACATGGACAAGGTAGTGGAGTACGCCCACATGCGCAATCCCAATCTCAAAATTTTCCCCATCTGCGCCAAGACCGGCGAGGGGATGGACGCCTGGTGCGACTGGCTGGAGCAGCAGGTGCGCGACTGGAACAAGGAGGACAAATAAATGGCTCAACTGAGAGAAAAGATCGTCAAGCTCTGTAAGGTGGTGGGCGGCCTCACCGGCATGATCAACAAGATCGACGAGAACGCCCCCGAGTACTACTCTCTGGCCTCCATCCTGACGGATGACGAGGCCGATGTGGCTATTGCCTGTGGCCTGCGCAAGGAGCGCACCGCCGAGTATCTGGCCAAGAAGGTGGGCAAGCCGGTGGAGGAGGTCCAGAAGATCGCCGAGCATTTGGCCTGGATCGGCGTGTTCCGCGTTACCACCGACAAGACCGACGGCAAGGACCGCTTCTACATGCAGATCTTCGCTCCCGGCATCATGGAGATGCTGGTGAATAACCAGACCCTGCTGAAGGAGCACCCGGAGGTGGGCCGCGCCTTTGAGGAGTATACCCGCATCCGCATGGCCAACATGGCCCCCATGCTGCCCAACGGCTACGGCCTCATGCGCGTGGTGCCCATCGAGAGCTCCATCAAGGATATCCCCGGTGTCAACGACTACGACAAGCTGTCCTACTATCTCAACAAGTACGACACCTTCTCTGTGTCTCCCTGCTCCTGCCGTGCCGCCCGCCGCAGCATCGGCGACGGCTGCGGCCATCTGGAGGAGGATATGTGCATCCAGATGGGCAAGGGCGCCGAGCATTACATCCGCACCGGCCGCGCCCGTCAGGTGAGCCGTGAGGAGGTTCTGGAGATCCTGAAGCGGGCCGAGGACAACGGCCTCATGCATGATATGCCCAACATCGAGGAGGCCGGCGAGAGCTCCGCTATCTGCAACTGCTGCTCCTGCGCCTGCTTCGGATTGCGCGTGGGCCTCATGTTCGGCGCACGTGACGTGATCCGCTCCAACTTCGCCGCCGAGATCGACGAGACCAAGTGCGTGGCCTGCGGCCAGTGCGTGGAGAACTGCCCCGCCAACGCCCTGAAGCTGGGCCAGAAGCTGTGCACCAAGGAGCCGCTGCCCCAGGAGAAATATAAGAAGATGTCCGACTCCCTGTGGTCCAGCAAGGACTGGAACGTCAACTACCGGGAGAACCGGGAGGACACCGTGGCCACCGGCACCGCCCCCTGCAAGACTGCCTGCCCGGCTCACATCGCCGTCCAGGGCTATCTGCGCCTGGCCGCCCAGGGCCGCTATACCGAGGCTCTCCAGCTCATCAAGAAGGAAAATCCCTTCCCGGCCGTCTGCGGCCGTATCTGCAACCACGCCTGCGAGACTGAGTGCACCCGCGGCACCCTGGATCAGGCCGTTGCCATCGACGAGGTCAAGCGCTTTATTGCCGACCATGACCTCCACGCCGAGACCCGCTTTGTCCCGCCCATGATCAACCAGACCGGCAAGCCCTATCCCGAGAAGATCGCCATCATCGGCGCCGGCCCGGCCGGTATGACCTGCGCCTACTTCCTGGCGGAGAAGGGCTACAGCCCCGTGGTGTTCGACAAGGCGTCCCGCCCCGGCGGCATGCTGATGAACGGCATCCCCGGCTTCCGTCTGGAGAAGGACGTGGTGGAGGCCGAGATCAACATCCTCCGGGAGATGGGCGTGGAGTTCCGCTGCGGCGTGGAGGTGGGCAAGGACGTCACCATCCAGCAGCTCCGCGACCAGGGCTTCAAGGGCTTCTTTGTGGCCATCGGCCTCCAGTCCGGCGGCAGGCTGAACGTCCCCGGTGACGACGCCCAGGGCGTCATCCCCGGCATCGACTTCATCAAGAAGGTCAATATCGAAGGTCCGCAGCAGCTCCACGGCAAGGTGGTTGTCATCGGCGGCGGCAATATCGGCGCCGACGTGGCCCGCACCGCCGTCCGCTGCGGCGCCGAGAGTGTGGATCTGTACTGCCTGGAGTCCTATGACGAGATGCCCATGGGCGAGGAGGACCGCGGCGAGTGCGAGAAGGACGGCATCACCATCCACGCCGGCTGGGGCCAGACCGAGATCGTCACCGAAAACGGCCGGTGCAGGGGCATCATGTTCCGCAAGTGCCTCAGCGTGAAGAACGCTGAGGGCCGCTTTGCCCCCACCTTTGACGACGCCGTCACCGAGACCGCCGAGTGCACCACCGTTCTCTACTGCATCGGTCAGCGCGTGGACTGGGGCCAGCTGCTCACCGGCACCAAGGTGGAGTTCAACCCCAACGGCACCGCCAAGGCCGATCCCGTCACGCTGCAGACCGCCGAGCCCGACATCTTTGTGGGCGGCGATGTCTACACCGGCCAGAAGTTTGCCATCCACGCCATCGCCGCCGGCAAGGAGGGCGCCATCTCCCTGCACCGCTGGGTCCACAAGGGCGTCACGCTGACCATGGGCCGCGACCGCCGCGTCTACCGTGCGCTGGACAAGAACAACATCCTCATCGATCCCCAGGGTGTGGACGGCGGCTCCCGCCAGATGCCCGGCTACAACGCCGCCCGGGCCCGCACCTTCGGCGATACCCGCGTTACCTTCACCGAGGAGCAGGTGAAGAAGGAGACGGCCCGCTGCCTCAGCTGCGGCGCCACCAAGGTGGATCAGTACCTGTGCATCGGCTGCGGCCTGTGCACCACCAAGTGCGCCTTCGACGCCATCCACATGGTGAAGATGCGCAACTGGGAGGCCGGCAAGTTCGAGACCATGCCCATCAAGGTGGCCGAGCAGGTGGTGAAGAAGGCGGGCAAGATCATTGCCAAGCCCTTCCGGAAGTAAGCGCCATGCATGAGATGGGTCTGGCGGACGCCATGATGAAAACAGCCCGCCGTATTGTGAAGGACGAGGGCGACGTGGTGGTGCAGAGCATCACTGTGGAACTGGGCGACCTCAGCGGCGTGGTGCCCCGCTTCCTCACCGAGTGCTGGGAGGCGGTGTCCGACGGCACGGAGTTCGAGGACACGGAGCTGATCCTCCACACCGTCCCGGCCACGGCCAACTGCATGGACTGCGGCCACA
This sequence comes from uncultured Oscillospiraceae bacterium, assembly GCA_947169975.1. GTDB lineage: Bacteria > Bacillota > Clostridia > Oscillospirales > Oscillospiraceae > Vescimonas. The sequence continues at coordinate 68,699 of CAMVRT010000013.1, forward strand.
CCTTCGTGGTGTCGGTGGACGATCTGCGCTGTCCCCAATGCCGCAGCGACAAGCTCAAGCCCCTCAGCGGCCAGGATATGACCATCACGGAGATCCAGGTGGCCGACCGGGAGGACGAATAACTCCATAATAAAAGGAAACCGCCCGATGGGCGGTTTCCTTTTATGCTTTTGCTTCCTCCACCATACGGTCCAGCCGCCGGTTGCGGAAGTACAGAATGACGTCTGTGCTGACCATGAGGATATTCAGCACGTAGAAGAACAGTACATATGTGATGTTCCCGGCGGTGATCTTAGCAGCGATGCCCGCCAGATAGCCCAAAATGATGAAGAACAGGAACCAGATACTCTTCCCCTTGGCCGTCCGGGACCGGACGGACCGGATGATATTCATAGGCCAGGACAGGCCGAACAGGATCATCATGATCGTTTCCAGCAATTCAGGCATGGGAAAGACCTCGCAATCGACAAACTATCGGCTTTTCAGCCGAACGAAGGCATCATAGCACAAAACGATCAGCGCCGCAAGGCAAACTTGCGGCGCTGCTGTGCGTTGTTATGTCATTGTGAGGGCCGCAATTAAGGTCAAAGTAATTTCTGCTTGTATATTTAGTCAGCTTTTTCTAGGCGATAACTAAAGTGAATTTTATCGCTATCTTCATATAAGCTTCCACCGAAAAACGCCTTCGCTGTATCACAAACCCAATAATCACAATCCAGCTTCCAATATTCCTGACCGTTGTAGTCAGAAACCCTGTAATCCCACTCTCTTTCAATGGAATCCATATTCACTTCGTCATACGGTTTCAGATAGTTCGCGGCATTTCCACCGCCCAGAGTCTTTTCCAGGCCGAGAATGACCGCCCGGTTGCATATATATTCTGCGTCGCCATACTCCGAAAAGGCAAACCCTTCCAATTCTATCATTTCGACAGTTTCAGAATCGACAACATCTCTGCAATGCCAGCCGCTATTGTAGATTCTCAAAACGACTTTCTGAGGTGCTTTTCCAGCCACCTTGATCTCCAGTGTTGCTTCAATAATGTCTGAAATACTATACGAAGTCTCTATCACTTTGTCGACCCTGGCATACTCCGCGTCGATGTTTTGACACACATTGTTTAGAAACTGTTCCACATAAACACAGGAGTAAGTGACGTTGAAGCTCTTCAATGTCGTACCGCCGTCGTTGTTGCCGCTCTTGCCGCTGCCCGTGCCACTATTCGTGCCGCTGCCGCAGCCGGCCAACAGACCGATGCACAGTATTGCCACCAGAATCAGGCAAATGGTTCTTTTCATATTTTGCGCTCCTTTCGTCTTTTGACAGGATAATAGTACTCAAATATTGAGTAAATGTCAATACTCAAAAGATGAGTTTGCTACTCTGCTATCAGAAAGGAGCAATGAAGATATGGATTATAGAGAGCGCATGCGAAACTTGAGGGAAGATCACGATTTGACCCAGGCTGAAGTCGGAAGGATCCTCAACAAATCGCAGCAGGGCTATAACCACATCGAGACCGGAAGGGCCGAGCTGAAGATTGAGGATCTCATCAAGCTGTGTGATTTCTACGGCGTTTCAGCGGACTATTTTATCGGAAGAGTGGATTGAAATATAAATTGTGCCTGTGAAATATCTCGCTTCGCTCGATGTGAAATGTTTGCCTGACGGCAAACGTGAAATTTTGCGGCGCTGCCGCAAAGTGAAATGAAATAAATCCACCCACGCCCGCAGGCATTTCACACGCCGAAGGCGTATTTCACGCGCGAAGCGCATTTCACAAATCCACGCAGTGGATTTATTTCGCTGAAAAAACGACGTGTAAAAACACGTCGTTTTTTCTGGTGCCCCGTCGGGGATTCGAACCCCGGACACCCTGCTTAAAAGGCAGGTGCTCTACCTACTGAGCTAACGGAGCGGCTATTGACAGGGATATACCCGAATTTGTCTGGCAGGGATGGCTGGACTCGAACCAGCGGATGAGGGAGTCAAAGTCCCTTGCCTTACCACTTGGCTACACCCCTGTGTGGAAAAATGAATCAGGGATTGGGATCTCTCCCAATCCCTGATTTCCTCTTGTGGGGTGGGTAAAGGGACTCGAACCCTCGACACCCGGAACCACAATCCGGTGCTCTAACCAACTGAGCTACACCCACCACATATACGTCCGCACGGGAAGCTGACCGCCTGACGAGTAACAGAAAAGTGGTACGCCAAGAGGGACTCGAACCCCCGGCCCACAGCTTAGAAGGCTGTTGCTCTATCCAACTGAGCTATTGGCGCATAGATAAGCAGTTGGAGCGGGTGACGGGAATCGAACCCGCATCCCCAGCTTGGAAGGCTGGTGCCCTGGCCATT
>CAMVRT010000014.1 GCA_947169975.1 uncultured Oscillospiraceae bacterium
TTTTGACGGAAAAATGGGGCCGCTGCAAAACCCTCGTTTTGCAACGGCCCCTTTCGAGACTGTCAAAAAACGGCAATGCCGTTTTTTGACAAAAGGCTTGCAGCCTACTGCGCGCACTCATTGTCCGCCAATGGCGGACAATTCGCACACTTCGTAGTCTGAGAGGTGTATTTTGCCACGTACTACGACTCGCTTCGCTCGCATGCATAAGTTCGCGCAGCCAAATCATAGATTTGGGCGCTCACGTAACGCCGCGGCAAAATACAATTAAATGTCTTCGCGCCGTGCGCGGCGCGAACAGCTAACGCATTAGTTCGTGCAGCCAAATCAGAGATTTGGGCACTCACTTATCTGCGAGGCTTTTTTGACAAGCTGTAAAGCGGGCACGGCGAAGGCCGTGCCCGCTTTCCTTTTGAAGTTTGGTCAGCCCACGATCATCTTCGCGGCTTCGGAATAAGTCTTCTTGCCGTTGGCATCGGTGATGACGCAGCGGTACTGCTGGCCGTTCCGGGCCTTGGTGGCGGGCACGGTGAGCGTGGATGTACTGCATCCGGTCTGACCGGAGCTCAGCCACTTGCCGTCCCTGTTATACTGCCACTGGTACGTGAGCCCTGCGCCGCTGGCCTTGACGGTAAACACAGCCTGCTCACCCACAGCGACTTTGGCATCCTTGGGCTGAGCGGTGATGACTGTCTTGACCTTCAGCTTGCCGGTGGAGGAAATTGTCTGCGCACCGTTGGCATCGGTGATAACGCAGCGATAGAGCTGACAGTTCCGGGCGGCGGTGACAGGCACGGACAGCGTGGCCGTCTTGTTGCCGGTCATGGAGGAGTTCAGCCATTTGCTGCCGGTGTAGTACTGCCACTGATAGGCGAGCTCTGCACCGCTGGCCTTCACGGTGAACTTGACAGTGTTGCCGATGGGCGCCAGCATGACCACCGGCTGCTTGGTGATGACGGTTTTCACAAGGAGCGTGGCGGCGTCCGTGGTGATCGTCCCACCGTTGGCGTCGGTGATGATGCAGCGGTACTGCTGGCCGTTCCGGGCGGCGGTGACGGGCACGGACAGCGCGGCGGTGTCATACCCGGTCATGCCGGAGTTGGCCCAGCCATTGCCGCTGTTGTACTGCCAGCGGTACTTCAGCTTCGGTCCCGTGGCCTGCACGGCGAACACGGCAGTGTCGCCAATGGGCAGAACAGCATCCGCAGGCTGGCGGGTAAGGGTTGTGGTGACAGTCAGTCTGGCTGATCCGGAAATCAACAAATCGCCGGTTCTGTCCATGATGCGGCAGCGGTAAATGCGGCCGTTTCGAGCACCGGTGACGGGAACGGACAGCGTGGGCGTATCATATCCGGTCATCTTGGAGTCCACCCACTTGCCGCCGCTGTAATACTGCCACTGATATGTCAGGTAGACGCCGGTAGCAGCCACGGTGAACTGGGCCGTTTCGCCGACGGCGGCGGTGATATCGGCGGGCTGCTGGGTGACGGCCAGCTCATAGGGACCGTTCCACTGGATGTAATAGGTCACGTCGTGGTTGGGGAAGGTATAGCATTCCTCCCCGTCAACGATCTGGGTGGGCACGGGCTCATTGCCCTCGGCGTCGGTGGACAGGCCGCCGAACTCGTACTTTTCACGAACAGCCATCCGCTTCAGCACGCTCACCAGCATCTGATCCCCGGCGCCCACTGTCGTCACATAGGGATCCGGCATCTGTTCATAGCCGGAGGATGTCTGGGCAAAGAGGAAGCCGCCGTTGGCGCAGAGGGTCATCTGGACGGCCCTGCCCCAGATCACGTAAAGAGTGGTGTCCTCGGTAAAGCGGGTGCCGCCCAGCTGGCCGAGATGCACCGTCACCGGTCCGGAGGACGACTTGCCATAGCCGATGGGCAGATAGCCGTCGCGGGTCAGTCCGGCATACTGCTGATCGAGCCCGGCTGCGGTAATATCTTCGGCCTTCAGATAGCCGGTGGATCGCAGCTGGAAGGTCTTTGGCCCGGTTGTGCCGTCGGCAAAAGCACCGCCGTTGGGGTCGATGGTCAGGTTGTGATAGACAATGGCGTCTGGCTCCGCCGGCGCGGCGGCCAGTGCCTGGCAGGGCAGCATCGACAGCACCAGCGCCAGGCACAGCAGGATGCGCAGCAGCCTGCGCGATGTTTGAACCATATTGTTTCCTCCTTCTTGAGGCCCGTAGAACGGGTCTATGCGGCCGCATACGGTTTATTACCAGTATATGATTATATCACATCTGTTCCCTGCCGTACACCCCAAAATTGCGGAAATGCCGGAAAAATCTGCCCGGAATGTCACGTTACCAACAGCGTACCTGCATCGGAAACCGTCTTCTCCCCGCTCCAGTCGGTGATGACGCAGCGGTATCTCTGGCCGTTCCGGGCGGCAGTAGCGGGTACGGACAGCGTGGCCGTCTTATTGCCGTTCATGCCGGAGCTCACCCATCTGCTGCCGGAATAGTACTGCCACTGGTACGTCAGGCCCGCGCCGGACGCCTCCACCGTAAAGAGGGCGGTGCTGCCCGCGGACGCGAAGACGTCCGAAGGCTGGGCGGTGATGACTGTCCGGATCCGCAGCCTGCCGACGTCGGAAAAGACCTTTTCCCCTTGGGCATCGGTGATAACGCAGCGGTATTTCTGGCCGTTCCGGACGGCGGTGGCGGGCACGGATAGCGTATCCGTTTTGTTGCCGCTCATGCCGGAATTGATCCACCTGCCGCTGTTGTAGTATTGCCACTGATACGTCAGGCCGATGCCGCTGGCGGCTACCGTGAAGCGGGCAATTTCTCCCACGGCGGCGGTGACGTCAGCGGGCTGGACAGTGATCGCCGTCTTGACCGTCAATGTGCCGGGCTTGGAAATCACCTGTGCGCCGTAGATGTCCTTTACCACACAGCGGTACCGGTAGCCGTTGCGGGCAGCGGTGACGGGCACCTTCAGCGTGCTCGTGTCATGGCCCGTTAAACCGGAATTTTTCCAGCTGCCGCCGGGAACCTGATACTGCCAGGAATAGGTTTTTGGCGTTCCGTAGATGGCGACGAAAAATTCCGCGACAGACCCGATGGGAGATGAAATATTCTTCGGCTGAACCGCCATGGTCGCCGTTATGTATAAAGTGGCGGCATTTGAAATGGCCTTTCCGCCGTTTTCATCCGTTACCACGCAGCGGTACCTGTAAAGATGCCGGTTGGAGACCACGGGAACGGACAGCGTATCGGTATCATGGCCCGGCAGCGTTGCATTCTGCCAGTTGTTTCCCGCGTAGTACTGCCAGCGGTAAATCAGGCCTTCTCCCGTGGCTTCAACGTGAAATACCGCCGTATCCCGCAGCGGCGCATAGACGTCGGCGGGGTGGGATGTAATAAACGGGGTGACGGTCAGCGTTGCCGCGTCGGTGGTACAGGTATTGCCGTTGGCGTCAACGATGACGCAGCGGTATTGCTGACCGTTCCGGGCGGCGGTGGCGGGCACGGACAGCGTGTCCGTCCTGTTGCCGGACTGGCCGGAGTCGAGCCACTTGCTCCCGGTATGGTACTGCCATTGATAGGTAAGGCCTGCACCGGAGGCGGCAACGGTGAACTGCGCCGTCTGGCCGACAGAGGCTGTGGCGTCGGCTGGCTGGTCGGTAATCACGGTCTCTATCGTCAGCACGGCCTCGTCGGAATATACCGTGGTCACACCGGCGCGTGTGACGGCGCAGCGGTACTGCTGGCCGTTCCGGGCCACGGTGGCGGGTACGGAAAGCGTGTCCGTGTTATTTCCCGTCAGACCGGAGTTGGCCCAGTTTTCTCCCTTGCTGTACTGCCACTGATACGTGAGATCCGTTCCCTCCGCCGCCACGGTGAAGCGGGCTGTCTCACCTGCCGGAATGCAGACGGACCGGGGCTGCTCCGTGATGGCGGCGGGACTGGGAATGGCGGCGGTGACCATGTTGCTCCAGGTGCCCTCCACCTTATCTTTCACGGCACGGACACGGTAATAGTAGGTCACGTCCTCCTCTTCGGTGGTGGATACGTATTGGGTAGGCGTGGCGGACTTGGACGCGCCCAGATAGTTCAGGTCACCGTCTGTGGTGCCCCGGTAAACGTAGTAGGCGTCAGCCCCCTCCACACTCTCCCAGCGAAGCGTCACGCCCTCCGGCGCAACGTCCACGGCGGTGATGCGGGGCGGCTGCAGGTCCTTGTAATCGCTGTAAAAGTCGGAATAATAATAGTTGTTGGCCAGCGCCTGCTCCGTCATGTCAAAGCCGGAGTAGCTGCGCACGTCGCCCCGGGTCCACGCCTCGTCGCTGTCATCGTCCCAGTCGGTGCGGCGCCACACGTTCTGGCAGCCGCTGTTGGCGTCCACCACCACCCAGTGTCCGTCCACGTACACCTCGCTCCACCAGTGGGAGATCTTCGTGGTGAACTGCATGGAATCATTCCACACAGCGGCGCCGGTGTCGATGTGGTAGCCCCGGGCCATGCGGGCAGGGATCCCCTCGGCACGGGCCAGGGCAATGACCATGGAAGCAAAGCCGTTGCACACTGTGGCCACTCTGCCATTGGAGCTGTTGGGGACTTCCACCCCGTCGCGCAATGCGCGGAGGTTGTCGTAGGGGTTGCAGTACTGGCGCTTGTTGTCGTGGGAATAGGCGTAATAGTCGTAGTAGAAGTGATCGGACAGATACTCATAGATCAGCCGCACCTTCTCATAATCCGATTCCGCCGGAGCGGTGATCTCATCCGCCGCGGATTTAAGATAGGCCACCTTCTCCGCCGTCATGGGATGGGTGGTGCCGGTGGTATCCATGGCCCACTCGATGTCTTTCAGATAGGTGTCGGTGTATTCCGCATACGCGTCGCTGCCCTCGGTCAGCTCGGCGTTCAGGGAGCGGACAGCGGCATTGTGGCTGCGGATTTCCGTGAAATCCACCACCTGCGGATCGTTGTCCGTCATCTCCACCACGAACTCCTTGCAGGCGTAGCCAAGGGAGCCGCCCAAGGGGTTGTCCTCGCTGCCCCAGCCACCGTCATACACGGCGTCAGCCTGGGCCGCGGTGGTGGCCCGGGTAACGGTCACGCGGTAGAAGCCGTCTGCAATCTCCGGTACGGCGCGATAACCCGGCACGGTGTCGTAGCAGGGCGTGCCGCTCTGGCCGCCGGTTTCGTCCGCGATGACCGTGCCGCGCTCCGCCGTCGGGTACGCCGAGTTGCCCGATTCCGTATGGATGCAAACGGAAAAGGCGCCGTTCTCATCCGGGCGGACAAAGGTGCGGATCACCGCGCCGTCGGTCTGGTTGAGCACGGAGATGAGAAAAACCTCCGTTTGAGACACGCTGCAGCCCTCCACATAGAGCGTGCAGGGTTCGTCCGCCGGCGTGCGCAGGGTATAGTTCTCCCCCTCCCAGCCGTTGAGTGAGATCTCTTCCACGGTTTCGAAGCCGTCATACTCCCCGGCAAGAGTGGGAATCGTCAGGCCCAGCAGCATGACAGCCGCCAGCAGGCAGCTTATCAGGGATCGGATCGTCTTTTTCATCGGTGCAGCCCTCCGTTTCAGATTTGGGATTGATTCTCATACAGGTAAAATGCCCGGAGGTGTATTTTTATCGCACAGCGGCAAGAAAAAACCGAGGCACAAATTGCGTCACAGCTTCTTTGCGGAGATGTCGCACAGCTCCAGACGGATACCACGCTTGTTCAGCAGCCCTCTGCCCTTCCCCAGCAGCTTGTCCCGGTGCTTGGCGGCCAGCTCCACCAGCAGCTCGTCCTTCTTCTCCTGGGACATGGTCTTGAGCAGCGTATGGGCCATGGCGGTGGCGGCGGCGGGGTTTTTGGCCAGGATCCCTCCCAAAATGCCGCCCTTTTCGCCGTCTCTCATCTTCTCCGTCACCAGCGGAACAAGCACGTCCGCCAGCGAGTCGTAGTCGATATTGTCCACCAGTATCTTCAGTTCGATCATATTGTGCTCCTTTGTATGCGTGTATGCGGAAAACGCCGGAAGATACCTTCCGGCGTTTCCCTTTGTTCGTATTTATGCCTTGGGGCCTGCAGCGACGACCTCGGCGCTCATCTTGGTGTACTTCTTGAAGTTCTCCACAAAGCTGGTGGCCAGCTTCTTGCAGCTGGCGCGATAGGCCTCCTTGTCCTCCCATGTGTTCTCCGGGATCAGCAGCTCGCTGGGCACGCCGGGGATGGCGGTGGGCACCTGCACGCCGAAGGTGGGATCGGTGACGAACTCGCTCTTCTCGATCTCGCCGGTGAGGGCGGCGGTGACCATGGCGCGGGTGTAGCTCAGCTTCATGCGCTTGCCGGTGCCGTTCCAGCCGGTGTTGACCAGATAGACGTTGGCGCCGGATTTCTCCACCTTTTCAGCCAGCATGCCGGCGTAGACGGAGGGATCCAGAGGCAGGAAGGGCTCGCCGAAGCAGGTGGAGAAGGTGGGCACCGGCTCGGTGATGCCGATCTCCGTGCCGGCCACCTTGGAGGTGAAGCCGGAGACAAAGTAATACATGGCCTGGTTGCGGTCCAGCTTGCTGATGGGGGGCAGCACGCCATAGGCGTCAGCCGTCAGGAAGATGACAGTCTTGGGCACGCTGGGGCTCATGCCGGAGAGCTCGGCGTTGGGGATATACTCCACAGGGTATCCCACGCGGGAGTTGACGGCCAGAGAGTCGTCGTCAAAGTCGAACTCGCGGGTCTCGGGATCCATGACCACGTTCTCCACCAGAGCGCCGAACTTGATGGCGTTGTAGATCTCCGGCTCGCCCTCGGGGCTCAGGTTGATGCACTTGGCATAGCAGCCGCCCTCGAAGTTGAACACGGAGTCGTCGGCCCAGCCGTGCTCGTCGTCGCCGATAAGCTTGCGGTTGGGATCGGCGGACAACGTGGTCTTGCCGGTGCCGCTGAGGCCGAAGAACACGGCGCTGTCGCCGTCCTTGCCGATGTTGGCGGAGCAGTGCATGGGGAACACGCCCATCTTGGGCAGGACGTAGTTCATCACGGAGAACACGGACTTTTTGATCTCACCGGCGTACTGGGTGCCGGCGATGACCACCTCGTGGGCCTCATAGTCCACCAGAATGGCGGCCTCGCTGCGGGTGCCGTCGATCTCCGGGATGCACTTGAAGCCGGGGGCGGCGATGATGGTATAGTCGGCGGTGAAACCGGCCAGCTGCTCGGCCGTGGGGCGGCGCAGCAGCTGATGGATAAACAGGTTCTGGCTGGCCAGCTCGTTGACGATGCGGAAGGCCTTGGTGTACTTGGGATCCGCGCCGGCAAAGCCGTCAAACACAAAGATCTCCTTGCCCTGCAGATAGGCGATCACCTTGGCGCGGATGGCGTCATAGCGGGCCTTGTCGATGGGACGGTTCACCTTGCCCCAGGCGATCTCGTCATGGACGGCGGGGGTGTCCACAATAAACTTATCGTTGGCGCTGCGGCCGGTGTACTTGCCGGTCTTCACCACCAGCGCCCCGGTCAGGGACAGCGTGCCCTCGCCGCGGCGCAGAGCGTGCTCCGTCAGCTGTGCAGGGTTGAGATTCCGGTAGATGGCGGCGGCATTGATGATGCCGAGCTTCTCCAGTCCGTAGGTTTCCATGTGTGTCATTCCTCCTGTACGCGTATAATCATAGTGTTTTACACGATATGAAAATTATAACACGCCGCGCCGGGAAATGATAGCCCCTTTTTCACTTTTATTCCGCTCAATATCCCCTGCCCCGGGTGCTGATCTCGCTCCAGAGGATCGGGCCCACCGCCCCGGTGGGATCGAAGCCCAGCTGGCGCTGCAGGGCCTTCACCGCCGCGTCCGTTGCCGCGTCAAATTCACCGGTCACCTGCACCTGCGGGACAGACGGGTCGTTCCGGGCGATGCGCCGGAGATTGCTCTGGAGGCGGGACACGGCGGCGCCTGTATCGCCCTGCACCAGGAAACGGCCGGGGTACGCCTCGCCGATGTAGGTCTGGTAATCCGGCGGCAGATCCGCCACAGCGGCGCGGTAGACGCGCTGCAGCTCGTTCCACGTGTTTCTGCCCACAACGCCGTCCACAGCAAGGCCGTATTGATTCTGGAAGGTCACCACCGCGTCAAAGGTCTCCTGCCCGAAGACGCCGTCGATGGCGATGGGCGGCAGATCCGGGTAGAAATACCCCAGAAAGGCCAGATAATACTGGACGATGCGCACGGCGATGCCTGTGTCGCCCCGGCGCAGAACGCTGGGGTACACCTGCTGGGCCTCGCTGAAGGTGAGTCCCTCGCTGCTCAGTTCCGACAGGCGCTTGACGCCGTTGTAGATCTCCTTCACCTTATACCAGGTGGCCTTGCCCACGATGCCGTCCACATAAAGGTTGAAGATGTCCTGAAACCGGATCACCGCCTGCTCCGTGGGTACGTCGAACACACCGGTGACGGCGGGAATGGCCGGAATGGCGGGAAAGTTCTTGCCGATGCGGTTGAGCTCGAGCTGGAGCTGACGCACCTCCTCGCCGAAGGAGCCCCGCTGCAACGGGATGCCGGGATAGGAGGGCACGTTGGTGCCCACCGGGGCGTTGGTGACGATGCCGATATCCTGCCCGTAGTAGTACTGCAGGATCTGATAGGGCGTCAGGCCCTGATTGGCAAGGGACACCGTGCCCCACTGGGACAGGCCGGAACACTGGCTCTGCACCCCGTCGCAGAACTGGGCGAACAGGGGCTCTACCCTTCCCTGCCGGACGATATAGTTGTTGAAGATCTCATCCACAATGCGGCCGATGTTCTCGAACACCTCGCCGCCCTGCGTATAGGCCTGATCGTACTGCGTGGTGTTGGTGATGTCGAAGTCGTAGCCACGGCTGGGGTAAAACTCCGTGAACACCCGGTTGAGGGCAAAGGAGATCTGGGCCAGTATGTTGGCCCGGATGGCGCTCTCCGGCCAGGTGGGATAGATTTCGCTGGAGGCCACGTTCTTGATGTAATCGGCAAAGGGAACGGTGACGTTCTCCGCCGCTCTGTCCGGTGGGCCAAGATGGACGGTGATGGTCTGGGGAATAACGGGACTTGCCACGGCTTGCCCTCCTCTCTATCGCACCAGCGGCTCCAGCGCCACGGGCAGGATGGTCTCAATGCCGTCGTAGATCTCCACGGTGGAATCCCGCAGGGGGATAAACAGCGGGTGATAGACCGATACCTGATACTGGGTGCCGCTGCCCTCCGCCGTGGCCTCCACCCGGGAATTGCCCACCGGCTGAGCAGGCAGCGGCATCCGCTCCACAATGCCGGAGGGATCTGTGAGCCGGCTGTAGAGTATCCGTCTCTCCCCGTCCATCACCCGGCTGACCTCCACCACCGCACCGGGCACAGGGAAGGTGCCCCGGGCTGTGGATACCTGCACCTTCAGACTGCCGCGGCCGGGATGGCTGCGCAAAAACGATTCATACGTCTCTCCCGCAGGGGGATACAGTCCTCCTGACGACTGGTTTTCCATGGCGACGTCGCCCCTTTCACGATTTTTTCCATTCTATGCCGCCCTTTGACCCATTGTGCGGGAAAAAACATTGTACCTTTGGGGCAGTATGTGGTATAATATTTGTTGAATCCATTGGGAGCCATGCTCCGAAAATCCATACGTAAGAGGTGTCACTATGATCACATCCCTGCTGCACGATCTGAAAAAGAGCCCCACCGCCTATCACGCCGTGGAAACCCTGCGCCAGAAGCTGCTGGATAACGGCTATCTCCCCCTCCGCCGGGGCGAGGCCATGGTGAGCGGCGGCAAGTATTTCCTCGCCCCCCACGGCAGCTCCTTTATCGCCTTCCGGCTGCCCGAGGGCAAGCCCACCGGCTTCATGATCTCCGCCAGCCACGCCGACTCCCCCTGCTTCCGGCTTCGGGACAAGGCGGAGCTTTCCGGCGGCGACTGCGTGCGCCTGTCCGCGGAGCGGTACGGCGGCATGCTGCAGGACAGCTGGCTGGACCGCCCCCTCAGCATCGCCGGACGCGTGTCCGTCCGCACGGAAAAAGGCGTGCGCACGGAGCTGGTGGACTTTGAGAAGGACATGGTTGTCATTCCCCGTCTGGCCATCCACATGAACCGGGAGGCCAACAACGGCTACAAGTACGATCCCGTCCGGGATCTGGCGCCGCTGTACGCTCTGGCCGCCAACGCCGGGCAGTTCAATGCCCGGCTGGCGGAAAAGCTGGGCTGCAGCGTGGAGGACATCCTGGCAACCGACCTCATCATCTACAACAACCAGGACGGCTTCGTCTGGGGACCGGCGGAGGAGTTCCTCTCCGCTCCCCGGCTGGACGATCAGGCCTGCGTGTTCACCTGCGCTGAGGCGTTTTTGCGTGCCAAGGCCACCGGCGCCGTACAGGTGCTGTACGTCTCCGACAACGAGGAGATCGGCTCGGAGACCAAGCAGGGCGCCGCCGCTGTAACCCTTCCCGACGTGCTGCGTCAGATCGCCCATGAGACCGGCGCGGATTACGCCGCCATGCTGGATAACTCCCTGCTGCTCTCCTGCGACAACGGTCACGCCCGGCATCCCAACCGCCCGGAGATGGCCGACGCCAACGAGGCGCCGGTGATGGGCGGCGGCGTGGTCATCAAGCACTCCCCCCGCTACGCCACCGACGGGCTCTCCGCCGCCGTGTTTGCCGAGATCTGCCGGCGCGCCGGCGTGCCGGTGCAGCACTACGCCAACCGGCCGGACATGGCAGGCGGCTCCACTCTGGGCAACATTGCCGACACCAAGCTGCCGGTGAGCACCGTGGATATCGGCATGGCACAGCTGGCCATGCACTCCTGTCTGGAGACCTGCGCCACCGCCGACGTGGATTATTTCACCGACGCCGTGACCGCCTTCTACAACACCGTGCTGCGCGCGGACGGCGACGGCGTGGAGATCCTGTAACGATTCCGACTACTGTTAGGGAGGCATGATCGTGACCTGGTCTGCCCTGTTTTTCTTCAACAGCATCCTCTTCGGCGTGGGCCTAGCCATGGACGCCTTTTCCGTGTCTCTTGCCAACGGACTGCGACAGCCGGGCATGGGGCGCAGACGGATGTGCCTCATTGCCGGCACCTTCGCCTTTTTCCAGATCATCATGCCCCTCATCGGATGGGCCTGCGTCCACACCATCGCCGAAAAGTTCCAGGCGGTGCAGAAGTACATCCCCTGGATAGCCCTGATCCTGCTGGTGTGGATCGGCGGCGGCATGATCCGGGAGGGTCTGCAGCGCAGGGACGGCGACGCCCCGCCGCCTCCCGTGGGACTGCGGGGTCTGGCGGTGCAGGGGGTGGCCACGTCCATCGACGCCCTGTCCGTGGGCTTCACCATCGCCGAATACACCTGGCCCTTTGCCCTTGCCGAAGCCCTCATCATCGGCGCGGTGACCTTCGGCATCTGCATGGCGGGACTGCATCTGGGCAAGAAGTTCGGCACCCTGCTCTCCGGCAAGGCCTCGATCCTGGGCGGGCTGATCCTCATCGCCATCGGCGTGGAGATCCTGCTCAAAAGTCTGCTGGGATAGGGTAATCATTCCATAAAACAACACCCGGAGATCATCTCCGGGTGTTGTTTTATGTGTAATGTTATTTTCCTTTACAGTCCTTGTTACAGATTGATGACGAACTGCGCCGTGCAGAAGGCGGCGTAGATCAGCAGCAGCGCGATGCCCTGCCAGCGAGCCAGCTTGCCTCGGAGCAGCGCAGGCACCGTCAGCAGCAGCATGACGGCGAACATCACCGGGAAATCCATCACCAGCGAGGCGGGGTTGCCGGCGATGACGGAGCCCTGGGGAATGGTAAAGGGGTTGAGGGCAACGGATGCACCGCTGACCAGCACGATGTTGAAGAGGTTGGCGCCGATGACGTTGCCCAAAGACAGGGCGCTGTGGCCCTTGACCAGGGACGTGATGGCGGTGACAAGCTCCGGCAGGCTGGTGCCCAGAGCCACGAAGGTCAGGGCGATGACCGACTCGGGCACGCCCATGGCGGTGGCAATCTTGGTGCCGTTCTCCACCAGCAGACGGGCACCCACGGCGATCAGCGCGGCGCCGATGACCAGCAGAACGATCTCCAGAAGGAGGGTGCGCTCCTTGGCGGGCTCCTCCTCCACCTCCGCCTCGTCAGGGTGCTTTTTCATCTGCAGCACCGTGACCGCCATGTAGATCACGAAAATCGCCAGCAGCACGAAGCCGATGGCACGGCTGAAAAAGCCGGTGGTATAAGCCACGATGGCGAACAGCACCGCGGAGCCGAAGAAGAACAGCACCGGCGTGCGCAGGGTGGCGCGGTTCACCTTGCCGGGACGGACGGCCAGGGTGATGGCGGCGATGAGCGCCGTGTTGCAGATCACGGAGCCGATAGCGTTGCCGTAGGCGATCTCGCCGTGGCCGCTCAGGGCAGCGGAGGTGGACACCATGACCTCCGGCAGCGTGGTGCCGATGGAGACCACCGTGGCGCCGATGAGCAGCTCCGGCAGGTGGAAGCGGCGGGCAATGCCGGCGGCGCCGTCCACAAACCAGTCGCCGCCCTTGATAAGACAGACGAGGCCGACGATAAACAGCAGAACAGGTACAAGCATACTTTTTTCCTCCTTCAATTTTCCACAAAGATCGGTTGGGCACGCAGCCGTGAAGTCCCGTCTTCATCCAGCGGAGAAAATAGTAAGGCGAGACTTCTCCTACAATACGTAGTAAAAGTCTCGCTTCTTCGAACATATCCCGGGGAGAGAGATCTCCCGTATTGACGAAAATATGTTACACAAACGTGCAAGCTACTCCCTCATACAACAGGGGTATTTTATCAGAAATTCTAATTTGTGTCAAGACTTCAAATTCTCTCCGGAACCGTGATTTACAATCTGCGGCGCGCGGTGTAGAATAACGGCAAGGAGGTGGGACACATGGAGCTTCTGGTCCCCGAATATGAGGTGATTGGCGCGGTGGGCAGCGGCCGCAGCGCCGTGTGGACCGCAACCGTCGCCGGAGTGGAGCAGGCTGCCGCGCTGGGGTACGGACTGCGGGACGTATTCTATCTGCCCGGAGCAGGGGAAGCTCCCGGCGTTGTACTGGGCAAGTGTCGCCCGGTGTCCTCCTCCCTTGTTCAGCTGCAGCAAATCGACCGGGCCGCCGCCGAAGCGGGCGGTGGACTTGTCAGCGTGGGGCTGCGGATCGTGGCGAACGGTTTTCATGCCGGCTCCGGCATACCGGTGGATGAGCTGGCGGAAATCGCCCGCCTTCTCCCCTCCCTTTCCGCCGTCACCGTGCGGGGCTGCTTTGCGGCCGGGGATCTGAACGGGCTCCACGGCAAGGAGCTGGGCCGTTTTTTCCGGGCCTGCTACGAGAGCGCCAAGATCATGACCGTCACTCTCCCCTGCGCCATGCCATATCTCTGCGTGGAGGGCGGTCTGGCGGCGCTGGAACGCAATCGCGCCGAACATCCGGAGACGCTGGAGGCGGCGGTCACGGCTGCGCAGATCGTGGCGGCGCAGAACAGCACGGCGTTCTACGCGCGGCTTCTGATCACATAAGAAAAATCCCGGACGGTCGTCCGGGATTTTTCTCATTATTGACAAATTAAGGTTATACTTCCGTCCCCTCAGCGGGTTCTTCTTTATTGCCCACGATGGGGATAATGTTGATAGTGTAGTCGTCCTTCTCCTCGCCGGGGGTCTTTTTCACCGACCACAGCAGGCCGCCCACCTCAAAGGCGCCGGTCTCCTCGTCCTTCTTGAATTTGTAGGGCACCAGTCCGGCAATAAGGGCCAGACCGATGATCTTTCCGATGGAAAACTTCTTCATATCTGTATCTCCTTTCAAAATATGGATCATCCCCTGCGGTACGGCGTGTCCTCCAGCGGCAGACTCTGGCGGAACTTGCCGTCGTAGCGGTAGTAGGCGTGGGCGCAGGCGGGAGCGGTGGGGATCATGCACAGCTCGCCGCAGCCCTTGGCGCCCAGAGAATAGGGCAGCTTGTCCTCCTCGCGGGGCTCACAGAGGATGACCTCCAGGTCCGGTGCGGCGTCGGCACGCATGAAGCCCACGGTGCCGAAGCGGCTCTTCATGACGCCGTTCTCGATCTCGATTTTCTCGGTGACGCCGTAGCCGATGCCCATGAGCATACCGCCCTCGATCTGGCCCTCCACGGACTGGATGTTGACCGGCGTGCCCACGTCAAAGGCGGAGACCGCCTTAGTGATCTTTCCCTCGTCATTGAGAACGATGACCTGCGCGCCGTAGGAGTAGGACACATGGCTGATGGGGTTTTCCTTGATGGCGCCCAGCGGGTCGGTCTGGGCGGAGTATTCGCCCAGGAACTCCCTGCCCTCCAAGTCGGCCAGCGTCTTCCCCTCCAGTGCGGCCTTCAGCTTCTCGCCTACCCGGCGGGCCGCCTCGCCGGTCATCACCGTCTGGCGGGAGGCGGTGGAGGTGCCGGCGTCCGGCGTGCGGACGGTATCCGCAGCCTCGAAGACGAACAGCGCCGGATCCAGCTCCGTCACGTGGCAGATCTCCGTGAGCACCATCTGACCGATGCCCTGGCCCATGCAGGAGGCGGAGGTGCGGATGTGGATCCTCCCCTGCTCCACGCTCAAGAGCACACGGCCGATGTCCTTCTTGCCCATGCCGGTACCCGAATTCTTGAAGCCGCAGGCGATGCCGGCGTACTTGTTGCCGTAGTAGACGTCCTTCACCGCGTCGAGGCAGGCTGCCATGTTGGTGTTGGGATCGGCGGTCTGGCCGTTGGGCAGCACGTCGCCGGGCTTGATGGCGTTGCGCCGGCGGAACTCCCAGGAATCGATGCCAACCATCTCCGCCAGGAGATTGATGTTCATCTCCGTGGCAAAGCAGCTCTGGGTGACGCCGAAGCCACGGAAGGCGCCGGAGGGCACGTTGTTGGTATAGACCGACATGCCGAAGATGTCGATGTTCTGGTAGTTATACGGCCCGGCGGCGTGGGTGCAGGCGCGGTGGAGCACCGGGCCGCCCAGAGAGGCGTAAGCGCCGGTGTCGGCGATGATGATGCCTTTCATGCCGGTGAGGATACCGTTTTCATCGCAGGCGGTGGTGAACTCCATCTCCATGGGATGACGCTTCACGTGATAGGCCAGGGACTCCTGCCGGCTGTACTTGATCTTGACGGGGCGCTTTGTCACCCACGCCATCAGCGCGGCGTACTGCTGGACGGACATATCCTCCTTGCCGCCGAAGCCGCCGCCCACCAGCGGGGCGCGGCAGTGGACCTTCTCCGCCGGGAGCTTCAGCATGGTGGAGCACTCACGCTGTACGTCGTAGATGGACTGGCTGGTGGTGTAGATCAGCAGGCCGTCCTCCCCCTCCGGCATGGCAATGGCGCACTCCGGCTCCATGAAGCCGTGCTCCTGCCAGGAGGTCTTGTACTTGCGGGTCACCACGTATTTGGAGTTCCTGATGGCCTCGTCGGCATTGCCCCGCACCAGATTGGCACGGCTCATGACGTTGCCGTCGGGGTGGATCAGCGGCGCGTCGCCCCGGAGGGCGTCAAAAGGATTGGTGAGAGGCTCCAGCTCGGTGTAGTCCACCTCCACCAGCGCGGCGATCTCGTCCAGCTTCTCCTTCTTGTCCGTGGCGATGACGGCGATGACGTTGCCCATGTAGCGTGTCACGTCGCCCACGCCCATCATCACGTCCCAGTCCTGCTTGATATGGCCGATCTTGTTGCAGGGCACGTCGTCCTTGGTCAGCACCTCCACGCAGTCGGGGTGCTCCAGCGCCTTGGTGACGTCCACCCGGTCGATGCGGGCCCGGGGGTATTTGGAGAACACCGGCTTGGCGTACAGCATGCCGGGGAAGGTCATATCGTCGGCAAAGACGCCGGTGCCGTTGACCTTCTCGGCCGCGTCAATGCGCTTGGCGTGTTCGTTCATGTGGAGGGTTTTCGGCGCAGGCGGGATAGGCTTACCCTCACGGAAAAACGCCGCCGCCATCAAAATGGCATCCTCGATCTTCTTGTAGCCGGTGCAGCGGCAGAGGTTACCCCGGATGGCGGCCTTCACATCGGCACGGGTAGGATTGAGATTCACGTCCAGCAGGCTCTTGGCGGAGATCACCATGCCGGGAATGCAGAAGCCGCACTGTACGGCGCCGGCCTCGGCAAAGCAGTGTTCATAGATGCGCATCTCCGCCGGGTCGATGCCCTCCACCGTCACCACCTTTTTGCCCGCCAGACGGCTCAAGGACACCACGCAGGCCTTCATCTTCTTCCCGTCCACCAGCACCGTGCAGGTGCCACAGACGCCCTCGCTGCAGCCATCCTTGGCGGCGGTGAGGCCCAGATCGTCCCGCAGGAAGGAAAGCAGCTTCTTATCATGGGCGGACTCGTAGTCCTTGCCGTTGACATTGACAATATACATAGGCTCCTCCTTGGGCAAAAAGCCGCGGTTTCCGCGGCTTTTTGATTTTAGATACCGAACTTCGTCAGAAAGTCGTTCAGCAGATTCATGCAGACGTTCTTGCGGTACTCCGCGCTGACGCGGCCCCGGGTCAGCACCATCCGCTGGGCGTAAGCCTTGAGATAGTCGGCCTTCAGGGCTTTTGCCTCCTCGAAGGTCTTGCCGATGAGCATCTGCTCGATGTCACGATACCGCAGCACCGTGTCGGCCACGGCGCCGAAGGCGGCGGCCACGTTGGTGATGCGTCCGTTCTCCATGGAGAACACACCGGCAAAGGAAACCCGGGAGATGGCCAGGGCGTTGCGCCCGCCCACCTTCTGGTAGCTGTAGCGCTCCAGTCCGGTTCTGGGCAACAGGATCTCGGCGATCAGCTCGTCACTGTGGAGATCCAGCTTCTTGCGACCCAGGTAGAAGTCCTCCACCGCCACGATGCGCTCGCCGTTTAAAGATACCAGGCGCAGCCTGGCGTCCGCCACGAACTCGATGAGGACGGAGTCGGCCTTGGCCGAGCCGTTGCCCAGATTGCCGCCGAAGGTGCCGGCGTTGCGGATGGCGGGGGCTGCAATGCGGCTCACTGCCTCCTTCATCAGCTGCGGCACCCGCTCATCGGAGAGCGCTTCGGTGAAGGTCACCGCCGCGCCGATGCGGACATAGTTCTCATCCACGGTGATTCTTCGCAGTTCCGGGATCTTGTGCAGGAACAGATAGGTGACGCCGGGGCGGTTTTCCACCATCAGATCGGTGCCGCCGGCATAGGGCACCACATCATATTTGGCGCGGAGCTCCAGAGCCTCCCGCAGAGAGTCAGGTGCGTATCCGTTTACCATAGTCCGTCGCCCTCCTTTGCCGCGATGCTCACCGCATTCACGATGGCGTTGTAGCCGGTGCAGCGGCACAGGTTGCCGCTGAGGCCCTCGCGAATGTCATCCTCCGTGGGGTGGGGGTTTCTGGAAAGCAGCGCCTCCGCCGCCAGCACCATGCCGGGAATGCAGAAACCGCACTGTACGGCGGACACCTCACCGAAGGCCTTTTCCAGCACATGGAAGCGCTCCGTCTCCCGGAAGCCCTCCATGGTGACCACGCTGGCGCCCTCCACGGCGCCCATGGCCACGCAGCAGGAGTTATAGAGCACCCCGTCCATCAGCACGGAGCAGGCGCCGCACTCCCCTTCCTTGCAGCCGCACTTGACGCTGGTGCAGCGGTAGATGTCGCGCAGCACGTCCAGCAGACGGTCGGCGGCGGAGCCGTCATAGACGACCTCCCTGCCATTGAGTGTAAAACGAATGCCATCCATGTCACAGTCCCTCCTTTGCAATAACGGCCAGCGTGTCCTCCGCCGTGAACGGGGCGTGGTGCAGCCTCACGCCGCCCAGCGCCTGTTCCATAGCCTCCACATAGGCGCCCGGCGCACCCACCAGCGGCAGCTCGCCGGCGCCCTTGGCGCCGTAGGGGCCGTCCGGGTATTTCTCCACGTGGAGCATGCACTTGAGGTTGGGCACGTCCTTGGTGGTGGGGATCAGATAGTCGGAGAAGGAGTTGTTGCGGATGCGGCCCTTGGCGTCGTAGTCCATCTTCTCGATGGAGGCGTATCCGATGCCCTGGAGGAAGCCGCCCTCCATCTGGCCCAGCACCACGTTGTAGTCGATGGGCGTGCCTACGTCAAAGGAGCCGTATGCGCCCAAAATCTTGGTGATGCCGGTATAGGTATCCACCTCCACCTCAATGGCGTTGACCGCCCAGGCGTAGGTGGGATAGGCGTCGCCCTGGAACTTGTCGATATAGAACGGGATCATGAAGTCCGGCTCGCGGAACCGCTCCTCCACCTCCTGCTCCACGCCGTCGATCCACTGCTCACGCAGCTTGATGGCGGCTCTTCTTAAAAGCTCACCCACCACCATCAGGGACCGGGAGGCCACGGTGGGTCCGGAATCCGGCACGCGGGCGGTGTCGGGGTGGTCGTAATAGACCTTTTCCAGCGGGAGGTTCAGCTCGTTGGCCACGATCTTGGGGAAGGTGGTACGCACGCCCTGTCCGATCTCGCCGTTGGAGGCCAGGATCTCCACGGTGCCGTCGGCGTACTTGCGAAGCTTGGCCACTGCCTTGATGAGGTCCCGCTCACCGGAGCCGGTGAAGCCGGCGCCGTGGAAGTACATGGACATGCCGATGCCCCGGCGGTAGCGCCCTGTCTGGGGACGTGCGTAACGCTCACGCTTGGCGCGGTAGTCGCATTCCGCGTCCACCTCGGCGATCATAGCCGGAATGGGCACGGGGAAATGGTATTTGCCGCAGGTGGAGGTGGCGTCGCCCTGCTTCACCAGATGGGCCTCCTTGAAGGGCAGGGAGTCCACGCCCAGATCCCGGGCAATGTGGTCCATCATCATCTCCACGGCGAAGAAGGTCTGAGGCGCGCCGAAGCCGCGGTAGGCGCCGCAGGGGCTGGTGTTGGTCTTGACGGCGCTGCCGTGAACCCGCAGATTGGGTACATTGTAGATGCCAGGCGAGGCGATGATACCCCGCTGCAGCACCACGGCGGACAGGGTGGAATAGGCGCCGGCGTTGAACTTCACGTCGATGTCCATGGCTGTGACCCTGCCGTCCTTTACCGCCACACGGTAACGGCACAACGACGGATGGCGCTTGGAGGTATACTCCATGTCCTCTCGCCGGTCAAAGACGCAGCGCACCGGCTTGCCGCACTTGTGGGCGGCAACAGCCACCTGGCAGCCCAGAATGGAGGGGAAGGCCTCCTTGCCGCCGAAGCCGCCGCCGGTGACGTCCTGCAGGATGTGGACGCCGGCGGGGCCGCAGCCCAGGACACGCATCACCGCGCCGTGGACGTAGTAGGCGCACTGTGCCGAGCCGTGGACGAACATCCGTCCGCCCTCCTCCGGCACGGCCATCATGCCCTGGGGCTCCAGATAGGCCTGCTCCTGATAGCCGGTCTCAAACTCCTCGTCATAGACCTTGTCCGCCTCGGCAAAGGCCTTGTCCACGTCGCCGTGGCCGAAGTGGTAGTCGAAGAAGACATGGTCGGCAGTGCGGATGTCCAGCACCGGCTCCTGCTCCTCATAGTGCACCACACAGGCGTCCCGCAAGCGCTCCACCGTCTTCTCATCCGGGCCGCAGAGCATGGCGATGGGCTCGCCGATATACTCCACCGTTTCACGGCAGAAAACCGGCGTATCGTCCAGCACGATGTTCACGTTATTGTCGCCGGGCACGTCCCGGGCGTCCACGTAGAAATAGCCCTCCGGCAGCTCCGGCACGTCCACGTCAAGAACCTTGGCCCGGGCAACCTTGCCGTGGAGCAGCTTGCCGAACAGAACGCCCTCCGTGGGGTAGTCGGCCACGTAGACGCTGCGGCCGGATACCTTGGGCAGGTGGTCCTTTTTGACCACGGATTCACTGATCCGATCCATACCGATCATACCTCCCTTATATCATCAATAGCTTTTTGCATCTCTCATAGTCCTCCGGCGTATCCAGATCCAGCGTCACGCCGGGATCGGAAACAGGGACGAGCACGCTGTCCCCCTCATGCGCGCGCCAGAGACCGCGCAGACCGTCCGTGCCCCGGAAGGCAAGGATCTCCGGGATCAGCGCCGCGTCCACCAGCGGCGGATGGGTGCGGCAGCCGTCCAGCATAGGGAATACCAGTAGGGGTCTTCCCTGCTCCCGTGCGTCCAGAAGGGCGCGGAACGTATCGGGCGAGACGGCGGGCATGTCGCCGGGCAGGAGGAAAAATGCCTCGCAGTCCGGCAGCGCCGCCGCGCCGATCTGCACGGAACGCAGCATGTCGGTGGCGGCGAAATCCGGATTGAACACGCACCTCACCCGGTCGCCGAAGCCGCACAGTGCGGCGGCTACCCGATCGCCGTGAAAGCCGGTGACCACCACCGCACTCTCCGCGCAGTTCAGGGCGCGGCGCACCGTGCTCTCGATCACCGTGGTATCGCCCAGCGGCAGCAGGGGCTTGAACGAGCCCATGCGGCGAGAGAGCCCGGCTGCCACGATCAGCGCGCTGATCCCGCTGTGATCCGGCATACCGCTCATCCCCCCTCCAACGTCGATCTATACTTTTTGCCACTTATATTATAGGAGCAAACACCGCCGATTGCAAAGCTCTTTTTTTGTTTGCATACCAAAATTTTTGGATGATTTTTGTGGAAATAGACCATTCCCGGCATCGCGTTTGTACAACATGATGAATCCGGGGCGTTTTATCCCGTAAATCATGAGCAATGGAACAACATGCTTTCCGTTGACAAACCGGCCTGTGTGACGATATAATGAGATATTATTTGAGCCGTTTCGACCGGATAAAATGAGCTTTATAAGGAGGATGCGTCCATGGCCAAGATCATCAATGAGCCCGCCCATACCTTTAACGAGTACCTGCTGATCCCCGGGTATTCCTCCGCCGAGTGCGTGCCGGACAACGTGTCGCTGCGCACGCCGCTGGTGAAGTACCGCCGGGGCGAGGAGCCTGCCATCTCCATGAATATCCCCATGGTGTCCGCCATCATGCAGTCCGTGTCCGGCGACCGGCTGGCGGTGGCGCTGGCCATTGAGGGCGGCGTATCCTTTATCTACGGCTCCCAGAGCATTGAAAACGAGGCGGCCATGGTGGCCCGGGCCAAGAGCTACAAGGCCGGCTTCGTCAAAAGCGACTCCAACCTCCACCCCGACGACACGCTGCGGGACGTGCTGGCACTGAAGGAGCGCACCGGCCACTCCACCGCCGCCGTCACCGAAGACGGCACCGAGGACGGCAAGCTGGTGGGCATCGTCACCAGCCGGGATTACCGCGTCAGCCGCATGGATCCTGACACCAAGGTGCGGGAATTCATGACCCCCTTTGAAAAGCTGATCTGGGCGCCGGAGGGCACCACCCTCAAGGAGGCCAACGACATTATCTGGGACCACAAGCTCAACTCCCTGCCCATTCTGGACGAAGAAGGCCGCCTGCGCTATTTCGTGTTCCGCAAGGACTATGAGACCCATAAGAAGAACCCCAACGAGCTGCTGGACAGCCACAAGCGCTACGTGGTGGGCGCCGGCATCAACACCCGTGACTACGCCCAGCGCGTTCCCGCCCTCATCGAGGCCGGCGCCGACGTACTGTGCATCGACTCCTCCGAGGGCTTCTCCGACTGGCAGAAGCTCACCCTGGCGTGGATCCGGGAGCACTACGGCGACACTGTCAAGGTGGGCGCCGGCAACGTGGTGGACGCGGCGGGCTTCCGTTTCCTGGCCGACTGCGGCGCCGACTTTGTGAAGGTGGGCATCGGCGGCGGCTCCATCTGCATCACCCGTGAGACCAAGGGCATCGGCCGCGGTCAGGCCACCGCCCTCATCGAGGTCTGCGCCGAGCGTGACCGCTACTTTGAGGAGACCGGCATCTACGTCCCCGTCTGCTCCGACGGCGGCATCGTGTATGACCACCACATCACGCTGGCGCTGGCTATGGGCGCGGACTTCGTGATGCTGGGCCGCTACTTTGCCCGCTTCGACGAGAGCCCCACCAACCGCGTCAACATCGGCGGCACTTATTATAAGGAGTACTGGGGCGAGGGCTCCGCCCGCGCCCGGAACTGGCAGCGCTACGATCTGGGCGGCGACAAGAAACTGAGCTTTGAGGAGGGCGTCGATTCCTACGTACCCTATGCCGGCTCCCTGAAGGACAACGTGGCCCTGACTCTCAGCAAGGTGCGCCACACCATGTGCAACTGCGGCGCCCTCACCATCCCCGAGCTGCAGGAGAAGGCGGTGCTGACGCTGGTCTCCTCCACCAGCATCGTGGAGGGCGGCGCTCACGACGTCATCCAGAAGGACACCTCCCCCGTTATCAAGTAATTGGACAAGATACGAAGATCCCCGCGGCGGAAGCCGCGGGGATCTCAAGCTGTCGACAACGTGTCGACAGCTTGAGAAGCAAATTCAGAAACATTGAAAAATGTTCCTGAATTTGCACGGATTTCACGTGAAGGGGGAGTCCCCTCCCCCTTCACAATCCCCCATGCGTGTTGTAGCCTTTCGGCCAATTACCTTTGTCTACAGTATGAGATCCCCGCGGCTTCCGCCGCGGGGATCTGTCTGTTTACAAGATATGTAAAGCGTTACTGCTTGTCAGCTCTCCATCATCAGTCGGATGATCTCCTTGTCCGTTTGTTCCATGCCGAAGCGGGCCAGACGGCCTACGCTGGCGATGGTGTTCTCCACGCCGCACTTGACGATGCCGTCGCCGCCGAAGAACTGGTTGCCGTCCTCGTACATGGCAAGGCCCAGCAATCCCGCATCCACGGCGGAGGCGATCTTGGCGGCGCAGCTGGCCTTGGCGCCGTCGCACACGATGCCGGAGTCCACCGCCACGGCGTTCACCACCGTGTGGGCGATCATATCCACGCGGCCGCCCTTGAGATAGGCAATGCCCGCGCCTGCGCCGCACCCGGCGCTGACGGCGCCGCAGTAGGCGGAGAGGCGGCCGATGCCGGTTTTCAGATGTGTGGTAACAAGGTTAGAAACGCACAGGGCACGCAGCAGCTCCTCATGTGTTTTGCCCATCTCCCGGGCGTAGACGATGACGGGGACGCTGGCGGTGATGCCCTGGTTGCCGCTGCCGGAGTTGATGACCACAGGCAGCTCGCAGCCGTTCATCCGGGCGTCGCTTCCGGCGGCGGCCCAGGCCCGCATCTTGTAGTTGATGTCATTCTCACGACCACGCAGCACGGTTTTGCCGATGTTGGCGCCGTAGCTGTGGCGCAGGCCCTCCTCGGCGATGGCCATATTGTAGCTGATCTGCCGCTCCAGCAGCTCCCGCACGTCCTCAGTGTCCACGCTGTCGGCAAAGTCCACGATGCCCTCGATGGAGAGGCAGGAACGGTCGGTGAGGCCCTCGTCCAGCTGCTCGGTGACGGCGCGCTCCAGCAGCGTCTCGCCGTTGCGCTTCACGCTCACCACGTTGGTGTGGTAGTCCACGATGCGGACAAAGGCGGAGTCCTCGCCGCAGAAGGCGGTGATCATGATGTCGAAGATATGCCCCGTGTCGGCGTGCTGCACCTCGATGGGGGTGGTTTTCAGGAACTCGCCCATGGCGGCGATCTGCTCCGCCGTCACGTGGGCCAGCACCTCCAGCTCGGCGTCGGCGTCCCCTGCCACGGTGCCGGCTGCAGCGGCGGCGGGAATGCCGCGCAGACCGCCGGTATGGGGCACCACCACGCTCTTGACGTTCTTGATGATGTTGCCGCTGACCTCCACCAGCAGCCGCTCCGGCATGGCGCCCAGTACGGCGCGGGCCTTGGCGGCGGCGTAGGCAATGGCGATGGGCTCGGTGCAGCCCATGGCGGGCTTGAGTTCCTCGTTGAGGATCTGAATATACTGACGGTAACAGCAGTCACACTTTTTCATGGGGACGCCTCCTGTGTAAAAATCTTTTTTGATTTTACCCGATATCCGTCGATTTTGCAAGGTCTTATAACCAATTCGTCCCGGAGAACGTTTATATTGCCTAACCGGGGTATGATTTGGTATAATCGCTTTGCTGAACAGGCTGTGCCCTATGGGGCATGAGGCCGGGTTACGGAGGATAACAGCGAACCGTGTTCGCAGGACAGTGAAGGAGCTCACTGCCCTGCTTTTTCTTTTTGGAGGGATCGAAATGGAACCAAACAGAGACGCCATGACCGTCTCATGGGTCAGCATCATCGTCAACGTGGCGTTGGCGGCGGGCAAGCTGGCGGCGGGACTTCTGGCCAGATCCAGCGCCATGGTGTCCGACGCCGTGCACTCCGCGTCGGACGTATTCAGCACCGTGGTGGTGATGATCGGCATTCGCCTCTCCGGCAAGGAGCAGGACCGGGATCACCCCTACGGCCACGAGCGGATGGAAAGCGCCGCCGCCGGCATTCTGGCCATCGCGCTGGCCGCTGTGGGCATCGAGATCGGCCTCACCGGCATCCGGCACCTGATCTCCGGCGATTTCCGCACGGCCGCAGTGCCCGGTCTTGCGGCGCTGATCGCGGCGGCAGTGTCCATCGTGGTGAAGGAAGCCATGTTCTGGTACACCCGCACCGCGGCAAAGCGCATCCGCTCCGGCGCGCTGATGGCCGACGCCTGGCACCACCGCTCCGACGCCCTGTCCTCCGTGGGTGCGCTGATCGGCATCGGCCTGGCCCGGCTGGGCTATCCGGCGGCGGACGCCGTGGCCAGCCTCATCATCTGCCTGATGATCCTGAAGGCCGCCTTCGACATCTACCGGGACAGCCTGAACCGCATGGTGGATCACAGCGCCGACGAGGAGACGGTGCAGCGCATCCGGCAGGCGGTGGAAAGCGTGCCGGGCGTGGTGCGCATCGACGATCTCAAAACCAGGATGTTCGGCAGCCGGCTCTATGTGGATATCGAGATCGCCGCCGACAGCACCCTGCTTCTCTCCGAGGCCCACGCCATCGCCGAAGCCGTCCATGCCACGGTGGAGCGGGAGTTTGACACCGTGAAGCACTGCATGGTCCACGTGAACCCGGCATAAGTTTTGCGCAAAAATGCCCCGCCTCACGGCGGGGCATTTTCTTATGCCGCGGATATTTACATGTTCAGCTCGGACATGGCAGCGGCCACGACAGCGTCGTCCGCCACATAGGGCAGGGTGATGTGATCCTGTCCGGCGTACATCTTGTTGTACTCGGCAGCGGTGGTCATGGCGTGCTCGTTGCGAGCCCAGGAGCGGCGGGCGACGCCCACCATGGTGTCCCAGGGCATGGACATGCGCAGGATGGTA
The DNA here is from genome assembly GCA_947169975.1 of uncultured Oscillospiraceae bacterium. Taxonomy (GTDB): domain Bacteria; phylum Bacillota; class Clostridia; order Oscillospirales; family Oscillospiraceae; genus Vescimonas. The sequence goes on from CAMVRT010000014.1 coordinate 25,182, forward strand.
TCCACCCGCTCGGAGCCGTCCAGCACCATGCCGAAGCCGCCGTTGATAGCGCGGCCGATGCCGGTGCCGCCGCCGTTGTGGAGGGCGATGTAGCTCATGCCCCGGGCGGCGTTGCCGGCGTAGCACTGGGTGGCCATCTCGGCCATGATGTTGGAGCCGTCCTTGATGTTGGAGGTCTCACGGAAGGGAGCGTCGGTGCCGCCGGTATCGTGGTGGTCGCGGCCCAGAATCACGGGGCCGATCTCGCCGTTGCGGACCATTTCGTTGAACTTCAGGGCGATATTCATGCGGCCCATGGCGTCCTGATACAGGATGCGGCACTGGGTGCCCACCACCAGCTTGTTCTTCTTGGCGTCCCGGACCCAGACATAGTTGTCGTGGTCCTGATAGCGGCGGTCATGGGTGCGGATGTACTCGGCGGCAGCCGCGTCGGTCTTGTCCAGATCCTCCGGCTTGCGGCTCAGGCAGCACCAGCGGAAGGGACCGTAGCCATAGTCGAACAGACACGGGCCCAGGATATCCTCCACATAGGAGGGGAAGATGAAGCCGTCCAGATCGTTCTCGCCGTTCTTGCAGATGCTCTTGACGCCGGTGTCGTACACGGCCTTCAGGAAGCTGTTGCCGTAGTCGAAGAAATAGGTGCCCCGGTCGTGGAACTTGCAGATCATCTCATAGTGGTGCTGCAGGGTCTTGTCCACCAGAGCGCGGAAGGTCTCGGGATCCTTGTCCAGCATCTCGGTGCGCTGGGCAAACGTCAGTCCCTGGGGGCAGTAGCCGCCGTCATAGGGCACGTGGCAGGAGGTCTGGTCGCTCATGAGGTCCACGTGGATGTTGTGGTCATAGAGGTACTCCAGCAGATCCACGATGTTGCCGTGGTAGGCAACGGCGCAGGGCTTGCCCGCCGTCTGATGCTCGCGGGCGATGGCCACGGCCTCCTCCAGGCTGTCGGTGCGGTGGCTGACCCAGCCCTGGGTATAGCGGGTGTCGATGCGGGAGTCGTCCACCTCGGCGATGATGGAGGCGGCGCCGGCGATCTCGGCGGCCTTGCCCTGGGCGCCGGACATGCCGCCCAGACCTGCGGAGACAAACAGACGGCCGGACAGGTTCCCGTCATTGGGGATGCCCAGCTTCAGACGGCCTGCGTTGAGCAGGGTGTTGAAGGTGCCGTGTACGATGCCCTGGGGCCCGATGTACATCCAGCCGCCGGCGGTCATCTGACCGTAGTTGGCAACGCCCAGAGCGGCGGCGCGGTTGAAGTTCTCCTGATCGTCAAAGGTGCCCACCATCAATCCGTTGGAGATGATGACACGGGGCGCCAGCTTGTGGGAGTGGAACAGGCCCAGCGGATGGCCGGACATAACGACAAGCGTCTGCTCGTCGGTCAGCTCCTCCAGATACTTCTTGATGAGACGGTACTGCATCCAGTTCTGGCAGACCTGGCCGGTCTCGCCGTAGGTCACCAGCTCATAGGGGTACAGCGCCACGTCGAAGTCCAGGTTGTTGTCGATCATCACCTGGATGGCCCGGCCTTCGATGCACTTGCCCTTATACTCGTCGATGGGCTTGCCGTACAGCTTGCCCTCGGGACGGAAACGGTAGCCGTAGATGCGGCCGTGCTCTTGAAGCTCCTGGGCAAACTCCTTTGCCATCTGGGCGTGGTGATCCGGATGGATGTAGCGCAGGGCGTTCTTGATGGCCAGCGCCTTGTCCGCCTCCGTCAGCTTCGACTCGCGGCGGGGTGCGCGGCGGTAGCCGCTCTCCATCCTGGGATATGCCGGCAGCTCATAGTCCAGCTTGATGGTCATCGCTTCATTTGCCAAATCGGTCATGAAATAGCCTCCCTCAAATATAGCCGGGGCCGGAAAAGCGGTCCCATAAATTTGCACTATATATTATAGCGGAAAAATCCGCCGATGAAAAGTGGGTAATTCACCTTTTTCTGCTTTTGATTGTAATTCACCTTTTTCTGCTTTTGATAGAAAATTGAAAAGATATCATTTTAACAGTTTACAAATCGCCGTTATCTGCGATATAATAGCGGATGGTTTGAACTTAATTAAATAAACAGGAGGCAAATTGATTATGGCAAAGTTGGTTGAGTGTATCCCGAATTTCAGCGTCAGCCGCGAGCGGGATGAGAAGGTCTTTCAGGGTCTGGTGGACACCGCGAACAGCGTGCCCGGCTGCACCCTTTTCGACGTTCAGTCCGACGGCAACCACAACCGCTGCGTTTTCACGCTGATCGGCGCGCCCCAGGCCATTGAGGAGGTCGCCTTCCAGCTGTGCAAGAAGGCCATGGAGACCATCGACATGACCAAGCACGAGGGACAGCATCCCCGCATGGGCGCCACCGACGTGATCCCCTTCGTGCCCCAGATGGACGTCACCGTGGCCGAGTGCGTGGAGATGAGCAAGCGCGTGGCCCAGCGGATCTGGGACGAGCTGCAGATCCCCTCCTTCCTCTATGAGGATTCCGCCACCCGCCCCGAGCGCAAGAATCTGGCCACCTGCCGCAAGGGTCAGTTCGAGGGCATGCCCGAGAAGCTGCTCCAGCCCGACTGGGCGCCCGACTACGGCGAGCGGAAAATCCACCCCACCGCCGGCATCACCGCCATCGGCGCACGGATGCCGCTGGTCGCCTTCAACGTCAATCTGAACACCTCCGATCTGGAGATCGCCAAGAAGATCGCCAAGGCCATCCGCGGCAGCTCCGGCGGCTTCCGCAGCTGCAAGGCCATCGGCATCATGCTGGAGGAGCGGAACATCGCCCAGGTCTCCATGAACATGGTCAACTATGAGGACACCCCCCTCTACTATACTTATGAGATGGTCCGCGTGCTGGCCGAGCGCTACGGCGTGGGCATCCTGGGCACCGAGGTGGTGGGTCTGACCCCCGCCAAGGCCCTCATCGACTGCGCCGAGCACTACCTGCGCATCGAGAACTTTGACTGCAAGAAGCAGGTGATGGAATACCACCTGATCGACATGAACAACTGAGGGAGGCGTCGACATGAAGCTTGCTGATTTGACCGTCACCGCCTTTACCGACACCGTAGCCTCCGACGCGCCGGCACCCGGCGGCGGCTCTGTTGCCGCGCTGGCCGGCTCCATCGGCGCCGCTCTGACCGCCATGGTGGGCTGCCTGACCCAGGGACGCAAGAAATACGCCGACTGCGCCGAATACGCTGCCGAGGTGGAGGCCAAGGGCAACGAGCTCAAGACCCGCCTCATGGACGTGATGGATCGGGACACCGAGGCCTTCAACGTGGTCAGCGCCGCCTTTGCCATGCCCAAGTCCACCGATGAGGAAAAGGCCGCCCGCACCGCCGCCATTCAGGACGGGCTCAAGGGCTGCACCAAGACCCCCATGGAGATGATGGAGCTGATGGACGAGACCCTGACGCTGGCCGCCTCCCTGCTGGAAAACGGCTTCAACGATACCGCCGCCAGCGATCTGGGCGTGGGCTTCCTCAGCCTGAAGGCCGGCATCCAGGGCGCGTGGCTCAACGTGCTCATCAATGTGGGCTCCCTGAAGGACCGGGACTTTGCCGACGCCTACCGGGCAAGAGGCGAGGCCATTCTCACCCACGCCCTGCCCCTGGCAGACGAGTGCTACGACCGGCTGGTAAAGCTCATCGAGGGCTGATCAGGACGGATCATCTGATAGATCGAGGTAGATAAACATGATTATGAACCCCTCTGCTGTTCGTCACGTTGTGATCGACGGACACAGCCTGACGCTGGAGCAGTTTGTTGCCGTGTGCCGCTATGACGCCACGGTAGAGCTCTCCCCTGCCGCCCGGGACGCCATGCAGCGCTCCCGCGACCTGGCGGAGAAGATCGCCGCAGAAGGCCGCGTGGCCTACGGCATCACCACCGGCTTCGGCGAGTTCCAGAAGGTGGCCGTGCCCAAGGAGATGAGCAACCAGCTCTCCACCAACCTGATCCTCAGCCACTGCACCGCCGCCGGCGATCCCTATGCCGGTGAGATCGTGCGCGGCATGATGCTGCTGCGGGCCAACGCCCTGTGCGTGGGTGTGTCCGGCGTACGTCCCCTGCTGGTGGAAATGCTCATTGACATGCTCAATAAGGGCGTCACCCCCATCGTGCCGGAAAAGGGCTCTCTGGGCTCCTCCGGTGACCTGGCGCCGCTGGCCCACATGACTCTGCCCATGCTGGGCAAGGGCGAGGCCGTCTACGGCGGTGTTCGCATGAGCGGCGCCGAGGCCATGGCCAAGGCCGGCATCCCCACACTGGACACGCTGGTGAGCAAGGAAGGCCTGGGCATGACCAACGGAACCTGCGCCATGACCTCCGTGGGCGCGCTGGCTCTCTACGACGCCATCTGCGCCGCCCAGCTTGCCGACGTCATCGCCTCCCTCTCCTTTGAGGGACTCACCGTGCTGCGCAACGCCTTTGATCCCCGCATCCACGCCGCCCGCGGCCAGCAGGGCCAGATGACCGTGGCCGCCAATATCCGCGCGCTGCTCCAAGGCTCCGAGATCATCGACAACTGCCAGAGCGACCGGGTGCAGGACGCCTACGCCCTGCGCTGCGTGCCCCAGCTCCACGGCGCCTGCCGTGATGCGCTGGACTTCGTGCGGCAGAAGGTGGAGATCGAGTTCAACGCCGTCACCGATAACCCGCTGATCTTCCCGGACGACGAGGCCGTCATCTCCGGCGGCAACTTCCACGGCGAGCCCATGGCACTGCCCTTCGATTTCCTGGGCATCGCCGCCGCCGAGCTGGCCGACGCCTCCGAGCGCCGCACCGAGCGCATGGTGAACGCCGCCCTCAGCAACGGCCTCACCCCCTTCCTGACCACCCAGCCCGGCGTCAACTCCGGCTTCATGATCGTCCAGTACGCCGCCGCCTCCATGGTCAGCGAGAACAAGGTGTACGCCCACCCCGCCTCCGTGGACTCCATCCCCTCCTCCGCCAATCAGGAGGACATCGTGTCCATGGGCACCACCGCCGCCCGCAAGGCCCGGATGATCGTGCGCAACACCCAGGACGTGCTGGCTGACGAGCTGATGACCGCCTGCCAGGCCATCGACATCCGCCGCCGCCTCAATACCCACGGTCAGGGCATTACCGCGCTGCACCAGGCGCTGTACGCCCATGTCCGCGAAAAGGTGGATTTCTACGAGGTGGATCGCGAGATCTGGCCTGACATCCGCGCCTGCGAAGAGATGATCCGCTCCGGCGAGCTGCTGGCCATTGTCAAGGAGTACCTGCCCGAGCTGGCATAAAACACAGAAACATAAAATACGCGGCTCCGAAATTCGGAGCCGCGTATTTCTTTTGCGCTGTGTTCAGATCCGCCGCATCCGGCAGAGCATCAGCCGGGCGCATCCGGTGGATTTCAGCGTCAGCACCCCGCCCTCCGGTTGCCGGATCAGCAGGGATTCTCTGCTTTCTATGACAAGTTCTTTTCCTTTACATGTAACGGAACAGCTGCCCTCTGCGCAGTATAGCAGCACTTCATCCAAGCCGGGCGCAAGACCCACTGCTCGCTCCTCCGCCTCAAGAGAGAGCGCTTCCACGGTGCCCTCCGCCTGATTGCGGCGGAGCATCAGATTGAAATCGGTGCACAGGCCCGCGGAGTGGGTGGCGTCGCTGCCTTCGAAGGCATGTACCTCGTAGGGCTGGAGCGCAAAGGGCTCATGTCCGTTGTGGGAGAGGATCATCTCCCCCTCCAGCACGGAGATGAGGCGGTGATAGTCCGGCAGAGACGTAAAGTCAGATTCCTTTACGGCGACTGTTGCAGAGCTGATACGCCAGAAAAAGTTCCGGTCGGCGTACACCGCGCCCTCCGGAAAGATGCGCAGTTGCGTGGTGGTCCCGCCGCTCCACGCTGTTGTCACGTAATCCTCCGGGCGCAGATGGATCAGCGTTTCACCCATGGTTTTGCGCCTCCTCAACGGAAGTATGCCACGGCGGCGGCAAACATCTTCATGTCGAAGTCGCCGGGGACATTTTTGTAGAGGCCCTTGCCGATGCGCTCGGCATGGCCCATCTTGCCGAAGATCCGGCCGTCCGGGGAGGTGACGCCCTCCACGGCGCAGACGGAGCCGTTGGGGTTGAAGTGGACGTCCATGGTGGGTTTGCCGTCCAGATCCACATACTGGGTGGCGATCTGACCGTTCTTAGCCAGGTCACGCACCAGCTGTTCCGAGGCGTAGAACCGCCCCTCGCCGTGGGAGATGGGCACATTGTAGACGTCGCCCACCTGGGTCAGTGCCAGCCAGGGGGACTTGTTGGAGGCCACCCGCACCGGCACGATGCGGGACTGGTGGCGGCCGATGACGTTGCCCGTCAGGGTGGGGCAGGTCTCGTCCGGCTCGATGATGCGGCCGTAGGGCACCAGACCCAGCTTGATGAGGGCCTGGAAACCGTTGCAGATGCCGGCCATGAGACCGCCCCGCTGCTCCAGCAGCCCGGTAACGGCCTTCTTCACCGCGGCGTTGCGGAAGAACGCGGTGATGAACTTGCCGGAGCCATCGGGCTCGTCGCCGCCGGAGAAGCCGCCGGGGATGAAGATCATCTGGGTGTCATCGACGCGGCGGGCAAAGTACTCCGTGGCGTCGGCAATGGCGGCGGAGGTCCGGTTGCGGATGACCACCGTCTCCGGCTCAGCGCCGGCAGCGGCAAAGGCCTTGGCACTGTCGTACTCGCAGTTGGTGCCGGGAAAGACGGGGATCAGCACCCGGGGCTTGCTGCAATGAAGCACCGTGGCCACACGGGAATTTGTGGTGTAATCCAGATTGGGGATCTCGGCCTCCGGGGTGGGGATATTGCAAGGATAGACGCTCTCCAGCTTGCCCTCATAGATGGCCAGCAGCTCGTCCAGAGAGACAGCGTCATCACCGCGGCTGACGGTCTTGTCCGCCGTGGTGCGGCCCAGCAGCGTGCCGGAAACCTCCCACTCCCCTGCCAGCTCCAGCACGAAGGCGCCGTAGCGGTAGCCGAAAACGGTCTCGTCGGTCACACTCTTGTCGTAGGCGAAGCCTACGCCGTTGCCGAAGCACATCTTCATCACCGCCTCGGCCACGCCGCCGTAGGTGGGGGTGTAGGCCGCAACGGCCTTGCCGGTAGTCAGCAGTGTATGGACAGCGTCGTAAAGCTTGAGCAGGCTGTCCGTGGCAGGCAGACCGCTGTCGTCACAGTCCGGGGTCAGCAGCACCACGTTATGGCCGGGTGCCTTGAAGTCGTTGGAGGTAATCTCCGCAAGCTTGGCGGTGGTAACGGCGAAGGAGACCAGCGTGGGCGGCACAGTGAGGTTCTCGAAGGTGCCGCTCATGGAGTCCTTGCCGCCGATGGCAGCCATGCCAAGGCCTTTCTGGGCCTTAAAGGCGCCTAGCAGCGCGGCAAGAGGCTTACCCCAGCGGCGGCTGTCACGGCCCAGCTTTTCGAAATACTCCTGGAAGGTGAGGTACACATCCCTGCGATCGGCGCCGGAGGCGATGAGCTTGGAGACGGACTCCACCACCGCCAGATATGCGCTGTGGTAGGGGCTTTTCTCCGCAATATAGGGGTTATATCCCCAGGCCATGAGAGAGCAGGTGTCGGTGTCCCGCTTCTCCACAGAGATCTTGTGTGCCATGGCCTGTGCGGGGGTCAGCTGATTTCTGCCGCCGAAGGGCATCAGCACCGTGCCGGCGCCGATGGTGGCGTCGAACTCCTCGGCAAGGCCCCGCTTGGAGCAGACGTTCAGCTCGCCGGCCAGCGCACGATAACCCGCGGCAAAGTCAGCGGGGACAGCGCGGGTAAAGGATTCCGGCTTTACAGCTTCAACGGTGATATGCTTCTCCGCGCCGTTGGTGTCCAGGAAGGCGCGGGAGATGTCCACCACGGATTTGCCGTGCCAGCGCATGGTTAGCCGGGGCTCTGCCTTGACGGTGGCAATGACGGTGGACTCCAGATTCTCGGCGTCGGCGATGGCGCAGAAACGCGCCACGTCCCTGGCCTCCACCACCACGGCCATGCGCTCCTGGGACTCGGAGATGGCCAGCTCGGTGCCGTCCAGTCCCTCGTATTTCCGGGGCACCACGTCCAGATCGATGTCCAGACCGTCGGCCAGCTCGCCCACGGCAACGGACACGCCGCCGGCGCCGAAGTCGTTGCAGCGGCGGATCATACGGGTGGCCTCGGCGTTGCGGAACAGACGCTGGAGCTTGCGCTCCTCGGGGGCGTTGCCCTTCTGCACCTCGGAGCCGCAGTTTTCCACGGAGTGGGTGTTGTGAGCCTTGGAAGAGCCGGTGGCGCCGCCGATGCCGTCGCGGCCGGTGCGGCCGCCCAGCAGGATCACCACGTTGCCCGGCTCCGGACGCTCCCGGCGCACGTTCTCCGCCGGAGCGGCGGCGATGACGGCGCCGATCTCCATGCGCTTGGCGGCGTAGCCGGGATGATAGAGCTCATCCACCTGTCCGGTGGCAAGGCCGATCTGGTTGCCGTAGGAGGAGTAGCCGCCGGCGGCCAAAGTGACGATCTTGCGCTGGGGCAGCTTGCCGGGGATGGTCTCCTCCAGCGGACGCAGCGGATCCGCCGCGCCGGTGACGCGCATGGCGGCATAGACGTAGCTGCGGCCGGACAGCGGATCCCGGATGGCCCCGCCGATGCAGGTGGCGGCGCCGCCGAAGGGCTCGATCTCCGTGGGATGGTTGTGGGTCTCGTTCTTGAACAGCAGCAGCCAGTCCTGCGCCTCCCCCTCCACGTTGACCGTGATCTTCACCGTGCAGGCGTTGATCTCCTCTGACTCGTCCAGCTTGTCCAAGAGGCCCTTCTTCTTGAGGTACTTGGCGGCGATGGTGCCCATGTCCATGAGGGTCACCGGCTTGGTGCGGCCCAGCTCACGGCGGACGGCCAGATAGTCCTCGTAGGTCCGGTGCAGCTCCTCATCTTCAAAGGTCACATCGTCGATGACGGTGTGGAAGGTGGTGTGGCGGCAGTGGTCGGACCAGTAGGTGTCCACCACCTTGATCTCGGTGATGGTGGGATCTCTGCCCTCTTTGCGGAAATAGTCACGGCAGCAGAGGATGTCGCCCAGATCCATGGCAAGGCCGCGATGGGCAATGAAGTCAGCCAGCGCATTCTCATCCATCTCCCGGAAGCCGTCCAGCGTCTCCACGGAGTCGGGCATGCCGTAGTCCACGGCCAGCGTATCCGGCAGCTCCAGTGCGGCAAGGCGGCTGTCCACCGGGTTGATGACGTACTTTTGAATGGCGGCCACCTGCTCCGCGGTCAGGTCGCCCCGCAGGAGATAGACCCGCGCCGTGCGAACGGTGGGCCGCTCGCCCAGGGAGATGATCTGGATGCACTGGGCGGCGGAGTCGGAGCGCTGGTCGTACTGGCCGGGGAGATACTCCACGGCGAAAACGGTGTCGCCCTCCCCTGCCGGCAGATCGGTGTACACATCGTCCACCTGGGGCTCGCTGAACACGGTGTTCACCGCGTGGTCAAAGGTGTCTTTGTCGATGCCCTCCACATCATAGCGGTTCAGCAGGCGCACGTCCTCCAGCGCGGTGATGCCCAGGAAGGTGCGGATGTCATCCCGCAGCGCACGCTCGGCGTGGGCCAGCGGCTTTTTCTTTTCAACGTAAATTCGATAAATCATCGTTATTCCCTCTCCAGTGCACGGCGGCCGATGTCGCGGCGGTAATAGGCATTGGCAAAATGCACCTTTTCCACCTGCTTGTAGGCACGCGCAACGGCGTCCTTCAGCGCCGGGGCGGTGGCCACCACGCCCAGCACACGGCCGCCGGAGGTAAGGAGCTTGCCGTCCTTCTCTTTGGCGCCGGCGATATAAAGCTGTGCGTCGAAATCACCGTCCACGGTGATCTCATGGCCCTTTTCATAGCTGCCGGGATAGCCGTCGGAGGCCATCACCACGCAGCAGGCGGCGTCCGCGGAGAATTTGACCTCCGTCCCGGCCAGCGTACCGTTGCGGCAGGCCATCATGACGGTGAGCAGATCGCTCTCCAGCAGAGGCAACACCACCTGGGTTTCGGGATCGCCGAAGCGGCAGTTGTATTCGATGACCTTGGGGCCTTTGGGCGTCAGCATCAGGCCGAAATAGAGGCAGCCCCGGAAGGTGCGGCCTTCTGCCTTCATGGCGCGGATGGTGGGCAGGAAGATCTCCTCCATGCACCGCGCCGCCATCTCGGGGGTGTAATAGGGGTTGGGGGCCACGGTGCCCATGCCGCCGGTGTTGGGGCCGGCGTCTCCGTCGTGGGCACGCTTGTGGTCCATGGAGGACACCATGGGCACCAGCGTCTCGCCGTCGGTGAAGGACAGGACGGATACCTCCGGGCCGGTGAGGAACTCCTCAATGACCACCCGCTCGCCGCTGTGGCCGAACTTCTTGTCCACCATCATGGTGTCAATGGCGGAGCGGGCCTCCTCCCTGCTCTGGGCGATGATCACGCCCTTGCCCAGAGCCAGGCCGTCGGCCTTGATGACGATGGGCAGGTCGCAGCTCTCCAGATAGGAAAGAGCGGCGGCGCGGTCGGTGAACACCTCATATTGTGCCGTGGGGATGTTGTATCGCCGCATCAGATCCTTGGAAAAGGCCTTGCTGCCCTCGATGATCGCCGCCTTCTTCTCCGGGCCGAAGCAGGGGATCCCGGCCGCCTCCAGCGCGTCCACCGCGCCCAGCACCAGGGGATCGTCCGGCGTGACTACGGCGAAGTCGATCTTTTCCGCCGCGGCAAAGGCCACGATGCCCTCGATATCCGTGGCGGCGATGTTCACGCACTTGGCGTCGGCGGCGATGCCGCCGTTGCCGGGCAGGGCGTAGATGACCTCCACCGACGGGTTTTCCTTCAGTTTCTTGATGATGGCGTGCTCGCGCCCGCCGCCACCGATGACCATCAGTTTCATATCGCTCTCCCCCAAATCAATGGTGGAACAGCCGCATGCCGGTGAAGGACATGACGATGCCGTATTTGTTGGCGGTGGCGATGACGTTGTCGTCACGGATGCTGCCGCCGGGCTCCACGATGTACTGCGCACCGGACTTGCGGGCGCGCTCCACGTTGTCGCCGAAGGGGAAGAACGCATCGCTGCCCACGGTGACGCCGGTCTGCTTGGCGATCCACGCCTTCTTCTCCTCCGCCGTCAGGGGCTCGGGACGCTCACGGAACACCAGCTGCCACGCGCCGTCGCGCAGCACGTCCTCGTACTCGTCGGAGAGGTACACGTCGATGGCGTTGTCCCGGTCGGGACGGCGGACGGTGGGCAGGAACGGCAGGGCCAGTACCTTGGGGTGCTGGCGCAGATACCAGTTGTCCGCCTTGGTGCCGGCCAGACGGGTGCAGTGGATGCGGCTCTGCTGTCCGGCGCCCACGCCGATGGCCTGTCCGTTCTTCACATAGCAGACGGAGTTGGACTGGGTGTATTTCAGGGTGATGAGAGCCACGATCATGTCGGTTTTGGCCTGATCGGGCAGCTCCTTGTTCTCGGTGACGATGTTGGCAAGCAGCGCCTCGTCGATGCGGAAATTGTTGCGGCCCTGCTCGAAGGTGATGCCGAACACGTCCTTGTGCTCCACGGGAGCGGGGACGTAGTCCGGGTCGATCCTCACAACGTTGTAGCCGCCCTTCTTCTTGGCGCGGAGGATCGCCAGCGCCTCGTCGGTATAGCCGGGGGCGATGATGCCGTCGGACACCTCGGGACGGATGTATTCAGCCGTGGCGGCGTCACACACGTCGGAGAGGGCCGCCCAGTCGCCGTAGGAGCACAGGCGGTCGGCGCCGCGGGCACGGATATAGGCGCAGGCGATGGGGCTCAATTCCGCATCGGGCTTCACAAAGTAGATCTGACGGTCCACATCGCTGAGGGGCAGGCCTACAGCGGCGCCTGCCGGGGACACATGCTTGAAGGACGCGGCGGCGGGCAGGCCGGTGGCCTCCTTCAGCTCCTTCACCAGCTGCCAGGAGTTGAGGGCGTCCATAAAGTTGATATAGCCGGGGCGGCCGTTCAGCACCTCTACGGGCAGATCGCGGCCGTCATTGACGAAGATGGAGGCGGGCTTCTGGTTGGGGTTGCAGCCGTATTTCAGTTCCAGATTCTTCATATTCTCTCCCCTGTTCTCACTGATTCTTGTTGATGAGGCGTGTCTCCTGCATGCCGGAAGTCAGATCGGTGTAGCAGACGTACAGCGAGATCCTGTTGTCCGGGTCCAGATTGTCCCAGATATCCGCGGTGAAGGCGTCGATGTCATCGGGGATGGACACACGCTCCGGCTCACCCTGGAAGGTGGGGATGGGATTGCCGTCGGTAACGTAGGTGTGGATAAAGTGGCCCAGACCGGGCAGGCCGGTGTAGCGGAAGTACTGGCGGGTGCACTCGGTGCCGTAAGCGTCCATGCTCTTGAGGATGCTCATGCGGTAGCGGAAAATGCCGCCCAGGATCAGCTGACCGCTGATGCGGGGGGTGAAGTTGGGACCGTCCGGCTCAAAGGTGCGGCTCTCCAGCGCGGACTCCATGTCGCCGCCGCGGGAAAGCTCCTCGCAGATGGTGTCGGTCTGGTCGCCGTTGGTGACCACGATATTCCGGCCGCAGCGGCGCACCGGGGAATAGATGATGAGGGACGGATCGGCCAGCTTGGCCGGATCAAAGGCCTCGGTGCGGATGCCGTCCTCCGTGGGAACAAAGACGCGGTTGCGGCTGTTGGCGCTGCGGCCCATGATGAAATAGGCGAACACCGCCTTGGCGCCGTCCTGACTGCGGCCGATGACGATGCCGCGGCCCACATAGGGGTTGCCGGCGATGCGCTCTCCCATGGTCTTGACTTCGTAGATGTTCATTTGCTCTCTCCTTCTTCCGCGATTCCACGCGCCACCAGCTCGGCGGCACGGGGCAGCAGGATCCATTCGGCCTGCTCCATCACCCGGCGCTGCAGGGTCTCCGGCGTGTCGTCCGGGGCGATGTCCACCGCCTTCTGCAGAATGATCTGCCCGCCGTCGGGGATCTCGTTGACAAAGTGTACTGTGGCGCCTGTCACCTTCACGCCGTAGGCAAGGGCGGCCTCATGGACGCGGAGTCCGTAGAAGCCCTTGCCGCAGAAGGACGGGATCAGAGACGGGTGCACGTTGATGATGCGATGGGGCCAGCGGCGGGTAAAATCGGCGCTGAGGATGCTCAAGAAGCCCGCCAGCACGATCATATCCACCCGGTGAGCCTCCAGCTCCGCCTGCACGGCGGCCTCAAAGGCCTCCTGTGAGCCCAGCTCCTTTTTGGAGCAGACCGCCGTGGGGATACCGTTGTTTTTTGCCCGCTCCAGCGCGTAGGCGCCGGCCTTGGTGGACAGCACCAGCACGATTTCACCGCTGGGCAGCTCTCCCCTGCCTGCCGCGTCCATGAGCGCCTGCAGGTTGGTGCCGCCGCCGGAGACAAAGACGGCGATGCGGGTCTTTACCATAGGATCACGCCCTCGTCGCTGCGGACGATCTCGCCCAGCTTATAGGCCTCCACACCGTTTTGGCGCAGGATGGCGGCAGCGCGGCAGGCATCCGCCCTGGACACCACCACGGTCATGCCAACGCCCATGTTGAAGGTGTTGAACATATCCCGCTCGGGGATATTGCCCTTCTTCGCGATGAGGTCGAAGATGGGCAGAACGCGGACGTCCTTCCGGCGGATCTTGGCGGAGTAGCCCTTGGGGATGCTGCGGGGGATGTTCTCATAGAAGCCGCCGCCGGTGATGTGGGACACGGCCTTCACCGTGACCTCTTCCATCAAAGCCAGCATGGGCTTGACGTACAGCTTGGTGGGAGTGAGCAACGTCTCGCCCACGGAGGCGCCGCCCAGGGCCTCGCAGGGGGCGGTGAGATCGGCGTTTTCCACGTCAAAGACCTTGCGCACCAGGGAGAATCCGTTGGAGTGGACGCCGCTGGAGGGCAGCGCCAGCATCACGTCGCCCTCGGCGACAGTGGAATTATCCAGAATTTTGGACTTGTCCACCACGCCCACGGCGAAGCCCGCCAGGTCGTACTCCTCCTCCGGCATCATGCCGGGATGCTCGGCGGTCTCGCCGCCGATGAGGGCGCAGCCGGACTGGACGCAGCCCTCCGCCACGCCGGCAACGATCTCGGCGATACGCTCCGGAACGTTTTTGCCGCAGGCGATGTAGTCCAGGAAAAACAGGGGCCTGGCGCCGCAGCAGATGATATCGTTGACGCACATGGCAACGCAGTCGATGCCGATGGTGTCGTGCTTATTCAGCAGGAAGGCGATCTTCAGCTTAGTGCCCACGCCGTCGGTGCCGGAAACCAGCACCGGATCGGTCATGCCGGTAAGATCCGGTGCAAAGAGGCCGCCGAAGCCGCCTACGCCGCCGATAACGCCGGGGATGTGGGTGCGCTTGACGTGCTCGCCCATGAGCTTCACCGCCTCATAGCCGGCGGTGATGTCCACGCCGGCAGCGGCGTAGGATGCGGAGAATGACTTTTCCATATTCTTATTCCTTTCCCGTCCAGCAGTAGGTGCAGACCTTCTCCCGGTCGATGCCGATGGCCTCCAGCAGGCCGTCGAGAGACTGATAGCCCAGCGAGTCGAAGCCGAACTTCTGGCAGATGGCCTTGAGCAGGCAGCCGCCCCGCTCCGTGGAGGCGTCGGCGTACTCGTCCAGATGGCGCTGACCCTCGTCGCCTTCCAGCTCCTGGACCACACGGCGGGCCAGCAGATCCATGTCAGACTTGCCCCGGGAGAAGTCCAGATACTTGCAGGCGTACATGATGGGCGGGCAGGCCGAGCGCATGTGGACCTCCGCCGCGCCGGAGTCGTAGAGGAAGCTGACGGTGCCCTGGAGTTGGGTGCCGCGGACGATGGAGTCGTCCACGAACAGCAGCTTCTTGCCCTCGATGAGCTCGGGCACGGGGATCTGCTTCATTTTGGCCACCTGATCCCGCACCGCCTGATTGGAGGGCATGAAGGACCGGGGCCATGTGGGGGTGTACTTCACGAAGGGACGGCCGAAGGGCAGCTGGCTCCGGTTGGAGTAGCCGATGGCGTGGGGCACGCCGGAATCCGGCACGCCTGCCACCATGTCGATGTCGGGCATGGTGCCGCGGGCCATTTCGTCGCGGGCCATGATCTGGCCGTTGCGATAGCGCATGACCTCCACGTTCACGCCCTCGTAGTTGGAGTTGGGATAGCCGTAGTAAGCCCACAGGAAGGCGCAGATCTTCATCTGATCCCCGGCAGGCGACACGGTTTCGTAGCCGTCCGCTTTCACGTGGACGATTTCGCCGGGGCCCAGCTCGTACTCGTTCTCGTAGCCCAGCTTGTGGTAGGCAAAGGACTCGAAGGAGACGCAGTAGCCGTCCTGATCCTTGCCGATGAGCACCGGCAGACGGCCGGCGCTGTCACGGGCGGCGATGATCTCGCCGTCGGGCGTCAGCAGCAGGATGGTCATGGAGCCGTCGATGACGGACTGGGCGTGGCGGATGCCGTCCACAAGGCTCTCCCCCTCGTTGATGAGGGCGGCCACCAGCTCCGTGGAGTTGACCCGGCCGGAGCTCATGGCCATGAACTGATGGCCGTGGCCGGCAAAGTACTCCTCCACCAGCGTCTCGGCGTTGTTGATGAGGCCGATGGCGGTGATGGCGTAGACGCCCAGATGGGAGCGCACCAGCAGCGGCTGGGGATCGGAATCGCTGATGCAGCCGATGCCGCTGGTGCTGCCGCCGAACTTGGCCAGGTCGTCTTCAAACTTGGTGCGGAAGGGGGCGTTGGCAATGGAGTGGATCTGCCGCTGGTAGCCCCCCTGGCTGCTCCACACCACCATGCCCGCGTTGCGGGTTCCCAGATGGCTGTGGTAATCGGTGCCGAAAAAGATGTCCAGCACCACCTCGCGGCGAGAGACCGCGCCGAAAAAGCCGCCCATTACGCGAAGAACAGCTTGGACAGCGTCATGGGATCGATGTACTTGCCATCCTTGTAGACGCGCATGTTGCCGGAGGCGATCTCGTCGATGAGCATGACCTTGCCCTCGGGATCGTAGCCGTACTCAAACTTGATGTCGTAGAGGACCATGCCCTTCTCCTTCAGATCGTCAGCCACGATCTGGGTGATCTTCTGGGTCATGTCCTTGATGTCGTCATACTGCTGCTCGGTCATCACGCCCAGCACGACGAGCCCGTCCTTGGTGACAAGAGGATCGCCCAGGGCGTCGTTCTTGAAGGTGGTCTCCACATAGGCGGGCAGGTCGGCGCCCTCCTCGATGTACTCGCCGTAGCGGCGCAGGAAGCTGCCCACGGCCTTGTGGCGGCAGATGACCTCCAGCCCGTGGCCAAACACCTTGGCGGGCAGAACCTCCATGGTGGTGTTCTCAAGATCGGCGCTGACATAGTGGGTGCGGATGCCGGCGGCGTTGATCTTCTCGAAGAAATAGATGGACATGCGCAGGTTCACGTCGCCCACGCCGTCGATGGTCAGGCCCACGCTGTTCTCGCCGGGATCAAACACGCCGTCCTTGCCGGTGCAGTCGTCCTTGAACTTCAGCAGATAGTTGCCGTTGGGCAGGGCGTAGACGTTCTTGGTCTTGCCGGTGTACACGAGCTTCATTTCCATGGTGATTTCTCCTTTTCTATTTCAATCAAATTGGTTCAGTGGTTAAATTCCGCCTCGATGGCGGCGTTCTTCTCCAGCACCTTCCGCCGTCCCTCGGCGCGGCTCTCCTCCAGCTTTGCCGCCAGCGACTCGTCAGACAGGGCCAGGATCTGGATGGCAAGCAGCGCGGCGTTGGCAGCGCCGTCGATGGCCACGGTGGCCACGGGGATGCCGCTGGGCATCTGCACGGTGGCAAGCAGCGCGTCCATGCCGTCCAGGGAGGACTTGATGGGGATGCCGATCACCGGCAGTGTGGTGTTGGCGGCGATGGCGCCGGCCAGATGGGCGGCCTTGCCCGCCGCGGCGATGATAACGCCGACGCCCTGTTCCCGGGCATTCCGGGCGAACGCCGCCGCCTCCGCCGGGCAGCGGTGGGCGGAAAAAACGTGGGCCTCCATGGGCACGCCGTATTCCCGCAGGGTGTCAATGGCCTTTCTGACCACAGGCAGATCGCTGTCGCTGCCCATGATGACCGCAACTCTCTTCATAAATGCTCTCCTTACCTCGTCTTTTTGCTGTTACAGCAGGGAATTCGCCGATTCTCAACAGTACGATTATACCTGTGAACCATCCGGTTTCCAAATACATATTTTGCATAGTTATAATAAGCATAGCTTATTATAATATCAATCAGCAGAAGTCCACCTGTTTACATCGATAAAGAAGCCGGGTATGAAAATGCCCCGTCGGGACGATCCCGGCGGGGCATGATGATGGGGTTTTACCGCACGGTCAGCACCGCGGCCTCGGTGGTCACGGTATTGCCGTTGGCGTCGGTAATAATGCAGCGGTACTGCTGGCCGTTGCGGGCGGCGGTGGCCTTCACGCTGAGGCTGGCGGTCCTGTTGCCGGTCATGGAGGAGTTGACCCACTTGCTGCCGGTGTAGTACTGCCACCGGTAGGTCAGGTCAGCGCCGGTGGCGGCAACAGTGAACGTTGCCATCTCGCCTGCGTTGGCGGTGACGTTCTGGGGCTGGGCGGTGACGGTGAGCTTCACGGTCAGCTTGACGACCAGAGTGGTAACCGTCTTGCCGTCGGCGTCGGTGATGACACAGCGGTACTGCTGTCCGTTCCGGGCGGCGGTGGCCTTTACGCTGAGGCTGGCCGTCTTGTTGCCGGTCAGGCCGGAGTTGAGCCACTTGCTGCCGGTGTAGTACTGCCACTGGTAGGTCAGGCCGCTGCCGGCGGCATCCACGGTAAACACGGCGGCGGTGTTCAGCTCACAGTTGGCGCTCTGGGGCTGGGCCATGATCACGGGGCCGCTGCCCACTACCAGCCAAACCTCGTCGGAGATAACCTGGTTGCCGGCGTCGTCGGTCACGATGCAGCGGTACATCTGGCCGCTGCGGGCGGCGGTAGCGACCACTCGCAGTGCGGCGGTCTTGGCGCCGGTCATGGAGGAGTTGCGCCATGTGCCTCCGCCGGGGGCCTTGTACTGCCACTGGTAGGTCAGACCGTGGCCGGTGGCCTCCACCGCGAAGACGGCGGTCTCGCCCTCAGCGCCCACGAAATCCTCCGGCTGGGACACGATGGCCACAGGATCGAAGGTCACCTGCAGCTGGGCGGCCTCGGAAACGGCCTCATTGCCGAGACGGTCGGTGACCACGCAGCGGTACTGCTGGCCGTGGCGGGAAGCAGTGACGGGCACGTGCAGTGAGGGGGTGTCGGCGCCGGTCATGCCGGAATTGCGCCAGACACTGCCGCCGGCGGCCTTGTACTGCCACTGATAGGTCAGGTCAGCGCCCTCTGCCGCCACGGTAAAGACGGCAGTCTCGCCCACGGAGCCGGTGAAGCTCTCAGGCTGGGCGGTGATCACCACGGGGGCGATCTCCACCAGAGCGTCGATGGCGTCCTCAATGGCCTGGGCCATGGCGTCCACCTGGGCCTGCTTGTCGGAGGTCAGATCCCGCACCACCGCGTCGATGGCGGATTGCAGGGCGGCAACGCTCTCGTCGGTGTAGATGCTCAGATCGGCAGGCACTCTGGCAAGGGCGGCGTCCACCGCCGTGTAGTCGGCGTACACCTTGTCGATGACCAGCGTGCCCTCCGCCTCGCTGACGGTGAACTGGCGCTCATACCAGCTGTCGTTCTTCACGGAGTGGAAACTCACGATGAAGGGCTCGTCCAGCAGGTTCACCAGCGTCTCGGGCTGGCCGAAGTTGGCAACCCACTTCACCGGCAGGGAGAATACCTGCTCCTCCGTCACGTCGATGACGGCGGTATCCTCGCCGATCTCGCTCATGCGGCCCACATAGGCCTTGTCGAAGGAGGTGCTGCCCATGGTCAGCTCCAGCGTGGACTTGTAGTTGTTGCTGTTGGGACCGCCCACGGTATCCAGCGCAGCGCCGGACACCTTGAACATGGTCACGTTGTTGGTGACCGTCAGCTCACGGCTGAACTCATAGTCGCCGGTCACCAGCGTGGCGGCCTCCCGGTCCAGCTCCATCTGGCGGGGATAGAAGGCCCGCTCCAGAGAGTTCTGGCCGTTGAGGTACTTCTCGTAGTAGGAATTGGAGATGGCCACCACGGGGATGTAACTCTCGTCCTCGGCCACGGGGATGCGGAACTCCCACTTGCCGGCGTCGTTGACGGCGCCGTGGATCCAGTTGTCGGTGTTGTCGCCGTTGGCCACAGCCTGCTCGTAGGTGCCCTTGAACAGCTCGTGATAACCGGTGCCGGACAGGGCCATCACCAGCGTGGTCTGGCCGTCCTCGATCTCCAGATACGCGGTCACGGCCTTGAACATGCCGGTGTTGTTGGTGATGGTCAGGTCGGTGCGCTGCACCCGCTCCACCAGAGCGTCGATGGCGTCCTCGATGGCCTGGGCCATGGCGTCCACCTGGGCCTGCTTGTCGGAGGTCAGATCCCGCACCACCGCGTCGATGGCGGATTGCAGGGCGGCAACGCTCTCGTCGGTGTAGATGCTCAGATCGGCAGGCACTCTGGCAAGGGCGGCGTCCACCGCCGTGTAGTCGGCGTACACCTTGTCGATGACCAGCGTGCCCTCCGCCTCGCTGACGGTGAACTGGCGCTCATACCAGCTGTCGTTCTTCACGGAGTGGAAACTCACGATGAAGGGCTCGTCCAGCAGGTTCACCAGCGTCTCGGGCTGGCCGAAGTTGGCAACCCACTTCACCGGCAGGGAGAATACCTGCTCCTCCGTCACGTCGATGACGGCGGTATCCTCGCCGATCTCGCTCATGCGGCCCACATAGGCCTTGTCGAAGGAGGTGCTGCCCATGGTCAGCTCCAGCGTGGACTTGTAGTTGTTGCTGTTGGGGCCGCCCACGGTATCCAGCGCGGCGCCGGACACCTTGAACATGGACACGTTGTTGGTGACGGTCAGCTCACGGCTGAACTCATAGTCGCCGGTCACCAGCGTGGCGGCCTCGCGGTCCAGCTCCATCTGGCGGGGATAGAAGGCCCGCTCCAGGGAGTTCTGACCGTTGAGGTACTTCTCGTAGTAGGAATTGGAGATGGCAACCACGGGGATGTAGGTCTCGTCCTCGGCCACGGGGATGCGGAACTCCCACTTGCCGTCGGCGTTGACGGCGCCGTGGATCCAGCTGTCGTTGCCGTTGTCCGCCGTGCCGTCGCCGTTGGCCGCCGCCTGCTCATAGGTGCCCTTGAACAGCTCATGATAGCCGGTGCCGGACAGGGCGAAAACCAGCGTGGTCTGGCCGTCCTCGATCTCCAGATACGCGGTCACAGCCTTGAACATACCGGTGTTGTTGGTGATGGTCAGGTCGATGTGCTCCGGCTCGGATACTGTGCTCTCCTCAATGGTGGTGGTCAGAGAGAAAGCGATGGGGATCGGCATGCTGGTAGAAACGCCGTTAAAGTAAAACGTGCTGTTCAGATCGATGGGCACGTTGGCGAATTCACTGTTGCCGGATGTGTTGGTCTTGGCGTACTCCGTGCCGTAGATCATAATGCCGCTGTAGGAGCTGCTCTCCACGGTAATGGTGGCATAGGCCTTGCCGTCCCGGACTTCCACCTCTTTCACGCTCCAGGGCTTCTGGCGGCTGGAGGTGCTCTTGCCCTTGCTGTACTCGGAGCTCAGCGCGGGCTCGCTGGTGGCGTTATAGACGCCGTCGGGCAGTGTGGTGGAGTTGTCTGCCTCGTCGAAGGACCACACCGTCCACAGGGCGGACTCCAGCACACGGCCCAGAGGCTGACCCGTTCCGGTGTGGGTGCAGCGTTCATCCAGTATGGCCTGGTCCTCTGCGCTCAGCGCGTCGTAATCGGCTTTGATGCCCTCGACCATTTCGCGGTCGGCAGCAGTATAGTCATGGGCATCTGCTGACAGCGCCTCGATCTCCGCCGCCACCTCATCCACCGTATTGGCGTCAGCGGCAAAGGCAGGCGTCACGCAGGAAAGAGCCATGATCATTGCCAGCAGAAGCGCCAGCAGTTTGTTTGTTGTCTTCTTCATACTTTCTCCTTCCGGACTGTCATCGGCAGTCCTCGTTCTCTGCGGGGACGCTGAAGTCCCCTCCCGCGCAGCAGGTTTCCTGGCTTTCGGATCGTCGCGTCGGCTGCGCCTTCTCATGCCTTTTGGCACAATGGCGTATTGCTGCCGCTGCTCCCCGCTTACAGTGACCGGATCGCCCGGGATTTTCACCCGGTTCCCTTTTCCGCCCCCTTGGGCGGCACTGCGCGAGTCCTCTCGTTTTATGACCGGCCTTCCCGGCCGGAGCCGGTCATTTTCCGTCCGTTCCCCCCTCCCCGTCTCTCAACAGTCCGAGAGACCTGGCTTCTTGTATCAGCTCCGCCATGCGCCGGTTGGTCTCCCCCAGGGGGACGCCGGTACAGATCACGGTTTCGCACATTTTCATCAGTTCCATCGCACGGTCATAAGCTGTGTCGGAAATGGGTACAAAGGGCCGCTCGGTGACCACCTCGGCGGCCAGACTCCGGGCCACCTGACAGTCCACATCGTTTTCATAGAGGATGCCCGCGTAAAACGGCACTCCCTCCTTCTGCAGGCGGCGGAAGGTGCCCACGCCGCTGCCGCAGCCGGAAATGACAAAAGTTTTGGGTTCGCCCTTGGGCCGCGGCATCTCCACGCTGCCGAAGGTGATATTGTAGGCGCCGTCGGCAATCCCGTAGAGGTCGTTGATGATCTCCGGGCGGAAGATCTCGTCCGGCGTGCCGAAATGCCGGATTGTCTCGCCGCTGACGCACATGATCTTGTCGGCGATCTTCTGGGCAAAGTCGATCTCGTGGAGGGACATGATGACGGTGATGCCCTTCTCCTTGGCCATGGTGCGCAGGATGCTCAATAACTCCAGCTTGTGCCGGATGTCCAGGAAGGAGGTGGGCTCGTCCAGCACGATGATCTCCGGCTCCTGGCAGATGGCACGGGCCAGCAGGATCCGCTGGCGCTGGCCGTCGCTGATGGCGGTAAAGTCCCGGTTGGCCAGCTCGGCGGCATGGACCTTTTCCAGTGCAGCCCACACCTTGTCACGGTCCTCCTGTGAGAGAAGGCCCAGGGTGTTGGTATAGGGATAGCGGCCGGTGGCCACCACATCCCAGCAGGTCAGCAGCTCGCCCTTGATCCGTTCGGTGAGCACCACCGCCAGCTTGCGGGAGAGCTCCTTGTAGCTCATGCCCTTCACCGAGGCGTCGGCAATGAAGCTGTCGCCCCGGATGGCGGCGAGGTGCTTGGTGATGCTCTTTAATATGGTGGATTTGCCGGAGCCGTTGGGTCCGATGAGGGTCAGGATATCCCCGGCCTTGACGCGGATCTCAATGTCCCGGATGAGGGTATTGCCGTGATAGCCCACGGAGAGATCCTCCGTGCGGAAATAGTACTCGTTCATTACCGCACCCCCTTACGCTTTGCTGCCGTGGCGGCGGATCAGCATGGCGATGACCACCGGCGCGCCCAGCAGAGCCGTGACGGTGCTGATGGACAGCTCATTTTCAAAGGCCATGCGGGCGATGTAATCGCAGAACAGGCAGAACACGGCGCCGCCCAGAAACGAGGCCGGGATCACCAGAATGGGCTTGGCGGTCTTGAGCAGCATCTTGATGAGGTGGGGCACGGCGATGCCCACAAAGGAGATGGGTCCGGCAAAGGCGGTGACGCAGCCGGCGATGAGGCTGGACATGAGGATCAGCAGCACACGGAAGCGCTTGACGTTGACGCCCATGCTCTGGGCGTAGGCCTCGCCCATCTGATAGGCGTTGATGGGCTTGGACATCAGGAACACCGCCACCAGGCACACCAAGATGATGGCTGTGAACACGTACACGTCGCTCCACTTGGTGCCGGAAAAGCTGCCCTGTGACCAGTTGTGGAGATTGACGATATCGGAATCCTTGGCGAAGTTGATCAGGAATTCCGTGATGGCCGAGCAGATATAGCTGATCATGATGCCGGCCACCAGCAGCATGGACATCTGCCGGATGGAGCGCGCCGCCAGCAGCACAAAGCCCATGGCGATCAGCGCGCCGACAAAGGCGGCAACCACC
Organism: uncultured Oscillospiraceae bacterium; assembly: GCA_947169975.1. Lineage (GTDB taxonomy): Bacteria > Bacillota > Clostridia > Oscillospirales > Oscillospiraceae > Vescimonas. Next base: position 48,276 of record CAMVRT010000014.1, read on the forward strand.
ATCATCCACGAGGAGATGAAGGGGATATACTGCAGCGCCACGATCATGGTAATGGCCACGAACAGCTTGGAGCCGGAGGAGATACCCAGCACGAAAGGCCCGGCAATGGGGTTTCCGAAAAAGGTCTGCATCAGGAAGCCGGACAGGGCAAGGCCGCCGCCCAGCACCGCCGCGGCAATGATACGGGGCAGGCGCAGCTTCCACACGATGTTTACCTCCGACAGCTCGCCCTGACGGAGAAAGATGATCCGGGCGATATTGCCCACGGAGATATGGACGCTGCCGGTGTTGATATTCCACACCACCAGCAGCACAAGGGCGGCAATGAGCCCGGCAAATACAACGCCGTAGCGGACGCGGCGGACGCCGGAATGGCTCATGGATAATTGATTCATCGGTTGATCCCCCGTTTACTGGAGCTTGAAGAGGTACGTCAGCTTCTGCCCGTCGGCCTGTCCGGTGAGGATCGCGTTCATCTCCTGAATGATGGTGCCCATCTTGTCGGTCTGCTGGAACATGCTGTGGGTGGTGCACCAGACGTTGCCCTCCCGCACGGCCTTGCAGTCCTCCAGCACCGGGTTCAGGCTCAAAAGATCGTCCAGCGTGTAGAGCTGGGAGGCGATGCTGCAGTTGTAGATGAATACATCCGCGTCCTTGGCGGTGTCGTAAAACCGCTCCATGTCGATGTTGATGGTGCTGAGCTTGCTGTCGTCGTCCAGCCCCAGGTCGGTGAACACGTACTCGCCGCCTGCGATGCGGATCATGGCGGGCACGTAGCCGTTGGTCTTATAGGTCACCACGTTGCCGCTGGTGTTGATATAGAAGAAGGCGACGGTCTTGCCGGTGCTCTCCAGAGACTCCAGCGCGCGGATCTTCTCCACCTCGCGCTTGAAAACGGCGTTGGCCTCCTCCTCCTTGCCCAGCAGGGTGCCGTAGACCTTCACCCATTCGGTACGGCCCAGGGGATGGCTCTCATAGCTGGAGCGCTCCACCACGGTCTTGATGCCCAGGTCGATCAGCATCTCCTTGACCTCCGGATTGTGGAGGATCATGGTGGACTCGATGGCCAGCTGACAGCCGCCGCCCACCAGCTTCTCATAGTCGGGGGTGTTATACTTTCCGGCGTAGTCAAACTTGCCGGCCTCATACGCGCTCCGGGCTCCCTCGGTGTACCAGTGCTGGCTGCCCACAAAGGTAATGCTGTCCAGCTCATCAATGGCTTCGAAGAATGCCATGGCGGAGGTGGCGGCAAGGTAGATATGGCTCAGCGGCTGCTGCACCACCACGATGTCGCTGTCCAGACCCACGGGGACCTCCTTCCCCTCCGGCACCACCAGGATCCGGTCGCTGTTGACCATCTCAATGAGAGAGTAGCCGCCCTCATATTTGTAGATGGCAAATTGATCGGCGTATTCCAGCGGCACGGTGCCCAGGTATTTCAGACTCCCTGCCGCAGGCGGACCGCCGGCATTCGCGGCCTTTTTGCCGCAGCCGCCGAGAACCGTCATGCTCATGACCGCGGCCAGCAGCAACAGCGCTGAAAGGACGCGGGTAACGGTCGTTCTTCTCATATCATTCACCTCTGTTTTTTCTCTTGCGCGATCCGAGGACATAGCCGGCTCCGCCGCCGGCCAGGAAGCAGCCCGCCGCAATGGCGATCACGGCAGCGGTGCCCAGTCCGCTCTCGCTCTCCCCGCTTTGCGTTTCCGCCCCGTCGGCTCCGCCGATGATCAGCTCGTCGGGATGGCCCTTCATGGGACCTGTGGGCTCCTCTGCCCCGGGCAGATCTTCATGGCCGGGCTCATCCCCCCCGCCGGGCTCGTCCGGCGGCGTGATATCAACGGCCTGTGACGGATCGGTCAGCGGCACGCCGGTGGGATCGAAGAAGACAGTATAGACCACCTCATAGGGCTGGGACATGGCGCTGGTCACCGTGGCCACATCCTGATAGCCCAGATCCGGGATCTGCACATGGCGGAAGGTGCAGGTGCAAGCCTCCTCATCCGTCTCGGGGGCGTACGTCCCGTAGGCGGTGGTCAGCGAGTCATAGCGCGGCGCGTGAAGCGGCGCCGTCACCCGCTTGAAAACGATGTCGACGTAGAGGTTTCCCTCCTCCACGTAGAGGGTGGCGGGAGACACCAGCGTATTGTGCCACTCCTCGCCCGTGAGCCGGCAGGCGATGGTGTAGGTGCCGTCCACATACTTTCCGGCAGCGGCCGCAGGCGTCACTGCGGTGGGAGCGGGCTCCGTCTCCTCCTGCTCCTCGGGCAGGACAGTATCCGTCCCGTCGGCGGCGCTGATTACGATGGTCTTCGCCAGCTTGTCGATGACCATCTGATAGGTCACCGTCTGGCCGGTGGCTGCCACGCGGAACAGCATCACAACCGGCTCGCCGTCCCGGAACGCCGTCACACCGGGTGCGTTCAGCAGATTCAGCGCGAAGGTGTTGTCCGGGCCAAGGTCGGCAGTTGCCTCGGTGACCTGACCGTTCATCACGGTGGGATAGGTCACCCGGTCATAGGTAGCGTCCAGCATCTGCAGGGTGGGCGCCACATTGTAGTTATTGGAGTTGGGACCGCCGGCTACATAGACTTTGGCGGTATCCGCCACACGGAGATTGGGATCGCTGCTGGTGACGGAGACGGTGATGGTCTCCTCATAGTCGCCGGTCACCAGCGTGCCGGCGGCCTCGTTCAGCACCAGCTGACGGGGATAGAAGGCCCGGGCGACAGACTGGCTCTGGCCGCTGTCATACCGCCCCACCTCCCGGAAGGAGATGGCCACGCAGGGGATATAGCTCTCGCCGGTATTCAGCGGGATCGCAAACTCCCAGTGATCCTCGGCGTTTTTGGTGCCGCTGATCCATTTGGAGCGGTCGTTGCCGTTGGCAACAGCCTCCTCATAGGTACCCTTGAAGAGATGATGGTACCCGTCGCCGGACAGGGCGACCACCAGCCGTGCCTGACCGCCGCTGCGCTCCACCCGTGCGCTCACCGCCTTGAACATGCCGGTGTTGTTGGTGATGGCCAGCTCCGTCTCGCCTTCCGGTCTGCGCACCAGCGCGGCAACGGCAGTCTCAATGGCGCGGGCCATGGCGTCCACCTCGGCCTGACGGCTCACCTTCAGCCCCCGCACCACAGCGTCTCTCGCGCTCTTTACGGCGGCGGCGGTCTCATCTGTGTAAACGTTCAGATCGGCGGGGATCTTCGCCAGCGCGGCGTCCACCGCACCATAATCCGCCTCTCTCTCCGTCAGCGCGGCAACGGCGTCCTCAATGGCGCGGGCCATGGCGTCCACCTCGCTCTGGCGGCTCTTTTTCAGCCCCCGCACCACGGCGTCTCTCGCGCTCTTTACGGCGGCGGCGGTTTCCTCTGTGTACACGCTCAGATCGGCTGGGATCGTTGCCAGTGCCGCGTCCACCGCCGTATAGTCCGCCCCGGCTTCCACCAGCGACGCCACAGCAATGTCGATGGCAAGGGCCATGTCGTCTACCTCGCTCTGGCGGCTGAGGCGCAGATTCCGGATCACGCCGTCCCGGGCGGCTTCCACCGCCGCGGCAGTTTCCGGCGTATAGATGCTCAGATCCGCGGGGATCTTCGCCAGTGCGGCGTCCACCGCCGTATAGTCGGCGTAGTAGTTCAGCAGCTCCTCGCCCTCCAGCGTCAGCGTGCCGGAAACCAGATCCAGCGTCAGCTGTCTCACCAGCTCGTCGCCGGTCTCCCGCACGCGGAAGCGGACCTCCACGCTCTCGCCGTCCCGGAAGCACCGGTTCTCCGGCGTATTGGTGAGGCGGATGGTAAAGGTGCTCTGCTCCGACAGGTTTGCCGTCCGCTCCTGCAGCTTCCCGTCCTTCACCGTCATATATGTCGCGCGGTCGTAGGCGTCGTCCTCCATGGTCAGGCGGATCCGCTGGGTGTATTCCGGCGCGTTGGGATCTCCCGTCACACGCACGCTGGCGGTCTTCCTGACCGGAAAGCTGTTGAGATTGTTGACGATCTTCACCTTGACCGTCTCATCGTAATCGCCGGCGGTCAGGGTCTTTTCCGACCTGTCCAGCGTGATCTGCCAGGCGTGGAAGGCGTCGGTCACGCTGTCGCTCTCCTGCAGCTCGCTGCGGGAGATGGCCACGCAGGCCAGATACGTCTCCGTCCCCTTCAGAGGAATGGTAAATACCCGCTTGGCGGGCTCGTTTTTCTCTCCGGCGATCCAGTTGTCCCGGTTATCGCCGTTGGCGGCGGCCTGGGCAAAGGTGCCTATGTACAGGTGGCGGATATCGCTGCCCGACAGGGTGACCACCAGCGACGTACGGCCATTGTCCTGCAGCAGATACGCGCTGTCCGCCTTCACCGCCGTGCCGGTATTGGTGACCGTCAGATCGGTCCGCACCGGTTTCTTCACCAGGGCGGCGACGGCCTCCTCAATGGTGCGGGCCATGGCATCCACCCGGGCCTGCTCGCTCTTCTTCAGGCCGCGGACCACGGCATTTTTCGCCTCGGTCAGACGCCGGACGCTCTCCTCCGTGTAGATGCTCAGATCGGCGGGGATCTTTGCCAGCGCCGCGTCCACCGCCGTATAGTCCGCGTCCTCCTCCGGCTCGTTCTCCGGCTCGTCAATGAACGTGGTCAGGGAGAAGGCGATAGGGATCGGCATGGTGGTAGACACGCCGTTGAAATAGAAGGTGCTGTTCAGATCCACCGGCACATCGGCAAACTCGCAGTTTCCGGAGGTGTTGGTGCGGGCATAGACGGTGCCGTGGAGCATGATGCCGCTGTAGGTATCGCTTTCCACGGTGATGGTGGCGTAGGCCTTGCCGTCCCGGACTTCCACCTCTTTCACGCTCCAGGGCTTCTGGCGGCTGGAGGTACTCTTGCCCTTGCTGTACTCCGAGTTCAGTGCGGGCTCGCTGGAGGCATCGTAGACGCCGTCCGGCAGTGTGGTGCTGTTGTCGGGGATGTCGAAGGACCAGACGGTCCACAGGGCGGACTCCAGCACACGGCCCAGGGGCTGGCTGGTCTCCGGATGGGTCGTGCGGCTGTCCAGCGCCGCCTGATCCGCCTCGCTCAGCGCCTCGTAGGCGTGCCAGACGGTCTCTACCCGCTGCCGGTCCGCGGCGGTGTATTCCCGGGCGTCCGCCGGCAGGGCCTCGATCTGCGAGGCGACCTCGTCCACCGTCTTGCCGGCGGCCAGCACGGGCACGATCCCGGATACCGCGATCACAAAGGCCAGCGCCAGCGCCAGCAGCTTGCTTCCCACCGTTCTCATCGTCATTTCTTTACAGCCTCTCTTCTCATGCAAAAAGTGCCCGCTTCCGGACGGACGCAGGCACAACAAAAGACCGCGCGGTCGCCGCGCAGCTCCTCTATTGCGGCATTTGCCCACCCCGGAGGCCTCAACCACTTTTTCAGCAGGTTTCCTGACTCACGGCTCTCCGTCCCCGGCGACGCCTTCTCATGCACGCGGCACAATGGCATACTTCGCGCCGGGACTCCCCGTTCACAGTGACCGGATCGCTCAGGATTTGCACCTGATTCCCTCTTTCACCGGCGCTGTCCGAAGCGTCGGTGCACTGAAAAATATTGTAACAGAATGATTATACCAGCCAATTCCGCTCTTTGCAAGCAGTTTCGCGCTTTTTTGGCCACAACGTACGCAATATTTCGCGTGACAGAGGGGCGCGGCATCAGGTCAGCCGGGAAACGCCCACGGCCTCTAAAAAACGCACCAGTCCGGAGGGGAACGTCTCCTCTCCATCCAGTCCCGTGCTGCCCAGCTTCACCAGCTTGTTCTTGCCGTGGTAGTCGCTGCCGGCAGTGACGTACAGGCCGTAGCGATCCGCCAGGGCCAGCATCTCGGCGGTGATCCTGGGCGTGAAGCCGGAGTAGAACGCCTCCATCCCCTGCAGTCCGAAGTCCATGAGCCGGCGAAGCCGGTTCTCCATCTCCTCACCCAGAAACAGTTCGTCGCCGCTGCCGTAGGCGGGATGGGCCAGCACCGGTATGCCGCCGGCGCCCAGGATGCCAGCAATGGCCTCCTCCGGGCGGATGTACTGATTGCGGATGCGCAGGGGATCGATAAAGTCGTGAATGGCCTGCTCCTTGGTCTCGGCGTAACCGTATTTCACCAGCAGGTTGCCGATATGGGGCTTGCCGGGGTTGTCCATGGCCAGCAGGGCGGCGATCTCATCCTCCGGGATGGCGAAGCCGTACACCGCGCGCAGACCGTTGAGACGGGCCGTGACCTTCTCCATGCGGTAACCGTGGCCCTTGTCCACCACGCAGTTGATCTCGTCCGACTCCGGATCGAAGCCGTAGCCCAGGATGTGGTACTTTCCCAGTTCGTCCCGGCAGGAGAACTCCACGCCGGGGATGAACAGCGGGTCCTCCGCTCCCAGCAGCGGCGGCAGGATCCTGCCCGCCTTCACCGCGTCGTGATCCGTCACGGAGAAAAGGCGGATCCCCGCCGAGCGGACCTGTTCCAGGATCTCGGCGGGCGTATCGGTGCCGTCGGACACGGTGGAGTGCATATGCAGATCGATTTTCGCATCACAGTTCAGCACGGCGTCTCCCTCCTCTCCCGGTGATCGCTGGACTCACCGCCTCATCAGCGGTTTTCGATAAATGATTATACCATATCCTTTTGTTCTGTGCAAGGAATGCTTGACAGCCCATCTCTCAAACCGGTTTCCGGTCACGTAATACGGAACCATAAGTATGACTAATGTGTTTTCTCCCGCCATAAAATTTGAAAAGGCTGTCGAAATTGGGCCGCAAGCCCACCAAATCCCATTTTTCATTTGTTATAATGATATGTAACATAAGCTTCTGCCGAAGCGGTATCTCTGCTTATCGCGGAAGCTTGAAGAAAAAGGAGGCAGCAAATCATGTTCACGAAGTCAGGAGAAAAGCTGAAAGGTCTGGCGGTAGTCAATTTCGCAGTAGGATGCGTCGGATTATTCATCTTCTTTATCTCGCGGCTCATTCATGCCCAAGATAGCGGGGATGGATCTTTTGTCTCTATTCTAATCGCTCTCGCCATTCTGGGAGTCGGCGTGTTTGCCCTTTATATCGAATCGCTGTTTATCCACGCCTTCGGCACGCTGGTCGACTCCTCGGAGAAAAGCGCGGACAGTGATAAGCACACGGAGGCGCTGCTGTCCAATTTGGATAAGAACATGCAGTATCTGCGGAATACGAAGGTGTCCGATGCCCAAACCTCGCTGACCTCTGTCGGGGACAAAGGCCTTTCCGTGACGCCTGTTCGGCCTGCCGCGCCGGATCAGCCTGCCGCGCCTGTGAACGCGCCTGCGAAAAAAGAGAATCATCCGCAGTCTTCGCCGGCTGCAGCGCCAGCGGTAACTGAAGAGAAAATGCTCACATACAAGGAACATCTCGCCTATGCTGCCAAATATCACACGGTGTCGGGAATGAGGGGGTATCTGCAATCAATAACCGCCGATAAGCAAGCCCTTTTCTCCAACGAGGAAAAGCGCAACCTTCAGGCATTGCTCCACCTTCCCGATATGCAGCTCCAGCAGAAGATTTTTGAATTGTGATGGTCCGCCGCAAGGTGGTTTTCACGTGCTTGGCACCTGTAGGCCGCCGGTTCTCCCCCTTGCATGGGGTGGGTCCGGGAGGGGACGGTAATCCCCTCCCGGATTATTTAATAACACACGCCGCAGCGCGGCGTGCAAAAGACCGCCGCCCCATCAGGGGTGACGGTCTTTTGGTACGCCCGACTGGATTCGAACCAGCGGCCTGTGGACGGCGCTTCGCGCCGCCACAGTGTGGTTATTTACGTGCTTCGCACCTGTAGGCCGCCCGTCCGTCCCTGCATGGGGTGGGTCCGGGAGGGGACGGTAATCCCCTCCCGGAATATCAAATAAACACGCCGCAGCGCGGCGTGCAAAAGACCGCCGCCCCATCAGGGGTGGCGGTCTTTTGGTACGCCCGACTGGATTCGAACCAGCGGCCTGTGGACGGCGCTTCGCGCCGCCACAGTGTGGTTATTTTACGTGCTTCGCACCTGTAGGCCGCTGGTTCAACAAATCAGACAAACATACCAGAAAGCAGCACCCCCGTTGGGGGTGCTGCTTTCTGGTACGCCCGACTGGATTCGAACCAGCGGCCTACAGAGTCGGAGTCTGTCACTCTATCCAACTGAGCTACGGGCGCATATGGCGTGGTCGTTCTCGTTCCACGGCAAATGATTATATCAACTTTTCCCCCTCTTGTAAAGCGAAAAAGCAAAAAAAGATTGTTAAAAAAGTTGACAACTTCATCAAGGTGATGTAAAATACACCCAAATATCAGGGCTTTGACCCGCGATGGAAGGAGCAGATTCCTCCATGAGAAAAGAACGCATTTCCGACGCCGTGATCCGGCGTCTTCCCCGGTACTACCGCCATCTGGACGACCTTTTCAACAAGGGCGTGGTGCGCATTTCCTCCGGCACACTGGGCGCCAAGATGGACATCACCGCCTCCCAGATCCGGCAGGATCTCAGCTGCTTCGGCGAATTCGGCCAGCAGGGCTACGGCTACAACGTCTCCGAGCTGCGCGCGGAGATCGGACACATTCTGGGCATCGACCACGGCCACCGGCTCATCGTCATCGGCGCGGGACATCTGGGCCACGCCCTGCTGCAGAACTTTGACTTTCAGGCTGTGGGCTTTCAGGTGGACTCCGCCTTCGACGTCTCCCCCGACCTGATCGGCACCGAGATCCGCGGCGTGACCATCCGCTCCATGGACGAGCTGGCCGACTACGTGGCCGCCTTCCGGCCGGAGGTGGCCGTGCTGACCGTGCCCCAGCAGCAGGCCCGGCCTCTGGCCGCCCGGCTCATCGAGCTGGGGATCCGGGGCTTCTGGAACTTCACCAATGTGGAGCTCTCCTCTGACGTACCCGGCGTGTTTTTCGAGGATGTTCACTTTGTGGACACCTTGCTGACCCTCAGCTATCGGATCTCCCGGGAGTAAATGCACCTCCCCCGGCGGCTCGCATACTATGGAATGAGACCTGCGACAAGGTCAAGAATTTCATAGGAGGTACCGCTATGTGCAATCAGAATTCCTGCTTCGGCGGCGGCAGCTGCTGGATTATCATCCTTATCATCATCCTGCTGCTCTCCGGCAGCTGGGGCAACAACGGCTGTGGCTGCAACAACGGCTGCGGCTGTGACAACGGCTGCGGCAACAACGGCTGCGGCTGCGGTTGCTGAACCGTAAACGCACAGATCATCCCCCCATCCCTCGATGGGGGGATTTTACTCAACTGCCCAAAAACGGCAAACCGTTTTTGGGCAATGGGCTTGCAGCCTGCTGCAGCGCACTCACTTCGTTCGCACGTTTGCAGGCTGATCGGTGTATTTTCTGACGCGCATGTCGTCAGAAAATACGATCTGATATCTTCGCGTCCGCGGACGCGAAATCTGCGATGCTTTCATTTGGCTGACTCCGTCGGAAGATGGGGGATTGTCTATTCCCATTTCCCCGCCGGGGGTGTATAATGCGGCCAAAGGATGTGATGACATGGATATCGCCCGGATCCGGGACAAGCTCAGCGCCCACCGGCCTACGCTGCAGGGTGCGCGGGGAGAATACGCCGTGCTGGCGCCGCTTCTGGAGCAGCCGGACGGCATCCACCTGCTCTACGAGGTGCGCGCCGCCAAACTGCACCATCAGCCCGGCGAGGTCTGCTTCCCCGGCGGCGAGATGGAGCCCGGGGAGACGCCGGTGACATGCGCCCTGCGGGAGACCCGGGAGGAGCTGGGCGTGGCAGCGGACCGGATCGAGATCATCGGGCAGCTGGACTTCGTGCTGCGCGGCCAAAGCATCATCTACCCCGTGCTGGCCGTGCTGCACATCGACGATCCCGCCGCCCTGCCCATCGGTCCGGACGAGGTGGCGGAGGTGTTCACCGTGCCGCTTCAATGGCTGCGAGAGCATCCGCCGGAGATCTACCGCCGCAAGGTACCCATCCACCCGGAGGACTTCCCCTACGACGCCGTAGGCGTGGCCCCGGACTATCCCTGGGCACCGCTGGGCATCGAGGTGCCCATTTACCGCGGGCTGTCCCATCCCCTGTGGGGACTGACGGCCCGGATCACCGCACATCTTATGGAACAGATAGGCGAATAAGCAAAGGGCGTGCTGCAACCCATTTTGCAGCACGCCCTTTACTCTGTATCTGCTGACAAGCAGTTTCCCTTGTCAGCTTTTATAATACAACAGGTACAGCCTCATCTATGGCCAGTGAATCCGGCGTAACGCGGCAGGTGTACGCGGCCACGTTCACACCGGCGGCGGCTGCCTGCCGCAGCGCCTCGCCAAAGGCGGGGTGGGTGTCATCGTTGGGGGAAAAGTCTTTTACGTCCGCCATCTGAATGACAAAGAATGCCGTGGCGCGGCGTCCCTCCGCCACAAGGCGCGTCAGCTCCCGCAGGTGCTTGACACCCCGCTCCGTGGGTGCGTCGGGAAAACGGGCGTGGCCATCCTGCTCCAGCGTGACGCCCTTGACCTCAATATAATGGAAGCCGCCATCCTGCAGCTCCAGGCAGAAGTCCAGCCGGGACTCACCCACCGTAAACTCCGGGTGGACCGCCGCCGTATTCGGCTCAAAGGACCGCGCAAACTCGGCAAAGACCCGGTTGGGCGCCTGGGCGTCCATGTTGATCAGCTTTGTTCCCTTCTCCACCGCGATGAGATCCCAGGCGGTTTTGCGGCCGGGGTTTTCCCCCGCCGCCAGATAGACGGTGGCCCCGGGCACCAGCAGCTCCCGGCAGCGTCCCGTGTTTTTCACATGGCAGACCACCGTCTCACCGTCCATTATTACCCGGGCAATAAATCGGTTGGGGCGCTCCAGAAAGACGCCGCGTCTGACCGATCCGTATTGCATGCGCGCCGCCCCCTTCCTGCGACCGTTTTCTTAATTTAGATAGTATATCATAGAATGACGTGCTTTGCATTTGTGGCTTTTGCAGATTCTGCGCACCCGATTTCCGTCATTCTGTCGATTTTTGGAAATCTCCATGAATTTTGTTGCATTTGCGGGAATAGATTGTTATCATATAAACAATCCTATATTATGGGAGGTATCGGAAATTATGGAATTCAGTGATTTGCTTGCCGTGCTGATGGGCGTGGGAACCGTCTTTTTCGGCCTGATCTGTCTCATCGTGCTGGTCTGGGTCATGGGCAAGCTCTTCCGCGGCGTGGAGCAGCCTTCTCCCGCCCCTGTCCCCGCACCGGAGCGCACCGTGTCCAACGGCGGTGAGCTCATCGCAGCCATCTCCGCCGCCATCGCCGAGGAGCTGGGCACGGATGTTTCCGCGTTCCGCATCGTATCTGTCAGGAAACTCTGATAAGGAGGGTCTCTCATGAAAAAGTACAAAGTCAACGTCAACGGCACCGTCTATGAGGTGGAGATCGAGGAGATCTCCGGCGCGGCAGCGGCTGCTCCCACTGCCCCGGCCGCTCCGGCTGCGCCTGCAGCCGGCGGCGAGGTCATCGCCGCACCCATGCCCGGCAGCATTCTGGCCGTCAACGTCAAGGCCGGCGACGCCGTGAAGAAAGGCCAGGTGCTGATGATCCTGGAGGCCATGAAGATGGAAAACGAGATCGTCTGTCCCCGGGACGGCACCGTGGTCTCTGTGTCCGTGAGCAAGGGCTCCGCCGTGGAGACCGGCGCGGCGCTGTGCGCCATCCGCTGAGGCTGCGGAGGACGAAGCCATGGAAGCAATACAAAACTTTTTGAACAGCACCGGCTTCGTGCAGTTCTTCGCAGGCGATAACTGGAAGTGCGCGGTGATGATCCTCATCGCCTGCGGCCTGCTGTGGCTGGGCATCGTGAAGAAATTTGAGCCGCTGCTGCTGGTGCCCATCGCCTTCGGCATGCTGCTGACCAACCTGCCCGGCGCCAATATGTTCCACGAGATCCTGTTCGCCGGCGGCCATGTTCACTGGGACATCTTCGGCGGCGCACCGGTGACCCAGGAGTTTATCGATGAGATGGCCGCGGCCGGCGTGTCCGACGCGGTGCTCTCCACCGTCACCGTGGGGCACAGCGTCCCGGCGGGACTGCTGGACGTGCTGTATCTGGGCATCAAGCTGGGCCTCTACCCCTGCCTCATCTTCCTGGGCGTGGGCGCTATGACCGATTTCAGCCCGCTGATTGCCAATCCCAAGAGCCTGCTGCTGGGCGCTGCCGCCCAGATCGGCATCTTCCTCACCTTCGTGATCTTTCGCATGCTGGGCTTTTCCGGTGCGGAGGCGGCCTCCGTGGGCATCATCGGCGGTGCTGACGGCCCCACGGCCATCTTCACCACCGCCCTGCTGGCCCCCTCTCTGCTGGGACCCATCGCCGTGGCGGCCTATTCCTATATGGCGATGGTGCCGCTGATCCAGCCACCTATCATGAAGGCGCTGACCACCGACGCCGAGCGCCGGATCGTCATGAAGCCTCTGCGCACCGTCACCAGGACGGAGAAGATCATCTTCCCCATCGTCGTCACCATTTTCGTAGCGCTGCTGGTGCCCTCCGCCGCCCCGCTGGTGGGCTTCCTGATGCTGGGCAATCTCATCAAGGAAAGCGGCGTCACCGAGCGGCTCAGCAAGACGGTGCAGAATGAGCTGATGAATACCGTCACCGTCTTCCTGGGCGTGTCCGTAGGCGCAACCGCCACGGGTGCAACCTTTATCGCCTGGAAAACGGCCGGTATCCTGATCTTCGGCGTTCTGGCCTTTGCGCTGGGCACTGCAGGCGGCGTGCTGCTGGCCAAGTTCATGAACCTGTTTCTCAAGGAGAAGATCAACCCGCTCATCGGCTCGGCCGGCGTATCCGCCGTGCCCATGGCAGCCCGTGTCAGCCAGAAGGTGGGGCAGCAGTACAATCCCCACAACTTCCTGCTGATGCACGCCATGGGTCCCAACGTGGCCGGCGTCATCGGCTCCGCCATCGCCGCGGGCGTGCTGATCTCCCTGTTCGGTTAATGGAGGTACGATATGGAATTTCTGTCAAACAAGCCTCTGCTGATCACCGACACCATTCTCCGCGACGCGCACCAGTCCCAAGCCGCCACCCGCATGACGACGGCGGAGATGCTCCCCGCCCTGGAGATGCTGGACAGCATCGGCTACTACTCTCTGGAGTGCTGGGGCGGCGCCACCTTCGACGCCTGCATGCGTTTTCTCAATGAGGATCCCTGGGAGCGTCTGCGCACCATCCGCGCTCATGTGAAGCACACCAAGCTGCAGATGCTGTTTCGCGGCCAGAACATTCTGGGCTACAAGCACTACGCCGACGATGTGGTGGACGCCTTCTGCCGCAAGAGTGTGGAAAACGGCATCGATATCATCCGCATTTTCGACGCCCTGAACGACGTCCGCAATTTGGAGGCCGCCATCCGTGCCACCAAAAAATACGGCGGTCAGGTGGAGGCGGCGCTCAGCTACACCATCTCCCCCATCCACAATGAGGCGTATTTCGTCAAGCTGGCCCGTGAACTGGAGCAGATGGGCGCCGACGCCATCTGCATCAAGGACATGGCCAACCTGCTGCTGCCCATGGAGGCCTATTCCCTGGTGAAAGCACTGAAGGAGACCGTCAGCGTCCCCATCCATCTCCACACCCACAACACCACCGGCACCGGCGACATGACGCTGCTGATGGCGGCTTACGCCGGCGTGGATATCGTTGACACCGCCCTCTCACCCATGGCCAACGGCACCTCCCAGCCCGCCACCGAGTCTCTGGTGGCCACGCTGCAGGGCACCGTCCGTGATACGGGGCTGGATCTGGAGAAGATGTCCGGCGCAGCGGCCCATTTCCGCACGGTGGCCCAGCGGCTGCAGGACGACGGGATTTTGAACCCCAAGGTTCTGCGAGTGGACACCAACACCCTGCGCTATCAGGTGCCCGGCGGCATGCTGTCCAACATGATCAACCAGCTGAAGGAGGCCAAGAAGGAGGATCGGCTCTACGACGTGCTGGAGGAGATCCCCCGTGTCCGCAGGGACTTCGGCTATCCCCCGCTGGTGACGCCCACCAGCCAGATCGTGGGAACCCAGTCTGTCATGAATGTCATCATGGGCGAACGGTACAAGGTGTTCCCCAAGGAGTCCAAGGCGCTGCTGCGCGGTGAATACGGCCGTCTGCCCGGCGAGGTCAACGATGAGGTGCGTGCCAAAGCCGGCATCAAGCCGGAGGATGTGATCACCTGCCGGCCTGCCGATCTGCTGGAGCCGGAGCTGGAGAAGTACAAGGCGGAGTTCAAGGACATCGCCCGATCCGAGGAGGACGTGTTGAGTCTCGCCCTCTTCCCCCAGGTGGCCCCCAAGTTCTTGGAGCGGCGGGATCACCCGGAACGATTTGAGGCGGCTGCTTCCGTGCACGGCAAGCCAGCTGATCCCAACGCTGTGCGGGAAATCACCGTGCAGTGCGATGACAGCGTGATGCGGAATCTGTGAGATATACAAAGAAGTCCCGGACGATTCGTCCGGGGCTTCTTTTATCCGCTGTACACCATTTCGATTTCCGACAGTGTTTCCGAGAGAATATGACACTCCCCCGTGGCATGAAAGCCAAGCCGCTCATAGAGGTTCATGGCGCGCCGGTTGCTGTTCAGCACCCACAGCGTCGGCGTCCCGGTGCATTTCTCCATGGCGAAGCGAAGAAGCTGTGTGCCGTATCCCCTGCCCTGCTCGTCCGGGAGCACGTACAAATCACCGACAACATCATCCCGTATGGAAACAATTCCAACAGGTTTACCGGCATCAGACAGCAGATAGATGGCAGCACCTTTGTTCATTTGACTTTTCAAATATTCCATCTGCATCTCTGCCGTGTGTACGGCAATGAATTCCTCTGAACAAATGTCGCGATGTGATTCGCGCCAGGAGATGGCATGGACCTCTGCCGCCTGTCTGATATTAGTACCACAAACTATAATAATCATAATTTATGCCTCAAGTCAATATGGTACGAAATAGCAAAAGGTCGCAACCTTTCGGTCACGACCTTTTGTGTTGGCGCTACCTATTTTTCCGGGCCGTCTCCAGCCAAGTATCGTGGGCAGAAGCGAGCTTAACTTCCGTGTTCGGGATGGGAACGGGTGGACCCTCGCCCTAATCAGCACCAACTGCGTCGACACAAGTTCCATATCACTCGCCGCGGCGTAAGCGCCACGTCTCACTCATTTCGCTGTGTCTCCTTTTCACATCACAAACGCTTCGCTGGTTTGTGATGTGAGTCAGGATAACGTATTTGTACCCTGAAAACCGAACAAAGAGGAGCGATGGGAGGAGTAAGACTATTTGG